>NZ_JWLH01000009.1:0-141301 GCF_000813925.1 Leisingera sp. ANG-S5 | reverse complement strand
CCCCGCCGCAGCAGCAGGTCCATTGAAGGAGAACCGCTCCTGGCCCACAGCGCCTGCAGCTCGCGGTCAATCGCCGCGGCCTCCGATGCTTCGGACTGCGCCAGATCCTGCAGCAGCACCTCGGCAGACAGCGCCTGCGCGGCACCACTGCCAGGCAGGGAAAGCGCGGCCATGGCAGCCGTTGCCGCCACGATAGCTTTGAGCTTTGGGAAATTTGCCACCATGATGCCCCCAGTGTAATCCCGCGCGCTGCATTTACCAGTAATAGCTGCTATGGCTTCACAGGTTTGTGCTATAAGGCGCGCAAAACAGATTGAGGA
This sequence comes from Leisingera sp. ANG-S5, assembly GCF_000813925.1. Classification (NCBI taxonomy): domain Bacteria; kingdom Pseudomonadati; phylum Pseudomonadota; class Alphaproteobacteria; order Rhodobacterales; family Roseobacteraceae; genus Leisingera; species Leisingera sp. ANG-S5. The sequence goes on along the minus strand of NZ_JWLH01000009.1, from coordinate 140,981 downwards.
TCAAGATGAGCGTTACCCTTGAACAGGCAGCTGAGGCCCTGAACGGCAAACTGGATGCAGGCGAATTCACCGCCTCCGCCAAATTCCAGATCGAAGGCCTGGGTGCCATCATGCTGGACAGCTCCGGCGCCCGCGTCGCCGATGAAGAGGCCGACGTGACCATGTCCGCCGACGCCGACACGTTTCAGTCGATCCTTGAGGGCGACCTGAACCCGACCGCCGCTTTCATGTCCGGCAAGCTGACCATTGACGGCGACATGGGCACGGCGATGCAGCTCGCCTCGGCGCTGGCCTGATGGACGGAACCCCGGTGGACCTCCAGCCCGCCCCCTTGTTTGCGGAAATCGCGCAGGGACCGGCAGGCGGGGAAGCCCACTGGGTGCACACCTCAGATGGCCTGCGCATCCGTGCGGGCCACTGGCGTCCTGAAGGGGAGGCAAAGGGCACGGTCCTGCTGTTCCCCGGACGCACGGAATATATCGAGAAATACGGGCCCGCCGCGGCCGAGTTTGCCGCCCGCGGGTATGCCACCCTGACCGTGGACTGGCGTGGCCAGGGGCTGGCCGGGCGGATGCTGGCAGAACGGCGGCTAGGCCATGTCGGCCATTTCACTGATTTTCAGAAAGATGTGCAGGCGCTGGCCGCGCTGGCCGCGCAGCTGGACCTGCCCCGGCCCTGGCATCTGGTCGGCCATTCGATGGGTGGCGCCATCGGCCTGCGCGCCCTGATCGAGGGGCTGGACGTCAACTCCTGCTGCTTCACCGGCCCGATGTGGGGCATCCAGATCCCGCCGCTGCTGCGCCCGCTCGTCCACGCCCTTGGCGGCATCGCGCCGCTGCTGCGCCTGGACGAACGGCTGCTGCCGACCACTGCGCTGGAGCAATACGTGCAGATCACCCCGTTCGAGGGCAACACGCTGACCACCGATCCGGAAATGTACAAGCTGATGCACGCCCAACTGGCGGCACAGCCGGATCTGGCGCTTGGCGGTCCCACCATCCAATGGCTGCGGGTCAGCCTGCAGGAATGCGCGGAACTGGCAGCGATGCCCTCCCCCGCCCTGCCCTGCATCACCTTCCTCGGCACTGACGAGCAGATCGTCAATCCCGGCGCCATTCACGACCGCATGAACCGCTGGCCGGGCGGCGAGCTGGACCTGATCAAGGGGGCCCAGCACGAGGTGATGATGGAAACCCCGGAAATCCGCGCCCATGTGTTTTCCCGCATGTGCCGCTTGTTTGATCAGTACAGCCGCTGACCCCCGTTGCCTGGGCTGCGTACGCCCCGTTTACCCGGCTCTTACCCGAAAATGCCATTCTCTTGCAGCCCGGCATCCGCCTGCTTGTGATCCCGCAAGCCCGCCCTTAGATGTTGGGTCAATGCATTTCTCATGACAGGAGCCCCCATGTTCCAGCTTCCCTTCCCCGTCCGCGACGCAAACGCCACTGCCGGTTCCGGCGGCCTCGGCGATCTGCCGGAATGGGACCTCAGCGATCTTTACGCGTCTGAGGACGCCCCCGAACTGGCCCGCGACCTGGAGTGGCTGGAGAAGGAATGCGCCGCATTTGCCGCCGATTACGAGGGCAAGCTCGCTGATCTGGATGCAGACGGGCTGCTGGAATGCGTGCAGCGCAATGAGAAGATCAACAACATCGCCGGCCGCATCATGTCCTTTGCGGGGCTGCGCTATTACCAGCTGACCACCGACGCCGCCCGCGCGGCCTTTCTGTCCGATTGCCAGGAAAAGGTCACCATCGCCACCACCCCGCTGGTGTTCTTCACGCTGGAACTGAACCGGATCGAAGACAGCGTGATGAACGCGCATCTGGCCGCCAATGCGGAACTGGCGCGCTATGACAGCGTTTTCCGCCGCATCCGCTCGATGAAGCCCTACCAGCTGTCGGATGAGCTGGAGAAATTCATGCATGATCTCGGCATTGTCGGCGACGCCTGGGAAAAGCTGTTTGACGAGACCATCGCGGGCCTCACCTTCACCGTGAACGGCGAAGAGCTGAACATCGAAGGCACCCTGAACCTGCTGACTGAGCAGGACCGCAGCAAGCGCGAGGCCGCGGCCCGCGAACTGGCGCGCGTCTTTGGCGAGAACATCAAGACCTTCGCCCGTGTCCACAACACCCAGGCCAAGGAGAAAGAGATCATCGACCGCTGGCGCGGCATGCCCAGCCCGCAGACCGGCCGCCACCTCTCCAACGACGTGGAGCCCGAGGTCGTTGAGGCGCTGCGCGAGGCAGTGGTTGCCGCCTACCCCAAGCTTTCCCACCGCTATTATGAGCTGAAGCGCAAATGGCTGGGGCTGGACGTGATGCAGGTCTGGGACCGCAACGCGCCGCTGCCGCTGGAGGATACCCGCACCATCGGCTGGGATGAGGCTGAAAAGACGGTGATGGAGGCCTACAACGCCTTTGATGCCCGCATGGGTGAGATTGCCGCGCCGTTCTTCTCGGACGGCTGGATCGATGCGGGCGTGAAGCCCGGCAAGGCGCCCGGTGCCTTTGCCCACCCCACCGTCACCAACGTGCACCCCTATGTGATGCTGAACTACCTGGGCAAGCCGCGCGACGTGATGACCCTGGCGCATGAGCTGGGCCACGGCGTGCATCAGGTGCTGGCGGCGGAACAGGGCGAAATGCTCTCCTCCACCCCGCTGACCCTGGCGGAAACCGCGTCTGTCTTCGGCGAGATGCTGACCTTCCGCAAGATGCTGGACAAGGCCGAAACCAAGGAGCAGCGCAAGGTGCTGCTGGCGGGCAAGGTCGAGGACATGATCAACACGGTGGTGCGCCAGATCGCCTTCTATGACTTTGAATGCAAGCTGCACGAAGCCCGCCGCGGCGGCGAACTGACCCCGGATGACATCAACGCCATCTGGATGTCGGTGCAGGCGGAAAGCCTGGGTGAAGCCTTTGAGTACATGGAAGGCTACGAGACCTTCTGGGCCTATATCCCGCACTTCGTGCATTCACCCTTCTATGTCTACGCCTATGCCTTCGGCGATGGTCTGGTGAACGCGCTCTACTCGGTCTATGCCGAGGGCGGCGAAGGGTTTGAGGACAAGTATTTCGAGATGCTCAAGGCCGGCGGTTCCAAGCACCACAAGGAACTGCTGGCGCCCTTCGGCCTCGACGCCACCGACCCCAAGTTCTGGGACAAGGGCCTTTCGATGATCTCCGGCTTCATTGACGAGCTGGAAGCGATGGAAGACTGATGCCAATAGCCCTGCGCCCGGTGGCCCGCAGCGAGTTTGACCTGGTAAGCCGTATTGAGGTTGAACCGGATCAAATCCGTTTTTCCGGCACCGTAGCCCAGGCTTTTGAAGAAGATGAGGACGGCGTGGATTTCCACGCCATCCTTGATCAAAATCGCGCCCACGGCATTTTCAGGAAAAAGTACCATGCGAGACGACTTCATTCTCGGTAGTGTTAAGACCTACGCAATGAATACCAAAAAATTGCTCAAGCTGTATGAAAAGCACACGGGAGAGCCTGCGCCAAAGCTACAAGGGCCGCCCAAGCAACGATACCAAGCGGCGTTGAATCTAATCGACAAGGCTAGCTTTCAGGTCGATGATTCTCTGCCCATTGCCGACATTGACGACATCCCGCCGAATACTTTCTTTGACGCCATGTATGAAACCATCACAAGTGAGCCGTTCAACAAGAATGGCGACTATGAGTTGAGGCACTTCTTGAGACGCGCCACAAGCGCTGCAACGCAAGAGATGGGTGCAACCAAACGGCTAAACATCGGGGACAATTTCCACTTTCAGCGCATGTTTCAATATGTCCGGGAGTTCGAAGAATGGGCTGCGGAAGATGAACTAGGTTTTGGCCTCAAGGTCCTAAATGCAGCCGGGGCAGGCGCAGTTGCCCAATACCCGAGCGGTCCCGACAAACTCGTTATCCGCGTTTGGCACGAATAGACATCGTCCGCTGAAACGGGAGCACCGGTCCAAACTGACCCGGTGCTCCCATCTTGATCTTTTCTACTCAGAACTTACAGATTGGGGAAGTAATCCTCGCAGTCGCCATCGCGGTAGACATCCGCGGTACAGCAATGCAGACCGCCGCCAAAGGCATAGGCGTCGCGCAGCTCGACCTCGACCACTTCCATGCCCAGCTTGTCCATCTGCTCTGCCTGGTAGACCTCTGATTTCTCGACGCAGACCGTTTTCGGGTCCAGCACCAGCACGTTCATGCTGAGCCACGTGGAGGAATAGCACAGCGGCGGCGGGGTGTTGTGGGCAGGCTGGGCCGCATCGACGATGTCCCAGCCGTTCTTGTTGAACATCGCGCGCTGTTCTTCCGGCAGGCGGCGCTGGGGGTTGTTCAGGATCAGACCCGGGCGCAGCGGCGTGAAGGTGGCGTCGATGTGGATCGGGTACGGATCGCCCGGGAAATTCACCGTGTGCACCCGGTGGTCCGGGAAGTGGCGGCGCAGCCACTCAATGCCCTTGAGGTTGGTTGTGAAGCCATGCTGTACCACCAGATCCTTGCCGAAACGCAGCACGTCGGCGGCGTCGAACAGCGGTTCTTCTTCGGTGGTAACAAAGAACTTTTCCGCTGCCCATTCCAGCCGCTTGGCCACCCCGATTTTGTCGCTGAGGTAATCCGGGTGGTAGTCCGCGTCCGTGAGGCGCGGCTTGGGTGCAGCCTCGTGGCGGAAGTTCGGATCGTCCTCCCAGTACTGCTTCAGCAGCGGCCTGTAGTTCAGGTATTCGAACCAGCGGCAGCGGTAGGACATGGTGGCTTCCAGCATCTCATGGCCGACGGTCAGCAGCACGTCGCGCGGCGGCATGCAGCCGAACTGGCTGTCGGTGTGGAAATCCGGGGTGGTCACCGGCTGGGAATGGTCGATGGAGACCGGGCGGTCCACCCGGATGCCGCGGCCGCGCAGCTGATCGGCGAAGTTGTTCAGCAGTTCGTTGGCGCGGTCTATGGTCTCCTGCGGGCGGCGGCCCCACTGGCCGCGCATGTCGCTGTCTTCCGGCACCTTGGCATCCAGCGCGGGCTCTTCCGGCGGGATGTGGCAATCATCGGCACGGCCCACAATCACATGGCGCAGCGTGTCCCATTCATTCCAGCTTTTGACTTCAGTTTTCTCCGGCGACCAGGCCATGAATGCCTCCCTTGTCTTGGGAGGCAAAGGCGGGGCCTTCAATCTCCCGATTGAAAGTCCCGGCGTACAGGAGCGTGGTTTTGGGCCAGAGCGATCTGCCTGCGGCGACGCCATCGCCTGTGAGCCCGGCGCAGGATATAACACTGGCAGGGCAAGCGGGGAAGAGGCTTTGGCCGTTCGCGGCGGCGAGGGATGAAACTGCCGCAGAACGGGCTAGGGTCAGGAGACAGTGATACCAGGAACCGGTTTCAGCAGAATGAGTGACAGGCCCGCGTCAGCACCGCCGCCCTCGGCCACCAGCCAGTTTACAATGCTGCTTGGGCTGGCGGGCTATGTCTCTGCTTTGGTCCTGCTGCACGGCAGCGGTACCGCGAGGGTTGAGGCGGGGATAATTGCAATGCTGGCAACCGCATTGCCGATGCTGGGGCATGAGCTGCTTTGGCTAAGGACATGTTCAGACCCGGCGACCGGGCTTGGCCGTCTTGGGCAGAAGCAGATCAACTGGCCGCGGATCCTGCAGAAGCTGGCCGGGCTTTGCGGCACGCTGGCCGTGATCGCTGCCGCCTATTGGCTGTTTCCGGAATACCACCGGAGTTTCTATACACCGTTCTGGGAGGCCTGCCGCATCGCTCTGCCGGTTCTTCTGGCTCTGGCAGTGCCCTATTTCATCGTGGTGGATTTGCGGATGGAGGCCCCCGGCGACGGTTACCAGCATGCGGGCTATCTGTTTCTTGGGCAGCTGGACAAGGTGGATTGGGAGGTTCTGCGGGACTATGCCCTAGGCTGGCTTATCAAAGGGTTCTTCCTGCCGCTGATGTTTGTCTATTTCAGCGGCAACGCCGCCTATCTGCTGAAAACCCCGCTGGCCGCCGCGGTGGATTCCTTCCCCGCCCTCGTCCACTACATGGGGCGGCTGACGGTCGGCATCGACCTGGCCTTTGTCAGCATCGGCTATGTGCTGACGCTCCGGATCACCAATTCCCATATCCGCTCCTGCAACCCGCTGTTCTGGGGCTGGGCGGTGACGCTGGCGATGTATGTGCCGTTTTTCTCGGTCATCGGTCGCAAGTATCTGGACTACAACGATGGATTGGGCTGGCTGGACATGCTGGGCGGATCGGAGGCAGGCGTGGTGCTGTGGGGAAGTGCCATTGTTACGGCCAAGCTGCTGTGGGCCTGGGCCAATGCCTCCTTTGGCATCCGGTTTTCCAACCTGACGCACCGCGGCATCATCACCAACGGCCCCTACCGCTGGACCCGGCACCCGTCCTATCTGTTCAAGAACATCTCCTGGTGGCTGCTGTCGGTGCCGTTCTTCACCACTGAAGGCGCCGCCGAGGCGCTGCGCCTTTCGCTGCTTTTGCTGGGGATTAACGGGATCTACCTGCTACGCGCCAAGGCGGAGGAGCGGCACTTGTCCGAGGACCCGGCCTATGTGGCCTATGCCATGTGGATTGAGCAGCACGGCAAGCTGCGCTGGCTGGGCCGCGTTCTGCCGGCGCTGCGGTATTCGCCGCCCGAAACCGCCCCTGCCCGGTAGACCCCTCGGGCGCTGACGCCAGGTATGATTACTTCAGCTGGCTGTCCTTGGAGCCGCGCCGGTTGATGCCGCCGCGGGCCTGCTGGGCGCCGTCGCGCTCCTGCTGGCACTCGATGCACAGCTTGACGCCGGGGATGGCGATGCGGCGTTTCTCCGGAATCGGCTCCTCACATTCGGCGCAATGGGTCAGGCTTTCACCAACGGGGCGTTTCTGCGCCTTCATCCGTGCCAGTTCGTCATTGATCGAGGCTTCGATCTGCTCATTCACCGCGCCGTCTTGCGCCCAGCCGCCTGCCATGACCCTTCCTCCTGTGCCAGAGGCGTAAATTTAGGCGCACTAGGTCTGCCTGACCAGAGGCGGCTGCCGCCAATTTCCGAGTAAATCTATCAACTATTTGATTTCATTGCATTTTCCGTTGACCTCCCTGCCCCTCCCGGCTACACAGAATACAGAAATTGCAAGCAAGCCAGAATCACCAGGCCGCAAGCAGCCAGCGCTCCAGCCACCCGTCAGGGCAGCCAGACAGCAAGCCTCGCCAGCAACCAGCGTGATTTCAGCCAGCCGCGTCTAGACATCTCAGCCAGCAATTCTGCCAGCCCACGCCCATTCAGCCGCGCACCCAGCAGTTCGCCAGGCCCGTGCCAGACAGGTTTCCCCGCCAGCATTTGCCAGCCAGACAGGTCAGCACATATGACCAAATGTTTCGCGCGCGAAACATTACGGCAGAACCACTGCCGTAAAGCCAGCATCATTGTCAGATGACAAAAAAGGCGGTGCACTGCACCGCCTTTCATTCGTTCTATTGCGTTCCGGATCAGGCGCCGTTCAGCATGCCTTTTTCCATCGCCAGGTCGCGCATCTTCTTCTGCAGCTTTTCAAACGCGCGCACTTCAATCTGGCGGATTCGTTCGCGGCTGACATTATACTGCGTGCTCAAGTCCTCCAGCGTGACGGCCTGATCCATCAGCCGGCGCTGGGTCAGGATGTCTTTCTCCCGGTCGTTCAGCACGTCCAGCGCCTCGGCCAGCAACTCGCGGCGGGCTTCCAGCTCATCACGGGCCTCATAATCGCCGGCCTGGTCGGCGTCTTCATCCTCCAGCCAGTCCTGCCACTGCATGGTGCCTTCGCCCTCAGAGCCGACAGTGGCATTCAAGGACGCATCGCCGCCGGACATGCGGCGGTTCATCGAGATAACCTCGTCCTCGGTCACGCCAAGGTCGTGAGCAATCTGCGCGACATTTTCGGGGCGCAGGTCGCCCTCCTCCAGCGCGCCGATGCGGGCCTTTGCCTTGCGCAGGTTGAAAAACAGCTTTTTCTGCGCCGAGGTGGTGCCGAGCTTCACCAGCGACCAGGAGCGCAGGATATATTCCTGGATCGAGGCGCGGATCCACCACATGGCATAGGTTGCCAGGCGGAAACCCTTTTCCGGATCAAAGCGTTTCACCGCCTGCATCAGGCCGACGTTCGCCTCAGAGATCACTTCGGCCTGCGGCAGGCCATAGCCGCGGTAGCCCATGGCGATCTTGGCCGCCAGCCGCAGATGGGACGTGACCATCTTGTGGGCCGAAGCCGCATCCTGTTCCTCAACCCAGCGCTTGGCCAGCATGTATTCCTCTTCCGGCTCCAGCAGTGGAAACTTACGGATTTCCTGGAGATACCGGTTCAGGCCGCCTTCGGGCGTCGGGGCAGGCAGGTTTGCATAATTCGCCATATAAAGTGTCCCTCCCAAAATGTATAAGGACTTAACATTAGCGCATATGTGATAGCGCTAAGCCCTTTTCAAGGACCGCTTAAGGAATTCTTCTATGGTAGCCCGAGTCTTTTCGTCTGTGAATTGCGTCACAGGAGGGAACACGCTTATTTGCTGTCAGTTTACTGGCGCAAGGCGTCCAGCAATGCGGCCATATCCGGGGGCAGCGGCGCCTCGAACCTGAGAGCCTCCCCGCTCACCGGGTGATCAAACCCCAGAACCGCCGCATGCAAAGCCTGGCGCGGGAAGGCCTGCACCGCCGCCTGCCCGGCCTCGCTGAGCGTCTTGGCAGCCAGCTTGCGGCGGCCGCCATAGGTGGGGTCGCCGATCAGCCCGTGGCCGGCATGGGCCATATGCACCCGGATCTGGTGGGTGCGGCCGGTTTCCAGCCAGCATTCGATCAGCGCCAGACTGGGCGGTGTGCCGAAACTTTCGACGATGCGGGCGCGGGTCACCGCGTGGCGGCCGCCCTGAAACAGCACCGCCTGGCGCTGGCGGTCGGTCTTATGGCGGGCCAACTGGGTGGTGAGCTTGAGGATGTTGCCCGGCTCGAAACTGGCGCCCTTCACGCCGCGCAGGCGGGGATCGTTGCCGTCCGGCACGCCATAGCAGACGGCCTGATAGTAGCGCTCCACCGTGTGCTTCTCGAACTGCGCCGCCAGCCCCTGGTGGGCAGCGTCAGATTTGGCCACCACGAGGAGACCCGAGGTTTCCTTGTCGATCCGGTGCACGATGCCGGGGCGTTTGACCCCGCCGACGCCGGAAAGGTTGCCGCCGAAGTGATGCAGCAGTGCGTTAACCAGAGTGCCGGAAGGCGACCCCGGCGCCGGATGCACCACCATGCCCGCGGGCTTGTTGATGACAATCAGATCGTCGTCCTCATGCACGATTTCCAGCGGAATATCCTCTGGGCCGATGTGGCTGTCCTCGGCCTCTTCCACCTTGATAGCAATCTGCGCGCCCTCGGCGATTTTGGCCTTGGGGTCCTGCACGACGGCGCCGTCAACGGTCAGCGCGCCCTCCTCGATCAGCCGGGCCAGGCGGGTTCGCGACAGCGACGCCTCCTCTGGCACATCGCGCGAAACCGCTTTATCAAGCCGCTTAGGCGGGTTTTCCGCGATGACAAACTCAATCCGGCGGCTGCCCATGACTGATCCTTCCGAGACCGAAATCCAAACGGAGCCGCCGCAGATCCGGTTCCTGCGGCGGCTGGTGACCACGCTGACCGTGGTGATGATTGGCGGGCTTGTAGTGATTATCTCGCTGCTTGTCATCCGCCTGCAAGACACTGACGCGCCGCTGCCCGCAGAAATCACCCTGCCCGAGGGCGTGGAGGCCGAAGCGGTGACACTTGGGCGCGACTGGATCGCCGTCGTCAGCCAGGACAACCGTATCCTGATCTTTGACCGCGAGAGCGGCGCGTTGCGTCAGGAAGTTCAGATCACCGACTGAGCCGGGACCGGTCAGGACCTCAGCAGCACCTTGTTGGAACCAATCGCTGCAGCGATCTGGGCGTATTGGGTTTGCCGCTCCTGCGCAGCTTCTGCACTGCGCAAAAGAATGGTGGCAGCCTCATCCAGAATGCGGGTTGCTTCCAGATTCACTGCCGCCTGCGCTGCAGAGTTGACTGGGATCAGCGGACGGCCGGTGCGTTCCGCCGGGTTTGCTGAGCTGGTCACAGATACCCGGCCCCGGGCCGGATCGCTGTTTTGGCGCGCCAGCCGCTTGAGCCGCTGGGAAGTGTCCTTCAGCACTTCGCGCACCTCATCATAATCGGTGCCTTCCGGGATTCCACCGGCGGCGGTTTCCAGCCGTTCCGACAGGCAGTCCACTTGAAGCGCCGAATCACCAGTGGCCCGGCAAAACGCCTTGGCGGCAGCCAATGTGGCCAAAAGCTCCCCCAGAAACGCTGCTGAACCGTACTCGCCCGCAGGAATTACCACTGAATAGGTCACCGGGGCCTGAGCCAGAGCCGGAACGCTCCCCACTGCCAGGCAGGTCATGCCTGCAGTCAAGTTTCTGATGGCTGTCTGAAACATATTGATACCCTCGCTACGGTCTGAAACCGCTCATTCTACGGCGCATCTTGGCAGCATCCTGCCGGAGCAATGCCGCTGCCAGCAGCTATATTGCCCGGAGCCAAGCCGCCGGTTAACTTTTACACATCGTAAAGCATAAGGTTGTTTTTCCATGCGCACCAGTATCTTGCAGGCAGCTTCACTCATCCTTCCGCTTACTCTCGCGGGACAAGCGGCCCTGGCCCAGGCCGACCCCGCACTGGAGGAAGCCAAGCGCCGTTTGGCCTGTGGCGCCGGTGTGCCCGTCTCCGCCAGCTACTTGCCGGACGGTTCGCTTCAAGTGACTTGCCAGGCACCTGGCGCAGAAGCCGTGGCACAGACCAATACCAGCGGCCTGCCGAACACCGGACTGACGGAAGGTACAGCAGCCGCAGCCATCGGCGGCGTCCTGTTCATTGCGCTGATTGCCGATGGCGATGACGGCACGGCCACTACCACGACCACCTCGACCGGAAGCAACTAAGCCCTCCTGCCGGTTGAGCAAAGAATCGGCACTTCCGCTCTGATAACTGCCGGGACCAGATGGGGCCGCCGCATCTCTGTGCGGCGGCCCTCTTCTTGTATGCATACCTCCAGACCGGAGCAGGCATCCTGCCGAGAAAACAACACCCGACGCGATCAGACAGCGCCGCTCACCGACAGCAGCAAGCGGTGTCTGGCGAACTGGAACAGTATTCTTTTTTGGGGAGATGGTACCGCCTCCCCGGCTTGAACGGGGGACCTCTGGATCCACAATCCAGCGCTCTAACCAACTGAGCTAAGGCGGCACTGAGGGGCCGTTTATAGCACGCTCCAGAGGCGTGCAAGAGGTTTTTCGCCTTTCTGTTTCAGAAATCCGCTGTACCAGATTGCACATTCTCCAGTTCCCGGGCGGCACAGGCGAGACCGCGGAAAGTTGTCCACAACCGCTTGCATTCAAACCTAATTTTCCGCCCGCCCCTGCTCAGGCCACTGCGTCCTGAAACGACAGGCTCCAGGTTTGTTCAACCAGATCCTGACCGTAATTGCGCACTGCGCGGCTGTCCTGCAACTGCCAGCCGAAGGCTTGGTACAGAGCACAGGCCGTGCGGTGGCTTTCGTGCGTTTTCAGCATCATGCCGCGGTAGCCCGCACCCCGGGCAAACTCCATGCAGTCGCGCAGGAGCCGCTTGCCCAGCCCCTTGCCGCGCGCCTTGGGCGTCAGGAGGAACAGCCGCAGCTGCGCGGTATCTTCGGTCTTTTTCATGCAGAACACCGTGCCCAGCCGTTCCTTGCCGCTGACCGCCATCCAGCCGCGTTCGCAAACCGGGTCATGACTTGCGCAGAAGCTGTGCACGATATCCGCGACCTGCGTTCCGAAACTGCCGTCGAAACCGGCCTCTTGGGCATAGATATCCTGGTGGCGGGCCACCAGCCATTGCATGTCAGTAGGGGCGAATCGGCGCAGCGTTACATCCATCATGCTGACAGTGTAGCGCAAACCCGGCTTGTGTTTCAGCCTGTACCCGGCTAGCACCAGCATTCAAGCAGCTGGCCGCCAGTGGAGTGCAAAATGGGCATCAATACCGAACGCGACGTGGAAGCAAACATGCAGATCGGGCCGACCGACCAGGGCATGGTGCGGATCTTCATCGAGGCGGGCGGCGTCGAGATCCCGATGGACTTTGACCCGGAAGAAGCCGAAGAGATTGCCGACGAGCTTCGCGCTGCGGCGCAGGCGGCCCGCACAGTCAAATAAGGCAAGCTTTCGGAAAATCCGACGCTGTTTTCACGCGAATTTTCTGAACTGCAATTTTAGCTATTATATCTATCTAAAGCCCCAAGGCTCACCCTTGTGCTCAGCCAGTTATCGGAGTGAGTACAATGGTGAACCTGACGAGCAGCGCAGCAACCCCCTTCTTCTATTCGGCGCAGCTGACCGCCGTGACCAGCGGCGCGAGCGCCTCTCTGGGCGGGATAAACCCTGCCCTCGGCGTGAGCGCCGATGAATTGCAGCAGGAGGCCAACGGGCTGTTCGGCAGCCAGGGCCGCCGCGGACCGGAAGGACTGCCGCCGGCGGCGCACGGCTGGGAGAAACCGCAGGTGCAAACCGCAGTTGTGAAACTGGGCGGTGCACCGGCAAGCCCTGCCCCTGTTCCACCCCCTGCGCCCGCTCCTGAAGCCGCAGCGCAGCCTGGCGCCATAGCGGCACCCGCTGCACCGGAGGCGACCGTCGCGCTGCAGCCCGCTCCCGTGCCCGAAGTGGAGGTCCTGCCGCCTCAGGAGGTGACTCAGGCCAGCGTGGCCAGCCCGGAAGCCAGCTATTATGAGAAGCGCATTGTTGAAATGGCCAAGGCGCTGCATGCACTGGCCTCTCAGCCCTGGCCGGAAAATTCTGTCGCACTGATCCTGCTGACTGGATTGCCCGAAGAACAGGTTGAAGCCCCGGTGCAGCCAGCAGCAGAGCAGCCGCAATCCCCGCCGCAGGACATTCCCGCCACCGTGGCGGGTACGGCGGCAACCGCAGGCGATGACAGCGTAGAACTGCGCGCCGATGTCATCCGGCAGGTTGCCACCGGCGACGGGGCTGATGCCGTGGCGCTGGAAGGGCGCATTGTGCAGGGCATTCACACAGACCGCGCGTCCGCCCAGCCTTTTGAAGGCCGCGGCTTTGGTTATGGGCGCAGGTTCGGACGCATGCAGGGCAACGCCTTCGGGCACCAGAACGCCCCGGGCCGTGGCCGCTGGCAGGCGCAGTTTGCCAATGCGGATTCGGTCTCGATCCGTGCACGCCACGCCCGCAACATCAGCACTGGCGGCGGCGATGACGCAATCGCCATTCAGGCGGGCACACTTCGCGGGGTCCGAGCGGGAGATGGCAATGACAGCATTGCGGTGGCGGCTACACTTGTGTCGCGCATCCGCGGCGGTGCGGGCAACGACATGATTTCAGTCGCGGCGCAACGCGCCCTGCGTGATTGGCAAGAGGGGCCGGCACCAGCGTTCAATCCCGGCGCGCCGGCGGCAGAGAAGATGCGCCAGGCGCTCAGCAACTATGCGCAGGTCAGCGGCGGCAGCGGCGATGACCAGATCACTCTGCAGGTGGGCGAGACCCTGGCCGCGCGCGGCGGCAGCGGCGACGACCGTTTCACCCTGCAGGGCGGCACCGTGGCACTGCAGTACAGCCATGGCGACGGCCACGACACTGTCGAGCTGACAAAGGGCGCAAATGCTGTCGTGCAGCTGCGTGAGATGGGGGCCTCCGCCTATAGCGCCAGCCGCGACGGCGACACACTGACACTGAGTTTTGATACCGGCGGCAGCATTACCTTCACCAATGTCGCTCAAGGCGGAGCGATTGGTGTCGCCACTGACCCGAACGCCCCCATAGCGCTGCTGCACCAGCCCGCCGCGCTGAACGCAACGGCCTGAACCGGAAGGCCCGCCTGCAGCGCGCCGCAGGTGCGTTGCCTGGCCCAAGGCAGCCAAGAGGCGCAGGCGCAGCCGGCGCATCTGCGGACGCGGGAGCGCCAGCGGCTTACCAGTCCGGCTGCTCCTCTGCTGCGCCGCCTATCAGCAGCCCATCCCTGCCCGGACGCGGATCGCGCAGGATCTGCAGGCGGCGGGCGGCGTCCATGGCGAACTTCTGAACCAGTTTCTTGCGCCGGGCCGGCGCCAGCTTATCCTCCGGCGCCATGCGGATGATTTCTGCGTCGTAGGGATCGGCAATGATCAGCCCGGTGCCGTCGGGCAGCAGCTCTGTTGGGAAATCCATGTCCACCGCCCAAAAGTAGCGGTCGCACCATTCCAAATACCCCTCCCACTTGCTGTCGGACTGGAAATCGGCGCGGCTGGACTTGCATTCGATCACCCAAAGCTCGCCCTTGGGGCCAAGCGCCATCACATCAACTCGCAACCCGCGGGCCGGCACGAATTCCTCCAGCGGCGCATAGCCAAGCGACCGCAGATAGCGCGACACGCCGCGGGCGAGTTTCTGTCCTGGTTGCAGATCTTCCATCATGCGGGCAAATGTGAACAATTGGGGAACAAAATGCAATGCCGCGCTTTTGCCGCGAAACGCTGCCGGATGCGGCCTGCCCCCTTGTATCGGCGCCTCTGGCAGCTTACTTACGGGCTTGGCGGGTTCTGCCCTTCTCGTGACAGGCAGCATTCCGGTGGCCTTAAGCAATTCCGAGGGAGCTGGCTCTGTCCGGATCCTGGTCCGTTTACCTGGCGCCCACCTGTATATACAGGTCCTCGGGAATCAAAGCCGCACGGTTGACTGGTGGTCCCGCCGCTTTTCCCCTCAGCACAAACAAAAACCGCGCCTTCCAGGTGGAAAGCGCGGCGGAATGTGTGCTTGAGAGCGGTTCAGCGGCGGCGCAGTTGGCGCTGCTGGCGGGAGGTTTCCTCTGCCGGGACGCGCACTGGCTGGAAATCATGCGCCACCGGGGTGCCACCGCGGGGGCCATCGTTTTTCTCTGCCATGGCCATCACTGCCCAAGCGAACTGAACGCCTGCAAACACGATGCCGTTCATGAACCACAGCAGGAACACCGCCAGCAGCCCGACGTCAGAGGCGGAGACCAGCGCCCAGAGGTTCATCACGTTGAACCACAGGAGCATTGCCACAAAAGCCGCAGCGATCCCAAAGCCTATCACCACGTTGCGGATATACATTTTCACCAGTTCAGGCATCTCAAGTCCCCCAGATAAGCAAGAGGAGGTTATCAGCCTTTGCGGCGGCGTCCAGCGCTTGTTTGCCGCATCAGCACAAAATTGAAGAGCAGGCGAAACTTTGCCTTTTCACGCCTATCTGCGTGGCGATCCGGCTTGCGGCAAACACACCATAGGTTGTAAGCCGAAGGGAAGCCATTTCCTAATTTCATGATTTGAACCAGTTCAGGAAATTCAAAATGACAGAATTTTCCACCGCCTTAGCCAAAGGCAAAAACGCAGGCACGCCTTCCGTTCGTGGAAAACCTCAGGTTCACAACATCCAGTATCTTCGCGCAATCGCGGCAATGGGCGTAGTTGTTTTCCACGCAGGCTCTGTCCTGAGGGCTGGGAACATCAGCTTTGAGCCTCTGGCGTTCGGGGCAAGCGGCGTAGACCTGTTCTTTATTATTTCCGGTTTCGTCATGGTCTACACGACCCATGACCAAATGACCGCCCGAGAGTTTGCCGCCAAAAGAATGATCCGCGTCGTTCCGGTATATTACCTGATTACCCTCTTGGTCTTCGCGATTTCCATCGCAGCGCCATCACTGCTGCAGGCAACCACTTCGGATCCGGTGCAACTGATCAAATCGCTTTTGTTCATACCGTTTGAGAAGTCCAACGGGCTGGTTCAGCCGATTGTCTTTGTCGGCTGGACCTTAAACTATGAAATGGCTTTTTACGCATTGTTTGCAGCCAGCCTGCTGCTGCCTGCGCACCGGACCGCCTTTGTTCTGGCCGTTCTTGCGGCCGCGGTCTGCTTGCATCCGTTTGCCAATGGAACGCTGGCCGCGTTTTATACCTCGCCGATCCTTCTGGAGTTTGCCGCCGGTATGATCCTTGCCCTGATATGGCGAGGCCGCCGCAACCGCCGGACCGGCGTCTTGTTAGTGTGCGCTGGCATCGGAGCCGTCATTCTGCTGGCTCAAATCCCGGGATTGCACCGCAGCCTGCTCTACGGCCTGCCCTATTTGGCCCTTACGGCTGGCGTGCTCCTGCTTGAAGGCAGCATCAGGCACAACAGGATCCTGGCTCTCCTGGGCGACGCGTCATATTCCATCTACCTGACGCATTTCTTCGTGACCCAACTCTTCGCCAAGATCATCAAAGGCCTTGACGCAGGCACGGGCTTGGCCCTGATTGCCTTTGCAGCCTCAATCATTGCCGCAGCAGCCGCAGGTGTCCTGTTTCACAAGATTGTGGAAGCACCGGTGACCCGCAGCCTGAGCGGCACACGGAGCAAAAAGGACAAGGCCCGCCGGTCCGCGGCGGTCTGAAGGAAATCAGAAGGCTTCCGGCCGGGCCTCGCGCGCCATGTGGTCGAGCACGGCGTTGACAAACTTCGCCTCCTTGCCTTCGGGGAAGAAGGCGCGGGCGATATCGACAAACTCGTTGATCACCACCTTGGGCGGGGTGTCGGACTGGGTCAGCTCCGCACCGGCGGCGCGGAACAGCGCCCGCAGCGTCGGATCGATGCGGGCGATCGGCCATTTCGCCACCAGCGCCCGGTCGGTCATCTGGTCGATCTTCGCCTGATGGTTTACCGCCTCGCGCACCAGATTACGGAACACCTTAGTGTCGCCTTCCGCCATCTCGTCGCCCTCATAGACAGCGCCGAAACGGTGGTCCTCAAACTCGACGATCACCTTGTCGAAGGTGAGGCCGCTGTGTTCCATCTGGAACAGCGCCTGCACGGCGTATAGCCGCGCTGCCGATCTCATCTGATTCTTGCCGTTGCCCTTGGGGCGGCTGTCCTGGGTGCTCATGCGCTGGTGGATCCGTTGTCTGTACCGGCAACCTGGTAGGCCCCTGCGGGCGCCTTGAAGCCGATGCCTTTGGTCTGGGCGCCCCACTTACGCGTGAGTGCGATCAGATGCAAGGCCGCAGCAGCCGCGCCGCCGCCTTTGTTCTGATCGGCAGTATCGGCGCGCACTTCTGCCTGCTTGCGGTTTTCCACGGTCAGAATGCCATTCCCGATGCAAAGGCCCTGCAGCCCCATCAGTTGGATCGCGCGGGAGCTGTCATTGCAGACGGTCTCATAGTGGGTGGTCTCGCCGCGGATCACGCAGCCCAGCGCCACGTAGCCGTCGAAGTTGGACGTGCGGTCGGCAATCGCAATGGCGGTCGGCACTTCCAGCGCACCGGGCACTTCAACGATTTCAAACGTGCCGCCTGCGGCTTCGATCTCCGCCGCGGCGCCCGCAACCAGGTTGTCGGCGATATCCTTGTAATAGGGTGCGACAACGATCAGCAGTTTCACCGGCTTGTCGAATTCCGCGCGCGGCAGGGTGTAGTGGGTTTCATGTCCAGCCATTTCAAGCGTCCTTCAGAATGGGGCGGCTGCCGGTGATGGACAGCCCATAGGCGTCCAGCCCGACATATTTGGTCGAGGGCGAGTCGGTCAGCAGGACCAGTTCGTGCAGGCCCAGGCTCGACAGGATTTGGGCACCGATACCGGTCTGCTTGATGGTTACCGTGCGCGGTCCTTCGTCCTCATTAGCATAAAGCGCATTGCGCGGCTGGCGGAACAGGGTCACGACACCGCGGCCCTCCTCGGCAATGATCTCCATCGCGCGGGGCAGCTGGCGGGCGGACTTGGGGCCGAGGCCCAGAATGTCGGTCGCCTCATGCAGCGCGTGGGTGCGCACCAGCACTGGTTCCGGCGTGGTAATGTCGCCCTTGATCATCACCACATGCTCGATGCCGTGGGTCTGGTCAGTAAACAGCCGCATTTCCCACTCGCCGCCGATTTCGGAGTTGACGGTTTCGCGCGAGGTTTCCACCACCAGGTTGTCGTTGCGGGCGCGGTAGGTGATCAAGTCGGAGATGGTGCCGATCTTCAACCCGTGCTTCTGCGCATATTCCACCAGGTCAGGCAGACGCGCCATGGTGCCGTCTTCCTTCATGATCTCGCAGATCACGGAGGACGGGTAGTGGCCCGCCAGACGGGCGACATCGCAGCCGGCCTCGGTGTGGCCCGCACGGACCAGCACCCCGCCCCGGCGCGCGCGCAACGGGAACACATGGCCGGGGGTCGCAATGTCGGCGGCGGTCTTCTCAGGATCAATGGCAGTGGCCACGGTCAGCGCCCGGTCAGCAGCAGAAATGCCGGTAGACACACCTTCGCGCGCTTCGATCGAGACGGTGAAGGCGGTCTCGTGACGCGAGGAGTTGTGCAGCGCCATCATCGGCAGGCCCAGTTCCTCGATCCGCTCGGCTGGCATGGTCAGGCAGATCAGTCCGCGGCCGTGGGTCGCCATGAAGTTGATCGCAGCGGCATCAGCGTGCTGCGCGGGGATCACCAGGTCGCCTTCATTTTCCCGGTCCTCGTGGTCGACAAGGATGAACATGCGGCCCTGGCGGGCCTCTTCGATGATCTCTTCAATCGGGCTGATGGCATCGCGCAATTGCGACTCAACCGGCCCCGGTGTTTCAAAGCTCATATGGCAGCCTTTCAATGCGCATGGGCAGCACGCCTGGCACTGCGGGTTCTTTCCCAGCCAGATAGCCCAGGCCGGCGGCAAATGCCAGTCCTGCAAACGGCAACCGGACGTCCGGACGCGTCCTGTGCATGGATGCACAGGTTGCTGAGGGGCGCTGCCCCTCGGCCTCCGGCCTCATCCCGGAGTATTTTAGGAAAGATGAAGGGGCGGGCTCGTTCAGCCTGCCTCGTGGAGCCGGGCGACGTAGCGGGCCAGGGTGTCGATTTCCAGGTTGATGCGGTCGCCCAGCTTCACGTCACCCCAGGTGGTGACTTCCTTGGTGTGCGGAATGAAATTGATGCCGAAATCGCAGCCATCCACATCATTCACCGTCAACGAGGTGCCGTTCAGCGCGACGGAGCCCTTGGGCGCGATAAAGCGGGCCAGAGCCTGCGGCGCGCGCAGGGTGACGCGGGTGCTGTCGCCCTCGTCTTTCATCTCCACCACTTCGGCGACACCATCCACATGGCCAGAGACAATGTGGCCGCCAAGCTCATCGCCGACTTTCAGGGCGCGCTCCAGGTTCACACGCTTGCCGACGGTCCAGCTGTCCAGGTTGGTCTTGGACACGGTCTCTGCCGAGATCTGCACGTCGTACCAATCGTCGCCCAGCGCAATCACGGTGAGGCAAACGCCATCAGAGGCAATCGAGGCGCCGAGGTCGATAGTGGCAGTGTCATAGGCGGTGCGGATGCGGGCGCGCAAGTCGCCCTGCTGTTCCAGTTCGGCAATGGTGCCCACATCGGTGATGATGCCAGTAAACATGGGTGCGCTCCCCGCAGGTCATATGTCATTCCTGCCGCAGAGGTAGCCAAGCGGCGCAGCCTTCACAAGCCCCGGCTTGTGTTTGCGGTGCGCACAGCCATAGTTTCGCCCCAGTCAAATGTTAATCAAATCCTGAAAATGCTCCTGTAAAACCTTTCTCGTGATGCCAAACGCCCCTGTGAAACACCGCAGCTTCCTTTTCCTGCAAGGCCCGCATGGCCCATTCTTTGCGGCGCTTGGCCGGATGCTGCGCACCGCTGAGTGCGAGGTTGCGCGGGTTGGGTTCAATGCAGGCGACCAGGCATTCTGGCGTGGCAGGGACAGTTATATTCCCTTTACCGGACGCCCTCAGGAGTGGCCCGGATTTCTGACCGGCCTGCTGGACAGCCGCAGTGTCACGGACATCGTCCTGTACGGGGACACCCGCCCCATTCATGCGGCCGCAGTTGAGGCCGCACGGCAACGCGGGATCACAGTGCATGTGTTCGAGGAAGGTTACTTGCGGCCCTATTGGGTCACCTATGAGCGCGGTGGCGCCAATGGGCATTCGCGGCTGATGAACATGACAGTGCCCGGGATGCAGGAAGCGCTGGCACTGTCAGACATGGAGGCACCGCTGCCCCCTGCACACTGGGGCGACATGCGCCAGCATGTGTTTTATGGCGCGCTTTACCACTGGTTCGTGATGTTCCGGAACCGCAAGTACCGCAACTTCCGCCCGCACCGGGCGCTGCCGGTGACCAAGGAATTTCAGCTGTACCTCAAGCGGTTGCTGCTGATGCCCGTGCAGGCCCTGGAACGGCGGCTGGCGGAGCAGCGCATCCGCAATGGCGGCTTTCCCTATCACCTTGCGCTGTTGCAGCTGGAGCATGACAGCTCCTTCCAGAAACATTCGCCGTTCAACAGCATGCGCGATTTCCTGGATGAAGTGATCCGCGGATTTGCCGAAGGGGCGCCGCGCCACCATCACCTGGTGATCAAGGCGCATCCGCTGGAGGACGGACGGGCACAGGTGCGCCGCACGCTGCGCCGCCTGGCGCGGGAGCAGGGCATCTCGGGCCGGGTGCACTATGTCCGTGGCGGCAAGCTGGCGCAGCTGTTGAACGAGGCCCGCACTGCAGTGACTGTCAACTCCACCGCGGGGCAGCAGGTGCTGTGGCGCGGCATACCTTTGCGGGTCTTCGGGCGCGCGGTCTACGGCAAACCGGAGTTCGTATCGGAACAGCCGCTGGCCCAGTTCTTTGCCGCCCCCTGCCGCCCCGACAGCCGCGCCTACAAGGATTACCGCCGGTTCCTCCTGGAAACCTCGCAGGTGCCGGGAGGCTATTACTCCCGTGAAGGCCGGCGTCAGCTGCTGCGCCAGGTTGCAGACATGATGCTTGCAGATGAAGATCCTTATGACGCGTTGCGCCTGGGGACAGCGGCACCGCGGCAACAGTTGCGCCTGGTGACCTGACCCGGCTTTTCCCAAAGACTGGATTTTTTGCTGCCAGCCGGTTAGGTTGCCGGTAAAACTTGAGGCAAACAATAACAGGTCGAGGAGACCGAGCAGTGAAATCCGTTCCCCTTCGCTGGGCGCGCCCCGTGGCAATGCTGGCAGCATTGACCCTTGCTGCGTCCTGCGGGCTGCCGAAAGTCGGCCCCAACAAGCGCCAGATATTTGCCGGCTCGGTGCAGCGCGAAGGCGATGCTTTCATCGTATCGGTCAATGACCGCGTCGCACGGGCAACCGCCGTGGTCCCCGCTCTGGGCTTTTCTTCCGGGTTCACCTCCGCAGGCAAGCTGACCTCTGACACGATCCGTCCCGGCGACGTGCTGGGGCTGACTGTCTGGGAAAACGTCGATGACGGGCTGCTGGCGGCCGAGGCCACCAACGCCACCGTGCTGGAAGAGGTGCAGGTCGACAGCGCCGGCTTTATCTTTGTGCCCTATGCCGGCCGCCTGCGCGCGTCTGGCAACACTCCGGACCAGCTGCGTGAAACCATCACCAAAAAGCTGGAAGACCAGACACCTGACCCGCAGGTGCAGGTGCGCCGCCTTGCAGGCGACGGTGCCACTGTCAGCCTGACAGGCGCCGTTGGCGGCCAGGGTGTTTACCCGATCGAACGCCCAACCCGGACCCTGTCAGCGATGCTGGCACAGGCCGGCGGCGTTACGATCCAGCCGGAAATTGCCCAAGTTACCGTGATCCGCGGTCAGGAAAAGGGAAAGATCTGGTTCCAGGACCTCTTTGACCATCCGGAGCTGGACGTAGCCCTGCGCGGTGGCGACCGCATTCTGGTGGAAGAAGACACCCGCTCTTTCACCGCGCTGGGTGCAACCTCCGCCCAGGCGCGTGTGCCATTTGAAAGCCAGGACCTGTCGGCGCTGGAAGCGATTGCCCAGGTCGGCGGCCTGATCTCTACTGCTGCAGACCCGACCGGCGTCTTTGTGCTGCGCAACGAACCCGCCGAGATCGCCAACCAGGTGCTGGGCCGGGACGATCTGATCGGCGCACAGCGGATGGTCTATGTGCTGAATCTGACCCAGCCGAACGGGCTGTTCATGGCACGTGACTTTGTGATCCGCGACGACGACACCCTGTATGTTACCGAAGCACCATACGCCCAGTGGACCAAAACCATCTCGCTGCTGCTGGCGCCGGTGGGCTCACTGGCCAGCACCTCTTCCGCGGTTAGCGGCTAAGGCCTGATGCATCTGACTGCAGGCCGCCAGGAAGCCGGGAGCAGCGCGTCCCGGCTTTTTGTTTACAACAGCGGATTTCTGACCCAGCGGCGGGTGCGGCGGATTCTGGAACTGTCCGGATACTCCATCCGGCTGGGCCTGCCGCAGCCGGAAGACCTGGTGGGTATCTGGGGCGCCTCCCCCACCGCGCACCGGGGGCTGGCAGTGGCCGCGAAACGCGGCTGCGGGATGCTGCGGGTAGAGGATGCCTTCCTGCGCTCGCTTCACCCCGGCCGCGCCGGTGAGCCGCCTGCGGGCCTGATGCTGGACCGCTCCGGCGTGCATTTCGATGCGGCGGAACCGTCGGATCTGGAACAGCTGCTTGCAGCCCACCCTCTGGATGACGCGCATCTGATGCAACGGGCGCGCGACGCCATTGCCCGCCTCAAGTCAGCGCATCTCAGTAAGTACAACGCGTTTGATCCCAGCGCATCAGTGCCCGAGCCTGGCTATGTGCTGGTTGCTGATCAAGCGCGTGACGATGCCTCCGTTACAGCCTCACGAGCGGACCGGGCGCGGTTTCTGGAAATGCTGGCGTTTGCACAGGAAGAGCACCCTGGCGCGCGGGTTCTGATCAAGACCCATCCCGAGACGCTGCGCGGATACCGGGCGGGATACTACGACGCGGATGATGCGAATGGGCGTGTGCAACTGTTTACAGGCAGTGTCTCCCCGTGGGCGCTGCTGGACGGGGCCATCGGGGTTTACACGGTCTCATCGCAACTGGGTTTCGAGGCAATCCTGGCGGGTCACAAACCACGGGTGTTCGGTCAGCCGTTTTATGCGGGCTGGGGCTTGAGCATCGACGACAACGCTCCGCCCCGGCGCCGGCGGCAGCTGACCCGCGCGCAGCTGTTCGCCGCCGCGATGATCCTTTACCCCAAATGGCACGACCCGTTCCGGGATGAGCTGTGCGAATTGGAAACGGTTCTGGACAATCAGGAAGCCAAAGCGCGGGCCTGGCGGCAGGACCATCAGGGTTGGGCCGCCTCCGGCATGAGGCTGTGGAAGCGCAAACCGCTGCAGAAATTCTTTGGTGCCGAAAAGCGGGTGCTGTTTACGGAAGATCCTGCTGAGGTACAGGCCAGCGGCCGCAAGCAAATGGTCTGGGCTGGCAAAGCCCAAGAGGTCAATGCAGGCGCAGTGCGGGTGGAGGACGGTTTTCTGCGCTCCCGAGGACTGGGGGCGGAGCTGGTGCCCCCTCTGTCGCTGGTAACTGACCGGCAAGGGATCTACTACGACCCGCGCCAGCCATCGGATCTGGATGCTCTGATTGCCCGCCGTGTGGAGATGACCCAGGCCGAGGAGCGGCGGGCAGAGCGCCTTGTGCAGTCCCTGATCAGGGACGGTGTTTCAAAGTACAACCTAGGCGGCGGTACCCCTGCCCTGCCCGAAGGCCGCCGCATATTGGTTCCGGGCCAGGTTGAGGACGACGCCTCGATCCTATGCGGCGCTGGTGAGGTGCGGACAAACCTTGACCTGCTGCGCTCTGTGCGGACGGCCAATCCAGAAGCCGTTATCATCTACAAGCCGCATCCGGATGTGGAGGCAGGCCTGCGCAAGGGCCAGGTCGCGGCAGAAGAGCTGGCCGATGTTGTCGCCAGCCAGGCCGATCCGATGGCGCTGCTCAGCAACGTGCAGGAAGTCTGGACGATAACCTCTCTTCTGGGGTTCGAGGCACTGCTGCGCGGGGTTAAGGTTACCACGCTTGGCACCCCTTTCTATGCCGGCTGGGGGCTGACAACCGACCTGGCGCCGGCACCGTCCTGGCGGCAGGCGCAGGTGCCGCTGATGGGGCTCGCCCACGCAGCGCTGATCGACTATCCGCGCTACTTCGACCCGGTGACCGGCCAGCCCTGCCCGGCCGAAGTTGCCGTGATGCGCCTGCGCGAGGGACACTTGCCGCATCCGGGCCTCAGCAACCGGCTGCTGTCCAAGCTGCAGGGGCTGTTTGCCACATACGCCCATCTGTGGCGCTAAATCGCGCCCGGCTGACACCAGAAGTTCTGCGCTCAGCGCAGCGCGCGGGTCCAACGGTGCAAAATATCCTTGCCAACAGGGCGCGCCTCGACCAGCTCGAACCGCGGTGCTTCCTCCAGCCTGCCGATCCCCAGCGCACCAATAGAAGGCAGCCCCTCGGCACCAATCCCCAGACCGGCGGTAAAGCCGATCAGCTCATCCACCAGATCAAATGCCAGCAGTGAAGCCGCCAACGCACTGCCGCCCTCACAGAACACGCGAGTGAGACCGGCATTACCAAGCTGCTGCAGAATATCTGCCGCATCCAGTTGCACGCCATGCGAAGCGCAAGGGATCAGTCTGGCCCCCAGCCCCTCCCAGGCGCGGATGCGTTCCTGATCAGCTCCATGGCCGTGGCACAGCCAGACCGGCACGTCCTTGGCGGTGCGGGCCAGCTGGCCCATCAGCGGCAGGTCCAGGTGGCGCGAGATCACTACCCGAACAGGTTGATGCTCCACACCCAGATCGCGCACTGTCAGCGAAGGGTCATCCGCGCGCGCGGTGCCGCCGCCCACCATCACCGCATCGTGGCGGGCGCGCATCGCGTGCACCGCCCGGCGTGCGTCCGGCCCGGTGATCCATTTGCTCTGGCCCGACCCGGTGGCAATGCGGCCGTCAAAACTGCTGGCCAGTTTCAGCGTCACCAGCGGGCGGCCCTGCTCGGTCCTCAGGAAAAACCCTGCGTGATCCCGTGCTGCCTGGGCACCCCAGACGCCGGTGTCCACTCTGATGCCTGCATCCCGCAGCATCCGGAACCCCTGACCGGAGACCCGCGGATCACTGTCCCCGATCGCGGCAACAACCCGCGCAACCCCTGCGTCAATCAGTGCCTGAGCACAGGGCGGCGTTTCCCCCTGATGGGCACAAGGCTCCAGCGTCACATAGGCAGTGGCACCGCGTGCCGCTTCTCCGGCCTGCGCCAGCGCCTCGGTTTCCGCATGCGGACGACCGCCCGGTTTGGTCCAGCCGCGGCCAACCACCCGGCTGCCCTGCACAATGACGCAGCCTACGGCCGGGTTCGGCCAGCAATTTCCCTGCCCGCGCCGCCCCAGAGACAGCGCCAGCGCCATGTAACGGTGATCTGTGTCCATTATTCTTCCGGCGCCACCGGCGGGCGCAGTTCGTGGACAAAGTCCTCGAAATCATCTGCAGCCTGGAAGTTTTTGTAAACACTGGCAAAGCGCACATAGGCCACAGTGTCGATCCGGGCCAGCGCCTCCATCACGATCTCGCCGATCTTCTTGGAGGGAATATCGGTCTCACCCATGCTCTCCAGCCGCCGCACGATGCCGGAAATCATCTGGTCGATCCGTTCCGGCTCAATCGGGCGCTTCTGCATCGAGATGCGGATCGAGCGCTCCAGCTTATCGCGGTCGAAATCCTCGCGCTTGCCGTTGGTCTTGATCACCACCAGATCACGCAGCTGCACCCGTTCATACGTTGTGAAACGGCCGCCGCAGGCCGGGCAGAACCGGCGCCGCCTGATCGAAACATGATCCTCGGCGGGGCGTGAATCCTTGACCTGAGTGTCGATATTTCCGCAAAATGGGCAGCGCATCCGCCTGCTCCCTCAATCCTGTCAGCCTGTTTATTGTGCCCGGGCCTGCCCGGTTATCCACAACTATAGGCGACCCTCCAGAATTTGGGTAGGGGGCATTTAACGCCGCTAGATAAAGAGGTTCAGCTTAGGTGCGCTGCCACCTTCCGCTGGTGCGGCGCGTCGCGGTGTTCGAACAGGTAGATGCCCTGCCAGGTGCCCAACACAGGTGCACCGCTGCGCACCGGGACCGACAAGCTGACGGGCATCATTGCTGCCTTGATATGCGCAGGCATATCATCAGGCCCCTCATATGTGTGGCGCAGATAGGTCATTGACGGATCCGATGAAGGCGGCACCAGGCGGGCAAAGAACGCGTGCAAATCCCCCTGCACCTCCGGGTCGGCATTTTCCTGTATCAGCAGGGAGCAGGAGGTATGGCGGACAAACAGGGTCAGCAGCCCGTCCCGAACGCCGCTGGCGGCCACCCAGGCCTGCACGTCGCGGGTAAACTCATAGAGACCCTGCCCGCGCGTCGGAATTGAGAAGTCATGCTGCATAGGGCCTTTCTGGCGCAAGCACCGCGTTCAGGCAACCAGAAGCCGCGGCTGGGCAGCTACGGCAGCCAACGGTCACGTCCGGGCAACCGGTCGTAGCAGTAGTTCTGCGCCGAGGTCACCCGCAGGCTGTCCCCTGCTTCACGGATATTCAGCGACAGGCTGCCGGAGCGGTCAGGAACTCCCGGCGGCAGGCCAAAGGCAAATTGCACCGCCTTGCGGCCGGGGCGGTTCACAGACGGACCCTCGCCGCGCCAGACATAGATCCGCTGATTCACAGGCGCCCGCAGCTGACGGATGGCATAGTCCGCGATGCTGCACCAGTAATCCTGCGCGCCGGACCGGCTTCGGGCCACCACTTCCCAGACGCCTTCCGATACCGGCAGCACTTCATTCCTGTTGATCGCGCGCCAAGCGGAAGCGGGCACCGGAACGGACAGAACCACAGCCAGCATCCCTGACAGCCAAACTCTCTTGCTGGTCATCTCTCAACCTCCTTCTCCGCAATTCCGGGAAGTCCGCGGGCCTGAATACACTCACGGCCACCCGAGTGGCACAAAGCAATAATCCAAAGCTCTTTGAACACTCATTGTATCACCAGCTTGCAGGCTGTTAACAGACCCGTATCCGCCGGGCGGTGGCGTTTGGGCTAAATTGGCATCCAGCGTGAACTGCACCGCGGAACGGCGACCCGTGGTTTCGCTTGGCCCCAGCCCGCGCGTGATATGCAGCTTTGCACTCCAAGGCGCCCCGATGACGCGATGGGCATAGTCAGCAGCCCCGCACCAGAACAGGTGGCCATTACCGGTTCTGAGGACGGCTTCGAAGATGCCGTCAGACATTGAATTAACGCGAACATTGTGGCCGCTGGCATTGGCAAGCGAGATTCCGGGCAGTGCCATTGTCAGGATTGAGGCGGCGACAGCGGCGGCGGCAATGGGTTTCATGGCAGTTCCCTTTCTTTCAGCGGGCCGCAAGATGCTGCGTCCCGCTATAAGGGTAGAAAGAACTGGAACACATGCCATTCAAACTGCCGTGCAATTCGGCACCCACCCGCGCCTTTCCACAGAAGCGGCACAGTACGGGTGCTGCGCACGTGGCAAAAACCAAGACAGCATAGCGACTTAAGTGTTACCTGCGGCACATCCTTCAGTCAGCTGCTGCGGAGGCGCCTGCGCGGTGCAGGAAGGCATCATTTCCTTGTGAAGTTGCCAGAGAGTTTACAAGGCCGTGGATGAATGTGAGCACATCCCGGTTCCGCACCGGCTATTAAAGCGCCGGAGCCTGCACACAGTAACCATAGCCCTGCTGCACTGACAGGCTTTCGCCCGGACGGAATCCCAGAGACAGCCAGCCGGTTTTGGGCGGCACACCAGCCTGTTCCGGATACAGAGTGAACTGCACAGAGGACCGGCGGCCCGTGGTGACGCTGACGTCCCGTCCGCGCACGACATAGAACCGGTCCGTCCAATTCGCTCCCAGAACCCGGCGGGCATACTGCGCGGCGGCACACCAATAATCCCAGGTGCCGCCTGAGCGCCCGGGAACCACCTCATAAACGAGGTCATTCACAGGCAGAACCCGCACGCCGCGATTGGCAAGGAACGAATCTGCAGCTGCGGGAACAGCCGTGGAACAGGCCAGCACGGCGGCGGTTATGAGGTTTTTCATCCGGAGATATCCCTTTGCTCGCCTCAACATAGGGACCCGCCGCAGCGCCTCCAAGGGGAGACTGCAGCCTTGGCCGCAACCTCTCGCAGATGTGTGTGCGAAGGGGTCAGGCCCGGACAGGGAAGGGAATGATCTCTGCACTCTCTTCCTGATGGCCCAGCACTTCCTCCAGTATGGCCAGTACTGCAGCATCAGGAGCGGCCCCGGTGTCGGGATGGAACTGCGCGCGGGCCTGGCGGCGCAACATGTCCTTGGTGCGGCCGCTGCTCATTTGCTTCAGCGCGTCGCCCTGCCCGGCCATTGCCTCAACCATGAACTGGTTGGCGCGCACCAGATCATTCAGCGACTGGAGCTTGCCTTGCAGCGCTTCCAGCGCCCCGTTCAGATCAGAATGTGCAGACATCATCTTCCCCCCCGGAAATCAAATGCGGATGCTGCAAGTTTACGGCCTGCACCGCGCCCGGGCAACGGCAGGGTTAGCAAATGGTTAACGTCTGAGGTTCAATTCCGGCAGGGCTATGTGGCCGGTGTAGCGCACCAGAAGACCGATCCGCGGCAGGCTGGCGGAGATGTCGAAGCCAAGATGCCCCTGCGATGTTTCGAATTCCATTGCAGCGCTTTCCGGGCAAAGCGCACGCGGCAAAGGCAGCCCGAACAAGCGGGCTTGCTCAACTGAGACCATCATAGCGCCCTGCTGCACGCGGACTGAAAGTTCCAGCTCAACCACCCCGAACCGCTCAACCACCCTGCCCCGGCGCGGGTCGAACCGCAGATGGGACCGGGTCTGATGCCTGCCGAACACCCGCCGCCAGATATGGCCCTTGCCCTGCTGCGCAACATCCAGCCGGAACCGGGATTGCGGCATTGGCGGCGGGAAACCAGCCAGCCGGGCCAGCAGCCGCGCCCAGCGATTGCCGCCTTCAACTCTGACCACACCAAAACTGCGCGCCGGCGGTTCGGTGTGAAACCGCATCAAAACCGGCGGCACATGCAGCTTATGTGCAGCGATGATTTCCCCGAAGGCGTCCCTCACCCGGCGTAGCCCCCACTGGCAAAGCGGGCGCGGACTTCGGGACCGGGTATCATGCAAACGTCGTGCCGGCCAAACAGACGGTACCGGTTGCGGGCAACGCTGAAATACAGCGCGTCCTTCAGGCGCCATGGCAGAAACCGGCACACCGACAAGACCCGCCAGGGCCACGGCAGCGCCCGCATCGCCGCGGCAAAGGCATCAAGGCGCTGATAGGGGCGGCCGTTAACGATCACCAGATTGGTCTCGAAGTCATCCGCAGGCAGACCCAGTTCGCGGTACAGCCGCTGCCCCAGCGGCGACTGCGCAGTGGCAAAGGAGAACCGCCCGGCCCGGTCATGGCGCAGCATGAAGCGGAAGAAGCCGGAACACAGCACGCATTCGCCGTCGAAGACGATGAGGTCGGCCCCAGCCGCCACCCTGGCCATCTACTGCCAGCTCCGGGTTTCAAGTGAATAGACTTGGCCCGCTGCTTCTTTCGCCTCAAACAAAGGCAGGGAATAGCCGGCACCTATAACACTGCCGATATCGCATTGCATATGAGCCACTACTTGGCCGTCCTTAGCGGTAATGACACCTCCGCTCAGCGGAACCCTGGCTCCAGGGTCCTTAACAAGCGTGTAGTGGACTGTGTAAGAAAATCCTTCGGTTTCAAAGGCAAAAGCCTCCCAGATAGAGTTCCCGATTCCCGGCCATGGAGTCATATCCACATCCCGCACATGCCGGGCCAAGGACAGCTCGGGCCTCTTTCCGGCGTCACCAAACGCGAAGGTTGCATAATTGCCCAGCAGGCAGGTTTCCAAGTAATTTGCACCGCCTGTCAATGTGCAGGATACCAGAGTGGTCGCCCCATCAGGGCACGCCTGAAGGGCGTTGGCTGCAAGCAGAAAACATCCAGTCAAATACGCGCGCATGGAATCACCAAACAGAAAAGGGCGCCCCAAAGGGACGCCCTGAAACACTACCAGCCCAAACCTTACTGATCCAGGAAACTGCGCAGCTTGCGCGAGCGGCTGGGGTGCTTCAGTTTCCGCAAAGCTTTTGCCTCGATCTGGCGGATCCGTTCGCGGGTCACGCTGAACTGTTGGCCAACCTCCTCCAGCGTGTGGTCGGTGTTCATGCCGATGCCGAAACGCATCCGCAGAACCCGCTCCTCACGCGGGGTGAGCGAAGCAAGCACCCGGGTGGTGGTTTCCTTGAGGTTCTCCTGAATGGCGCTGTCCAGGGGCAGCACAGCATTCTTGTCCTCGATGAAATCGCCCAGCTGGCTGTCCTCCTCGTCCCCAATCGGGGTTTCGAGCGAGATCGGCTCCTTGGCGATCTTCATCACCTTGCGGACCTTCTCCAGCGGCATCTGCAGCTTGTCGGCCAGTTCCTCCGGGGTCGGCTCGCGGCCGATCTCGTGCAGCATCTGGCGGCCGGTGCGGACCAGCTTGTTGATGGTCTCGATCATGTGCACCGGGATCCGGATGGTGCGGGCCTGGTCGGCGATCGAACGGGTGATGGCCTGGCGGATCCACCATGTTGCATAAGTCGAGAACTTGTAGCCGCGGCGGTATTCGAACTTGTCCACCGCCTTCATCAGGCCGATGTTACCCTCTTGGATCAAATCCAGGAACTGCAGACCGCGGTTGGTGTATTTCTTGGCAATCGAAATCACCAGGCGCAGGTTGGCCTCGACCATTTCCTTCTTGGCCTGGCGGGCTTCTTTTTCGCCCTTCTGAACCTGCTGTACGATGCGGCGGAATTCGGAGATGTCCAGACCGACATACTGGCCCACCTGGGCCATATCAGCGCGCAGTTCCTCAACCTTTTCGGTAGAGCGTTCAATGAACATCTGCCAGCCGCGGCCCGGCTTTTCGCCCATGTCGGACAACCAGTTCGGGTCCAGTTCGCGGCCGCGGTAGGCGTCCACGAACTCGCGCCGGTTGATGCGGGCCTGGTCTGCCAGTTTCACCATCGAGCTGTCGATCTGCATGACGCGGCGGTTGATGCCATAAAGCTGGTCGATCAGCGCCTCGATACGGTTGTTGTGCAGGTGCAGGCCGTTCACTAACTCGACGATTTCAGAACGCAGCGACTGGTAGCGCGCCTCATCCTCGGTGCTGAAGGAGCCGTCCTCGTTCAGCGTTGCCGAAATCCGGCTGTCCTGCATTTCGCTCAGTTCAGCGAAGTCGGTGGAGATCCGCTCCAGCGTGACCAGCACCCGGTCCTTGAGCGCAGCCTCCATAGCAGCCAGCGACATGTTGGCCTGATCATCGTCGTCGTCATCGTCGTCATCCTGGGAAATCGGATTACCGTCCGCATCCAGTTCCGGCCCTTCATCCTTGGCCGGTTTGGCGGATGCCACTGCGGACGTATCGACAACGGGCTCTTCTTCGCCGTCCTCATCCATCTGGTTGCCAAAAGTGGCCTCCAGGTCGATGACGTCGCGCAGAAGAATGTCCTCAGACAAGAGTTCGTCGTGCCAGATTGTGATTGCCTGGAAAGTCAGCGGGCTTTCGCACAGCCCCAGGATCATCGTGTTGCGGCCGGCCTCGATGCGTTTCGCAATTGCGATCTCGCCTTCACGGCTCAGCAGCTCAACCGAGCCCATCTCGCGCAGGTACATGCGCACCGGGTCGTCGGTGCGGTCCAGCTTCTCGGTCTGGGCGCCGGCCAGCGCAACCTCGCGCGGGCCTTCGGTGGTCACAAGGTCGGTGGTGCCCTTGTTCTCTTCTTCCTCGGCCTCTTCGTCCTCGATGATGTTGATGCCCATTTCGCTGAGCATCGACATCACGTCTTCGATCTGTTCCGAGCTGACCTGATCCGGCGGCAGAACCTGATTGAGCTGATCGTAGGTGATGTAGCCTTTCTCGCGGGCCTCCGCGATCATCTTCTTGACCTGAGCCTGGCTCATATCAAGGGAGATTTCGGCGTCCTGATCGTCAGGTTTGCGGTCGTCGGTGTCTTTGGCGGCCATTAAATGCTCCTACTCAGGGGCTGCGGGGCGATTCGCTGAGCGAATCATTAGCGCGATCATCTGATTCGTCACCCCGTTTACCCAATTTTCCTGTGCTCTTCCTTAGCAAAACGCAGAATCACCCCCGCGTGTTACTTCTCGGAAAAGCCGATCCGGTCCAAAAGGGCACCGAAGGCATCGCGCTCATCCCGGTTGAGCCGCGCACCGTTCTTGCCCACGTCATACGTCGCCTTGTCCTCGTTTTCGCTGCGCACGGCCTTGTTCTTGGCCTCTGCCGCCTGCCGCAGCCGCCAGGTCAGCGCCTCATCCGCAAGCCCGTGCAAATCCTCTTCGGCTTCCGCCAGTTCCGCATCCAATCCGCGCAGCGCTTCGAGTTTTGCGAGTTCTTCGGCCAGGGTCATGCTGGCCAATTCGGTGTCGCCGGGTTTGCGCAGGCAGGGAATGATTGCAACGTGGCGAAGGGCAAAGAGGTTTTCAAGGGCATGAGGGCCCAAAGACCAGTCGATTTCCTCACGCAGCCGCTCCGGCGCGCTGATGCCATGGCGCAGCACCATGTCCCGCAGCGCCGCCAGATCCGGATCGGCGCATTGCAGGCGCTCGAGGCTGGTCTCAAACTCCGGGATCACTTCCGGTGTGGTGATAGCGGTTGCCAGGATCACCGCCTCACGCATCGCGGCAAAGGATTCATCATTGGCACCCGCCACCAGCGAGGCCCGGGTGGTTGCCCGCGGCTGCGGGATCGGGCCAAAGCCCTTGCCCGGCTTCCATGGCGCGCGGGCGCCATCACGGAAGCCGCCGCCCTTGCCGGTCCTCTGCTGATAGCTGCCGCTGTCCCGGTTGCCTCGGAACAGCTGCCAGCGCATCTCTTTGACGTCCTCGCCGTAATGCTTGCGGATCGAGGGATCGCGGATCAGCTTGATCTTTTCCCGCAAGCTCTTGTCGAGCGCCGCCTTGCGCTCCGGGCTGTCAAAGACCTTGCCCTCGGTCTCGCGCTGCCACAGCAGCTTGACCATCGGGATCGCCCGGTCCAGCACCGCCTGCACCGCTTCCGGGCCTTCGCTGCGGATCATGTCGTCGGGGTCCTTGCCCTCCGGCATGATGGCAAAGCGCAGAGATTTGCCCGCCTCCAGCAGGGGCAGCGCCAGATCGATCAGCCGCATGGCCGCACGCAGACCCGCAGTATCGCCATCCAGCGCGATGATCGGCTCATCCGACATCCGCCACAGCATCTGCAGCTGATTTTCGGTGATCGCGGTGCCGAGCGGTGCCACGGAAGACTGAAAGCCGCCCTCTGCCAGCGCAATCACATCCATGTAGCCCTCAGCCACAACCAGCGTGGAACCGCGCCCGGAGGCCGCCCGTGCGGGCCCGTGATTGTAAAGGCTGCGCCCCTTGTCGAACAGCTCAGTCTCGGGCGAGTTCAGGTACTTGGCGTTGTCATTCGGGTCCATCGCCCGGCCGCCAAAGGCAATCGCCCTGCCGCGCGCATCGCGGATCGGAAACATGATCCGGTTGCGGAAGGTGTCATAAGGCTTGCCGCCCTTGTTCGAGGGTTTGGCCAGCCCGGCGCCGATGATCAGATCATCGGGCACGTTCTTGCCGCGCAAGGCATCCCACAGGTTCTGCCAGCCGTCAGGGGCAAAGCCGATCTCCCAGCGGTCCAGCGCCTGCGCTGTCATGCCCCGCCGCTGCAGATAGGCGCGGGCGTCCTGGGCGGCGCTGGTCTTGAGTTGCAGGCGGAAAAACTGCACCGCCTGTTCCATGACATCGGCCAACAGCGTGCGGCGGTCCTGCTTTTCCTGCGCGCGCGGGTCGCGCTTGGGCATCTCCATACCCGCTTCACCGGCCAGGATCTCCACCGCCTCCATGAAGCCGAC
The DNA here is from genome assembly GCF_000813925.1 of Leisingera sp. ANG-S5. Classification (NCBI taxonomy): domain Bacteria; kingdom Pseudomonadati; phylum Pseudomonadota; class Alphaproteobacteria; order Rhodobacterales; family Roseobacteraceae; genus Leisingera; species Leisingera sp. ANG-S5. The sequence goes on along the minus strand of NZ_JWLH01000009.1, from coordinate 107,175 downwards.
GTTCTCGGTCTCCTGGACAAACTTCAGTGCGTCGCCCTTGGCGTGGCAGCCGAAGCAGTAATAAAACCCCTTGCGGTCTTCCACGTGAAACGAGGCGGTCTTTTCATGGTGGAACGGGCACGGTCCCCAATAGTCGCCCTTGCCCGGCTGCGATTTGCGCTGGTCCCACATGACTTTGCGCCCGACAACATCAGATATGCTGATGCGGGTGCGCAGTTCATCCAGAAAGCCGGGCGGCAGGGACATATCAGTTCGACTTCAGCTGTTTCTGCATCGCCTGAATCTGATCCCAGTTCTGCAGGCACTGCTGTTCGAACAGCGCACCCAGATCGGTGCTCTTCAGGTCGCGCCGCTTCATTGCGTACACATGCTGCGACAGCTGCGGGATCGCATTGGAATAGGCATCGGGCCATTCCGGATTGCTGTCCAGAATCACCTGTTCCACCTCTTCCTGCTTCACCCGGTCCAACCGCGCCTGCTGCACCGCGGCCATGACTTGGCCTTGGTATTTGCAGCTTTCTTCTTTGCTTTCAGAAGCATAAGCCGGCGCCGCCAGCAAGGCGGCTGCAAAGGCGATGCGGATCATAGATGCGCTCCGGGAATCAGTTGGTGATCCCCGCAGGTTACCCCCGTGCCGTGACGGCTTCCATGGCTGTTTTCAAATCATGCACAAGCGTTTTCGCCATCGAACGGAACACCATGACCTGAAACGCCTGCGGCCCAATGCGGGTGACCGAGGCCATCATGTGCTTCAACTCCGTCCGCGCGGTATGGCCGCGTTTGAAAACCTGGGGGCGCAAATCCACCGGCACCAGCCGCGCCAGGACGTCCTCGGCGCCAGCCCCGTCAAGCCGGACAACAGCCCAGGCGTCGCTCTGATCCGTCAGGGCGGCATGTTTGGCCAGCTTGGCGTCGGGTTCCACCCCCATCAGCAGCGCCATGTCCCGGCCGAACCAGACAGCCCGGCTGCCCGCCTTGCCGGTTGAGCGGTTCGCTGCCGGGAAAGCCATTCCGTGGGCCGCTTCCAAGGCTTTGCTCAACGCCTTCTCCTGCCCTTTGAACGGTGCCAGGACCCACATGCTGCCGGGCTGCTCTTCAGTCAGGCTCATGCCGCCGAGGGTTACCGGCAGCAGCCTGTCACAGGGGCTTTTTGCTATCAGTTCAGCCACGGGCACGCCCTCCCTCTGGGTCAAAGAACACAGGCGAGACAACCTCGCACAACGTATCCACACCGCGCATATGGTCGACCAGGCGCACGGTTTCGCCGATGCGGTCCGGGCCTTCCTTGAGGAAAGCCAGCCCGATCGGGTGCCCCAGTGTCGGCGAATAGCCGGCCGAGGTGACATAGCCCTGGTCATAGATCCGCTCCACCGGGTCGCCCGGCGTGAACAGATGCGCACCGGCGGTGATCTCCTTGGCAGCCCCCACGGGTTTCAGCCCCACCATGCGCATCCGGTCCTCAGCTATCAGGCCTTCGCGGGCGGACATGGCCTTGCCCAGGAAGTCCTTCTTCTTGGACATCATGCCCTGCAGTCCCAGGTCAAAGGCGGTCACGGTACCGTTGATCTCTGCGTGGGTGATCAACCCCTTCTCAATCCGAAGCACATTGAGCGCCTCCATGCCATAGGCACCGCCGCCCATCGCCTCCGCCCGCTTCAGCAACTCGCGGAACAGGGCCTCACCATAACGCGCAGGCACTGCGACCTCATAGGCGTGCTCACCCGAGAAGGAAATCCGGAACAGCCGCCCCTTCACGCCCAGCACGGTCGCCGCGCCGCAGGCCATGAAGGGCCAGGTCTCGCGGTTCACCTCCTCGTCGATCAGCCCGTTCAGTAATTCCTGCGACTTCGGTCCGGCTACAGCAAACTGCGCCCATTGTTCCGTTACTGAGGTGAAGCGCACATCCCATTCCGGGTAAAACGCCTGCGACACGAACTCCATATGCGCCATCACCTGACCTGCAGCGGCGGTGGTAGTGGTCATAACGAAATGGTTTTCGCCCAGCCGCGCGGTGGTGCCGTCGTCCATGACAAAGCCGTCCTCGCGCAGCATCAGCCCATAGCGGACCTTGCCCACCTTCAGCGTGCTGAAGGTGTTGGTGTAGAGGAAATCGAGGAACTTGCCCGCGTCGGCGCCCTGAATGTCAATCTTGCCCAGGGTAGAGACATCGCAGATGCCCACAGCCTTGCGAACCAGGGTCACCTCACGGTCGCAGGATTGGCGCCAGTTGGTTTCTCCCGGCTTCGGAAAATAGGCCGCGCGGTACCACAGGCCCACCTCCAGCTGATGCGCCCCGCGGGTTTCGCTCTCCCCATGCGAGGTCAGGAAGCGCTGCGGCTTAAAGCCCTCATCCGTGGCTCCTGCCCCGATCGCGCCCAGAGACACCGGCACAAACGGCGGGCGGAAGGTGCTGGTGCCGGTCTCCGGGATTGTACGCCCGGTGGCATCCGCCAGCACCGCCAGCGCCGCGACGTTGGAGTTCTTGCCCTGATCGGTCGCCATGCCTTGGGTGGTGTAGCGTTTCATGTGCTCGACGGAGCGGAAGTTTTCGGTGGCCGCCTGCTTCACATCCTTGACGGTCACATCGTTCTGAAAGTCGAGCCAGGCGCGCCCCTTGCCCGGCACCGCCCATAGGGCGGCGATGCGGTAAGGATCGTCCTCTGCTTGCGGCAGATCGGCGGCAGCTGGTTTCAGGCCCAGCGCCTCCAGCACCTTGGCGGCAGCCTCCGCGCCGTCGCGCAATGCGCCTGCGGTGGAGAAGGTGCCGTTGCAGGCACCCGCTGTGACCATGCCCGGCACCGCGCCTTCACTTGGCACAAATGCCAGCGCCTCGCGCTTCCACACCGGACGGCTGTTCAAATGGCAGGTCAGATGCACCGAGGGGTTCCAGCCGCCGGACATCGCCAGACAATCGGTCTGGATCTTCTCCTCACCCTTGACCGAACGCACGGTGATGCTCTCCAGCCGCTGGCGGCCGGCACTGTCACAGACCTGTGCGCCCTTGATCACCTGATAGGGGCCGCCATCCGGTGCTTCGTGGCGGCTGTCGATCACCGCCGCGATATGCACACCCGCGTCATGCAGGTCGCGCGCGGTCCGGTGCGCCTGATCGTTGTTGGCAAAGACGGTGACCCTCTCGCCCGGCGCCACTCCCCAGCGGTTCAGATAGGCCCGCACGGCACCCGCCATCATGATGCCCGGCCGGTCGTTGTTGCGGAAGGCCACCGGGCGCTCGATGGCCCCCGCCGCCAGCACCGCGTGTTTGGCCGCAATCCGCCAGAAGCATTCACGCGGCAGGTGGCTGCCCTTCAGCGAATGCCGCCGTGGCAGGTGGTGCGAGACCCGCTCCAGCGCACCGTAGGTGCCCTGGTCATAGGCACCGGTGACGGCAGTGCGGCTCATCAGCCGTACATTGTCCATCGCCTCCAGTTCGGCCAGCACCTCTGCTGCCCACGCATGGCCCGGTTTGCCGCCGATCTCTTCGCGCTCTGCCAGCAGGCGGCCGCCCATACGGCTGTCTTCCTCCGCCAGGATCACATCCGCCCCGGCCCGGCCAGCCGTCAGCGCCGCCATCAGGCCCGCAGGACCGGAGCCGATCACCAGCACGTCGCAAAAGGCAAAGGCTTTCTCATAGCGGTCCTGATCCGCCTCGCCCGACAGCGCACCAAGGCCTGCCGCATTGCGGATCATCGGCTCATAGATCTTTTCCCAGAACGCCGCAGGCCACATGAAGGTCTTGTAATAGAAACCCGCGCCAAAGAACGGCGCGGCCAGGTCATTCACCGCCATCACGTCGCGCTCGACCGAGGGCCAGCAGTTCTGGCTGCGCGCCTCCAGCCCCTCGAACAGCTCCTGCTGGGTGGCGCGCACGTTCGGGTCCTGCTGGCCGCCGGTACCGATGGTAACTAGCGCGTTCGGCTCTTCGCTGCCTGCGGTCAGCACTCCGCGCGGGCGGTGGTACTTGAAGGACCGCCCCACCAGATGCGTGCTGTTTGCCAGCAGCGCCGAAGCCAGCGTGTCGCCCTCCAGCCCCATCATGTGGCGGCCATTGAAGGCGAATGTGATCGGCTTCGCACCCTGGTTCAAGCCTTTTCCGGGAAGTCTCATTTTTCACCTCCCAGCCCGGCCTCGGAGGCCAGCTGCACCGCCAATATCTCATGCGTCGCGGTATCGCGGGTGACCTTCAGCCAGGCATTACAGCCCATTTCGTGATACCACAGCTCATCCAGCGGTCCCGCCGGGTTTTCCCGCAGGTTCACATACTGATGCCAGGCGTCCAGATCCTCGCCTTCAGCCGGGCGCACAAGTGCAGCGCCTTTGTAATAGAATTCGCGGCGGTCCCTCTCACCGCAGAGCGGACAGGTAATTCTCATGACCGGCGCTCCTTCATCTTTGCAAAAATACTCCCGCCGGAGGCATCCCCGGCGCGCCTCAAACGCTTAGTGCAGATTATGCTGCGCACCGGTCCCCTCCTCATCCATCAGGCCAACGCCGCTGCGGAAGCGGTCGAGCTTGAACTTCGTGGCCGCCCCGTGCGGGCGGTCCGTGGCGATCAGATGCGCATAAACGCTGCCCGAGCCCGGCGTCGCCTTGAAGCCGCCGTAGCACCAGCCGCAGTTCAGGTAGAGCCCGTCAATCGGTGAGTGATCGATAATGGGCGACCCGTCCGGCGTCATGTCCATGATGCCGCCCCAGCTGCGCAACAGCCGCGCCTTGCTGAGAGCCGGCACCATCGCCACAAAGCTCTCCATCGTGTGCTCCACCATCGGCAGGTTCCCCCGCGCCGCGTAGGAGCTGTAGAAATCCAGGTAGCTGCCGAACACCATGCCGCCCTTGTCCGACTGGCTTATGTACAGATGCCCCTCGGCAAAGGTGATCACGTGATCCACGATCGGCTTCAGCCCTTCGGAGACAAAGGCCTGCAGCACATGGCTTTCGATCGGCAGCGTCAGCCCCGCCATGGCCGCAACCTGGCCTGAGCGGCCAGCCGCGGCCAGCGCGACCTTCTTGGCGCGGATCGGGCCGCGAGCAGTCTGCACCCCCACCACTTTGCCGTTCTCGATATCGATGCCGGTGACCTCGCAATTCTGGATCAGATCCACCCCGCGCATGTCAGCACCGCGGGCATAGCCCCAGGCCACCGCGTCATGGCGCGCAGTCCCGGCCCTGCGCTGCATCAGGCCGCCCATGATTGGGAAGCGGTTGTTCTCGAAGTTCAGGAAAGGTGCCAGCTCGCGCACCCGCTCCCGGTTCAGGATCTCGGCATCATCGCCCTGATTGACGATGGAATTGCCCCGGCGCACCGCAGCGTCGCGCTGACCGTCGTTGTGGAACAAGTTGATAATGCCGCGCTGGGACATCATCGCGTTGTAGTTCAGGTCCTGCTCCATGGTTTCCCAAAGTTTCAGCGAGTGGGAATAGAACTCAGAATTGCCCGGCAAATAGTAATTCGCCCGCACGATTGTGGTATTGCGACCAACGTTGCCGCCGCCCAGATAGCCCTTCTCCAGCACCGCAACGTTAGTGATGCCGTGTTCCTTGGCGAGGTAATAGGCCGTTGCCAGCCCGTGGCCACCGCCGCCGATGATTACCACGTCATATTCGGATTTGGGTTCAGGATCCCGCCAATGGGGCTTCCACCCCTTGTTTCCGGTGAGCCCCTCGCGAAGCACACGCCAGCCCGAAAACCGCATGTCGTCCCTCCCCGTCAAATCACTTCCGCCGCCCGGCAAAATCTGGTCCGGGCCTTGGCCGCATTGCTACCCGCTTTCACGTGCTGCTCCTAGCCCCAAGGCTCAAGTTGCTGCACATCAGCATGGCTTTGCCGCAAAACACACGAACTATTCACTTGTGTCTAGTTCTATTTGCGACGGCAGGTGACGCAATGCGGGTTAGACGCAAAAAAAGGGGCAGAGAGTTTCCTCCCCGCCCCGTTGCTCCTTGCCAGGCCTTGCGCGCGGTCAGAGACCCTTGGCGTGATAGCTCTTGGCAACCTTGTCGATCGACACCAGATAGGCGGCGGTACGCAGATCAGTCACGTCGTCGCGGCTGTGCCAGACTTCGCGCATCGACTGGTAGGCCGCCCGCATGGTGTCATCCAGGCCGGAGCGCACCAGCTCCAGCTCGCCCGCCCCCTTCAGGTACTTGTCCTTGAAGTCCGGCGACATCGACCAGGTATTCCCCATCACGTCATCCAGACGCTGCAGCTCATCGATCACCAGCTGGTGGCGCGCTTCCTCCTGACGGCGCTGCATCCGGCCAAAGCGGATATGGCTGAGGTTCTTGACCCATTCGAAGTAGGACACCGTCACACCGCCCGCGTTGGCATACATGTCCGGAATGATCACGCAGCCCTTCTTGCGCAGAATCTCATCCGCACCGGCGGTCACTGGACCGTTTGCAGCCTCAATGATCAGCGGTGCCTTGACGCGCTCGGCGTTGGAGAGGTTGATCACCCCTTCCAGTGCCGCCGGGATCAGGATATCGCACTCTTCCTCCAGCAGCACGGCGCCGTCTTCGACATACTGCGCGTCCGGGTAACCCGACACACCGCCGTGTTTGACAATCCAGTTGCGCACCGCCTCCACGTCCAGGCCATCAGTGCTGTGCAAGCCGCCGTCCCGTTCGATAATGCCGGTAATCAGCGAGCCATCCTCTTCCGACAGGAACTTGGCCGCGTGATAGCCCACGTTGCCGAGGCCCTGAACAATGACCCGCTTGCCATCCAGCTTGCCGGACAATCCTGCTGCGGCCTTGTCTTCCTCATACCGGAAGAACTCGCGCAGGGCGTATTGCACGCCGCGGCCTGTTGCCTCAACCCGGCCGGAAATGCCGCCGGCATTCAGCGGCTTGCCGGTGACGCAAGCCTTGGCGTTGATGTCGGTGGTGTTCATCCGCGCGTACTGGTCTGCGATCCAGGCCATCTCACGCTCGCCTGTGCCCATGTCAGGCGCGGGCACGTTTTGCGACGGGTTGATCAGGTCGCGCTTGGCCAGCTCATAGGCAAAGCGGCGGGTGATCAGCTCCAGCTCATGTTCTTCATACTCGCGCGGATCAATGCACAAACCGCCCTTCGAGCCCCCGAACGGGGCCTCCACCAGAGCGCATTTATAGGTCATCAGCGCCGCCAGCGCTTCGACCTCGTCCTGGTTCACGCCAGTAGCATAGCGGATACCGCCCTTCACTGGCTCCATATGCTCCGAATGCACCGACCGGTAGCCAGTGAACGTATGCATGGCGCCGCGCAGGCGCACGCCGAAGCGCACCGTGTAGGTCGCGTTGCAAACCCTGATCTTCTCCTCCAGCCCCGGCGGCAGGTCCATCAGTTTCACTGCCCGGTTAAACATCAGGTCCACGCTCTCGCGGAAGCTCGGCTCTGTGCGGCTGCTCATGAAAAATTTCTCCGTGATCAAACATCGACTCGCTGCCGATGATGGATTCACTCTATGCAGAGTTACTTAAGGAGTGCGACCTTTTTGACCATTTGCGGCCAAAAAGAATCGCTTACCGGCATATGACGGTCGATTCGCTATTTCTGGGGAGGCGATTGTCTCTCCCTGCGCCACAACCCCGCGGAATCACGCGGGATTGGAATTCCGCACCATTACAATCGAAGGCAATTCGGCAAATTCCCGCCCCAATTCCGCCCACTTTACCAAGCATTAATTAATGGAATTCCGCTGCAGAAGCCGGGCTGGCACGTTCCCCAGCCGGAAGGGGGTATTTAGATGAGTATGCACCATAAGAATTCCACTGCGCTGAGCAATCCGCTCATTTTGCGCTGTCGAGACAAGCTTAAAGGCTTCCTGCGGGAAGAGGATGGCGTTCTGGCAAAGCCGATGATCGGCACCTTGTTTCTTATGCTCGCCATCGGCGGCATCGGCGTCGACCTGATGCGGATGGAGCGCGACCGCACCAATCTGCAATACACCCTCGACCGGGCGGTGCTTGCTGCTGCCGACCTTGACCAGCAGCAGGAGCCCGCGGCTGTGGTTCAGGACTACCTCACCAAAGCCGGTCTGGCCGACTACTATCAGACGCCGGACGTGCAGCAGTCCTTGGGCTACAAGAGTGTGGAAAGCACGGTCAACGCAACATTTCCAGTGCACCTGCTGAAGTTTGCCGGTGTTGGCGACCTCCCGGTTTATGCCAACTCGCGGGCCGAAGAGACCATCGGCTCCGTTGAAATCTCCATGGTGCTCGACATTTCCGGTTCAATGTCCCGCAACAACCGCCTGACCAACCTCAAGTCGGCGGCACATACATTCGTGGATCAGATCACCCAGAACACGGACACCAGCAACCTGTCGATTTCGATCATTCCCTACGCCACGCAGGTGAATGCGGGGCAGGCCCTGCTCAGCAAATACACCAACGTCACGCAGGAGCACGACTATTCCTACTGTGTGAACTTCATCAAGGACCAGTTCAGCAAACACACGCTGGACCGGGATGAAAACCTGGAGCGCACCGCGCATTTCGACACGTTCACCTACTCGGAGAACATGATCTCCTCGCCGGTCTGCCCCACCCGGGAAGGCTCTGAGATCCTGCCTCTGACCAACGATGCCGATCTGCTGCACGCGCATATCGACAAGCTGACAGCGGGAGGCAACACCTCCATCGATATCGGCATGAAATGGGGCGGCGCCCTGTTGGATCCGACAGCACGCGACGTTGTGAACGACCTGATCGCCGACGGTGTGATCGACGCATCCTTTGTCGACCGGCCGACCGACTACGGCAGCGGAGACACGCTGAAGATCATCGTCCTGATGTCCGACGGCCAGAACACCAACCAGTATATGGTGAACCCGTCGCGCCGGGAAGGCGACTCCGACGTGTGGTACAACGCGACGGCGGATGCCTATTCCGTCTACCACTCCAACGGCGAGAAGAACTATTACTGGGAGCATATGAACCGCTGGGAAGACCACCCCTACGGCGAAGGCACCTATGAGACCTGCGACTACTACAGCTGCACAACTAATAGCGAAGAAGGGTCCTCCGTCCGCCTGACCTATCCGGAGCTGCACGCCCGTGCCTCCCTGGCCTGGATTGCGCGCTACATCTACGAGTTCAGCAGCAGCGCCTGGGCCGACTGGTTTAACGCAGGCCGTTATTTCCACAACCGCGTCGCCAAGGACCAGCACACCAAGACCATGTGCGACATCACCAAGGACCAGGGCGTGATTGTGTATTCGGTCGGCTTTGAGGCTCCGTCCGGCGGCATCAAGGTGCTCGAGGACTGCGCCAGCTCGCCCGCTCACTTCTTTGATGTGGAAGGCCTGGAGATCACCGACGCCTTCTCGTCAATCGCGACTTCTATCCGTCAGCTGAGGCTCACCCAATGAAAAACCGTATCCAAACCGCCCTGCGCCGGTTCCGGCTTCGTGAGGATGGCAATGCTTCGCTGGAGTTTGCCCTCGTCATCCCCGGCTTCCTTCTGATCCTGATGTCCACCATCGAACTGGGCATGATCAATCTGCGCCACTCACAGCTGGAACGCGCGCTGGACCAGACCGTCCGCGACATCCGTCTCAGCACCGGCGCTGACATGCAGCACGACGCGCTGCGCAATGCGATCTGCGACCGCTCCGGCTTTATTCAGGAATGTTCGACGTCCCTGCGCCTGGAAATGATCCGCCTCGACCCGTTCAACATGGCTTCGATCGACCAGACGCCGGATTGCACGAACCTTGTCGAAGAGGTTCAGCCGGTCCGCACCTTCGAAAACGGCCAGTCCAATGAACTGATGTTCGTCCGGGCCTGCATGAAGTTTGATCCGCTGTTCCCGACCTGGGGACTTGGGAAAAACCTTCACAAAGATGCAGACGGCCGCGTCCAGCTGATCGCATCTTCCGCATTTGTCCAGGAACCGAGGTAACGCCATGCTGACCTTTCTGTCCCGCCGCCTGCCCGGCCGCACACCCCGGCCGCTGCGCAAATTCGCCGAAGACACCCAAGGCAACGTCGCTCTTGAATTCGCCGTCTACGCACCATTGCTGCTGGGTCTGTTTGCCGCCGTTTATACTTTCTTTGACGCTTTCCGGCAGGAGAGCATCAACCTGAAGGCCGCCTACACGATCTCGGACCTCATCTCGCGTGAGACCAACTATGTGAACGAGACCTACATCGACAGCATGCACATGCTTGCCGGCGAACTGGTCCGTGCCGACTCGCAGTTCTCGACACGGATTTCGGTGGTCCGCTGGGATGAAGATGACCAGCGCTACTACGTCGACTGGTCCAAGGTCCGCGGGTCCGCCTTTTCGGAATGGGACGACGGGTCGATCAGCAATGTCGAGGCACACCTGCCGACCATGCCGGATCAAGAACGCGTGATCCTGGTGGAGACCTGGAACGAGGTCGACCCGGTCTTCAACGTCGGCCTGCCCAAACTGGACGTGCAGAACTTCGTCTTCACCCGTCCGCGCTTTGCACCGCAAGTGGTCTTTGTCGAGGACAAGGGCAATGGCAACAACCACAACGACGACGCCGAAAAGGTTTCGCCGCCCGCCTGATCAGCCATCTGAGCGAACAATCACCCCTGGCCGCGCTGCACCAGCATCGCGGCCAGAATTTCCGACATCGCCTTGCCCTGCGAGCCGGGCGTTACCCCGCCGATGCCAATCCGGCGGCCGGACCGCCACCACAACCCGGGCATCCAGGCCCTGCTTCCTTGGGTGCCGGTGCGGATCAGGAACCCGTTGGACGGTTTGAAGGCAAAAAAGCCGCGGTCGATGGTTTCGATATCCGCCACCCGCGCAATCACCTGGCCGTCAGAACAGCGCAGTTCCTCTGCCGTCAGCTCGATCCGGTGCACCGTGGCCTGCCACATCCGCACAGCCAGCCACAGCGCAGCGGCGCCGACCACCACCAGGAACACCAGCCAGGCCGGCGACGGCGGGGCCGCAAAGGCGACATAGACCAGCAGGCAGCCGGTCAAACCCAGCATCACCGTTCCCATCACACGCCGGCTGGCCGAGGCCTCGATTGTGGCCAGAACTTCCTTGCTCATCCGCTGCTCCCCTATGCTGCTCAGCCGGGCATAGACCGGATCGGCAAAAGAAAACAGCCCCCGGCGCACCGGGGGCTGACTGCAGCCGTGCCGTTTGGGGAAACTTATTCCGCAGCAGCGCGGCGCACGACTACCTCATAGCCCGGCTCTTCCGGTTCATCGTCGATCAGCTCCTGCGGGAAGCCCGGTGCGGTGATCGACAGGCCGGTGGCTTCTTCCAGGCGTTCGATCATCCGGTCGGACTGCGCCCGCTCGCCATAGCGGCGCTGGCCGTCCTTCATCATCTCGATCATCAGGGGCGACAGTTCCAGCGGCACGTTGTGCCGGTCGGCCAGGGTCTGGAACAACCCGATATCCTTCATCACCAGATCCATGGTGAAATTCACATCGCGCGAGCCTGACAGGATCAGCTGGCTTTCGGTCTCATGCGCAAAGGAGGTTCCGGAAGACATCGAGATCGCCTCGAACGTCATGCCCAGATCCATGCCGCAGGCCTTCATCACCGTCAGCGCTTCCATAACCGCCAGCAAGTTCAGATTGGCCAGGTAGTTGGTCATCACCTTCAGGGTCGAGGAATTGCCGATCTCCCCCACATGCAGAATCCGGCGGCCCATGGTGGTCAGGATCGGCAGGATGCGGTCGAAGGTGGCACGCTCGCAGCCCGCATAGATCGAGATATTGCCGGTATCGGCCCGGTGGCAGCCGCCGGAGACCGGGCAGTCAACAGCCTCGCCGCCGCGCTCGACGATCAGGGCTCCGAGGCGCTTCACCTCTGCCACATCGGTGGTCGACATTTCCATCCAGATCTTACCGGGGGTCACATGCGGCAGCATTTCGGAGACCACCGCATCCGAGGCCGCCGGGCTGGGCAGACAGGTGATCACCGCATCACAGTCCTGCATCATCTGCGCCGGGCTGCCGCCTGCCTTGGCGCCGCGCGCCACGAATGTTTCAACCAGCGCCGCATCCAGGTCATGCACTGCCACATCCAGCCCGTTGCGCACCAGGCTGCCTGCCAGTTTGCCGCCAACATTGCCGAGGCCGATGAAGCCGATCTTCATATCCGTTTTCATGTCCCGTATCTCCTCCCGGGGTAATCGCTTGCAAAAGGGCTAGCTTGACCTGAGCCAAAACAAAAACGAATAATAACGCGACCTGACCCCAAGAATTTTTGCAACGCTAATGTCTGATCTGCCCAATCTGGTCTGGTTGCGCGCCTTTGAGGCCGCCGCCCGCCTGCAAAGCTTCACTGCCGCGGCGGAAGAACTGGGTCTCACCCAGGCCGCTGTCAGCCACCAGGTGCGCAGCCTGGAGAAAAGCTTTGGCATCACCCTGTTCCTCCGCCGCGCCCGGCATCTGGAGCTGACGCAGCTGGGCCATGCCTATTATCCTTCGGTGGCGCAGGCGCTGACCGATATCGCCTATTCCACCCGCGGGCTGCTGGGGCATGCGCAGACACGGACCGTGACCCTTCGGGCACCGGTTTCCACCGCGGTCCTGTGGGTGGCCCCGCGGCTGGGAGCCTTCCATGCCGCCCACCCGCATATCCGCATCCGGCTGATCTCTGCCGTCTGGGCAGACAGCACCCAGGATGAGGATGTGGATATCGACCTGCGGCTGGGGCCGTCGGGCTGGTTCGACCGCCGCGCGCATTTGCTCTCCGCCGAAAGCGTCATTCCGGTCGCCCTGCCTCAGCTGGCGGCTGAACTGCACTCGGTTGACCAGCTGTTCGGCCAGACACTGATTCACATCCACGGCTACCAGGATCACTGGCTGCGCCTGTCCGAACAGACGGGTGTTCCGCTCAAGGACCGCTCCGCACCTCTCTATGTCGATACTTCATTGGCGGCGATTGAGATGGCAGCCTCTGGCGCCGGCGTGGCTATGCTGATGCGCCGCTACGCCGAACTGCCGCTTTCGCTGGGCCGGCTGGCGCCAGTTGCCGGCGCGGAGATCCCGATGGGCCAGGGCCACTACCTGATGCCCGCCGCAGGCGAAGCCCCCAACAGCGCTGAGGCCGCCATGGTGCGCGATTGGGTTGTCTCCTTGTTCAGTTGATCGCCTGCGCCGCGGCCCTTGCCGGAAAGCGGACAGCCCGTTAGCGTCCGCCCATGCCTTGGCCCCAGAACACCCCGCCCCAGCGCGATGGCGACGCAGCCGCAGGAATCGACGTCACCGATGATTTCGAACGGTTCACGCAGCGCAACGACATCTTCACCCGTGCGTTCTGGGATGACCGCGTGAAATCCAAGCACACGGCGAAATTCTTCTCCTCCTACCGGATGGAAGCGGCGCCCCGGCGCGGCGACGGGTTTACACAGCGCGACTTCGCCCTGCGCAACGCGGCGTGGCTGATTTCCGACGTGGTCTCCTCCCGCCGGGCGCCGGATGGCATTCGCGAAGGGTTCCAGGCCGCCATCCGCCCGGACACTCCGGTGGCCAAGGACGCCCTGGAGATCGACGACCCGGCAAAGATGTCCGCCGAGGTGAAGCGCATCGCCAAATTCTTCGGTGCCAACCTCTGCGGTATCACCGATCTGGATGAACGCTGGCTTTACACCACCCGCGTCGATGCCCGCGACATGTCCGAAGCGCCGCATGATCTGCCAGACGGGCTGACCAGCGTGATCGTGCTGGGCCATGAGATGGACAAGGAGCTGGTTGCCACCTACCCCTCGGCGCTGGCAGGCGCTGCGACGGGGCGGGAATACAGCCACGAGGCGTCCATCGTGATGCAGCTTGCCGCCTATATCCGCAACCTGGGCTATGAGGCGGTGCCGTCGATGAACGATACCGGCCTGGTGATCCCCTACGCCGTGAAGGCGGGGCTGGGCGAATACGCCCGCAACCAGATGGTGATCACCCCGGAGTTCGGGCCGCGCCTCAGGTTTTCAAAAATCTTTACCAGCCTGCCGCTGGCGCACGACGCTCCGCAGCCGCTAGGGGTGAGGGCGTTCTGCGATATCTGCACCAAATGCGCCGACGCCTGCCCGGTGAAGGCGCTACCCTACGGTCCGCCCTCAACGGAAACTGTCAATGTCTCGGCGATTAAGGGGGTCCGGAAATGGACCTCGGATGCCGAGAAATGCTTTTCCTTCTGGGCCAAGATGGCTTCTGACTGCGCCATCTGCATGCGGGTCTGCCCGTTCAACCGCGACTATTCCAAACGGCGCAACCGGCTGTGGCTGAAACTGGCGCTTGGCCCGCTGCGCAAGCTCGCACTGCGGCTGGCAGGGAAACACGGGCAGCGGCGCAAACCGGCGGAGTGGTGGAACGAAGCCTGAAATCATTGCACGGGCCGCGCTGGCCTGCCCGCCCGACAGGCAACGCCCTTTGACGAACTCCCAGACCGCGCTCACTCCAGCGCAACCGCAAACACCTCCTCCGGTGCCTGCAGCCCCTTCAGCCGCTGTTCTCCCAGCGACCGCCCCTCAAGTCCCGCCCGCTCCCGGAACTCGGACGACACCAGCAAACGCTCATCCTTTGCTCCGCACAGCTCAGCCACCCGCGCAGCCAGGTTCACGTCGCGGCCGATCACTGTGTAATCCAGCCGCATCCCCGATCCCACGTTGCCAAATGCCACCTCGCCGAAGTGCAGTGCGGCGCCAACCTCGAACTGCGGCGGGTCAGAACGGGCGGCGACCCGCGCAAGGCCTTCCCGGGCGGCGGCAAGCGCCTGAATACAGGTCTGCGCCCCGTCCTCCCCGGCGCGAAACACCGCCAGGATGCCATCGCCGATCAATTTCAGCACCTCTCCGCCCGCCGCCTCCACCGGCGGCACGATGCAGTCGTAATAGGCATTGAGCAGCCCGGTGGCTTCCTCGGCGCTCATGCTTGCAGTCAGTTCCGTGAACCGGCGCATGTCGGCAAACAGGATGGCAGAGCGAATCCGCATCACCTCGCCCCGGTGCACATCGCCGGACAAGATCCGCCGCTGCGGCTCCTCGCCGACGTAAATCCGCAGCACCTCCTGCATGGCGCGGGCAGTGGCCAGCACTTCCTGGCAAGCTGCCAGCGCCGGAAACACGGCGCGCAGGAACAGCAGGTCATCCTCCGAAAACCCCTGAAGGGATTGGGTCGCAAAGCTGAAAATGCCGGCAGTGCCAATCGCCATGAACACCGGCGCCATGATGTAATGGGTATACCCCTCCGCCTTCAGATCCGGAACGATCCCGTACCTTTCGTCCGGTGTGTCCGGCAGCCAAAGCACAACCCACTCCCCGGTGCTGTGCACATCGGCAGCGGGGGAGCGCGCATAGCCATCGCCGCTGTCCTCATTGAAGGGAAACAGCTCGCTGCGGGTGCCTTTGCCATGCTCCCAGAACCGTGCGCTTGCCACCGCCTCGGCATGCAGCAGCTGGACGATGGAGGCCGCCCGCTGCAGCGGAAGGCCTGCGGCGCGGATCAGGCTGCACATCTGTGCCAGCACCTGATCGGGGTCCGCAGCCGACCGCCCCTCGCCCAGCATGTAATTGATCAGGCGCAGCGCAGCGTCGCGCCGGTCCGGCCGCAGGCCCAGAATGAGATCCGTGGCATCTGTCATGCCGCAAGGCTATCTTGCCGGCGCGGCACCCGGCAACAGGGAAGCTCCCGCCCGTCCTTGGCGCCTGCGGCACCTGCGTCCCGTTGGGCCGGGCAGCCCTGCGGGCTGCTGACAGCTCTGTGCACCTGCGCACAAAGCGCGTGAGTTGCGGCCCGTTTCCGCAGGGCTGCACACACCCTATCTTAGCGGCACACACCGTTCACAGGAGACAGGAAATGTCCCTCAGACCCATTCTCGAAACCCGCGCCGCCCAGCCCCATACCGAGGGCGCGGGCGTCAAACTGCACCGCGCCTTCGGCTTTCAGGACCCGTCGGAACTGGACCCGTTCCTGCTGTTTGACGATTTCCGAAATGAAAACCCGGAGGACTATCTGCGCGGCTTCCCCTGGCATCCGCACCGCGGCATCGAGACCATCACCTATGTGCTGGCAGGCACGGTGGATCACGGCGACTCGCTGGGCAACGAGGGCACCCTGGGCGCCGGCGACGTGCAATGGATGACCGCAGGCTCGGGCATCCTGCATCAGGAGATGCCCGCGGGCAATGCCAAGGGCCAGATGCACGGCTTCCAGCTGTGGGGCAACCTGCCCGCCAGCCAGAAGATGACCGCGCCGCGCTACCAGGACATCAAGGGCACTGAAATCCCCGAGATCACCGACGATGACGGCACCCGGGTGAAAGTGATTGCCGGCGACTTCTGGGGCAAGCGCGGGCTGGTCGATGGAATCGCCGCCGACCCGCAGTATCTGGACGTCTTCATCCCGGCAGGCGTGAAAAAGACCCTCCCGATCGACACCTACCGCCGGGCCTTTGCCTATGTGTTCGAAGGTGAAGCTGCCTTTGCAGATGCCTCCGCACCCCAGGGCGTGCTGCTGGAGAAGGAAGTCGCAGGCCAGGAGGTCAACATTCGCGACCTGTCCGGCGACCGCACCCTGATCCGTTTCGGCACCGGCGATGAAATCACCGTGCAGGCAGGCCCCGAAGGCGTGCGCTTCCTGCTGATCTCCGGCGCGCCGATCAATGAGCCGGTGGCCTGGCACGGACCGATCGTGATGAACACCCAGGCCGAACTGCACCAGGCCTTCCGTGACCTGCGCAACGGCACATTTATCAAGCCCGCGCACTGAACGGGAAAACCGGTGCCCACTTTTCCCTGTGCACGGCGCAACATGCCCGCGCACTGAGCGCATCGGCACGCCAAACGATCTCCTGATGTGCTATACTCCCCCCGTCCAAAGACCGATGGGGGGAGTGATGATAATCCGGGTGTTCCGTGCCACCGTCCGCGACGACAAGATCCAGGACTTCAAGGCCTTTCTGACCGATACGGCTGTGCCGCATGTGCGGCGCCAGCCTGGTCTTGTGTCGGTCACCGCAGGGCTGCCGCGGCCCGAATCCCCCGCCACATTCTGCGTGGTGATGGTTTGGGAAAGCGTCGAGGCGCTGCAGGCCTTTGCGGGTGAGGACTGGGAACAGCCGCATGTGCTGCCCGAAGAGGACCCGATGGTGCTCAGCCGCCAGATTGACCACTACGACATGATCGGGCTGCTGAGCTGACCGGCCGTCAGGCCCCGGAATACCAGCTGTAGACGGTTTCTTCACCCGCAGGTGCCGGCGTGAAACCGGCTTTCTGCAGCACCCGGGCCGAGGCAGCGTTTTCCTGCATGACCCCACCCGACAAGGTGACGCCGCTGCCGCGAAAATGCGCTTGCAGGCCTGCAATCAGCTCGCTCGCCAGCCCTTGTCCCCAAACGGCTTCGGCAAAGAGGTAGCCTAGGTTCCTTATACTGCTGCTGTCTTCGGTCAAGGATAAGATGATCAGCCCGACTCCCTCACCTGACACAGTGCGAAGGGCAACCACCTCTGCCTGCTGCGACACCGCGGCCAGGAAATCGCGGCGGCTCTGATCGCCGCCTTGTGCCTGGAAACCGGCCGGCAGCCATTGCACCACCTTGGGGGCAAACAGACCTTCCAGCTCTGCTGCGGTCAGGTCTTGCCACGCCCCTGCCCGCAGGCGGCGTGTCTTCAAATCCAGCAAGCTCATGTGCTGACCGCCTTCTGCACCATGCCCCAATAGACCCGCTCCACCTCATCCAGCGACAACCGACCCTCGGAGCGGTACCAGGTGTTGACCCCGTTCAGCATCGCAATCACCGCCAGCGTCGCGATCTTGGTGTCGGGAATGGTGAACACCCCCTGCTCCACCCCTTGCTTCAGGATCCCCTCCACACCGTTTTCATAGTCACGGCGCAGCGATTCGATGACGGTGAAGTTCTCCTCCGTCAGGTTGCGCAGCTCCATATAGGCGATGAACACCGCATCCGGGCGCTCCAAGTGAAAGCGGATGTGAAAGCCGGTGAAGGCGCGCAGCCGCTCCAGCGCGCTGCCCGCCTGCGGCACCGCGTCCCATGCCGCCTGCAAATCTGCCATATGGCCCGCCATCAGGTTGAACAGCAGGCTCTGCTTGTCCGGCGTGTAATTATACAAGGCTCCCGCCTGCACGCCGACCTCCTTGGCGATCTGGCGCATCGAAACCGCGGCATAGCCATGCTGCGCAAACAGCCGCAAAGCCGCCTCGCGGATGCGGGGGCCGGTGATGTCGGAATGGGAACCTTGGGTGCGTGCCATGGCACGACAATAACTGAACAGTTGTTCAGAAAAAAGGGCGAATGCCGCCCTTTCGCTTCCCCGCCAAGACCCTGCAGCAGGATCATCACGCAACAGCTGCGGGAAATCAATTGTGCCACCCCGCCGCAGCCCTTAGAACCGGTCTGGCAAAGCATGAGGTTTGGGCAATGCAGCTGTGGACACGGATCGCACTTTTTCTGGCGTTGACGGCAGCCGCCGCCTGCACCCGCGTGCCTGAGCTGGAGGACCGGCTGACACCGGACCTGCGCGGCGCGGATTATCCCCGCCTGCTGCCGCTCGATGACGCGCTGGAACCACTGGACCCGCCGCAGCAGGCCAGCGAGGAGCTCCAGGACGAACTGGATGCTCGCAGCGACCGCCTGAAACGCCGCGCCGAAGCCGTCAAAAACGCCGAACTCTGACCGCTTCGCGGCATTCCTGCCCGCATCCTTCAGCCTTGTTCCGCAGCGGCGTTGCACGCTTGCGCCGAACCCGCTAAGGCGGGGCGGACAAGTTTCGGACAAAGGACCCGCAGCCATGACAGAACCGCTTCGCCTTGGGATTGCAGGCTTGGGCACCGTCGGCATCGGCGTGGTGAAAATCATCCGCCGCCACGCGGCGATGCTGGAGGCGCGGACCGGACGCCAGGTTGTGATCTCCGCAGTCTCAGCGCGCAATCCGAACAAGAACCGCGGTGTTTCGCTCAAGGACTATGCTTGGGAAAACGATCCGGTGGCGCTGGCCGTGCGCGATGATGTCGATGTGTTCGTCGAGCTGATGGGCGGCCATAACGGTGCCGCCAAGGCCGCAACTGAGGCCGCGCTGGCCGCAGGCAAGGACGTGGTCACCGCCAACAAGGCGCTGCTGGCCATCCACGGCCAGGAACTGGCGGAACAGGCGGAGGCCGCAGGCAGGGTGATCCGCTTTGAGGCTGCCGTGGCCGGCGGCATCCCGGTGATCAAGTCCCTGACTGAAGGCCTGGCCGGCAATGAAATCACCCGCGTCATGGGGGTGATGAACGGCACCTGTAACTACATCCTGACCCAGATGGAGGCCACTGGCCAGGGCTACAACGCCCTGTTCGAGGAATGCGGCCGCCTGGGCTATCTGGAAGCCGACCCGAACCTGGACGTTGGCGGCATCGACGCGGGCCACAAGCTGGCGCTGCTGGCGTCCATCGCCTTCGGCACCAAACCGGCCTTTGAAAAAGTGGAACTGGAAGGCATCCAGCGCATCCAGCTGGAAGATATCCGCGACGCCGCCGACATGGGCTACCGCATCAAGCTCCTGGGCGTGGCACAGCGCTCGCCCCGCGGGCTGGAACAGCGCATGTCGCCCTGCCTGGTGCCGGCCGACTCGCCGCTGGGCCAGCTGGAAGGCGGCACCAACATGGTGGTGATCGAAGGCGACTCGATTGAGCAGGTCGTGCTGCGCGGCCCCGGCGCCGGCGAAGGCCCCACTGCAAGTGCCGTGATGGGCGACATCCTCGACCTCGCCCGCGGGTTGCGCATTGCCACCTTCGGCCAGCCCGCCAGCACCCTGCAGGACGTGCCTGCCGCCCAAACCGGCCTGCCTGCGCCGTTCTACCTGCGCATGGGGCTGCTGGACAAACCCGGCGCGCTCGCCAAAGTCGCGGCCATTCTGGGCGAGGCCGGCGTGTCAATCGACCGGATGCGCCAGTACAGCCATAAGGCGCCGGTGGCGCCCGTGCTGTTCGTGACGCACAAATGCACCCGCGCCACCCTGGACACCGCGCTTGAGGGCCTCTCTGCCACCGACGTGGTCGACGGCACCCCCGTCGCCCTGCGCATCGAAGAGGTCTGATCCGCGCCAAAGGGGCAAAATTGAGCTGATTTAGGCGCCGCGGCAGGGATTTCCTGCCGCCGCAGCCCCTATCGCCCCTTGCGAGCCTGCCCCGCCCCGCGCTATTCGGCTTGGAACGCCCATTCACATCTTTTCCGTTGAGACAGGATTTCCGGTATGACATCGAACACCTCTGACGCGCCCTTTCATGACCGTATGCTGTCGCTGGGCCTCGCCCGCGTTGCCGAGCAGGCTGCGCTGGCCTCTGCCTCGCTGATCGGCCGCGGCGACGAGAAAGCCGCCGACCAGGCCGCCGTCAACGCCATGCGCGAGCAGCTGAACCTGCTGGACATCGCCGGCGTGGTGGTGATCGGCGAGGGCGAGCGCGACGAGGCGCCGATGCTGTATATCGGTGAGGAAGTCGGCACCGGCAACGGCCCCGGCGTTGACATCGCGCTGGACCCGCTGGAAGGCACCACCCTGACCGCCAAGGACATGCCGAACGCGCTGACCGTTATTGCCATGGGCCCGCGCGGCTCCATGCTGCACGCGCCGGACACTTACATGGACAAGCTCGCGGTTGGCCCGGGCTACCCCGAAAACGTGGTCTCGCTCGACATGTCCCCGCGCGAACGTGTCGAAGCGCTGGCCAAGGCCAAGGGCTGCGCGCCCTCCGACATCACCGTCTGCATCCTGGAGCGCCCGCGCCACGAGGCGATGATTGCCGAAGTGCGTGAAACCGGCGCCGCCATCCGCCTGATCACCGACGGCGACGTGGCCGGCGTCATGCATTGCGCCGACAGCGATGTGACCGGCATCGACATGTATATGGGCCAGGGCGGCGCGCCTGAGGGCGTGCTGGCAGCCGCGGCGCTGAAATGCATGGGCGGCCAGATCTTCGGCCGCCTGCTGTTCCGCAACGACGACGAAAAGTCCCGCGCCGCTAAGGCCGGCATCACCGATCTGGACCGCATCTATTCCCGTGACGAGATGGTCACCCAGGACGTGATCTTTGCCGCCACCGGCGTCACCGGCGGCTCGTTGCTGCCCGCCATCAAGCGCACCCCGGGCTGGGTCGAGACCACCACCCTGCTGATGCGTTCGAAAACCGGTTCCGTACGCCGCATGTCCTACCGCACACCGCTGGAACCGCACCAGCAGTAAACCGGCCCCTGGCCGCGAAGCGGCTTGCGCCGCTGCCTCCGGCGGGGATATTCAGAGCAGAAGAAGGGCCGGGTCCGTTTTGGGTCCGGCCTTTGCATATGAGGGCAGACGCATGAGCTTTTTGGGTGTTGAGCAGTCCCTGACCGGCCGCCGCTGGGTTGGTCCCGGGGTTGAAGTGGACCGCGCGTCCGAGATGATGGCGCAGCAGACCGGCCTGCCCCGCTCTGTCTGCCAGGTGCTGGCCCGGCGCGGCGTGCCCGCGATGGAGGCCAAGGGGTTTCTTGAGCCCAAACTGAAAGAGCTGCTGCCCGACCCGCGCGAGATGAAGGACATGGAAGCCGCCGCTGCCCGGTTCCTGGAAGCGGTGCGGCGCAAGCAGCGGATTGCGGTCTTTGCCGACTATGACGTCGATGGCGGCAGCTCTGCCGCACTGCTTCTGGTCTGGCTGCGGCAAATGGGCTTGCAGGCAACGCTCTATATTCCCGACCGCATCGACGAGGGCTATGGCCCCAACGTGCCGGCGATGCAGGAATTGGCCGCTGCCCATGACCTGATCATCTGCGTCGACTGCGGCACGCTGAGCCACGAGCCGATTGCCGCCGCCAAAGGCGCCGATGTGATCGTGCTGGACCACCACCTGGGCGGCGAGACGCTGCCGGACTGCGTGGCGGTGGTGAACCCGAACCGGCAGGACGAAAGCGGCGACCTGGGCTATTTCTGTGCCGCGGGCGTGGTGTTCCTGATGCTGGTCGAAGCCGGCCGCCAACTGCGCGAAGCCGGCACCAAGGGGCCGGACCTGATGGCGCTGCTGGATTTGGTGGCACTTGCCACCGTGGCCGATGTGGCGCCGCTGATCGGCGCCAACCGGGCGCTGGTGCGCCAGGGGCTCAAGGTGATGGGCGCCCGCAACCGCCCGGGGCTGGTGGCGCTCTCTGATGTCTCCCGCATGGATTCGGCTCCCTCCACCTATCACCTCGGCTTTCTGCTGGGGCCGCGGGTCAATGCAGGCGGCCGCATCGGCAAGGCCGACCTCGGCGCACGCCTGTTGTCGACAGACAACCCGCATGAGGCCGCGGCCCTGGCGGAACGGCTGGACGAGCTGAACACAGAGCGCCGCGACATCGAAAACGCGGTGCGCGCTGCCGCGCTGGAGCAGGCAGAGGAACGCGGCCTGGACGCCCCGCTGGTCTGGGCTGCGGGCGAGGGCTGGCACCCGGGCGTGGTTGGCATCGTCGCATCCCGCCTCAAGGAAGCCGCCAACCGTCCCGCCGTTGTGATCGGCTTTGACGGCGAAGAGGGCAAAGGCTCCGGCCGCTCGGTCTCCGGCGTCGACCTCGGTGCCTCGATCCAGCGACTGGCCGCCGAGGGCCTGCTGGTCAAGGGCGGCGGCCACAAGATGGCCGCGGGCCTCACCGTGATGCGCGACAAGCTGGAACCGGCCATGGCGCGCCTGAGCGAGCTGCTGGCCAAACAGGGCGCAGGAGAGGGCGGCCCCGCAGATCTGAAACTGGACGGCGCGCTGATGCCCGGTGCTGCCAGCGTCGACCTTATCGAACAGATCGAACAGGCCGGCCCCTTTGGCGCCGGTGCCCCTGCCCCGCGTTATGCACTGCCGGACCTGCAGGTGCGGTTCGCCAAGAAGGTAGGCGAAAGCCACCTGAAACTCTCCCTCAGCGACGGCATGGGCGGCGGAGTTGACGCAATCTGCTTTGGCGCCTTCGATACCGCACTGGGACCGCGGCTGCTGGAGCACGGCGGTGCGCGCTTCCATTTCGCCGGCCGGCTGGAAATCAACACCTGGGGTGGCCGCCAAAGTGCGCAGCTGCGCCTGGAAGACGCCGCCGAAGCCTGACTTTTCAAGGACTTGGCCCCTGTGGATAAGAAATTTCACAAAGGCGTATTTTTTCTCTTGCGGGTTCCGGCGCTTACAACTAAATACCCGCTCACGCACAGAGTGGCCCGTTCGTCTATCGGTTAGGACGCCAGGTTTTCAACCTGGAAAGAGGGGTTCGATTCCCCTACGGGCTGCCACTTTTCCCAGCATCGCAGAAACCGGAAACATGCCGCACAGGCGATGGTTTTTCGTTCAATATCAGCTGTTTAATGGTCACTGGCCCATCGCAGAAAAACTTTGAATTTCTGCAAAAATCCCCCTTGCGCCCGCACGGCGCAATCAGTAAACAGCGCCTCACAGACAGCGTGGCCCGTTCGTCTATCGGTTAGGACGCCAGGTTTTCAACCTGGAAAGAGGGGTTCGATTCCCCTACGGGCTGCCACTTCTCCTGAAAAACGAACTCCAAGCGGACTTGCGCAAGAAACCGCGCAGCAGCATGTGCTTGCCTGCAGGCACCATCCGGCTCGCGGAAGAAATTTTCCCGGAAGTGAATGCCTGCCGGTGCGGCAGGCATTTGTCAGGTGGCCGGGCCTTGCGCCGCTGCCGGATGGGAAGACGCAGCCCCCCCATCACAGGCTCCGCCCGCCTTCTCCATCCCTTCCCGGTAGAAGCAATGCTGGGCCCGTCCGGCGCGTTTGGCCGCATAAAGCGCCAAGTCCGCCTGGTTCAGCAGTTCCTGGGCATCCGGCACTTTCTGCCAGGTCGACAGCGTGGTTCCGGCGCTGGCAGAAATCCGGCAGGTCTGGCCGCCAAAGGGAATCGGCTCTTCCAACCGCTGGATCAGGCGTTTTGCAATCGCCGCCAGCCTGCCCGTGTCCAGAACCCCCTCAAGGATCATAACGAATTCATCGCCGCCGACACGGGCAACCGTGTCCGACTGGCGGGTGCATTCCACCATGAGCCGCGCCGCGTGCTGCAGAACAGCATCACCGGCCGCATGGCCCAGCGTGTCATTGACCTGCTTGAAGAAATCCAGATCCAGGTGCATCAGCGCAAATTCCCGGCCGCTGCTGATCAGCCGCGCCAGCACATGATCCATCGCCCGGCGGTTCTTCAGGCCCGTCAGCGTATCGGTAAAGGCCTGTTCCTCCGCGGCGATCTTGGCCCCCTGCAGACGCAGGTTCAGCTGACGGGAGGCTTCCATCGCGGCAGATTTCGCTTCCACAAGGTACAGCATTTCGATCGTCAGATCGGTCGGGGAAAAGTCGGCACTGGTAAGGTCATAGTCGCGCACCGCTTCCAGCACGGAAATGCCGAATGACAGATTTACAAACGCCCCCTGCCCGTCGGGCAGCGGCGTGCTCACACCTTTGAGTCCGGTCTGCGGCGTGTCCCGGAACTGCAGGTGAAGCTTGCTGCCGGCAGTGGCCACCAAATCCTCCACTGAGCGCACCGACCGCGGCCGTGAAAGATCAAAGATGCGGAAAAACCGGCGCCCCTCCCATTTCAGATTGGGGCGCAGCTTCTTCAGCGTCGGACCCGCCGAAACGATCCGGCCCTTGTTGTCGACGATCACAAACATGGGGCAGACAACATCTGCCATTCCGGTCAGCTGCTGGAGTGTCATCATAATGAATGCGCCCCCAGGTCAAATTCACGGCCGGCAGCAAATTTGGTTTCCACCAGGGTGATTGAAATCACCTCCGAACCGCCAAGTGTCCCGCTGTGGTCCAGAAACACCAGATCGCCGTAATCGTCTGCCATTGCCCGCAGAACCCCCATCAGAACATGTGCATAGCCGGGCAGCCCTGGCTGGCAGACAAGTTCGAACTGGTCGGGTGCCTGTTCCAGCAATTCAAGCCCGGGAAGGTGCAGATCCGATACCGCAAGCCGCGCGCGGTCCGGCAGATCATCCAGGGAATGCAGAAATTCAACGTAGTTCACACCGCCAAAGCGCAACAGCCGGCGCAACGCCTCTACCTGCGGATTGGACACCAGAAAAGTGCCCATGTCCTCCAGCATTTCCGGCAGCGGGCGGGCCAGGACTCTCTCCATCGCAGCCAGCATCTGGCCCGATTGTTCTTCGGTATAATACAGCATCGCCTCGAACTCGGTAAAACCGAGTCCGGCCTCTTCCATGACCTCTTCCCAGCGGTCAGCCCCGTAGGTACTCGTCACAAAAGCCTGAATCGCCCTGTTGATCAGACCGTGCATGCAGTGGCCCCTCTTTGCCCATGGCACAGTCTTGACGCCAGCTGGTTAATAAAGGCCCAACAAAGCACGCGCGCCGGGTAAATAGCGCGCATTATTCCCGCTTTTTCTTCCCCTAGCACGAAACCTGCACCCTCAGCGTCAGCCAACACAATTGCATACCGCCCGGTCATTATATGCCAACCGGCCCGCTGGCCAATCACTTCTGGCACGGACCGGCCAGGTTCGCATCAACGCGCTTGCAGCTGTAAGGAGGGTTCTGGTTGCCCAGCTGCATGGGCCGCCCCGCAGAGACCCACCCGCAGCATACGCCGCTGCGCCGGTCCGGCGGTTTCCCCTTGGCGGCCTGCGGGCACGAACAGCAGAGGCTCCGCTCCGCTGTTCATGTTTTTCCGTTAATCAGAAATCGGTAGGCGCCCCGCCCTCAGCCTTCCGGCGGGCTACGAAATCTGCCAACTCATCGCGAATGCCCGCATCCATCGGCGGTTCTTCGAAACTGCCGATGATCTCCTTGAACATCTTGTGCGCACGCTCCGCGGTCCAGGTGGCGCCAGCCTGCTCCCAGGCCTCATAGTTGCGCCAGTCGCTCAGGAACGGCTGATAGAACGCCGTGGCATAGCGGTCCTGGGTATGCTGGATGCCAAAGAAATGGCCGTCATTGCCGACCTCCTTGATCGCATCCAGCGCGATCTCCTCCGGTCCGGTGGCCGAGATCTGCGGCTGCATGTAGCGTTCGATCTGCTGCAGGATCTCGCAGTCCATGATGAACTTCTCGGGGCTTGCGATCAGCCCGCCCTCCAGCCAGCCGGCCGCGTGATAAACCATGTTGGTGCCCGACTGCACCGCCGCCCACAGCGAGTTCGAGGTCTCCCAGACCGCCTGCCCGTCCGGCACGTTGGCCGCGCAAACCCCGGAGGAGCGCATCGGCAGCCCGTAGAACCGCGCCATCTGCCCGGTCATCTGGGTGGATCGCATGTATTCCGGCGTGCCAAAGGCCGGCGCCCCTGATTTCATATCCACATTCGAGGTAAACGTGCCGATCACGCAGGGCGTACCGGGGCGCACATACTGGAACAGCGCAATTGCACAGAGGCTCTCGGCAATCGACTGTGCCACCGCGCCCGCCATGGTCACCGGCGCCATTGCACCGGCCAGTGTGAAGGGCGACACCACAATCGCCTGCCCGCGCCGCGCCAGCCGCAGGCAGCCGTCGATCATCGGGAAGTCGTGCTTCAAGGGCGAGGTAGAGTTGATGTTGGTATACATATGCGGCTTGGCCTCGAACTCCTCATGGCTAAGGCCGCCGGCAATCCGCACCATCTCCATCACGTCCTCGACCCGCTCCTTGCCCAGGGAGTAGGCATGCATCGCCTTGTCGGTGAGCGTCAGCTTGTCATAGAGCACGTCCAGATGGCGGACCGAGGCATGGATGTCCACCGGCTCCACCGGGTAACCGCCGGCAAAGTGGATGCAGTTGAAATACTGCGTCAGCTTCAACAGTTTCCGGCATTGCTCCCGGTTGCCCGCCACCTTCTTGTTCAGCTCCATGTCCCAATAATTCGGCGGCGAGGACACATTGCCGAACAGGATGTGGTTGCCGCCGAGCGGAATGGTCCGGTCCGGGTTGCGCGGTGTGATCGAGAATTCGCGCGGCGCCTTACCCACCATCTCCATCACGAAATCGCGGTCCATTTTAACCAGTTCGCCCTCGACCTTGACCCCGGCCTGCTTGAAGATCTCCAGCGCTTCGGGGTTCAGGAACACCACGCCGATCTCTTCCAGGATGCGCATCGCGCCTTCGTGGATCGCCTGAATGCCCTCCTCGCTCAAGGGTTCGGTCGGGCGGTCGATGTTTCTGGGCGGATTCCAGGGCATCTGCTCCAGGACTTCACTGCCGCGCCGGGCCGCTGCGCCAGCCCTGCCCCCGCCTCTCCGCTTGCGTGCGCCTGTCTCTGCCATTCCGGCCTCCCCTGAATCCGATTTTGCAACGTGCTGCTAGCCGCCAACTGTGCCAGTCCCAGCCGCCTGAACCTGTCCGTTCCCGACCCCGGCTGTCGTTTTCCCTCTATTATCCGCCGTGGCAGGCCATTTCTGTACACATGTGCCCAGTCTGACACAAAGAAAAGCCGGCGCACAAGGCCAGTGCACCGGCAACCTCTCATGCAGCTGGGTGTCCGCGGGAATCAGCCGCGGAAACCGGTGGGCTCAGCGATCCAGCCAGCCGGGGATATGGCCGATGTCCGGCAGCACGATATCCGCATGCGGCAGCAGCTCCTCGCGCAGCGCCATGCCGGTCAGAACTGCAATCCGCTGCATCCCGGCCGCGGCGCCTGCCTCCATGTCGTGGCAGCTGTCGCCAACCATGGCAGTCCGGTCCGGAGACACCCCCGCCGCCTTGCAGAACGCCAGCAGCGGATCCGGGTCGGGTTTGGCGCCATGGCCACTGTCGCAACCCGCAACAAAGGCAAACCGGTCCAGCACCCCGGCCCGCTGCAGCTGGCTCTTGGCAGAGACCTCGGCGTCATTGGTCATCACCCCCAGCACCTTGCCGCGTGCCAGCAGCCCGTCAAGAAACGCCGCCAGCGGCACCGCCGGCGCCAGCTCCGCATTTGCCGCGCTCTGCGCCAGGAAAACCGCAAGCTCCTCAACCTCCATATCCGGCACGAATGGCGCCAGCACTTCCGCCACTTCGTCATTTGACCCGGCAATCACCAGGCTGTCCGGATTGAACGCCTCGCGCTCCAGATCATAGCTGATGACCGCGGCCATCGCCTGCTTTACCGCAAGGTCGCCTCTGGAGAGGGTCTCCAGCACCCCGGCCGCCCAGCCATCCCAGGTGGCGGCAAAGTCAAACAGGGTTCCGTCCTTGTCGAACAGGAAAGCATCAACCGTCATGTGGCAGGTCCTTTTATTCAGGGTCCAGCCGGACCCTAGGGACGCCCCGCGCCATTCTCAAGTCCAGTTCACCTGTTCCCCGCCCGGAAGCGACATCCGCGCCTGCATCGGCAGCTCATAGGCCAGCCCCTCGGAATCGCAGAACTGCATCACCCAGGCATCATCCATCGTTAAGAAATCGAGCACCGAGCCCAGAAACGCCGGTTCCGCCGCCTGCGCCCGCAAATCCGCCTCACTGGCGCCGGTCGCACCCAGAAACACCGGTAAAAGCTCATCATTTCCGGCCAGCCAGGCCAAGGCCTTCAGCGCCAGGGTCTCTGCTCCGTCAGCGGAAATCCGCATGTTCTCCACACTCCTGCCGTTTTGCGGCCAATTTAGTAAAAATCCGAAAGGGTTTCTTAACCAGTCTCAGCAAAATTGGAAGTCATAGGATTTGCAAGGGGCGAAAGGATACCGCGTGCAAGGCACTATCCTGGTCATCGACGGCGTCTCCACCAACCGCATCATGCTGAAGGTGCAGCTGGCGGCTGCCTACTACGATACCGTCCAGGCCGGCAGCGTGGCTGAGGTGCTGCAGACCGCGCGGCAATGCCGCCCTGATCTGGTGCTGACCGCCATGTCGCTGCCCGATGGCACCGCCGCCGATGTCAAACAGGCTCTGGCAGCGGATGAGGCGCTGGCCGACCTGCCAGTGATCGCGGTTTCCGACTGGGAGGGCCACCAGGCCCGGCTGCAGGCACTGGCGGCAGGCATCGACGACGTTCTGCAGCAGCCGGTGGACGACGTGATCCTGCAGGCCCGCATCCGCAGCCTGCTGCGCGCCCGCAGCGCCAATGAGGAATTGAACCTGCAGCGCGACGCATCGCACGGGTTCATCCTGCCGCTCTGCGACCGCACCTGCGCCGAGGACCTGCGCAATGCCACCGTCGCCCTGGTGGCCGACGATCCGCGCACTGCAATGGCCTGGCGCGACCGCCTGGCCGGGCGCCTGCCCTACGCCCTGCGCACCCATGCGATCAGCGACATCCAGGGGCTGATGCAGGCGCCGGCGGCGGATGCCATCATCATTGAGCTGAACGAGGCCTCGGCCGGTCCCGGCCTGCGCCTGCTGGCCGATCTGCGCGCCCGCGCCGCCACCCGCAAATCTGTGGTGATCGCGGTGCCCAACCCGGCAGATCCCATGATTGCCGCAGAGGCGCTGGACCGCGGTGCCCATGACGTTCTGCAGACCGGTTTCGATGTGGAAGAACTGGAGCTGCGCCTCACCGCCCAGCTGCAGCACAAGATCCGCAAGGACCGGCTGCGCGACAGCGTCCGCAACGGCCTGCGCGCCGCGGTTCTGGATCCGATGACCGGTCTCTATAACCGCCGCTATGCCAAGCCTTTCCTGGACCGTGTGGCGCATTCCGCCTCTGAAACCGGCGAGAAATTCGCCGTCATGCTGGCCGATCTCGATCATTTCAAGCGCATCAACGATGTTTACGGCCACCCGGCCGGGGACGCCGTGCTGGTTGAGGCCGCCCGCCGTATGCAGGCCGTGCTCCGGCCCTCGGACCTCCTGGCCCGCGTTGGCGGCGAGGAGTTCATGGCTGTCCTGCCCGGCGCCACCGAGGCAGAAGCAGGCCTGGCGGCCATTGCCCTGTGCAACGCGATCAACAGCACCCCGTTCCAGGTGCCTGGCGCTGCCGAACCGGTCAAGGTCACCATCAGCATCGGTGCGGTCATGGGCGGCGCCGGCCATGTCAGCAGCACCGCTGCGCTGGTCGAAAAGGCTGACCAGGCCCTCTATGATGCCAAGAACGCCGGCCGCAATCAGGTGACCCTGACGCCGGAATGCACTGAGGCCGCCTGACCGGCGGCAACCAGTTCCCTGCCGACCGCCGCGCTCAGTGCTGCCATCGTGTCCAGATCAGCGCCCTGAAACGGCTCCCGCGCTTCAACGGCAGTGAAATTCAAGGTCCCCCAGGCCGAACCGCCGAAACGGATCGGCGCTCCGATGTAAGTTTCCAGGCGGAACATATTGTAGCAGGGGTGCCCCGCAATTTCTGACTCGCTTGCCTTGTGAAACGCCAGCGGCCCGTCAGACTGCAAAGTGTGGATGCAATAGGTGTCATCCAGCTCGAAAGCGGTGCCGGGATCAACTTCCGCCTCCTCAGAGACGCAGTAAACGATAACGTACTTGCTGCCTTGGACATTGCTTACCAGCGCCGACGAGGTACTGAACAGTTCGTTCCCGTATGCCAGCAATTGCCTGATTTTTTCACGCGGCTCCAAATCCTGGCGGTCCGTGATCGACTGCACCGCCGCCGCGGTCCCTGCAAGATCCTTCATTCTGACTGCTCCTCTTGCCAATCAGCCGCCTGGCGCCGGTCTTCTAAGGCAAATCTCCCAAGAGGGAGCCGTTACGCCTGCGGCCGTCCCGAAGTGAAACACAGCCCGGAATTTCACGCAACTTTTATGGAAGCCCTCACCGCTGCCAGCATTGGCCAAGGCACCAGCCGTCCGTTGCAACCCATTTCTCCTGGGAAATGCATGAACCGGCCTGCCTATTCCCCCTCGCGCCAGCCGTGCCGCTTGCCCTTGCCGCGGCGCTGCATCCGCTCTTCCATGCGGTCCGCGAAATCCATCCGCTCCTGCGGCGCCATCTCTTCCAGTTTGCGCACCCAGGCCTCTTGCACCTTGGTGTGAAACGCATGGCGCGTCTCAGCCTGCGCCCGCAACAGGGCCAGCAAGGCCGCGCCGTCAAAGGCCTCGCTGCGCAGTGCTGCAATCACCGCCGCCCCCTCCGCTTGGCGGCGCTGCAAAAAGCTGCCGTGGCCTCCGCCGGCTTCCTGCCGCAGCGCCTTGCGCGTGTCGTGGTCCAGCTCGCGGAAAATCATTGCCCCCACCGACGGCGGCCGCTGCCAGTGCCTGTCCTTGCCGCTGAACCGCCAGGCCGCTCCGGCCGCGATGCCGATCACCGCCAGGTTCAGCGCCAGCGATCCCGCCAGCAGCAGTTTCAGCCACAGCTTCATCTTGGGCTTTCCCTCCGCAGTCATTGCAGATCCTCGCTCAGCATCAGCGCCATGTCATAACTCCCGTCCGCAAACGCAGTGCTGTTGTCCTCATACCCTGCCAAGGCCGCCGGGTCCGGCACAAAGGAGGGCGGCGCAACACCGATCCACAGCCCCGCCGCGCTGGCCGCCGCCAGCCCGCCCAGCGCCGGCCAGCCGCCCAGCGCCTCCGTCAGCTGCCGCCACAGCGGCTGCCGCGGCGGCTCAGCAGGCTGGAAACCCGGCTGCACCCGCGCCGCATCCGCCAGGATGGCCGTGCTCAGATGATCCGGCAGCGCCGGCGGCGCACTGCGTGCAGCAGCAAACAGGTCCTCCAGCTCCTGCAATGATTTATCCATGTCAGCCATCGCTATACCCCAACTCTTCGCGCCGCCCGGCCAAAGCCGCGGCCAGCGCCCGCTTGCCCCGGGCCGTCAGACTTTCGACCGCCTCGGTGCTGATGTCCATGATCCCGGCAATCTCCGGGTTCGAAAGCTCTTCCAGGTGGCGCAGCACCACCGCCTGCCGCTGCCGCTCCGGCAATTGCATCAGCGCCGCCTGCAGCGCATCGTGCCGTGCGCCCTCCTGCAGCTGTTCCGCGGCTGAGCGGCCAGGGTCCGGCGGCTCCGGCACCGCATCCAGATCCACATACCCGCCGCGGGCGCGCCGCTTGCGGTCGATGCACAGGTTCATCGCCACCCGGTACAGCCAGGTCGACACCTGCGCCTCCCCCGGCCGCCAGTCCGGCGCCATCTTCCACAGCCGCAGCATCGCCTCCTGGGTCACGTCCTCGGCCTCGGCGCGGATCCCCATCACCCGCATCGCCACACCAAAGACCCGCGGCCCCAGCCGCGCGGTCAGCTCTGCCGCTGCCCGGCTGTCGCCATTGGCATAAAGCACCAGAAGCGCATCGTCGGAGACCTCCCCCGCCGTGACGCTCATGGCTGCCGGACCCGCATCAGGGGCCCGGCGCCGTGGTATGTCCGCCTGTTGCAGCACGCGTCAGCGATCAGTTCTGCTCCGCTTCATCCCCCTGGCCATGCCAGCGCTTGCCGCCGTGCCGGGCCCGGGCCTCCTCAAACTCTTCCTTGGAGATGCCGCCGCTGCCATCGGCATCCATCCGGTCGAACATTCTTCCTGCCCGGCGCGGCTGCGGCATCTCGTCCTTACTCAACGCGCCATCGCCGTCTTTGTCAAAGCGTTCCAGCATCTGCGCGGCCCGTTCACCAGCCCGCTCCTGCGCCCGCGCCTGCATTTCCTCCAGCGACAGCTTGCCGTCGCCATTGGCGTCTGCCTTGGCGAAATGCGCATCCTTCATCGCCTGGATCTCGGCCTTGGTCACTTCGCCGCTGCCATCGGTGTCGATCTCCTCAAAGGACATCTTCGGCCCATGATGCCCGAACCCCTTGGCCAATGCCGCGCTGCCTGCCGTCATGCCTGCTGCGGCCACGATCAGGGCGATGAACTTGACGTGTTTCATATCGTCTTTCCTTTGTTCAGCGGCAGCCTCTTGCTGCCCGATGCACAGGAAAAACGCGCGAGGTTCGCGCTTCCGTCGCAGATTTCCGGAAAAACTTTCAGCCGCCCTCCCGTTGCGGCAAACCGGCGCAGAAATTGGCGTTTCCCCTTTCGCCCCCACCTGAAGCGCGCAAAGATACCTGCAGCACACAGGATAAAACCATGACCCAGTCCCCCGCTGTCCCGGCCCCGGAAGACGAACGCCCCACCATGCCCGCCCTGGCCAAGGGCTGGCGCTGCCGCTGCCCGGAGTGCGGCAAGGGCAAGCTGCTGCATTCCTATCTCAAGGTGAACACGCGCTGCAGCAACTGCGGCCTCGACCTGACTCATGCCCGTGCCGATGACGGGCCGGCCTACCTCACCATCCTGATCGTCGGCCACATCATGGCGCCGCTGATGCATGTGGTCTATTTCTCCTGGCGGCCGGAGCCATTGGTGATGTTCACGGTATTCTCGATTGGCTGCCTCGCCTCTTCCCTCTATCTTCTGCCGCGGATGAAGGGGATCGTCATCGCCTACCAATGGGCGCGGCGGATGCATGGCTTTGGCAAGGACACCCCGGCAGCACCGGCAGAACAAGGGCAGTAACACCATGAGCGAGACATATCTCAGCGGCGAGACCACTACCGACAAGACCGCAATCCGCAACGCGGCAACGGTGATCGCCATGCGCGGCCGGTTGTCCGATGACCCGCAGGTGCTGATGGGCCAGCGCGGCGCCAAGGCTGCTTTCATGCCGAACAAATTCGTCTTCCCCGGCGGCGCGGTGGATATGGCGGACGCGGACATTCCGCTGGCCTCGCCGATCTCCCTGGTCTGCCAAGACCGTTTGGCAGACAAGGCACCCGCGGACGTGCACCACGCCCTCGCCGTCGCCGCAGTGCGGGAGCTGTGGGAGGAAACCGGTCTGATCCTGGGTGAGAAAGGCGACTGGCAGGGCGACATCCCCGAAGACTGGCAGGAGTTTGCGGCTACCGGCCATATCCCCTCTGCCAAGGATATGCAGTTTGTGTTCCGCGCCCTGACCCCGCCGGGCCGCCCGCGCCGCTTTGACGCGCGTTTCTTCCTGGTCGATGCGGACCAGATCACCGGCGACTTGGACGATTTCTCCCGCGCGGCGGATGAGCTGTCGCACCTGCAATGGATCCCGCTCAGCCAGGTGCGGGAGTTTGACCTGCCGTTCATCACTGAGGTGGTGCTGGCCGAAGTTACTGCCCGCGTCCGCGACGCGGAGCCGCCGCAAAGCGTGCCCTATTTCCACAACAACGACGAGGCCAGCCTCTTCCTGCGCCTCAAGGGCTACCCGATGCCCGCAGACGGGTAACGTTTCCCAGGCTGGAAACGTCCCGGAAAACACGTGTTTTCCGAGCCGGAATTATCGCATAATTCCGGCCGCCCTGCCGCAGGCGGCACCTTTCAAAGGGCCAGAACCAGCACCAGGATAGACACCACCAGAAGCCCCATGCCCGCCAGTTCGCGCCCCGTGACCTTCTCCTTGAAGAACAGCACAGAGGCCAGCAGCGACAAGAGCAGCTCCACCTGCCCCACTGCCTTCACATAGGCGGCGTTTTGCAGCGTAAAGGCCCAGAACCAGCAGAACGATCCACCCATGCTGGTCAGCCCGACCCAGACCGCCACTTTGCGCGCCTGCCAAACCCGGGCGATCTCACCCTTTTCGCGCAGTCCCAGCCAGACAAGCATGAACAGCGTCTGCAGGCTGACCACTGCGGCCAGCGTCACGCCCGCGCGGAACATCGGCTCCAGTTCACCCAGCTGCAGCGACGCCCCGCGGTAGCTGACCGCGGAAAATGCAAACAGCACACCCGACCCCAGCCCCAGCTGCGAGGCGCGGTTGGTTAGGTGCCGCCACCAGGGGCCAGCCGTGTCCGGCGTCTTGGACAGCACCAGCACCGCCGTCAGGCCGATCAGGATCGCCGCCCAGCCGCCAAGGCTGACAGGATCGCCCAGCACTGCCAGCCCGACGATGGCGGTCTGGATCACTTCGGTCTTCTTGAAGGTGATGCCAACCGCGAAATTGCGCTGCTTGAACAGGGCCACCACGCAGACGGTGGCCAGTATCTGCGCAGTGCCGCCAATGGCGGCAAACATCCAGAACTTCGGCCCCAGTTCCGGCAGGCTCCGCCCCGACACCATCAGGTAGGCGGCCAGCCCGGCCAGGATGAACGGTGCGGAATAGACAAACCGGGCGAAGGTGGCTCCGCCCGGCGACAGCGTCACGCTGCTCAGGACCTTCTGCAGCATGAAGCGCACGGTCTGAAAGCTGGCAGCGGCTATGGAAACGGGGATCCAGGCAAACATGCCCCCGCTTATGCGCCGTTATTCCCCCTGCTGCCAGAGCGGATGCGGCACCGGGTCCTTGGCCCGCAGCAGGTAGTTGCGGAAAATCTGCAGGTAGTTGCGGTAGATATAGCCGTCATTGGCCGCCAGAAACTCCGCCCGGCGCGACTGATAGAGCCGCGGCAGCGCATGCCAAGGCACGCCCGGATGCATGTGGTGCACGATGTGCAGGTTGTTGTTGAGGAACAGCAAGGCCAGCGGCCCCTTGTCCTCGATCACCACGGTGCGGCCGCGGGCGGTCTCATGCGCGCGGTGCTCCAGGAAGGTGCGGATCTTCAGCAGCGCCAGCCCCAGATAGGCACCGGCCATCGCCGCCCACAGCGGCGCAGGCGACTGCACCACGACCCAGACCACCACTGCCAGACCGAGGCCATGCAGCGCCCAGTCGCGGACAATCCCCGGCTCGCCCCGGCGCATCAGCCGCCAGTCGCCCGCCATGAAGCAGAGTTGCCCTATCAGCGGCCCCAGCACCACCCGGCCCAGCAGCGTGTTGTTCACCCGCAAGAGCATCTTGCGCCAGGCAGGCAAGCGCGCCCAGACGCCCGGATCCTGAAAATTGCTCTCGGGGTCATCATAGGGATCCGTCAGCGCTTCATCCTCATGATGCGCCAGATGGGTGTCGCGGAACCGGCCGTAAGGAATTGCCAGGCTCAGCGGAAAGAACATCAGCGCTTCATTCAGCCAGCGGCTGCGGAACGGATGCCCGTGCAGCGCCTCATGGGTCAGCGAGGAATGCAGCGCCGCCATCACACCCAGCGCCAGTACCGTCAACCCCAGGCTCACCTCAGGCAGCAGCCACAGCGCCGCCAGCCAGCCGCCATGGCAGGCAAGGATCAACGCCAGGGTGCCCCATTCCACGCCCCGCGGCATGTATTCGCTGCACCGCTCAGACATGGCTGCGCCCCCAGCTGATCTTGGCCCAGGCGCGCTCATAGAAAAGATAGACCGTGAACCCGATGCCGGTGTTGACCAGCGCCATCATCCCGCCCGCCTTGACCGAGCCGGTGGCAACCAGCCCCACCAGCGTCATCGTCGCCAGCCCGAGGACGTTCCAGATCACTGCTTTGACAATGGAGCGCCTGCGCGTTTCCATCTTGCCTCCTGAAATTCTTGCTAAGGTCTTGTTTCCAAACTACCGCAGCCGCCGGCTGTGCAGAATTCCGAATGCAGTTAACAAAAACCACCATTCGTGATATTTGAAAACAGATGATAGAAAATATCGACAAACGGGTGCGGGCTGAGCAGTTCCGGCAAAGATTGAACAAGGCCCTGCGCGACAGCGGCCTCAGCCAAAGTGCCCTGGCCCGCGCTGTCGGGGTGGACCGCTCCACCATCTCGCAGCTGCTGACGGATGAGGGCGCGCGGCTGCCCAACGCCCATGTGGTCGGCGCCTGCGCTGGCGCGCTTGGGGTCTCCGCCGACTGGCTCCTCAGCCTCTCGGACCGCCCTGAAAGCGCCGCCGAGCTGCTGGCCTCCAGCCTCACCCTCTCCGAGGCCCCGCGCGCGCTGGTCGATGAAAAGATCTTCGACTGGCACCAGGAGGCCGAGGGCTACAAGATCCGCCACGTCCCCGCCGCGCTCCCCGACATGCTGAAAACCCGGGCGCTGCTGGAATGGGAATACGCCCCGCACCTGGGCCGCACCGCAGGCCAGGCCATCGGCGCCTCCGAGGACCGCCTCACCTGGATGCGCCAGTCGCCTTCAGACTACGAAATCGCCCTGCCGCTGTATGAGCTCGACAGCTTTGCCCACGCCGTCGGCTACTACGAGGGCCTGCCACTGGAGATCCGGCTGGAGCAGCTTGACCAGTTCGAACGCCTCTGCGAGCAGCTCTACCCCCGCCTGCGCATCTACCTGTTTGATGCCAAGCGGCTTTACTCTTCACCGATCACGATCTTCGGGCCGCTCCTGTGCGTTTTTTACGCCGGCACCCATTATCTCGCCTTCCGCGACAAGGAGAGGATCGCCACCTTCACCAGCCATTTCGACAACCTGGTGCGCGAGGCCGATATCACCGCACGGCAAGTGCCCGGACGGCTGCGCGCGCTCAGGGCGGCGATTTCCTGAACATAGCAGCAGGGCCGCCGGAATTCGGCGCGAATTCCGGCCCGGAAAACACGTGTTTTCCGGGACGTTTCCCGCGCCGGGAAACGTGACCCACCCGTTCAGCCCTGCTTACACCTTCGGATCCGGGTTCTCCGTATGGCCGTCGACGGCAATCACCTGCCCCGAAACCAGCCGCGCCGCGTCCGAGCCGAGGAACACCGCCATATTGGCAATGTCGCTGGCCTCCACGAACCGCCCCATCGAGGTGCCCGACGCATAGCCTGCATAGACCTCATCCCGGGTCATGCCTTTGGCCGCGGCCTCGCGTTCCAGCACGCCTTCCATCCGCGGCCCTTCCACCGCGCCGGGACAGATCACATTGGCGCGGATGCCAAACGGCCCCAGCTCCATCGCCAGCGTCTTCATCAGGCCGATAACGGCCCATTTGGCGGAACAATAAGGCGCCCGGTTCGGGTAGCCGTATTGCCCGGCAGTCGAGGAAGTCACGATGATCGCCCCCGCCTTGGCGGCCTTCATCAAAGGTGCCGCATATTTGGCAGCCAGAAAGCAGCCCTCCAGGTTGACGCTCACGCATTTGCGCCAGTCCTCCAGCGCAATGTCCTCGATCAGCGCGGTCGGCCCGGCAATGCCCGCATTGGCACAGAGCACATCCAAACCGCCCCAGGTTTCAGCGATCTCCGCAAACAGCTCCCTGACACCCGCCTCATCGGTGGCATCCACCGCCGTTGTCCGCCAACCTTCCGGAACGTCCGCCAGCGCAACCGCGCTCACATCCGTGACCCAGACCTGATGGCCGGCAGCGGCAAAACCCTCGGCCATTGCCCGGCCGATGCCAGACCCGCCGGCGGTGACCAGAACCCGGCTCACTCCTTCAGCGCTCACCGCGGCGCACCAATGGCGCGGCCCAGCCCCTCAGGCGCCGGCAGCGCCGCATGGGCCTCTGCCAGCTTCACCAGATTGGCCTCGATATGCGGCGCAGGCGGCGCCGAGCGGCGGGTCGCAAGGTCCACATGCAGCAGCATATGCTCGCCCGTCGCCAGCAGCCGCTCGCCACAGAACATCTCGTGCCACAGGTGCATCTTCTTGCCCGCGCCCATGATCACCCGGGTCCGCACCTGGATCGGATCGCCCGCGTGCACTTCGTCGATATGGCGAATATGAGTTTCAGCGGTGAAGTAGCTGCCGCCGTTGGCGATATACTCCGCATCGCAGCCAATGATCATCATCAGCCGGTCGGTGGATTGCGCAAAGGCATCCAGATAGCGGCTCTCGGTCATATGGCCGTTGTAATCGGTCCAATCCAGCGGCACCACGCGGCTCTGGGTCAGCACCGGCTGGCTCAGATCGTCCAGACCGTCCATCGCGCGCACCAGCCCGGCCTCACCCTCGCGGTTCAGGTCATGGGCGTTCTGCAGCGCACCGGCGCCCCAGTTGTTGTTGCCCAGCGCCCGCATCATGCCGACCAGGTTGTCGTCCCGGTGCCGCTCCAGCTCGCGGATCGAATACTGGCCGGACTGTTCGTCCGACTGGCCTGCGATCAGGTCCACCAGCTCATCAGTGAATTCCGGCACATCCATCAGCTTGGTCCAGGGCCAGCTGAGGCAGGGGCCGAACTGCGCCATGAAATGCTTCATGCCCGCCTCGCCGCCGGCCACCCGGTAAGTCTCAAACAGGCCCATCTGCGCCCAGCGGATGCCAAAGCCGTAGCGGATCGCGTTGTCGATCTCCTCGGTGGTGGCGATGCCGTCCTTGACCAGCCACAGCGCCTCGCGCCAGACCGCCTCCAGGAAACGGTCTGCCACATGGGCGTCGATCTCTTTCTTGAGGTGCAGGGGATACATGCCGATGGCAGTGATGATCTCCTTGGCCCGGTCGATAACGCCCGCCGGGTTCGCCTCTGTCGTGACCAGCTCTGCCAAGGGCAGCAAGTAGACCGGGTTGAACGGATGCGCGACCACGATCTGGCCGGGGTTCTCACGCCCGTCCTGCAGCTGCGAAGGCTTGAAACCGGAGGTGGACGAGCCGATCACCGCATCCGGCGCGCAATGCGCCTGCAGCTCGGCATAGACCTTCTGTTTCAGGTCCAGCCGCTCCGGCACGCTCTCCTGCACCCACTCGGCACCCTCAACGGCCTCCGCGATGGTTTCATGGAAGGTCAGGCTGCCCTCCGCAGGCAGCGCCACATTGCCCAGACCGGGCAAGCTCCGGCGGGCATTCCCCAGCACTTCGCCGATCTTGCGCTCCGCTTCCGGGTCCGGGTCAAACACCCGCACGTTCCAGCCGTTCAAAAGGAACCGCGCGGCCCAGCCGCCGCCGATAACCCCGCCGCCGATGATTGCTGCTGTCTTTGTCATCTGAGTACCCTAGTATCCTTCAACCGTGATGACGTTCCCTTGGTCATCCAGTTCTTGCCAAATTCCAAACAGCTGATTCCGCGCCGAACACGTTTTGGTCTCAGCCATGCATTGCCCGCGGCAGTCCGAAGCCTTTGTGCAGGATCTTCCCGCATCGGCAAACGACAGGATGCATTCGTAGGAAACATGCGGATGCTGCAACAGGTAGCTCCCGCCTTGCTCCTCGCACATCTTTTCCTCGCGCACATCCCGCACCGGCCCCGCAGGCTCCGCCTCAGGCAAACAGGCCTGAAGCACCAAACAGAAGGAGAGACTAATCGGGAGGAGACGCATCGCCGTATTGGTGCCTAACCGGTGCACAGGGGGTGTACGGGGGGTGCACGCGTGGCACCCCCTCGAAAATCCGCTTACTTCGCCACCGGCGCGCGCTTGGTCAGCCCCAGCTTCTCGCGCACCTCCTGCGGCCCGATCACCCGCGCGCCCATGTTCGACACAATGGTATTCGCCCGCTCAACCAGCTGCCAGTTTTCCGCCAGCACCCCCTTGTCGAGCCACAGGTTGTCCTCCAGCCCGACCCGCACATTGCCGCCCGCCAGCACCGAGGCCGAGGCATAGGCCATCTGGTTGCGGCCCAGCGCAAAGGCCGAGAATGTCCAATCGGAGGGCACGTTGTTGACCATCGCCATGAAGGTATTCAGATCATCCGGCGCGCCCCACGGAACCCCCATGCACAGTTGCACCAGCGCGTTCGGCTCCAGAATCCCCTCTTTTACCAGCTGCTTGGCAAACCACAGGTGGCCGGTGTCAAAGGCCTCGATCTCCGGCTTCACCCCTAGGTCTGTCATCATTTGCCCCATCGCCCGCAGCATGCCCGGCGTGTTGGTCATGACGTAATCGGCCTCGGCAAAGTTCATGGTGCCGCAGTCCAGCGTGCAGATCTCCGGCAGGCACTCCGCCACATGGGCCACCCGCTCCGTTGCCCCGACCATGTCGGTGCCCGCTTCTTTCAGCGGCAGCGGGTTCTCAGTGTCGCCAAACACCATGTCACCGCCCATGCCCGCGGTCAGGTTCAGCACCACATCCACTTCGGCATCGCGGATCCGGTCCGTCACCTCGCGGTAGAGATCCAGCCGGCGGCTCGGCACCCCGGTCTCCGGATCGCGCACATGGCAGTGCACCACGGCGGCGCCAGCCTTGGCCGCGGCGATGGCGCTGTCGGCAATTTGCTTGGGCGAGCGCGGCACATGCGGGCTGCGGTCCTGGGTGCCGCCGGAGCCGGTCACGGCACAGGTGATGAAGACTTCGCGGTTCATTTCCAGAGGCATTTCGCTTTTCCCTTCGATGTACAGGGTTTTGCCACGGGTTATCCCCAGGCTCCTCCCCAGATTCCGATTTGCGCTGACAGCGACTCTGCCGCAGCCTTTTACGGCACAGTTTACACCAGGCGAATCGAAGTTGATGAAATCCGCAAAAAACATCCTGCAGCCCGAGAACCGGCCGCTCAAAACAGCGGTGCTGGTTCTGGATGAATGCAACACGCTGTCCTTTGCCGCTGCAGTGGACCCGATGCGCGCCGCCAACCGGCTGGCCGGGCGGGCCGCCTTTGACTGGGATTACGTCAGCGCCACCGCAGAGCCGCCGATGCTGACCAGCGGCCTCACCGTGCCCAGCTTCCCGCTGGCCCGGCTGGAAGGCTGCGAACTGCTGATCGTCATTGCGGGCTTCCAGCTGGCGCGCCATGCCACCCCCAGCCTGCTGGCCGGCCTGCGCCGCATCGCCGCCACCGGCGCCACCATCGCAGGCATCGACGGCGGGCCGTGGCTGATGGCCGAGGCCGGGCTGCTGGACGGCCACCCCGCCACAACCCACTGGGAAGACATGGAAAATTTCTCCGCCCGGTTCCCGGAGGTGGATGCCCGCAACGACCGCTTCACCGTCTCGGACGCCCGCCTGACCTCCGGCGGCGCCACACCCGCGATCGAGATGATGCTGCACATCATCAGCGCCCGCCACGGCGCAGGCTTTGCCTCCCGCGTGGCCGGGCTGTTCCTGTTCGACGGCCCCGCTGCCCTGCCGCGGCCGCAAAGCCGCCTGGGCAACCGCGGCCACAGTGCGCTCACCGCCAAGGCCAACGCGCTGATGGAGGCCTCGCTGGATGAGCCGCTGCCGCTGGCCCAGATCGCCGAGACCCTGGGCACCAGCCCGCGCAGCCTGCAGCAGCAGTTCCGGCTCAAGCTCAACACCACGCCGCAGGACCACTACCTGCAGCTGCGCCTGGCCGAGGCCCGCCGCCTGGTGACCGACACCGCAATGCCGCTGATGGAGGTGGCTATGGCCACCGGCTTCACCTCGCAGTCGAGCTTTGCCCGCGCCTTCCGCACTGCACATGGCACCTCTGCCCGCGACCTGCGTCAGGAACAGGCCCGCCCGACGGCGCACTAACACCACGCGGGTCAAGGGCCGCGCAGCGGCGGTGCGCAGCACCGTTCACCCTTGACGCGCAATCCTTGAACACACTTGCAAACGCGCTTCAGGGGCAGACCTGCCCCTGAACGCCTCTCAGCAAAACCTTCCGCGCTGCGCCAGCAGCGCCCGGCCCAACCGGCCCAGGGCATGCCCATGCCCGCAGGCCGGGCGGGAGCATCTCCGCCCCTTGGATCAATACGGCATCGGATGCAACCGGTGCGCCGCGTTGATCTCCTCCAACACGTCCTGGCTCAATTCCAGCTCCACCGATTGCAGCAGATGCTCCAATTGCGCCAGACGGGTGGCGCCAAAGATCGCCGAGGCCATGAAGGGCCGCGTCCGGCACCAGGCCAGCGCCATATGCACCGGATCCAGCCCGTGGCGACCCGCAATCTCCAGATAGGCCGCCACCGCATCATAGACCCGCGGGCTGTGGCGTCCGCCCAGTTCCGGGTTGATCGATTTGCGCGAGCCTTCCGGCACCGCCCCGTCCTGGTATTTCCCGGTCAGCAATCCGGTACCCAGCGGCGAAAATGCCATCAGGCCCACGTCCTCATTGACGCTCAGCTCTGCAAGATCTGTGTCGTACATCCGGCAGACCAGCGAGTACTCGTTCTGGATCGAGGCCACCCGCGGCCAGCCGC
Organism: Leisingera sp. ANG-S5; assembly: GCF_000813925.1. Classification (NCBI taxonomy): domain Bacteria; kingdom Pseudomonadati; phylum Pseudomonadota; class Alphaproteobacteria; order Rhodobacterales; family Roseobacteraceae; genus Leisingera; species Leisingera sp. ANG-S5. Next base: position 64,638 of record NZ_JWLH01000009.1, on the reverse strand, counting down.
GCTCCTCAGAGATCCGCAGCCATTGCGCGGTGCCCCAGGCGCTTTCGTTGGACAGGCCGAAGGCGCGGATGGTGCCGCGATCCACCTCGCGCTGCAGCGCCTCCAGGCAGTCCTCCATATTGGCCAGCGTCTCCTCGCGGTTCTGGCCGGAGGGGTCATAACTCCAGTTCTGCCGGAACATGTAGCTGCCCCGGTTCGGCCAGTGAAACTGGTAGAGGTCGATATAATCGGTCTTCAGCCGCTTCAGCGAGGCTTCCACGGTGGGCGCGATGGTTTTGGAGGAAATCGGCGCCCCGTCGCGCACATGTTTCATCCCCTCGCCGGAGTGCTTGGTCGCCAGGATGTAGTCGCCGCGCCGTCCGGTCTTTTCGTTCCAGTTACCGATGATGCGCTCGCTGTTGCCCAATGTCTCTGCGCTGACCGGGTTCACCGGATACATCTCGGCGGTGTCGACAAAGTTCACACCGTTCGCCAGCGCCATATCAATCTGCGCGTGCGCCTCGTCTTCCGGCGTCTGGGTGCCGAATGTCATCGTGCCCAGGCACAGTTCCGACACCTTCATGCCGGTGCGGCCCAACGGGTTCATTTTCATCTTGCGCGCTCCCCTGCTGCGGATCTGCCCGCGACCCTAACCGGCAGGACGGCAAGTGCAAGCGGCTTGCACCCGCGGCGCAAACCCGCCAGCCTGCGGGCAAACCGAGGAAGGGAGATGAGATGCCGCAACAGATCACCAAGGGCGTCAAGGCGCTGCTGGCGGAGGCCAACAGCCTTGTCGAGACCATGAGTGTCGAAGACGCCAAGCAGAAGGTGCTGGACGAGGATTACGTTTTCATCGACCTGCGCGACATTCGCGAACTGCAGCGCAGCGGCATGATCCCCGGCGCGTTCTCCTGCCCGCGCGGCATGCTGGAATTCTGGATCGATCCGGACAGCCCCTACCACAAGCCGGTGTTCAACCAGGACAAAACTTATGTGTTCTACTGCGCCAGCGCCTGGCGCTCTGCCCTGAGCGCCAGGGCGGCGATGGAGATGGGGCTGAAACCGGTGGTGCATCTGGAAGGCGGCTTCACCGAATGGGCCAAGCAGGGCGGCCCGGTGGTCCCGCGCGAGGGCTGAGGCGCGCCGCGCAGCCAGGCTCAAGGCGCGGCACCCGGCGGCACTGGCCGTTTGGACGATTGAGAACAAAAGTGGAACACGTTAATCTGGCGGCATGCCGACTCACCTGCTTTCCCGCCGCAGCCACAAACCCCGCCCGGCGCTGACCCTGACAGAGGGGATCGCGCTGGACCTGGCCCGCGTGCATGAGGCCTGCGGCCCCGCCCGCCACAGTTTTGCGCTGTGGCTGGCAGCAGCGGCCCAGGGGCCTGTGCTGTGGCTGTCCCAGCCCCAGGCCGGCAGGCCGCTGAACCCGGCCCAGGCCGCGAGGCCGCTGAACCCGGACGGGATCGCGGAGTATGCCAGCCCTTCCCGGTTCCTGTTCGTGCAAACCGCCCGGGCAGAGGATCTGCTCTGGGCAATGGAAGACGCCCTGCGCGGCGGCGCCGCGCCGCTGGTGGTGGCAGAGCTGGCAGAGCCGCCCGCCATGACCCCGGTGCGGCGGCTGCATCTGGCGGCAGAGGCCGGCGGCCGCTTCGGCCCGGCCCCGCTGGGCCTGCTGCTGACCCCGGGCCAGGGCGGCGCCCAGGGCATCGAAAGCCGCTGGCACCTGGCCCCGGCCCACGGCCTGCCGGCCCATGCGCCCTGCCCCGCCAGCGGCCCGGCGGGCAGCCGCATGTGCTGGGCATTGCAGCGCCTGCGCGCCCGCACCCTGCCGCCGCGCAGCTGGCAGATCACCCGGGCCCGCGCAGGCGGCCCGCTGCAGGCCGCCCCGCTGCCGCCCGGCGCGGCCAGCCTGCAATCCACCCGCTCCGCACACTCCGGAGCACTCCCGCAACCGCAGTCACCGCTGGCTGCGCCAGCGCTGCCCTAGCGGCATTGGGCCCGGCACCGGGCGTTGCCCGGTGCCGGGCCCAACAGGCAAAGGCTTTGCCAAAAGCCGCTGCCTGGCGGGAGAGCCTCCCCGTTCCGCGCCTCACAACGGCACGCGCGAAAGTGAGCAGCCCGCCCCGGCAGATCCGGCTACACTCTGCCTGCAGCTCAAGGCCTGCAAAGGAAACCCGGCTTGGACACATACGGAATGAAGCGGCGCAAACTGCTTGCCTGCCTCAGCGCTGCGATGCTGGCACCGCAGGGGCTGGGTGCAGCGCCCCTGGCATACCAGCTGGTGCCAGAGGCCACCGATGTGCGGTTCACTTTCCTGCTCAGCGGCCAGCCGCAGCACGGGCGCATTCCGGTTGCCGCCGCCCGCATCCTGATTGATCCGGCAGACCTGGCCCGCAGCCAGGCCGATATCACCCTGGACGCCCGCCGCGCCAGCACCGGGCTGATCTTTGCCACCGAGGCGCTGAAAGGCCCCGGTATCCTCGACACCGCACGCCACCCGCAGATCCGCTTCCGCTCCACCCGTGTCCGTCTAGGCCCAGACGGGCGGATCTCGGGCGGTGCGCATATAACCGGCGACCTCACCCTGCGCGGAACCACCCGCCCAATCACCCTCCAGGCCGCGCTTTACCGCCGGCCCGGCAGCGCCCCGGATGATCTGCGGGAGCTGGACGTGCAGCTGTCGGGCCAGCTCAGCCGCGCCGCATACGGCGCCACCGGCTATGCGGATTTGGTTGCCGACCGGGTCACACTTGCCATCAAGGCGCGCATCCGCCGCGCGGGCTGATACCGCCGCCCGGTGCGGAAAAGCACCGCTCCGCAAAAATACGACATGGCTTTGGCGGAAACCGGCTGGCAATGAAGCGCCAGCCTGTCATGGTCGCAGCGTTATGCGCCTGATCGTCTCCTTTGCCGCCCTGTTCCTGTCCGTCATCCTGCTGCAGCTGTCCACCGGAGGTGTCGGCCCGCTCGATGCCATCTCGGGCCTGACGCTCAACTTCACCAAGGAACAAATCGGCCTCCTCGGCTCGGCCCATTTCTTCGGCTTCTTCATTGGCTGCTGGTGGGCGCCGCGGCTGATGGGCAATGTCGGCCATTCCCGCGCCTTTGCAGTCTGCACCGCGCTTGGGGCGATGGGCCTTTTGGGCCACACGCTGACCGAAAATCCCTATGCCTGGGCGGTGATGCGGATCGCCTCCGGCCTCTGCGTGGCCGGAGCCTATACAGTGATTGAGGCCTGGCTGAACGCCAAAGTCACCAATGAAAACCGCGGCCGGGCCATGGGCACCTATCGGATTGCCGACATGAGCGCCTCGCTGGCGGCGCAGCTGATCATCGCGGTGCTGCCGCCTGCGGTTTACATCTCCTATAATCTGCTGGCTGTGGTGTGCTGTGCGGCCCTGCTGCCGCTCACGCTGACCAAGGCCAGCCAGCCGGAAACCCCCGACGCTCCACGGCTGCGGCCCAAGCTGGCATGGCGCTGCTCGCCGCTGGCGGTGGCCGGCGTGATCGTGTCGGCGCTCAGCTCCGCCTCCTTCCGGATGGTCGGCCCGGTCTATGGCCAGGAGGTTGGGCTGGAGATCGGCCAGATCGCCTTCTTCCTTGCCTCTTTCGTCCTGGGCGGCGCGCTGGCGCAGTATCCAATGGGCTGGCTCGCCGACAAATACGACCGCCGCTGGGTGCTGATCTGGCTGTCCAGCATCGCCATCCTCAGCTGCGGCATTACCATGGCTGCCAGCGGCACAGGCACCTTGGGTGTGATGCTGGCAGCCGGCTTCTTCGGCTTCACCACCTTCCCGATCTTCTCGGTCTCTGCCGCCCACGCCAACGACTTTGCCACCTCTGCCGAACGGGTTGAGCTGTCGGCGGCGCTGATGTTCTGGTACGCGCTTGGCGCCATCGCCTCGCCCTATGTGTCCTCGGCGCTGATCGACAGCTTCGGCCCGGCGGCCCTGTTTGCCTATGTCGCCTGCGGCCACGTGGCTCTGATCGCTTTTGGCCTCAGCCGGATGAAAGTCCGCGCCAGCCCCGCAGAGCGCACCAATTATGTCTATGCGCCGCGGACATCTTTCACCATCGGGCGCCTGCTGAAACGCTCGCGCGAGGGGCGTGAATAAAGGTCAGCTTTACTGTCCGAATGTTTCGCGCGCGAAACATTCGGACAGAACCATTGACCCTTTAAAGGTTTGTTTACGAACAGCTTTCAAAGCCAAGAACTGCAGCGGCGGCAGTGGCGTGCACATTGCCCGGCCCGCAGAGGGCGGCGAAATTGCCCGCCCGCCCTGCCGCTGCGCGCGGCCCGTCGCACAGCAGGGGTTTCCGCCGCCCGCGCCATGCGCTAGACGGGCCTTTGACGCATTACCTGGATGGATGGCATGGCACGTATTCTGATCACTTCGGCGCTTCCCTACATCAACGGGATCAAGCATCTGGGCAACCTGGTGGGCAGCCAGTTGCCGGCAGATCTTTACGCCCGTTACAACCGGGGCCGCGGGAATGAGGTGATGTTCCTGTGCGCCACCGACGAACACGGAACGCCGGCAGAACTGGCTGCCGCCAAGGCAGGTAAGCCGGTTGCGGACTACTGCGCCGAAATGCACGAGGTGCAGACGGATATCGCGCAGCGCTTCGGCCTGTCGTTCGACCATTACGGCCGCTCCTCCAGCCCGCAGAACCATGCGCTGACCCAGCATTTTGCAGGCAAGCTGGCGGACGCCGGGCTGATCTCCGAAGTCAGTGAAAAGCAGGTCTACTCCAATGCCGATGGCCGCTTCCTGCCCGACCGCTATATCGAGGGCACCTGCCCCAACTGCGGCTACGAGAAGGCGCGCGGCGACCAGTGCGAGGAATGCACCAAGCAGCTGGACCCCACCGACCTGATCAACCCGCGCTCCGCGATCTCCGGCTCCACAGACCTGGAAGTGCGTGAGACCAAGCACCTGTTCCTGCGCCAGTCGGCGATGCGCGATCAGCTGGATGCCTGGATCGATACCAAGAAGGACTGGCCGGTCCTGACCACCTCCATCGCCAAGAAGTGGCTGCATGACGGCGACGGCCTGCAGGACCGCGGCATCACCCGCGATCTGGACTGGGGTGTGCCGGTCAAGAAGGGCGGCGCCGACTGGCCGGGCATGGAGGGCAAGGTCTTCTATGTCTGGTTCGATGCGCCGATCGAATATATTGCCGCTGCTGGTGAATGGGCCGAAAAGCATGGGCTTGCAGACGCCGACTGGCAGCGCTGGTGGCGCACCGACAAGGGCGCCGAGGACGTCAAATACGTCCAGTTCATGGGCAAGGACAACGTGCCCTTCCACACCCTGTCGTTCCCGGCCACCATTCTGGGCTCGGGCGAGCCGTGGAAGATGGTCGATCACCTGAAGAGCTTCAACTACCTGAACTATGACGGCGGCCAATTCTCCACCTCGCAGGGCCGCGGCGTGTTCATGGACCAGGCGCTGGAGATCCTGCCCGCCGACTACTGGCGCTGGTGGCTGCTGAGCCATGCACCCGAAAGCTCCGACTCCGAATTCACCTGGGAGAACTTCCAGCAGTCGGTGAACAAGGATCTGGCGGACGTTCTGGGCAACTTCGTCAGCCGCATCACCAAGTTCTGCCGCTCCAAGTTCGGTGAGGAAGTCCCGGAAGGCGGCGAATACGGCGCGCAGGAGCAGGCGCTGATCGACGAGCTGACCACCCGCATCCGCGCCTATGAGGGCCACATGGAAGCGATGGAGGTCCGCAAATCGGCGCAGGAACTGCGGGCGATCTGGGTTGCCGGCAATGAATACCTGCAATCCGCCGCCCCCTGGTCGGTGTTCAAGGAAGACCCCGAACGCGCCGCCGCGCAGGTGCGGTTGGGCCTCAATCTGATCCGGCTTTATGCGGTGCTGTCGGCACCGTTCATCCCGCACGCCTCGGACACGCTGATGGCAGCGCTGAACTCGGACGACCGCAGCTGGCCGGAAGACGTGGCGGCAGCGCTTTCCGCCCTGCCCGCAGGCCATGGCTTCACCGTGCCGGAAGTGCTGTTTGCCAAGATCACCGACGAGCAGAGCGAGGAATGGCAGGAGCGTTTCTCCGGCACCCGTGCCTGACGCACCGGACATTGACTGACACGAAGGCCGCCCCGTGGGCGGCCTTTTTTATTTGCCATCCCCTTGCCACCGCGCAAAATTTATTTCCGACTAAAAAACTCGGATTGACATAGGTGAGTAAATAAATCAGGTATACAGCATTCCAGCCAGCCTGACTCGGATCGGGCGAGCCCGAGTGACATAGAATCAACCGAGATCGCCCCCATGCCGACCAGTGCGCGCCGCCCCAGCGGCCCTGACATTAAGGAACCGGAGTCCGAGGACATGCGCCAGCTGTGGCCGCAGGTCTTTGCTCCCTCCGACGCATTGTCTGGCTTTTGTCTGGAATGGCTTCTGGACAGGGCGGAATTCAGCGATGGGCGCACGTCATGAACCAGATTACTTCCAAACCTGTCCCCACTGAGGCCACCGCCGAGGTGTTCCCGACCTATCACGCCGAGGACCTGACCCGCGGCGGCACCCAGGCCCGTATCCTGTTGAACGGCCAGATCTATTCGCTGCGCATCACCCGCGCAGGCAAGCTGATCCTGACCAAATGAGCGCCGCCTCCCATCCCCGCGGCGGTGTGACCGTCGGCACCCTGTCGGAGTTGCCGCCGCTGGAGGCCGGCGCGGTGATCTATCTGCGCCACTGGTTCTCCGGTTCCGAAACCCGCGCGCAGATGCGCCGTGATTTTGAGGTGAACTTCGGCCCGGAAATGGCGGAATCTGCCTTTGAGGCCTTTGGTTACTTGTGCAATTTCTGCGCCGCCCATGGCCGCCGCCCGCTGGTGCGCCACGGCATGACCTGCAACTGCCTGGGCGCTGATGAAAACTGCTTTGCCAACCTGCTCGCCTCAGCCGCGGAGGGCCAGAAGGACGACGCCCATGTTCTCGCCTCGCTGATCGTCACACCGCGTAAGGCGCCGGAACTGGCGAAACTTGCCTCTGACTGCGGGCTGCTGATGCAGCAGATCATGGGGCTGCAGCTGCCTGTGCAGACGGACCGCCCCGCCTCTGCCACCCTTCATTGAACACAGAACAAACCCAAGGACTTAGCTGATGAAATCTGTCTTTCTCGCGGGCACTGCCCTCGCCGGTCTCACCCTTGGCACCACCGCTGCCCTTGCTGCTGACAAAGCCGCGGTGCTGACCAACTACGCCAACATCGCCGAGGCGAAATACCAGGACAGCCTGGCAACAGCGCAGGTGCTCAAGGCCGCCGTTGAGGCACTGGTGGCGCAACCGTCGGCTGAGAACCTGGAAACCGCCCGCGCCGCCTGGATCGCGGCCCGCGTGCCCTATCAGCAGTCCGAAGTGTTCCGGTTCGGCAATGCTATCGTCGACGACTGGGAAGGCAAGGTGAACGCCTGGCCGCTGGATGAAGGGCTGATCGACTATGTCGATGCCTCCTATGGCGGCCCGAGCGACGAGAACACCCTGGCGGCGCTGAATGTGATCGCCAACCCCAGCTTCGAGTTGTCGGGCCAGGCCATCGACGCCACCAAAATCACCCCGGGCCTGCTGGAAGGTGCCCTGCATGAAGCCGACGGGGTCGAGGCAAACGTGGCCACCGGCTACCACGCCATCGAATTCCTGCTTTGGGGCCAGGACCTGAAAGGGACAGAACACGGCGCAGGCGACCGGCCCTGGACCGACTATGCCACGGGCGACGCCTGCACCGGCGGCAACTGCGACCGCCGCGGCGAATACCTACAGGCGGCCACCGATCTGCTGATCTCCGACCTGGAGTGGATCGCCGCACAATGGGGCGAGGCCGGCGAGGCCCGCACCGCGCTGCTGGCGAATGAGGACGCAGGCATTACCGCAATGCTGACCGGCATGGGCTCGCTGTCTTATGGCGAGCAGGCGGGCGAGCGGATGCGCCTGGGCCTGATGCTGAACGACCCGGAGGAAGAGCACGACTGCTTCTCCGACAACACCCACAACAGCCACTACTATGACGGGCTGGGCGTGCAGAACGTCTATCTGGGTGAATACGTGCGAGTGAACGGCGAACTGGTGTCCGGCCCCTCCCTGTCCGATCTGGTTGCTGCCAAGGACGCGGATCTGGACGCCGAGATGCGCGGCAAGCTGTCCACCACAATGCTGGCGCTTGGCCGCATCAAGACCGCAGCTGAGGCAGGCCTCTCCTATGACCAGATGCTGGCGCAGGGCAATGCGGCCGGCGAAGCGCTGGTGATGGGCGGCGTCAACGGGCTGATCGACCAGACCCGCTCCATTGAGCGTGTGGTTTCCACCCTCAAACTGGACGGTGTTGCCATCGAAGGCTCCGACAGCCTGGACAACCCCGCCGCCGTCTTCAACTGATCGCTTTCAAGCCACAGAAGCACCCCCGTGAAGGGCCGCATTTTCCGCGGCCCTTCATGCGCAGCCAGCAAACACCCGCCAATTCCCTAGTGTTTCACTCTGGATAACCCTTGAATCCCCAGTAATTTTATCAGATATATTTTCCCAACGGAATCACTTGGCCTTTTGCGCCACGGGCAAGGACGCGAGCAGCATGATCGTTTGCCACTGCACACAGATCTCGGATCACGACATCCGCGCCGCCATCGACTGGATGCGAAGCGCCGACCCTGAAACGATTATCACCCCCGGAAAAATCTATCACGCGCTGGGAAAATCCGCCGATTGCGGCGGTTGCATGCCCCTTTTCCTCGACACCATGCATGCGAGCAGTAAGCTGGAAGTACCTGCGCAGCTTGCGAATTTACGCGCTGGATCAATTCGGGAGAAGAATAATGAAGGGCGACGCCAAGGTTATCGACTATCTGAACAAGGCTCTGCGGCATGAGCTGACGGCGGTCAGCCAGTACTGGCTGCATTACCGGCTGCAGGACGATTGGGGCCTGGGCAGCATGGCCAAGAAAAGCCGCGAGGAAAGCATCGAGGAGATGCAGCACGCGGACAAATTGATTGAAAGGATATTGTTCCTGGGCGGCCACCCGAACCTGCAAAAGCTTGACCCGCTGCGGATCGGCCAGACGCCCAAAGAAACCCTCGAATGCGACCTTGCCGCCGAAGTGGACGCCCGTGCGCTCTACAAGGAAGCCCGCGACGCCTGCAACACCGCGGGCGACTATGTATCCCAGAAGCTGTTTGAAGAGCTGATGGCGGACGAAGAAGGCCATATCGATTTCCTCGAAACGCAGCTTGAACTGCACGACCGGATCGGTGCCGAAAACTATGCCCAGCTCAACGCCACCAAGATGGCAGAGGTTGAAGACTAATTTCACGCTGGCTGCCGCACTTGCGGCGGCCACGCCCCTTGCGGCGCTGGACCTGGCCAGCCGGTACCAGGCAGAGCCGCACCTCTCCCCCCTTCCCCGCACCGATGCCGAACGCGCCCGGATTGCCGGTGCAGTTGCGCCCGCCACGGATTTCTCGGCGCCTGAGCCGTTCGAGGACCTGCCCGCAGGGGCGGCCACGGTGCGCGCCCGTTCGGATGATGAGGCGTTTTCCCAGCATTCCGCCGGCCTCAGCTTTGAACAGGAGCTGGAATTCAAGCTCGGCAACGGTCTGTTCAAGAAGATCTGGGTGTTCTCGCCCGCCTCCACCAAGGCGTCTGACGGGCTCGGGCCGCTTTATAACGCGCGGTCCTGCCAGCGCTGCCACCTGAAGGACGGGCGCGGCCATGTGCCGGAGCAGCCGGATTATGCCTCCACTTCGATGTTCCTGCGAGTCTCCATCCCAGGCCCTGTGCCGCCGGAGCTGCAGGAGATTACGGACTACATCGGCACCGCCCCTGACCCGCAGTATGGCCGCCAGCTGCAGGATTTTTCCGCCCCCGGCGTCGCGCCGGAATACAGGCTGCGGGTGGAGTATGAGGAATTTGAGGTCGTGCTGTCCGGCGGTGAGACCACCACCCTGCGGCGTCCCAGCTACACCGCCGCAAGCCTCGGCTATGGCCCGCTTGCGGAGGGCGCCATGCTGTCGCCCCGCGTAGCGCCGCCAATGATTGGGCTCGGCCTATTGGAGGCGATCCCTGCCACCGACATCCTCGCCCACGCAGATGAAAATGATGCGGATGGCGACGGCATCTCAGGCCGCGCCAATCTGGTCTGGTCGCGGGAATTCGGCCAGATCATGCTGGGCCGCTTCGGGCTGAAGGCAGGTTCCCCAACCGTGCATGAGCAGTCCGCAGGCGCGTTTTCCGGTGACATCGGCATCTCCACCCCGTTGTTCCCGGCCCACGCGGGGGAATGCACGGATCTGCAAACCGCCTGCCAGACGGCCCCGCATGGCGGCAGTGATTCCCGTGAAACCGAGATTGACCAGCCCAATATGGATCTGGTCACTTTCTACAGCCGCAACCTCGGCGTGCCCGCCCGCCGCAACTCCGATGACCCGCAAGTGCTGCGCGGCAAGCAGGTATTCTACAACAGCGGCTGCGCCTCCTGCCATGTGCCGAAATACGTGACCCACCGGCTGGAAGACCGGCCCGAGCAGAGCTTTCAGCTGATTTGGCCGTACTCCGACCTCTTGCTGCACGACATGGGTGAAGGCCTGGCCGACAACCGCCCGGAGGGCCGTGCCACGGGGCGCGAATGGCGCACCGCACCGCTGTGGGGGATCGGCCTCACGCAGCAGGTCTCGCCCCGTGCCACCTACCTGCACGACGGCCGCGCCCGCACCTTGCTGGAGGCCGTCCTTTGGCATGGCGGCGAGGCGGAAGCCGCGAAGACCCGCGTTGTGGAGCTGCCGCCGCAGGACCGCGCCGCCCTGATTTCTTTCCTGGAGAGCCTCTGATGCGCGTCCTTGCCATTGCCCTGACCCTGGCTGCAGCGCCTGCTGTCGCCTCGGACCTTTCCAGCAGCATAACCGATCAGCTGATCGTCCCGGCGTTTGAGGAGCTGGCAATGGACACGGCAGCGCTGGCGGACGCAGCCAAGGCCGACTGCAACCCGCAATCCGAAGCCCTGCGCGCGGCCTACAGTGAGGCCTTCGACGCCTGGATCGCCGCCAGCCACTACCGTTTTGGGCCGACAGAAACGGACAGCCGCGCCTTTGCGCTGGCCTTCTGGCCCGACAGCCGCAGTAAGACGCCCAAAGCGCTGGCCGGTCTGATCCGCAGCGAAGATGACGGCATCACCGCCCCGGCCGCATTCGCCAGCTATTCCATCGCTGCCCGCGGTTTCTATGCGCTGGAATACCTCCTGTATGACCCGGACCTCTCCTCCGCCGGCAGCGCGGACTACCGCTGCACCCTGACCCGCGCCATCAGCACGGACATTGCCGCCACTGCGCAGGCCATCAGCCGAGACTGGGCAGAAAACTACGCAGGCGAAATGCGCGCACCGGCCAGCCGCTACCGCAGCGAGGATGAAATCACCCAGGAGCTGCTGAAGGCGCTGACAACCGGTTTGCAGGTGCTGGACGACATGCGGCTGGGCCGCCCGCTGGGCAGCTTTGACAAGCCCCGCCCCAACCGCGCCGAGGCCCACCGCTCCGGGCGCAGCCTGCGCCATGTTCTGGTGTCGCTGAACGCGATGGAGCCGCTGGCGCTGGCTCTGGCACGGGATGAGGCCGGGTTGAAGGCGGACCTCGCACAGGGTTTCGGCAAGGTCCGCAGCCGCGCCGAAGCGCTGGATGATCCGGTCTTTGCCGGAGTTGCCGACCCAACCGTCCGCATCCGGATCGAGGCGCTGCGCCAGCAAGTGAAAGACCTCCGCGCGTTTGTTTCTGAACGCCTTGGCCCGTCGCTGGGCGTCGCGGCAGGATTCAACGCGCTCGACGGCGACTGACGGAAAGGACCCCGCATGACCTCCCGCCGCGGATTTCTGGCAGGCCTGATGGCCTCCGCCCTCACACCGCAGGCCAGTTGGGCCAGCGCCGGCAGCCCGGCCTTCCTGTCGGCGGGCAAGGACGCCAGCGGCGCCTTCCTGCTGGCGGGCCTTACCGGGACAGGACAGATCCTGTTCCGCCACCCACTGCCGGACCGCGGCCATGCAGCTGCCGCGCATCCCGTGCGGCCGGAAGCCGTTGCCTTTGCCCGCCGCCCGGGCCGCTTTGCCGATGTGATTGACTGCCGCACCGGTGCCGCGCTGGCCCGGCTGGAGCCGCCCGCTGGGCATCATTTCTACGGCCATGGGGTGTTTTCCCCGGACGGCAGCCGCCTGCTCACCACTGAAAACGACTATGAGAACGCCCGCGGCGTGATCGGCGTCTGGGATGCTGCAGACGGCTACCGCCGCATTGCCGCGTTCTCCTCCGGCGGCATTGGCCCGCATGACATGGCCTTGCGCCGCGATGCGCCCGGACTGGTGGTGGCAAACGGCGGCATCGAAACCCACCCCGACAGCGGCCGCGCCAAGCTGAACCTGCCTGACATGCGCCCCAACCTCAGCTACCTGAGCCTGGACGGCGAAGTGCAGGAACAGATGGAACTGCCGCCAGAGCTGCGTCTCAATTCAATCCGCCATCTGTCAGTGCGGGCGGACGGCACCGTTGGTTTCGCCATGCAATGGCAGGGCGATCTGGGTGAACAAGTCCCCACTGCCGGCCTGCACACCCCCGGCGGCGTGCCGCGACTGCTTGCCGAGGATGACGCGCGGGTGCTGAACATGTGGGGCTACGGCGGCTCCATCGCCTTCTGCGCCGACGGCAGCCGGATCGGCGTCACCTCGCCGCGGGGCGGGGTGCTGCAAGTGATGGACACAGTGAGCGGCGCGCTGCTGGCAGAACACAGAATGGCAGATGTCTGCGGTCTGGCCGCCTCCGCCGAAGGCTTTACGGCCAGCACCGGCACTGGCCAGTTCTATGCGGTTTCGGATAGCGGCCGGGATGAGGTGCACCACGCGGAATTGGCCTGGGACAACCACCTGATCCCGCTGATCTGAAGCAAGGTTTCCCGGTGCTTCACAGGCGCGCCCGCCACGGCGCGCCTTTTCGTTTTCAAACCCTCCGAAAGTAATACGAAAACGAATGGTGACTCTTCGCGCGTGATGCGCTACAGAATCGCAGTGAAAGGAAAGCAAATGGATGCCGCAAGCCGTCAGAACGAAATCATCTCCCTGCTGAACCGTCAGGACCGGGTCGAGGTTGAGGATCTCTCGCAACGCTTTGGCGTGTCCTTGCAGACCGTGCGCGCCGATCTGCGCGACCTGTCGGCGCGCGGCGCGCTGTCCCGCGTGCACGGCGGTGCCGTCCGCGTCAGCTCCGCCGCCAGCCAAGGGTACAAGGACCGGCGCAAGCTGAACGCCGGCAACAAGCTGGCGATGGCCGCCCTGGCGGCAGAGCTGATCCCCGACAACTGCTCGCTTTCGCTCAACATCGGCACCTCCACAGAACAGGTGGCCCGCGCCCTGTCCGGCCACAGCGGCCTGACGGTCATGTCCAACAATATAAACATTATCAACATGATGATGGGTGGTCAGGCCAAAGAGCTGATCCTGGCCGGCGGCACCGTGCGGCAAAGTGACGGTGCCATCGTGGGCCAAGATGCTGTGGACTTTTTCTCCCGCTACAAGGTGGATTTCGCGGTTATTGGCGCCTCAGCTTTGGATGCCGACGGCGCGGTGATGGATCACGATGCCCGCGAGGTATCTGTCGCCCGCGCAATCCTGAAAAACGCACGGCAGAAGGTGCTGGTCTGCGACGGCAGCAAGTTCGCCCGCTCCGCCCCGGTGCGGATCTGCGACCTCTCCGATCTCGACGTGGTGATCACCGACCGCCCGGTTCCCGCAGAATTTGCCGAGGCCGCGCAGGCCGCCGGCACCCGCATCCTGACCGCAGGACAAAACGAAAGCAGCGAAAATGACTGACACGCCTGTAACAGACCTTTTCATCATCGGCGGCGGCATCAACGGCTGCGGCATCGCCCGCGACGCCGCCGGACGCGGCTTGTCGGTGACGCTGGCAGAGATGAACGACCTGGCCTCGGCCACCTCCTCTGCCTCAACCAAGCTGTTCCACGGCGGCTTGCGCTATCTCGAATATTTTGAGTTCCGCCTGGTGCGCGAAGCGCTGATCGAGCGCGAGGTGCTGCTGAATGCGATGCCGCATATCTCCTGGCCGATGCGGTTCGTGCTGCCGTTCCACAAGGACATGCGGTTCGACAGCGAGACGCCGACGTCCAAGCTGCTCACCACTTTCATGCCCTGGATGAAGGGCCGCCGCCCGGCCTGGCTGATCCGGCTGGGGCTGTTCCTCTACGACTCGCTTGGCAAGCGCGGCATCCTGCCCGGCACCGCGAAGCTGGATCTGGAGGCCGACCCGGCGGGCAGACCGCTCAGGGACAAGTTCAAGACCGCCTTTGAATATTCCGACTGCTGGATCGAGGACGCCCGCCTGGTCGTCCTGAACGCCCGCGACGCCCAGGCCCGCGGCGCCGAGATCCTGACCCGGACCAAGGTGCTGGCCGCTGAACGCCATGCGGACCACTGGGTGATCACCCTGCAGGATCAGGCCAGCGGCGAAACCCATCAGCGCCGCGCGAAAATGCTGATTAACGCGGGCGGGCCCTGGGTCGCCGATGTGCTGCATCAGAAGCTGGGCCAGAACAGCCGCGAGAACATCCGCCTGGTGCGCGGCAGCCATATCGTGGTGCCGAAACTGTTTGACCACGGGCGCTGCTACTTCTTCCAGGGAACCGACGGGCGGATCATCTTTGCCATTCCCTATGAGGAAGACTTCACCCTCATCGGCACAACGGACAGCGACCACTCCGATCCGGACACCGCGCCGGAATGCACCGCAAAGGAGCAGGACTACCTGATTGATTTTGCATCAGGATATTTCAATCAGCCGCTCAAGCGCGAGGATATTGTCTGGACCTATTCCGGCGTGCGCCCGCTTTATGACGACGGCGCCAGCTCTGCCACCGCGGCGACCCGCGAATATGTGCTGACACTGGATCAGGCACAGGCGCCCCTCTTGAATGTCTTCGGCGGCAAAATCACCACCTACCGCAAACTGGCCGAAGCGGCGCTGGCGAAAATCGGCGAGGTTTTCCCGCAGCTGCCCGCGGACTGGACCGCAGGCGTGGCCCTGCCCGGCGGCGATTTTGCGGTGGCGGATGTGGAAAAGCTGCGCGGCAAACTCGCGGCGGACTATCCGTTCCTTTCGCCCTATTGGACCCGCCGCCTGATCCGCGCCTATGGCACCGAGGCCTGGGCGGTTCTGGGCGAGGCCAAATCCGCGGCTGATATGGGGCAGGACTTCGGGGCGACGATCACCGCGCGGGAACTGGACTGGGCAATTGCCCGCGAATGGGTACGGACCGGAGACGACTACCTTTGGCGGCGCACCAAGCTGGGACTGCGGCTGGATGAAGCCCAGCGCGCCGCGGTGGATGCCTATATTCAAGGCAAGGCACAAACGCTCGCAGCATAACGCGAAGGGCAGCGCCCGTCCCGTCCCACTGGGGCGGGACGGGCGCTGCCCGGCCTTCGGCCAGGCGAAAGACCTTTGTGAGCTTCTTAAAACTCCACGCCCTTTTGCGCTTTCACGCCGGCGCGGAACGGGTGTTTGATCTGGCCCATCTCGGTCACCAGATCGGCGATCTCGATCAGCTCCTCCTTGGCGTTCCTGCCGGTCAGCACCACATGGGTCATCGGCGGCTTCTGCTCCACCAGGAACTCCAGCACCTCCTCCAGATCCAGATACTCATAACGCAGCGCGATGTTGATCTCGTCCAGCAGCACCATGGTATTGCGCTCGTCCAGGATCATCTCCTTGGCCTTCTCCCAGCCCTTCTGGGCGGCGGCGATGTCGCGCGCCTTGTCCTGGGTTTCCCAAGTGAACCCCTCGCCCATCGCATAGAACTGGCACAGATCGCTGAAGTTCTCCTCGATCAGGGTGCGCTCGCCGGTCTGCCAGGCGCCCTTGATGAACTGCACCACCGCAGATGGCATCCCATGGGCGATACAGCGCATGATCATGCCGAAGCCGGACGAGGACTTGCCCTTGCCCGGACCGGTGTGAACGATGATCAGGCCCTTCTCGCCCTCCTTGGTCTTCATCATCCGGTCGCGCGCGGCCTTCTTCTTGGCCATCTTTGAGGCGTGACGGGCGGCTTCTTCTTCTGAAATGCCGGTTTCGGACTTTTCGCTCATGGGGGCTCTCCAGCTGTTTGACCCCATGTCTTGACAAAGAAGCCCGCCATAGCGCAAGGGGGTTCAGCTGGTTCCTGTGAAAACAGGCGAAGAGGGAATGTGAAGGCCTTGCCAAGGCTCAAGCACAGCCGCCCCCGCGACCGTGACCGGATGAGGCCGCCATGCCACTGGGAATACGTCCCGGGAAGGCAGGATGGCCGGCAAGGCCTGAGCGCCTTGGCATCCGCAAGCCGGGAGACCTGCCAGCTAGAGAGAGATCAACGGGCAGACGGGGTGTTCTGCGACCGGGTGAGGGACTGGCACGACACAGTTCCTTTCTGGCCATCCCGCACGCCCTGCCGCGACAGGAGACGCGCTGATGGCTGACGATATGGCAGGCAAGACTGCCAGCACCCAGGGACCGGTCACGCTGACCGTTTGCCTCACCTGCCGCCGCGAGGGCGCCGACCCGGAGGCCGCCCGCCCCGGCGCCATCCTGCACGCAGCCCTGGAAGAAGCCGGAATGCCCGAAGGCGTTCGCCTGCGCGGCGTCGAATGCCTGTCCTCCTGCAAGCGCGGCTGCGCCGTGGCCTTGGTCGGCGGCGAAGAACGCTGGACCTATGTCTACGGCGACCTCGACCCGGACCAGCACGTCCCCGAAATTCTGGAAGGCGCCGCAGCCTATGCCGCCACCGCCGACGGTGTTGTGCCGTGGCGCGAGCGCCCGCAGACCTTCCGCAAGCAATCCGTTGCCCGCATCCCGCCGGCCAAGTTCTTCTCCGAGGAGTAAACATGAGCGACCTCAACAAGATCCCCGTCACCGTCATCACCGGCTTCCTCGGTGCGGGCAAGACCACCCTGATCCGCCACCTGATGCAGAACCCGCAGGGCAAGCGCCTGGCGGTTGTGGTCAATGAATTCGGCACCGCCGGTGTGGACGGCGACATCCTGAAATCCTGCGCCGATGAAAATTGCCCGGCGGAGAACATCATGGAGCTGGCCAACGGCTGCATCTGCTGCACCGTGGCGGATGACTTCATCCCCACCATCGAACAACTGATGGACCTGCCGGAAAAGCCCGATCACATCGTGATCGAGACCTCCGGTCTGGCGCTGCCCAAGCCGCTGCTCAAGGCCTTCGACTGGCCCGCCATCCGCTCCCGTATCACCGTGGACGGCGTGATTGCGCTGGCCGATGCCGAGGCCGTCGCCAAGGGCCAGTTCGCCCCCGATCTGGACGCGGTTGCCGCCCAGCGCGAAGCAGATGAGAGCCTGGACCACGAAACCCCGCTGTCGGAAGTCTTCGAAGACCAGGTCTCCTGCGCCGACATCGTGCTGCTGTCCAAGGCCGACCTGGCCGGCGACGCAGGCGTCGAGAAGGCCCGCGCGGTGATCGAGGCAGAAGCGCCGCGCAAGCTGCCGATCCTGCCGATGAGCGAAGGCGTCATCGACCCGCGCATCATCCTGGGCCTGAACGCCGCTGCCGAAGACGATCTGGAGGCCCGCCCCAGCCACCACGACGGCCACCACGACCACGAGCATGACGATTTTGAAAGCATCGTTGTCGAAATGGGCGAAGTCTCCGACCCGGAAGCGCTGCAGAATGCTATCGTGAAACTCGCCCGCGAGCGCAATATCCTGCGCGTCAAAGGCTATGTCGCGGTGGAGGGAAAACCGATGCGGATGCTGGTTCAGGCCGTGGGCGAGCGCCTGCGCGCCCAGTATGATCAGCCCTGGGGTGCGCAGCCGCGCAAGACCGCCCTGGTGGTCATCGCCGAGCATGACGACATCGACGAACAGGCCATCCGCGCCGAGCTGGGGGCCTGAAGCTGATGCCCCAAGGCGAAACTTCAAACGTTTCGCCCGGCGGTAACGCCGGGCAGCGCCCGACCTCCCACACGGGAGGGCGCTTCGCTTCCTCCCGAGGCCGGGCACTGCCCTCTGCTCTTCTTTCCGAAAGGGCCTGACCCATGCACGTCGTCTTCCGCGAAAGCCACGGCCTTGACGAGACCGACACCCCGCAAGACCTCGGGCAGACGCCCGCGGACCTTGTGGTGCTGTCCTTCTCCGACAGCGACCTCGGCGCCTTTGCGGCGGGCTGGCACCGCGCGGACGGCAAACTGCCCAGCTTGCGCCTCGCCAACCTGGTGGCGCTCAAGCACCCGTTGTCGGTCGACGTCTACGCGGAACAGACGCTGGAAGGCGCCAAGGGCGTCCTCGTCCGCCTGATTGGCGGCGAAAGCTACTGGTCCTACGGTCTCGCCACCCTGCAGGACCTTGCCCGGCGCAAGGGCTTCGCGCTGGCAATCCTGCCAGCAGACGGCCGCGAGGATGCGCGGCTGGATGAGCTGTCCACCCTGCCAGTCTCCACCCTGCGCCGCCTGCAATCCCTGTGCGACGCCGGCGGCGCCGTCGCTGCTCAGGCGGCGCTTGCACAGCTTTCGCTGGCGGCCGGTCTCTACGCAGGCCCGGTTCTGGGCCTCAAGACCACACCCGAACACGGCTTCTACGACCCAGCTAAAGGCGTGCTTGCGGACCTGCCGCCGCAGGACAAACCGCTGGTGCTGGTGAGCTTCTACCGTTCCTACCTCACCGCTGCCGACACCGCCCCGGTGGATGCCATGATCGAGGAGCTCCGCGCCCGCGGCTATGCGGCCTATGGCGCCTTTGCCGCCAGCCTCAAGGCGCCCACTGCCGCGGACTGGCTGCGCGAAAAACTGCCCTCGCTGAGCCCGGCAGCCATCATCAACGCCACTGCGTTTTCCGCCCAAGGCACCGACGGCAGCGCCTCGCCGCTCTCCGCCACCGGCTGCCCGGTGTTCCAGGTCGCCCTCTCCACCGCACGCAAGAAAGACTGGGCCGAGGCAGACCGCGGCCTTTCCCCCGCTGACCTCGCCATGCACGTGGTGCTGCCCGAGGTCGACGGACGCATCTTTGCCGGCGTCGTCAGCTTCAAGTCGCCGGGCAAGAAAGACCCGGACCTGCAATATTCCCGCTTCGCCCACCGGGCTGATGCAGACCGCATCAAATCTGCCGTGGACCGCGTGGAAGGCTGGCTGCGCCTCGCCAAACTGCCGAATGCGGACAAGCGTCTGGCCCTGATCCTGTCCACCTATCCCGGCCGCGACCACAACCTGGCCCATGCCGTCGGCCTCGACGCGCTGGCCTCCTGCGACGAGATCCTGCACGAACTGGCGGCCCAGGGCTACGCCGTCGAAGCGCTGGAAAACACCGGTCTGCGGCTGATGGAGGAAACACTCAGCGTCCCGCTGGAGGACTACCGCCAGGCCCTCTCCACGCTGCCGCAAGACCTGCAAAACACCCTGACTGAGGCTTGGGGCAGCCCGGAAGAAGACGCCGATTGCCGCGACGGCGCCTTTCACTTCAAGGCCTTGCGGGCAGGTAACGCCCTGATCGCCCTGCAGCCCGAACGCGGCGAAGTGAAAACTCGCGTCGATGATTACCACGACCTCGACCGCACCCCGCGCCATGCCTATGTCGCCTTTTACCTGTGGCTGCGCGACCAAACCGACGCCCTCGTGCACATCGGCGCCCACGGCACCCTGGAATGGCTGCCGGGCAAGGCAGTCGCCCTCTCCGGCGCCTGCTGGCCCGAGGTGCTGACCGGCCCGCTGCCCGTCGCCTACCCGTTCATCGTCAACGACCCGGGCGAGGCCGCCCAGGCCAAACGCCGCATCGGCGCCGTGACCATCGGCCACTTGCCGCCGCCGCTGGCGCAGACCAACCTGCCCGAGGGCATGGCGCGGCTCGAAAGCCTGCTGGATGAATACTCCACCGCAGACGGCCTGGACCCGGCCCGCCGCGACCGGCTGATCGGCGACATCCGGGCAGAGGCGCAAGGCACCGGCGTCGAAGCCGACCTTGGCCTGACGCCGGATACGTCACCGGCTGAGGCAATCACCCGCATCGACGCCTTTGTCTGCGACATCAAGGAAAGCCAGTACGGCGAGGGTCTGCACATCTTTGGCACCGGCCAATGCGGGGCAGAGGAGCGCGCCGGGCTGATCGCCGCGTTGGACGGCAAGATCGTCACTCCCGGCCCCTCCGGCTCGCCCTTCCGCGGCCGCGCCGATGTGATCCCGACGGGGCGCAACCTCTTTACCACCGACCCGCGGGCGGTGCCGTCGCGGGCGGCGCATGCGCAAGGGGTCAAGCTGGCGGAAGAGCTGCTGCGCCGCCACCTTCAGGACCACGGCGATTGGCCCAAGGGGCTGGTGATCGACCTCTGGGGCTCCGCCACCATGCGCACCGCGGGTGAGGAGTTCGCGATGGCGCTGCATCTGGCAGGGCTGGCACCCAAGTGGGACGAAGGCTCCGAGCGCGTCTCCGGTTTCGAGGTGCTGCCGCTCTCCATGCTGAACCGCCCGCGCATCGACGTGACCCTGCGGGTGTCCGGCCTGTTCCGCGACGTCTTCCCGGGCCTTGCCCAGATGTTCGAAAGTGCCGCTGCCGCACTGGCGGGCCGCGAGGAAACCCAGGCCGACAACCCCTATCTCACCGAGACCCCGCGCGTCTTCGGCCCCAAACCGGGCCAGTACGGCCTGTCGATGAACCCGCATCTGGATGACTACACCGATGCAGCGCGCCAGGCGGCGGGCGAGGCCTGGCTGAATGCCTCCTCCCATGCGATCGACGCCAAGGGCGCAATCACCGACGCCCGCGAAGCGCTGGAAACCCGCCTGCAGGGCGCCGACAGCTTTGTGCACCTGCAGGACCTGCCGGAAACCGACCTGCTGGTCGCGTCTGATTACGCCGCGCATGAGGCCGGCTTTGCCGCCGCAATGGCGCGCATCGGCCAAGCAACACCGGCGCTCTACCACCTCGACGCCACACGGCCCGACAAGCCGCAGGCACGTTCCCTGGGCGAAGAAATCGCCCGCGTCACCCGCGCCCGCGCCGCCAATCCGGACTGGGCCACCTCAATGATGAGTCACGGCTTCCGCGGCGCGGCGGAAATCGCCGCGACGCTCGATCACATGGCTGCCTTCGCGCATCTGGCCCAGGTGGTGCAGCCGCATCTGTTCGACCTCTACTTCGAGGCCACCCTGGGCCGCGACGATCTGGTGGCGTTCATGGAGCACGAAAACCCCGAAGCGCTCGCCGCCATGCGTGACCGCTTCCGCGCCCTGTTTGATGCAGGCCTCTGGAGCACACGGCGCAACTCGATCATGGCAGAGCTGGAGGGCGCGGCATGAGCAGCGCCGCTGAACCCAAGGTCTATGGCTGGTGCCCCGGTGCCCTGCGCCCGATGATGTCCGGCGACGGGCTGGTGGTGCGGGTGCGCGCGCCTTTGGGTAAACTGTCCGCTGCCCAGGCGCGCGGTGTGGCAAGGCTTTCTGAAGAGTTTGGTAACGGCCTACTGGATATCTCTGCCCGCGCCAACTTGCAGATGCGCGGCATCCGCGAAGAGGCACATGAGGAGCTGATCGGCGCCCTACGCGATCTCGGCTTCATCGACCCGGACGCAAGCGCCGAAGCCCGCCGCAACGTCCTGCTCGCGCCGTTCTGGACGGCGGGCGACGACACCCACGCCATCGCAGCAGCGCTCAGCGCCGCGCTGACCGCGGCAACAGACCTTACCCTGCCCGGCAAGTTCGGCTTTGCCGTCGACTGCGGCTCGGAACCCGTCCTGCAAGACACCGCTGCCGATATCCGCATCGAACGCTCTGACAGCACCCTGATCCTGCGCGCTGACGGCGCTGAAATCGGCCTGCCCGTCACACGTGAATCCGCTGTCGCCGAAGCCCTCGCCCTCGCCCGCTGGTTCCTGAAACAGGGCGGCGCGCCTGAGGGCCGTGGCCGGATGCACCGTCTCATTGCGCGCCGCGGGCCGCCGGCGGCACATGCCGCACCGGTGGCAAGAACCGCTTTCATCGCAAAGCCGGGCACTGTGTCCGCAGGAACTCTCGCGGCGCTGGAATTCGGCCAGATGCCCGCCGCAACGCTGGCACAGTTGGCAGG
This sequence comes from Leisingera sp. ANG-S5, assembly GCF_000813925.1. Lineage (NCBI taxonomy): Bacteria > Pseudomonadati > Pseudomonadota > Alphaproteobacteria > Rhodobacterales > Roseobacteraceae > Leisingera > Leisingera sp. ANG-S5. The sequence goes on along the minus strand of NZ_JWLH01000009.1, from coordinate 42,546 downwards.
CCACGGCGATATCCGCCTCACCCCCTGGCGCGCGCTTCTGGTGGAAGGCGCGGAAAGCCTGCCGCCCCTGCCCGGCCTGATCCTGGATGCAACGGATCCGCGCCTGCAAGTCGTCGCTTGCACCGGGGCGCCCGGCTGCCTGCAGGCGCTGTCTGCAACCCGTGATCTGGCCCGTGACCTAGCGCCGCACGTTCCCTCGGGGACCAAACTTCATATTTCCGGCTGCACCAAAGGCTGTGCCTGCCCGGGCACCGCACCGCTGACACTGACCGCAACCGGCGAAAACGAATTCTCCCTGATCCGCAATGGCACTGCCGCGGATCAGCCGCTAAAGACCCGCCTGAGCGCCGACGCGTTGCGCGCCGCTCCCGAACTTCTGAAAGAGGGCAGCTGACATGCTCCACACCTATGAAACCAACGGCGCCGCGATCTACGCCGAAAGCTTTGCCACCATCCGCCGCGAAGCCGATCTGGCGCGCTTCAACAAGGACGAGGAAAGCGTCGTCGTCCGCATGATCCACGCCGCCGGCATGGTGGGGCTGGAAGAGCACGTGCGCTTCTCCGAGGGCATGGCCGAGACCGCCCGCGCAGCCCTGGCGAACGGCGCGCCGATCCTCTGCGATGCCTATATGGTGAGCGAAGGCATCACCCGCCCGCGCCTGCCCGCGGACAATGAGGTAATCTGCACCCTGCGCGACCCCAAGGTGCCGGAGCTGGCCAAGGAAATGTCCAATACCCGTTCCGCCGCCGCGCTGGAGCTGTGGCGCCCGAAACTGGACGGCGCCGTCGTGGCCATCGGCAACGCCCCCACCGCACTGTTTCATCTGCTGAACATGCTGAAGGACCCGGCCTGCCCCCGCCCCGCCGCCATCATCGGCTGTCCCGTGGGCTTTGTCGGCGCGATGGAATCCAAGGACGCGCTGATGGAGGACCTGCCGGTCCCGTCGATGATCGTGAAGGGCCGTCTGGGCGGCTCCGCCATCACCGTTGCGGCGGTGAACGCGCTGGCAAGCTGGAAAGAGTAACCCATGGGTACAGTCATCTGCGCTGGGCTTGGCCCCGGGGATCCCGACCTGATGAGCGTCCGCTCGCACCGGCTGATCTCAAACGCCCGCCACATCGCCTATTTCCGCAAGGCAGGCCGCCAGGGCCAGGCCCGCGCCATCGTCGAGGGCATGCTGGCAGAGGGCGTCACCGAACACGCGATGGAATACCCGGTGACGACCGAGATCCATTTCTCCGACCCCGAATACAACCGGGTGCTGGCGGAGTTCTATGATCAATGGGCCGACACTCTGGCTGAGATTGCGCAGGACGAAGACGTGGTGGTGCTGTGTGAGGGCGACCCGTTTCTTTATGGCTCCTACATGCACCTCTACACCCGCCTGCAGGGCCGCGCCGAGCAAGAGATCGTGCCGGGCATCACCGGTATGTCCGGCTGCTGGACCGCTTCCGGCCAGCCGATCACCTGGGGAGACGATGTGCTGACCGTGGCGATGGCCACCCTCAGCGAGGACGAGCTGGCCAAACGCGCCGCTGAAACTGACGCGCTGGTGGTAATGAAGATCGGCCGCAACCTGCCCAAGCTGCGCCGCGCGCTGGAACGTGCGGGCCGCGCCGATGACGCCTGGCTGGTCGAACGCGGCACCATGCCCGGCCAGACCGTGCAGAAGCTGTCGGAGATCACAGGCGAAGTGCCCTATTTCTCCATCGTATTGGTTCACGGACAGGGGCGCCGGCCATGAGCAACACAGAAAACGGCTGGGTCGTAATCGCGGGCCTTGGCCCCGGCAACGAGGCACTGGTGACACAGGAAGTGCGCGACGCCATCAGCGAAGCCACCGACATCGTCGGCTATATCCCCTATGTGAACCGTATCGCGCCGCGCGAAGGGCTGACCCTGCACGCCACCGACAACCGGGTTGAGGTCGACCGCGCCACCCATGCCCTGGAAATGGCCGCCGAGGGCAAACGCGTGGTCGTGGTGTCCTCCGGCGATCCGGGCGTGTTTGCCATGGCCTCCGCCGTGTTTGAGGCGCTGGAGAACAGCGCGGAAAGCCACCCCGAATGGCTGGATCTGGAGATCAAGGTGCTGCCGGGCATCACCGCGATGCTGGCCGCCGCTGCCGCCATCGGCGCGCCTTTGGGGCATGATTTCGCGGCTATCAACCTCAGCGACAACCTGAAGCCCTGGAGCCTCATTGAAAAGCGCCTGCAGCTGGTTGGCGAGGCCGGTCTGGCAATGGCGTTTTACAACCCGCGCTCCAAGTCACGCCCGCATCAGTTTGCCCGGGCGCTGGAAATCCTGCGCGAGGCCTGCGGCGCGGACACGCTGATCACCTTTGCCCGCGACGTGACCAAGCCCGGGCAGGAACTGCTGACCGTGCCGCTGAAGGATGCCACGCCCGAGATGGCGGACATGCGCACCGTGGTGATTGTCGGCAACCGCGACACCCGCAGAGTGGGCAATTACGTCTATACTCCACGCTACGCGGCTGAGGGTTAAGCGCCGGGATGCGACAGCCAGGCCATAACCTCTGCCACGCTGCCCAGGACGGGCCGCTCGGGCACCTTGGGTCTGCCGATCATGACGACCGGCAGGCCGAGCGTGCGCGCGGCAGTGAGCTTGGCCGCGGCCCCCGCGCCGCCGGCGTTCTTGGCGACCACATGGGTGATGGCGTGGCACTGCATCAGCGCGGTGTCGCCCGCGACGTCAAACGGCCCGCGGGCAATCTCGACCGTTGTGTGCGGCAACGGCAAGTCCGCCTCCGGCGCGTCCACCAGCCGAAGCAGGTAGTGGTGCTGGGGCTTGGCCGCGAATTGCGCAAGGTTTTGCTTGCCGATCGCCAGAAACACCCGTGCCGGGGTTTCGGGAAGAGCCTCCACGGCCTGTTCAATGCTGTCCGCTTGCACCCAGTTGTCGCCCTCTCCCGCCTGCCAGGCCGGGCGCTCAAAGGCGCAGAGCGGCACGCCCACCAATGCGCAAGCGCCCACCGCGTTGGTGCTCATCTGCGCCGCGAAGGGATGGGTGGCATCGACCACATGGGTGATCCCTTCGGCCTGCAGGTAATCCGCCAGCCCGTCCGCGCCGCCAAAGCCGCCAATGCGGGTGGGCAGCGGCTGGCTGACCGGTTTGGCGGTACGGCCCGCGTAGGAGAACACCGCATCCGTGCCGGCCTCGGCCAAGGTTTTCGCGAGCGCCGAGGCCTCGGTGGTGCCGCCCAGCAGGAGGATGCGTGTCATGTCTGATCCGTGGCTCACAATCATTGGTCTGGGCGAAAATGGACTGGAAGGCTTGGGCGATGCAAGCCGGAAGGCGCTGGCGGAGGCCGATGTGATTTTCGGCGGCCCGCGGCACCTGGAACTGGCGGGTGCGGGCAGCAAAGGCCAGCCCTGGCCGGTGCCGTTTTCCACCGGACCGGTGCTGGCGATGCGCGGGCGCAAGGTGGCTGTTCTCGCCTCCGGCGATCCGTTCTGGCATGGCGCCGGCGGTTCGCTGATGCGGGATCTGGCGCCCGATGAGTGGATCTCTTACCCGGTGCCATCCTGTTTCGCGCTGGCCGCCAACCGGCTGGGCTGGAAGCTGGAGGACGTTCTGTGCCTTGGCCTGCATGCCGCGCCTTACGCGCGGCTGCGGCTATTGCTGGGCCGCGGTGTGCGGGTGATCTGCACCCTGCGCGACGGTAACGCCCCGGCGGAGCTGGCGGCCTGGCTGGTTGAGAACGGCCAGCCGGATGCGCAGCTCTGTGTGATGGAGCGGCTGGGCGGCCCCAAGGAACTGCTGCAGCATACCACTGCTGAAGGCTGGGATCTGCGGTCAACGGGGGCGCCGGTCCTTATGGCCATCGAGACCATGCGGCCCGGGCTGCCGCAGGCCTCGGGGCTGGCGGATACGCATTTCATCAGCGACGGGCAGATCACCAAGCGGCCGGTCCGGGCGCTGACGCTGTCGGCCCTGGCACCGCGGGCAGGAGAACTGCTGTGGGACATCGGCGGCGGTTCCGGCTCGGTCTCGGTCGAGTGGTGCCTGGCCGCCCCCGGTGCACGGGCCATTACCTTTGAGCCGCGCGAGAGCCGGCTCGAGAACATCCGCGCCAATGCGGCGGCGTTTGGGCTGGATCACCGGATGACCGCAGTGCTGGGCAAGGCGCCGGCAGTGCTGGACGGCCAGCCCCTGCCTGACTGCGTCTTCATCGGCGGCGGCGGCTCGCAGGCGCTGCTGGACCACCTGTGGAATATCCTGCCCGATGGCACGCGGCTGGTGGCCAATGGTGTCACGCTGGAAACCGAGACCCTGCTGATGCAGGCCCATGCCGCGCGCGGCGGCCATCTGCTGAAGGCGGAGATTGCCGAAGCCGGGCCGCTGGGGTCGATGCGCGACTGGCGGCGGGCGCGGCCTGTCATTCAGTGGAGCGTCACGCGATGAAGGTGGCAGGCTTCGGATTTCGCGAACGCGCCACAGCCGCAGATTTGCAAGCGGCGCTGGCGCTGACCGGCGTGCAGGTGGATGCGCTGGCCTCCGTCACGGAGAAGGCCGGGGCACTCGCCATGCAGGAATTTGCGCGCAGCATCGGCCTGCCGGTGATTGCGCTGCAAGAACAAGATATTAGCGGGGAGCAGACATTGACCTGCTCGCCCAGGATCAAGGCGCGGTTCGGTACCGGGTCGCTGGCGGAAGCCGCGGCGCTGGCGGGCGCGCGCCATGGGGCAGCGGGGGCGCGGGCGCGCCTTCTCGCCCCCAGAGTTGTCACCGCGGATGGGCTTGCCACCGCGGCCATAGCAGAAAGACTTGAGCCATGACCGTTCACTTCATTGGCGCCGGACCGGGCGCTGCCGACCTGTTGACCTTGCGCGGGCGCGACATCATCGCGTCCTGCCCGGTGTGCCTGTACGCGGGCTCACTGGTGCCGGAGGAAATCCTGAGCCACTGCCCGGCGGACGCGAAGATCGTGAACACCGCAGCGATGGATCTGGATGCCATCGTGGCTGAGATCAAGGCTGCGCATGCGGCAGGCCAGGACGTGGCGCGGCTGCATTCCGGCGACCTGTCGGTCTGGTCCGCCATGGGCGAGCAGATCCGCCGCCTGAAAGCAGAGGGCATCCCGGTGAGCGTCACCCCGGGCGTGCCGTCCTTTGCCGCTGCGGCTGCGGCGCTTGGGACCGAGCTCACCCTCCCCGGCCTCGGCCAGTCGGTGGTGCTGACCCGCACCCCGGGCCGCGCGTCCTCGATGCCTGCAGGCGAGTCGCTGGAGAATTTCGCCCGTACCGGCACCACGCTGGCGATCCACCTGTCGATCGGCAATCTGGACCACGTGGTTGACAGCCTGACGCCGCATTACGGCGCGGACTGCCCGGTCGCCGTGGTCTACCGCGCCAGCTGGCCGGATCAGCAGATCATCCGCGCCACCCTGGACACGCTGAAAGAGTCGCTGGATGAGAAGATCTCCCGCACCGCGCTGATCCTGGTGGGGCCGGTTCTGAAGGGCGAGGGCTTTGAAGAAAGCTGCCTCTATTCCACCGACTACGACCGCCGCTACCGGCCGCAGAGCGCCGACAGCCCGTGGTCGAGCTGGAGCCATGGGGACGACTAAGGCCATGACAAGCATGAACCCTCCCGGACTGATGATCTCGGCGCCGTCCTCAGGCACCGGCAAGACCACCGTGATGCTGGGCCTTTTGCGGGCGCTGGCCGAGGACGGGCTGACCGTGCAGCCCTACAAGAGCGGACCGGACTATATCGACCCGGCATTCCACCTGGCAGCTGCCAAGCGCCCGAGCTTCAACCTGGACACCTGGGCGATGGATGGCGGGCTGCTGGATGCGGTCACTGCCCAATCTGCAGGTGCGGAAATCTGCGTCGGTGAAGGCTCCATGGGGCTTTATGACGGCGTCGCGACCCGTGGGCAGTCGGGCTTTGGCTCCTCCGCCGAGACCGCCAAGCGCATGGGCTGGCCGGTGGTGCTGGTGGTCGATGTGGGCGGTCAGGCGCAGTCCGCTGCGGCCACCGCGCTGGGGTTCAAGAACTACGACCCTGAGCTGCCCTTTGCCGGGGTGATCCTGAACCGTGTTGCCAGCCCGCGGCATGAGCGGCTGACGCGTCTGGGGATGGAGAAGGCAGGCATCAAGGTGCTGGGCTCCCTGCCCCGGCGCGGCGACCTGACCCTGCCGGAGCGGCATCTGGGCCTGATCCAGGCGGTGGAGCACCCCGATCTGGAGGCCGCCATCGCGGGCTATGCCGCCTTCCTGCGTGAGCATGTAGACCTGGAGGCAATCAAGGCCGCAGCACTGGCTGGTCAAGCGCCTGCGCCCGCAAACCTGCCCAAACCGCCCGCGCAACGGATTGCGCTGGCCCGGGATGCGGCGTTTTCCTTTACCTACCCGCATCTGCTGACCGGCTGGCGCGCTGCGGGCGCAGAAATCCTGCCGTTCTCGCCGCTCGCTGACGAGGCCCCGGCGGCGGACGCCGATCTGGTCTGGCTGCCCGGCGGCTACCCGGAGCTGCACGGCGGCACACTGGCGGCGGCGGAGACCTTCCGCGCCGGGGTGAGAAAACACGCCGAGACCAAACCGGTGCATGGCGAATGCGGCGGCTATATGGCCCTGGGCGAGGCGCTCATTGACAAGGAAGGCAACCGCCACCAGATGCTGGGCCTTCTGGGCCTCGTGACCTCTTACGAGAAGCGCAAGTTCCACCTCGGCTACCGCCGCGCCATTCTGCAGGCCGGGATGCCGGGCTTTGACGCAGGCACGGCACTACGCGGGCATGAGTTCCATTACTCCACCATTCTGGAAGAGCCTGACGCGCCGCTGGCAAATGTCATGGACGCCGACGGCGGCCCGGTGCCGGAGACCGGCTCGATCAAGGGCCACGTCACCGGCACCTTCTTCCACTTGATCACGGGAGAACAGGCATGAGCGGTTTTGTGAGCTTCGTCTCTTCCGGCCCCGGCGACCCGGAGCTGCTGACCGTCAAGGCGGTGAAGCGGCTGGAAGCGGCGGATGCGGTGCTGTTCGACGACCTGTCGTCGGGGCCAATCCTGAGCCATGCCCGCGCCGATGCCGATCTGGTTGGGGTGGGCAAACGCGCCGGCCGCCCCTCGCCCAAGCAGGATCACGTCAGCCAGCTCTTGGTCGATTACGCTCAGAGCGGCCTCAATGTGGTGCGGCTGAAATCCGGGGACTCCGGCGTCTTCGGGCGGCTGGAGGAAGAGATGACGGCACTGCGCGAGGCGGGCATCGGGTTTGAGATCGTGCCCGGCGTCACCGCGGCCTCCGCTGCTGCGGCGGCAGCCAACATTCCGCTGACCCGGCGGCTGACCGCGCGGCGGCTTCAGTTCATCACCGGCCATGACGTTACCGGCGGACTGCCGGACGATCTGAACATGGCAGCGCTGGCCGACCCGCATGCCACCACCGTGGTCTATATGGGCAAACGCACCTTTGCCGACCTGGCAGAGAAGCTGATGGAAGCGGGCCTGCCCGCGGACACCCACGCGCTGGTGGCGCAAGGGGTTTCCACTCCTGAGCAGAAACTGTTCTGCCACACCGTGGGCGAGCTGCCCATGACACTGCGTGCGATGGAGACCAAGGCGCCGGTGCTGATCCTGTACGGGCCGCTGGCCGATCAGGATCTGCCTGCCGTATGAGCATGCCCACCCTCACCCTGTGCCGCACCTGCCGCGACGCCGACCCTGCCCTGCCCGGTCAGGTCGCCGCAGCGCTGGAGACGCCGCGCATGATGTGCGCCACGCAACTGGCTTCCCCTGCCACTAAGGCCATGTTCAGTCGCATTCTGACCAGCGGCCTGTTCGCTGGCGCTGCAGCAGGGTTGATTACCGCCCTGCTGCAGCTGTATTTCGTGCAGCCCGTGCTGCTCCACGCCGAGCTCTACGAGGGCGGCGAGCTGGTGCATTTCGGCGCTGACCCCGTAACCGCCCATCCCGACCTGCCCGGCATGTTCGCCGAACCGGTGCGCGATGGCCTCAGCATCATCTTCACCATGCTGACCTACACCGGTTATGCGCTGGTGATGGCGGCGCTGATGTCTGTGGCAGAACGCCAGGGCCATGAGATCAACGCACGCACCGGCCTGATGTGGGGCCTGGCGGGTTTCATCACCTTCCACTTCGCCCCCGGCCTGTCGCTGGCGCCTGAGGTGCCGGGTGTTGCTGCTGCTGACGTGGGCGTGCGCCAGGTCTGGTGGACCGTCACCGTGGCCGCGGCCGGCGTTGCCATGTGGCTGATTGCCTTTGGCGGCAACCTGGTCAGCTACTTGGTCGCAGCCCTTTTGCTGATGGCCCCGCATATCGTTGGCGCACCTGAGCCGGAGAGCTTCTCCGGTCCGGTCCCGACCGAGATCGGCGCGCTGTTTGCCGCCCGTGCCTTCGGTGTCGGCATGGCCGCCTGGGTGCTCTTGGGCAGCTTTGCCGGCTACTTCTGGCAAACAGAAGGCAAGCGCGCGGAAGCCGCAGCCTGATCCCCTGACACCTCCCGCCGGGCCTGCCCAGGCGGGAGCTTTCTTTTCGAGGATGACATGATGTCCCGTTCTCTTGCTCTTTTTGCCATCGGCCTGATCTTTGGCGGCGGCGCCGGCTTTGTGACCGCTGCCGGCAATGGCATCACCTTCGACGGCCATGATCACGGCGACCCGGCGCATCACGGCGGCGGTCATGGTGAAATGGCGGCGCATGACCATTCCCAGACCGTCAGCCTGGCGGCTGGCCCGGATGCGCCCAGCGTCGCCATCCAGCTGCACAAGGACCCGATGGCTGGATGGATCCTGCAGGTCACGCCGCAGAACTTCCGCTTTGCCCCGCAGAACGCCTCTGCCGTGGACGTGGACGGCGAAGGCCACGCGCATGTCTATGTGAACAGCGAGAAACTCGCCCGGCTCTACGCCAGCTGGATGCATATACCTGCCCTGCCCGGCGGGGCTGAGGTCAAGGTCTCGCTCAACACCAACAGCCACAGCGCGCTGCTGGTGGACGGACAGCCGGTGGAAGCGAAGATTACCGTTCCCGCAGGCGAGGGCTCCTGAGCTGTAAATCCCTGCTTGCAAGACAAATGGCACGGCCCCATAGAGGGCCGTGTTTTCATGTGAAAGGCCCTGTCATGATTGAGCTTTCCCTGATCGGCATAGGCACCGGAAACCCGCAGCACATGACGCTGCAGGCGATGGACGCGCTGAACGCTCAGGATGTGATCCTGATCCCCAACAAGGGCGCGGGCAAGGACGACCTTGCGGGACTGCGCCGCGAGATCTGCGCGCGCGCAATCCAGGGTGAAGGGCCGAGAATAGTCGAGTTCGCCCTGCCGGTGCGCGACGAGGCCACCAAGAGCTACCGCAAGCGGGTGGACGACTGGCACGACGCCATCGCCGAAATCTGGTGGCAGAACATCACGGCCCATCTGCCGGATGGCGGCAAGGCCGGATTTCTGGTCTGGGGTGACCCGTCGCTTTATGACAGCACCATGCGGATTGCCGAGCGGCTGAAAAGGCTGGCAGAAATCAAACTGACCGTGATCCCCGGCATCACCTCGATCCAGGCGCTGACCGCAGCGCATGCGATCCCGGTTAACGAAATCGGCGCGCCCTTCACCATCACCACCGGGCGGCAGTTGCGCGAGAACGGCTGGCCGGACAGTGCTGATACGCTGGTGATCATGCTGGACGGGGAATCTTCCTTTCAATCCATCGCGCCGCAGGGTGTGGAAATTTTCTGGACCGCCTATGCCGGGATGGAGAACCAGATTTCCGTTGCAGGCCCACTGGCAGAGGTTTCAGAGCAGATCATCGCAACCCGCGCCAAGGCGCGCGCCCAGCACGGCTGGATCATGGACATCTATCTGCTGCGAAAAAGCTGAAACCGGCGGCTTTGCGGCGGCTCTCATGTTACCGGGCTGGATTGAGTGGCGGGGAGACAGGGATTCGAACCCTGGGAACGCTCTCACGTTCAACGGTTTTCAAGACCGCCGCATTCGACCACTCTGCCACCTCCCCGGTCCGTCAGCGGTTTAGGATGCAACGCCGGGCGAGGCAAGGGGAAATCCGAGGCCCGCAACCAGCCCGCAAGGGAAATTTTTGAACGGCCGCCCGGCGCGCGGAAATTTGCCGCCGCTGAGGCTTTCCCTTGTGCCGCGGCCCGGCAGGGTTTTCATGACCGGAAGCGCAGGCTATCATGCCGCCAAATCAAGAAGACCGGGCATTCCGGCAGGGGCGCAGAAGCGCCGCGGGCACAGGCAAGGATGAGAGCATGACAGACACCGTGTCGAGAGCAAAACACGCCCCGCGGATCGCCGCGGCGGCCCTGGGCCTCTTGGTCCTGGCAGCCTGCGAGGACGGGCCGAAGCTGGGCTTCCTTGAGCCCAAGCCCAAGGCGGAGGGCGAGGTCAAGGCCTCCAGCAGCACCAAGCTGGTGGAACGCGACGTGGAAGCGCCGGATGTGTTCCAGGTGACCGAAGCGGGCCTGTGGGACGGCCGCCCCTCGATCGGCGGCGTCTGGGTGGCGCATCCCGATACCAAGGACCCGGAACGGGTGATCATCCGCAACAATGCCAATGGCCAGTTCGTGATCGGCGCCCTGTTCCGGCGCGAGCGCGAAATCCCTGGGCCGCGGCTGCAAGTGTCCTCTGATGCCGCCGCAGCACTTGGTGTACTGGCAGGCGCCCCGGTGGAGCTGAACGTGACCGCCCTGCGGCGCGAGGAGGTTGATCCCGATCCGCTGCCGGAAGAGACCGCAACCGGAGATGCCGCCCTGCCGGAAGGTGCGGAAGTGACCGAGGTTGCGCTGGCCGGAAGCGAGATCTCTGAAACCCCGCTGGATCCGATTGCCGGCGCCGCGGCTGCAATCGAAGCCTCGGCACCCTCAGCCGCCCCTGCTGCGGCCCCTGCCAAGGCAGAACCTGCCGCCGCCGCAGCCCCCAAGCGGCAGAAATCCTCGCTGAGCAAGCCGTTCATCCAGATCGGCATTTTCAGTGTCGAGGCCAATGCCAAACGGACCGCCAACATGATGCGCAGCGCCGGCATGGTGCCGGAAGTGCGTGAGCAATCCGCCAGCGGTAAAACCTTCTGGCGGGTGCTGGTCGGCCCGGCACAGAACAAATCCGAACGCAGCCAGCTGCTGCAAAGCGTGAAGGAAACCGGATTCGCGGATGCCTATGCAGTCTCAAACTGATCCCCGCACCGCGCGCCTGGCGCGTGCCCTGAAATCTTCGCTGCGCATGGGCCTGGCTGCCGGGCTGGCCGTCAGCCTGTCGGCGCTGTCCGCCGCCGCCTTTGATACCAAGGCGCGCGCGGCCTATGTGCTGGATGCAGGCACCGACACGGTGCTTTTGTCCAAGAACTCCGACGTGCCGCTGCCGCCGGCCTCGATGTCCAAGCTGATGACGCTTTACGTGGCATTTGAGGCCCTGCGCGACGGGCGGCTGACGCTGGACGAGACCCTGCCGGTCAGCGAACACGCGATGAGCTACAAGGGCTCGACCATGTTCCTGGACACGCTGGACCGGGTCCGGGTCGAAGACCTGCTGCGCGGCATCATCGTGCTGTCCGGCAACGACGCCTGTGTGGTGATTGCCGAGGCGCTGAGCCCGGATGGAACCGAGGCCGGGTTCGCCCGCTATATGACCAAGCGCGGCCAGGAACTGGGCATGACCGCCTCAACCTTTGCCAACTCCAACGGCTGGCCCGCCGCAGGGCACCGGATGTCGGTGCATGATCTGGCAATCCTGGCAGAGCGGCTGATCGAGGATTTCCCGGAATACTATCCGCTGTTTGCAGAGACCAAGTTTGAATTTGACGGCCGCGCGCCGTCCAATGTCCGCAACCGCAACCCGCTGCTGAAGCTGGGCATCGGCGCTGACGGGCTGAAGACCGGCCACACCGAGGAAGCGGGCTATGGCCTCGTCGGCTCTGCCAAGCAGGGCGACCGGCGGGTGATCTTTGTGGTTTCCGGCCTGGACAGCGAACGCGCCCGGGCAGAGGAGGCAGAAGCCCTCGTTAACTGGTCGTTTCGCCAATTTACCAAGAAAACCGTTGCCAAAGAGGGCATCCCCATCGCCGAAGCCGAGATTTGGCGGGGGGCCGAGCGATCGGTAGGGCTGGTGCCGGCCGAGGATCTGGAAATCCTGCTGCCGTCTTTGGCCGGCGGCACCATCGAGGGCGAAGTTGTTTACAGCGGCCCGATTGAGGCGCCGGTAGCCCAAGGCCAGCGCCTGGCCGAACTGGTGCTGCAGCCCGAGGAACTGCCGGAGGTGCGGCTGCCGCTGGTGGCCGAAAGCGATGTGCCGGCAGGCGGATTTGTGGTGCGCGTGAAAACCGCCGCACGGGTGCTGATCAAGCAATTCCTGACCGGTCCCGAGGGGGCGCTGTGACAGCGGACACGGGGCGCGGCGGCCTGTTCATCACCTTCGAAGGCATCGACGGGTCCGGTAAGTCCACCCAATGCCGCCTGCTGGCCGAGGCGCTGCAGGCGGAGGGCCGGGATGTTGTGCTGACGCGAGAACCTGGCGGCTCCCCCGGCGCCGAGGAAATCCGCCGCCTGGTGCTGGAGGGCGATCCTGACCGCTGGTCGGCAGAAACCGAGCTATTGCTGTTCATGGCGGCGCGCCGCGACCATCTGGAGCGCACCATCGAGCCCGCCCTCGCAGCTGGCAAGGTGGTGATCTGCGACCGTTTTGCCGACAGCACAAGGATGTATCAGGGGCTGTCCCGCGGCGATCTGCGTGCAGCGGTGGACCAGATGCACAAGCTGATGATCGGGCGCGAACCGGACCTGACCCTGCTGATTGACATGGACCCCGCCGAAGGCCTGGCCCGCGCCAAAGGGCGGCAGGGCACGGAAGAACGGTTCGAGGATTTCGGCGTCGAGCTGCAGGAGAAGATGCGCGCGGGTTTCCTGGCGCTGGCGCAGGAATTTGCCACCCGCTTCCGGGTGGTCGATGGCGCCCGCCCGGTAGAGGAGGTTGCGGCCGATGTACGCAAGCTGGCGGAAGCTGCCCTGAAGGGAACTGGGGCATGAGCGCTGACGAAGACCTTCCCCGCGCCGACCAGGCCGAGGGCGCACCGCATCCGCGCGAGACCCTGCGGCTGATCGGGCAAGAGGCGGCAGAGCAGGATTTCCTGACCGCCTACACTTCCGACCGCCTGCACCACGGCTGGCTGCTGACCGGCCCGCAGGGGGTGGGCAAGGCAACGCTGGCCTGGCGGATCGCCCGCTTCCTGCTGGCAACGCCGCCGGCCGAGGAGGGCCTGTTCGGCGCCCCGCCCCCGCCGCAGACGCTGGACATTGACGCAGAGCACCCGGTCTCCCACCGCATTCAGGCGCTGGCGGAACCGGGACTGGCGCCGATCACCCGCTCTTACGATGACAAGGGCAAGCTGCGCAGCCAGATCGTGGTGGACGACATCCGCAAGCTCAACCGCTTCTTTGGCCTGTCGGCCACCGACGGCGGGCGGAGGGTGGTGATCGTTGACGCCGCCGACGACATGAATGTCAGCGCCGCCAATGCGCTCTTGAAAATGCTGGAGGAGCCGCCGGCACGCACCACGATCCTGCTGGTCTCGCACCAGCCCTCGCGCCTGTTGCCAACGATCCGCTCGCGCTGCCGCACCCTGCGGCTGGGGCCGCTCAGCGCGCCGGACATGGAGGCGGCGCTGGCGCAATCAGGTGTCGAGCTGCCCCAGAATATGGACAATCTCGCGGCCCTTGCTGGCGGCTCTGTCGGCGCGGCGCTGCGGCTGATCAATCTGGGTGGCCTGAAGATTTATGCCGAACTGGTGCAGATCCTCGATTCCATGCCGCGGCTGGACCGCCAGCGCGCCATGGCGCTGGCCGAGGCGGCTGCCCAGCGCGGTGCGGCTGAGAAATTCGAGCTGCTGTTGTCGCTGACCGAGATGGCGCTGGCCCGGCTGGCGCGCACCGGCGCCACCGGCGCACCGCCAGCGCCGGAAGCGGCACCGCAGGAGGCAGCGATGCTGCAGCGCTTGTCCCCCGATCCGCGCAAAGCGCGCGCCTGGGCCGACCTTGCCGCGGAAGTGACAGCGCGTGCCCGCCACGGGCAAGCGGTGAACCTTGACCCCGCGGCGCTTGTCCTAGATACGGTTTTCAAGATGCAGGAAACCGCGGCGCGCTAGGCATCCGGCGCGGCGCAAGCGGCACCAGAGGATTCATGACCGAGACGCCCCCCCAGATTACGGACAGCCATTGCCACCTGGACTTTCCGGACTTCGAAGGCCGCCTGGATGAGGTGATCGCCAGCGCGGCAGAGGCCGGCGTGACCCGGATGGTGACGATCTGCACCAAGATGAAGAACGAACCGTCCGTGCGCGCCATTGCCGAGGCGCATGCGCCGGTGTTCTATGCCGCTGGCACCCACCCGATGAGCGCCGCAGACGAGCCGCTGGTGACCGTTGATGAGCTGGTGGCGCTGGCCAAACACCCGAAGTTTGTCGGCATCGGCGAGACCGGGCTGGATTACCACTACACCGCCGACAGCGCCGAGGTGCAGCAGGAGTCCTTGCGTATTCACATTGCTGCCGCCCGCGAAACTGGCCTGCCGCTGATCATCCACGCCCGCGCCGCTGATGACGACATGGCGCGTATCCTGGGCGAAGAGATGAACAACGGCGCCTATTCCTGCGTGATGCACTGCTTCTCGTCTTCGGCAGAGCTGGCCAAGGCGGCCCTGGACCTGGGTTTCTACCTGTCGATGTCCGGTATTGCCGCCTTCCCCAAGAGCCAGGAGCTGCGCGACATTTTTGCCGCTGCACCCGTGGAGCGCATTCTGGTCGAGACCGACGCGCCTTATCTGGCGCCGCCGCCTTACCGCGGCAAGCGGAACGAGCCGGCCTATACTGCCTTTACCGCCAAGGTGGGGGCCGAGGTATTCGGCATGGACTACACCGCTTTTGCCGCGCAGACGCAGCAGAACTTCGACCGGCTGTTCTGGAAAGCCGCCCAGTATGAGGCTGCCGCCTGATGGCTGAGATGCGCTTTACCATCCTGGGCTCGGGCTCATCGGGCGGGGTGCCGCGCATTGGCGGCCATTGGGGCGATTGCGACCCCAAGAACCCGAAGAACCGCCGCGGCCGTTGCTCGATGCTGGTGGAGCGCATTGATGCGGGCGGCACCACCTCAGTGCTGATCGACACTCCGCCGGACATGCGCAACCAGCTTCTGGATGCAGAAGTCGAGCGCCTGGACGCCGTGGTCTTCACCCATTCCCACGCCGATCATCTGCACGGGATCGATGACCTGCGCATGGTCTATTACAACATGCGCCAGCGGATCGATGTATATGCCGACGGACCGACCCAGAATGACCTTTTGAACCGCTTCGGCTACGCTTTCACACAGCCTGAGGGCTCTCCCTACCCGCCGATCCTGGACCTGAAGGCCATCAGCGGCCCGTTCACCATTGAAGGTCCCGGCGGCGCAATCCCGTTTCGCCCTTTTGAAGTGAAGCACGGTTCTGTCGATGCCCAGGGTTTCCGTATCGGCGGCCTGGCCTATCTGCCGGATGTGAAAGAGATCCCGGACGCCGCCCTGCCGGAACTGGAGGGCCTGGAAGTCTGGGTTTTGGACGCGCTGCGCCGCACGCCCCATCCGACCCATTTCAGCTTCAGCGACGCAATGGAGTGGTTCGAAAAGATGGCGCCCAAACGCGGCATCCTGACCAACATGCATATCGACATGGACTACGCCACTTTGGAGGCCGAGACTCCGGACCACATCACGCCTGCTTATGACGGGATGGTCATCCGGATGGAGATCTGATGGGCGCGCTTGCGCCCTTTTTCATTTACGCATTTTGAGGCCGGATTTGTTTCAAAGCCTGATTGACGTCATCCTGCCGGTGTTCCTGGTTGTCGGCGCAGGCTACGCCGCCACCGCGCGGGGCGTGCTGGAGCAGGCGCATGTCGATGGGGTAATGAAATTCGCCCAAGGCTTTGCGATCCCCTGCCTGCTTTTCAAGGCAATGGCGGAACTGGATCTGTCTGCCAGCTTCAATCCGCAGCTGCTGGCGAGTTTTTATACCGGCGCCTTCACCTGTTTTCTGATCGGACTGTTTGGCGCCCGCATCCTGTTCAAGCGGGAGTGGGAGGACTGCATCGCCATCGGCTTTTGCTGCCTGTTCTCCAACTCCGTGCTGCTGGGGCTGCCGATTACCGAACGCGCCTTCGGGCCGGACAACCTGACCGGCAACTACGCAATCATCGCCTTCCATTCGCCGTTCTGCTATGGCGTCGGCATCACCGCGATGGAGTTTGTGCGCAACCGCGGGGCGGGCGGCATCAAGACTGTCACATCGGTGCTGAACGCAATGTTCCGCAATGTGCTGATCCTGGGGATTACGCTGGGGTTTGCGGTCAACCTGTCGGGGCTGGCGATTCCGCTGGTCATCAATGAGGCACTGTCGCTGCTGATCCGCGCGGCACTGCCGGCGGCGTTGTTTGCGCTTGGCGGCGTGCTGGTGAAGTACCGCCCCGAAGGCGATATGCGGGCGATTCTGTTTGTCTGCTTCACCTCGCTGATGATCCATCCGGCGATTGTCTGGACCTTGGGATCGGCCTTGGCGCTGCCGCAGGATCTGTTCCGCTCCGGCGTTCTGAACGCCGCGATGGCGACCGGGTTCAACGGCTATATCTTTGCCAATATGTACGGGCGGGCCAAACGGGTGGCCGCGCCCTCCGTGCTGATTGCCACCGGGGCCAGTATCCTGACCGTGTGGTTCTGGCTGCTGGTTTTGAGCTGAATAAAAAGGTCAGCAGTTCTGCCCAAATGTTTCGCGCGCGAAACATTTGGACAGCAAGACTGACCTTATCCTTCAGATTTCATTAGCAATTTTCCACCAAAGGGTTACCGCCATCAGAACCGGGGATCATCCAGCTCCAGCGGAAATCCCTTGGGCAGCAGACCAGCCTGAAACCAGTTGATAAACGAATGGATCGAAAACACCGGCAGGCCGGTGGCCTTCCTCACGTCGCGGGCGTAAGGCACCATATTTGTGCATTCCAGCACGATAGCGCCCAGATCCGGTATGTCCGCTACCATTGCGCGGGCTGCATCGATCATGTCCAGGCGGCAGGATTCGAAGTCAATCGAGGGCGCGTCACCCAGGATATCGCGGGTAAAGGCGCGGAGGCCGTCAGTGCCTGCAATGGGCGTATCCGGCGCAACACCTGCGGCAACAAGGTGCGCAGGTGTCAGCGTCGCCTTGGAAATAGTCAGGATGCCGCAACGCTTGCCCGCGGGCAGCAGGTTTTGCACCATCGGCACTTGCATCAGCGAGGATGTCGCCACCGGCACGCCCAGCGCCTGTTTCACCTCGTCCTGGATCAGCGCCAGGAATCCGCAGTTGGTGGTGATGCCATCGGCGCCCATGGCGACCAGGTCACGGCCGGCCTCGACAAACAGGTCCACCAGCTCCTTGGGGTTGCCGCGCACGACATTCTCAGGGTTGGCGCCACGCACCACCTTGTAGTGGACCGGGAAGTCCCAGGTCATCGCGTTGCCCATGTCGCCATAAATGCGGGGAAAGCGCGTTTCCAGCATCAGGATGCCAACCGCCGCGCCAAAAACCGTCTTGCCGCCGTGTTCCATGTGACTCCCCTACTCGTCCGGCACGTAAAGCTGGGAAAAGGCGATGCGGACAGCTTCCGTCGCCTCCTCCCGCCGTTTCTCGATATGGCTGCGCATGGCCGATACCGCCGCATCCATGTTGCGGGCTGCAATGCCTTCGACGATCTGGCGGTGGGCCGAAATGTCGCCCGGCGCCTTGCCCCCTGCCCGGTCGCGCATGCGTTTGAGGTCAATGAGCCGGATATAGCGGATCCGGCCGTTGAGGTTGTTCAGGATGCGCTGCAATTCGCTGTTACCCGAAAGCTGCGCCAGCCGGGCATGGAAGCTTTCGTCCATCGCCAGCAGCTCTTCCGGGTCGGTGGCGCTTTCGTATTCCGGCTCCATCCGGTTCAGGTAATCCGCCAGCGCAGCAATGTCTCCATCCGGGGCACGGGTGCAGGCCAGCCGCGTGGCTTCGCATTCCACCGCCACGCGGGCCTCATACAGGTCCATGATATAGCTGGGCGTCAGCGGGCGGCAGAAGAAGCCGCGGTTGTTCTGGAAGGTCAGAAAGCCCTCGGCCACAAGCCGGTTCAGCGCTTCGCGCAGCGGGGTGCGGCTGGCGCCCAGCACCTCGGACAGGGCGCTTTCGTTGATCCGCTGGTCAGGCTTGAAGGCAAAATCCGCCGCCATCCGGCGCAGCGCCTCGTACACCCTGTCCACATTGCTTTCGCGTTTGGCCATCATTCCCGCCGTGTGTTCAATCCGCGGAGCAAATTAGGGCGGTGCCCGGTCCTTGGCAAGATTGAATTCGGAATTGAATACAATTCCCGGATCAGTCACTCTTGGTGCGCAGTGTAGGGTGCCAGCTCCTGCTTCAAGAGCGCCAGGAACTCCTGCCCGACTGCCGACAGGGGGCGCGACTTGGAGGTGATCACCGCCATATCCATCATGATGCGCGGCCGGAACGGGCGGGAAACAAATCCGCCGCCGCTCTCGAAGCCCAGTACGAAGGGGTCGAGGAGCGAAACCCCCATTCCCTCCTGCACGAAACTCAGAAGGTTCTTGAACATATGCGAATGCACGCGGGTTTTCAGAGGGATCCCTGCCTGCTGAAAGACTTCCCGGGTGCGGCGGTGGGTCATGTGGTCCGGCCCCATGACAATGAAGGGCACACCCTCCAGCAATTCGGGCGTCAGCACCTCGTGTTCCGCCAGCGGACTGTCCGCAGGCATCGCCAGACGGGTTTCGACGCTGACTGGATGCACCTCCAGCCCGTCATGGATCAGCGGCATCTCGCAGACGCCGATCTCAAACAGACCGGCGATCACCCATTCCTGGATCTTCAGCGAATACTGCGCCTGGAAGGAGATCGACAAATCGGGGCGTGTACGGGCAAAACGGGCGATCAGCGCAGGCATGAAACCAAAGGACATGGAGTGCTGCGAGGCCACCTGCAGCTGACCCGCCTGTTTGTTCTGCAGGTCCGTCACTGCCTGCGCCACGTGGTCCAGCCCGCGCACCACGGTGTCGACCTCCTGAAACAGCACGCCGGCCTCCGGTGTCGGGATCAGCCGGCCCTTGCTGCGTTCGAACAGTTTGAGCCGTGTCTGGCGCTCCAGCTGGTAGAGCAGATTGGAAATGCCGGGCTGGGAGATCCCCAGTTGCTCTGCCGCACCGGTAACAGTGCCGGTTTCGACAATGGCGTGAAAGGCCTGCAGCTGGCGGAAGCGGAGAGACATGTCAGCTCATCACTTTTCATGATACCTTATCCAATTCTTTGTATTGGTAATGATGATCCAGTCAAGGCAGGCTTTTCCCGCACCTGGGAGGAAGATCAAAGTGCTGGAACAAAAGATTGCCGGGATGGATTTGTGGCATCTCGCGCTGCCCGTCTTGTCGCGCCGCGACCATGGGATCGGGTCTGTTGAGGGCTCCTGCGAAGTTGTGATTGTCCGGCTGCGCAGCGAAGGCGGCGCCGAAGGGTTTGGTGAGGCCTCGACCTGGTCGGTTTTCACCGGCACGCCCGAGGCCAGCCTTGCGGCGCTGGACCGCTACATCCGGCCGCTGGTGGAGGGCCGCCGGGTGGCGGACCGCGCGGCGATCATGGAGGATGCGGCCAAAGCCGTGGCCCATTGCACCGAGGCCAAGGCGGCACTGGAAACCGCCCTGCTGGATCTGACCGGCCGGATTGCCGGGGTTCCGGTCTGGGCGCTGCTGGGCGGCAAGTGCCGCGGCACCATCCCGCTCAGCTGTTCGATTGCCGATCCGGATTTTGAGAAGGACGTGGAGCTGCTGCACCGGCTGCGCGCAGACAAGGTTGGGCTGATCAAGCTGAAGACCGGCTTCAAGGATCACGCCTTCGACATCATGCGGCTGGAACGGATTGCCAGAGACTTCCCCGAATTCCGGGTGCGGGTGGACTACAATCAGGGCCTCAGCATCGAGGACGCGCCTGCGCAGGTCCGCGATGTGGCGGAGTTCAAGCCGGTTTTCATCGAGCAGCCGGTGCGGTTCCACCACTTTGGCATGATGGCAAAGCTGCGCCAGATGATTGATGTGCCGCTCTTGGCGGACGAGAGCGTATTCGGCCCGGAGGACATGGTGCGCGCGGCACGCGAGGGCATCTGCGATGGTGTCTCGGTCAAGATCATGAAATCGGGCGGCCTCAGCCGCGGTCAGACGGTGGCGCGGATTGCGGCGGCCAACGGGCTGTCGGCCTATGGCGGCGACATGTTCGAAGCAGGGGTGGCGCATCTGGCAGGCACCCACATGATTGCGGCCACGCCAGAGATCCGGCTGGGCTGCGAGTTCTACCAGGCAAGCTATTTCCTGAAAGAGGACATACTGGAGACCCCCTTCCAGGTCGTCGACGGTCAAGTGGTGGTGCCGGACGGACCGGGCCTGGGCATCAAGCCGGATGTTGAAAAGCTGGACCGTTACGCGGTCTCAAAGAAGGTCGCGGCATGACGGCGGGAAAGAAAACCGTTGCCATCATCGGCGCCGGCATTGTCGGCGTTTCGGCAGCGATTGAGCTGCAACGTGACGGGCATCAGGTGATCCTGATTGACGGCAAGGGGCCGGGTGAAGGCACCAGCCACGGCAACGGCGGCATTCTGGCCTCCTGCTCCATCGTGCCGGTCACCGGGCCGGGGCTATGGAAGAAAGCGCCGAAGATGCTGCTGGACCCGGAGCAGCCGCTGTTCATGCGCTGGGGGTACCTGCCGAAACTGGCGCCATGGCTGATGAAATACATGGGCCATGCCAATGCAGCCGATACCGCCCGCATCGCTGCGGCACTGGCGCCCATCGTGGGGGATTCGCTGGCCGATCATCAGGCACTGGCGGCAGGGACCGGGGCGGAGCGGCATTTGAAATCCTCTGACTATCTGTTCCTCTACAATGACCGCGCGCATTTCGGCGAGGATGCCTTTGGCTGGGGGTTGCGCAAGAAACACGGTTTCCAGTGGGATGAGTTGGAGGGAGCGGAGTTCCGGGCCTATGACGGCATCTATTCCCAGGACATCACCTTTGCCGCGCGGCTGAAGGACCACGGCATCATCACTGACCCCGGCCAGTACGTGAAGGACCTGGCGGCCCACGTCACCGGCAATGGCGGCCGGCTGATCAAGGCCTTTGTGACGGACGTGGCGCGCGAAAACGGCACGGTGACCGGCGTGCGCGCAGGCGGCGAGACAATCCCCTGCGACGCGGTTGTGGTGGCCACCGGCGTTTGGTCCAAGCCGCTGGCAGAGAAACTGGGAATTTCCGTACCACTGGAAGCAGAACGCGGCTATCATCTTGAATTATGGGAGCCTTCGGCGATGCCCAAGGCCCCTGTGATGGTAGCAGCGGCCAAATGCGTGGTGACCCCGATGGAGGGACGGATCCGGATTGCAGGCATTGTGGAATTCGGGGGGCTGGAGGCCGGGCCGTCGAAAGGCCCGCTGGAGCTGTTGCACAGGAATGCGCGCCGCATCCTGCCGGGCGTCACCTGGAGACACGAAGAGGAATGGCAGGGCGCCCGACCTGCCCCGGCGGATTCAATCCCGGTGATTGGGGAAGTTCCCGGCCTGTCCGGCGCCTACGTCGGTTTTGGCCACCACCATATCGGCCTGACAGGCGGACCAAAGACTGGGCGCCTGCTGGCGCAGATGATTTCGGGCCGAACCCCGAACATGGATATGAGCGCCTATGACCCGGCGCGATACGCGATCTGATACCAACCAGTGCCCCATAAGGGGCCGCAACCACAACAGGGAGTAAATGATGAAGAAACTGACCAAACTGCTGGCCGCCACCGCGCTGACCGCAGCCGCCGCCCTGCCCGCTGCGGCTGAAACTTGGGACATGCCGATGGCCTATTCGGCGTCCAACTTCCACTCTGCAACAGGTGCCGAGTTTGCCGAGTGTGTGACCACCGGCACCGGCGGCGAGATCGAGGTTAAGACGCATCCGTCGGGCTCGCTGTTCAAGGGCGCTGACATCAAGCGCGCGGTGCAGACTGGCCAGGCCCCCATTGGCGAGCGTCTGCTGTCCGGCCACCAGAACGAAAACGCGCTCTTTGGCTTTGACTCGATCCCGTTCCTGGCGACCTCCTTTGATGACAGCGACAAGCTGTGGAAGGCGGCCAAGCCCTCCATCGAAAAACTGCTGGCTGAGCAAAACCTGACCCTGCTTTACGCTGTGCCGTGGCCGCCGCAGGGCCTGTATTTCAAGAACGAGGTGAATTCGGTGGCCGACATGAAAGGCATCAAGTTCCGCTCCTACAACAACGCCACCTCGCGCCTGGCGGAGCTGACCGGGATGCTGCCGGTGACCATCGAGGCGGCCGAAATCAGCCAAGCCTTTGCCACCGGTGTGGCGGAGTCGATGGTCTCCTCCGGCTCCACCGGGTATGACCGCAAGGTCTGGGAAAGCCTGAACTATTTCTACGAAGTGGATGCCTGGCTGCCCCGCAACTACGTGTTTGTGAACTCCGATGTCTGGAACGGCACCTCCGAGGCGAACCAGAACGTGATCAAGGGCTGCGCCAAGCTGGCCGAATACGCGGGCAACTGGCGCGCCAAGGAATACACCGGTTTCACCCTGCAAGGCCTGCGCGATGGCGGCATGACCGTGGGTCCGGCGTCCGAGCAGATGGTAGGCGAATTGAAGGAAATCGGCGTCACCATGACCAATGAGTGGCTGGAAGCGGCCGGCGAAGAAGGCAAGGCCATCGTCGACGCCTTCCGCGCTGAGTAATCAGACAAATTGGTACGGGCGGCGCGGCAGGTGCCGCCCGTAGTCTTATAAGAATAATGCCGATGGGGATGCTATGACTGTGCTCAGGGGGCTGCGCTCCGGACTGGATTTTCTCTACCTTGCGGCGGGGGTGCTGGCCGCGCTCTGCCTGATTGCCATTCTGGGGCTGATCGTGGTCCAGATGCTGGCCCGCTGGACCGGTGAGGTCTTCCCCGGCGCGCCGGATTACGCAGGCTATGCGATGGCCGCTGCGTCCTTCCTGGCCTTTGCCAATGCCCTGAACCGCGGCAGCCATATCCGGGTGTCGATCCTGCTGAACGCCGTGCCCGAAGGTTTCCGCCGGGTGCTGGAAATCTGGTGTTTCGGCATCGGCACCGCGGTGATGTGGTACTTCTGCTTCTACGCCTACCGCTTTGTCTACTGGAGCTGGAAGTTCAACGACGTGAGCCAGGGTCAGGACCGCACGCCGCTGTGGATCCCGCAAAGCGCCATGCTGATCGGCGCGGTTATCCTGGCCATCGCCCTCACCGACCATTTGTTCCACGTGATTTTCCGCGGCGATCACCGCATCACCCGGGATCTCGAAGATCAGAGCCACGCGGAGTAAGGGCCCATGGAAAACATCTCAGTCATCATTCTCTTCCTCTTCGTGCTGTTCACGCTTCTGGGCACCGGCGTCTGGGTCGGCCTCGCGCTGATGGGAGTGGCCTGGGTCGGCATGGAGCTGTTCACCACACGGCCTGTGGGCGACGTGATGCTGACCACGGTCTGGTCGGCTTCCTCCAGCTGGACCCTGACGGCGCTGCCGATGTTTATCTGGATGGGCGAAATCCTGTACCGGACCCGATTATCCGAGGACATGTTCAAGGGCCTCAGCCCCTGGATGGCGCCCCTGCCCGGCGGGCTGGTGCACACCAATATCGTCGGCTGCACGGTATTTGCCGCGGTCTCCGGCTCCTCCGCCGCGACGCTGACCACGGTGGGTAAGATGTCCATCCCGGAGCTGCGCAAGCGCAACTACCCCGAGAAAATGGTGATCGGCACCCTGACCGGCGCGGCCACCCTGGGCCTGATGATCCCTCCGTCGCTGACGCTGATTGTCTATGGCGTCACCATCAATGAATCGATCACCAAGCTGTTCTTTGCTGGCATCCTGCCGGGCCTGGTGCTGGCGGCAATGTTCATGGGTTATGTGGCGATCTACTCCAAGATCGGAAAGGACTGGAACCCCACGCAAGAGGCCAAGCTGACCTTCGCGCAAAAGGTCAAGAACTCCCGCTTCCTGGCGCCGGTGATTGCGCTGATCATCGTTGTGATCGGCTCGATGTACCTGGGCTTTGCCACCGCAACCGAGGCGGCCGCCTTCGGCGTCATCGGCTCGCTGCTGCTGGCACTTGGCCAAGGCTCTCTGAATTGGAAGACCTTCACCGAGAGCCTGATGGGCGCCACCCGCACCAGTGCGATGATTGCATTGATCCTGGCGGGCGCGGCCTTCCTGTCGCTCTCGATGGGCTTTACCGGCCTGCCGCGCGGGCTGGCAGACCTGATTGCTGGATGGGAACTGTCGCGCCTGGAACTCCTCATGGTGCTCTTGGTGTTCTACATCGTGCTCGGCTGCTTCCTCGACGGCATCTCCTCGGTGGTGCTGACCATGGCAGTGGTGGAGCCGATGATCCGCCAGGCCGGCATCGACCTCATTTGGTTCGGCATCTTCATCGTGGTGGTTGTGGAAATGGCGCAGATCACCCCGCCGATCGGTTTCAACCTGTTTGTGATGCAGGGCATGACCCACCACGAGATGAGCTATATCGCCCGTGCCGCGATCCCGATGTTCCTGATCATGGTGCTGATGGTGTTTGTGCTGATCGCCTTCCCGGAGCTGGCAACCTACCTGCCGAATAACCTCAGGCCGGGACCGGTCTAACCTCATGCTCCGCGCGCTCGCCTTTGCTGCCCGGCACGGGCGGGCCGCTTTGGTCCTTGGGCTTCTGGCCGGGCTTTTGCTGCCCGGTCTCGCCGCTGCGCTTCAGCCCTGGCTGCCGCAAATGGTGGCCGGGCTGTTGTTTCTGAACGCCTACCGCATCGGCCTGCGCAAAGCCGCAGGCGGGCTGGCGGACGGTATCGGCACGCTGAAGGCCATCACCCTTCTGCAAGTCGCCCTGCCGCTGCTGGCTCTGGGGATTGCCGCGCTGTTCGGCGTTGCGCAGACCCCCGCCGCTGTGGCGCTGATCCTGATGCTGAGCGCCCCCTCGGTGACCGGCAGCCCGAATATTACCGCGCTGATGGGGCACGCACCGGAACCGGCCTTCCGCCTGCTGATCACCGGCACCGCGCTGATGCCGCTGACGGTGATTCCGGTGTTCCTGCTGGCGCCCGGCCTCGGCGATCTGGGCGAGGTGCTGCGCGCCGCCGGACGGCTGATCGGCGCGATTGGCCTGACGGTTGCGGCAGCCTTTTTGCTGCGCCGCCTGACCCTGCCGCAGATGCGTGAGGACCAGGCCAAAGCCATCGACGGGCTGACCGTGATTGCGCTGGCAGTGATTGTGGTCGGGCTGATGGCCGCGCTGGGGCCTGCGCTGCGGATGGACCCGCTGCTGGTCCTGCAGTGGCTGGGATTCGCTTTGGCGGCCAACCTGGGCCTGCAGGCACTGGTGTTTGCAGTATTGCGACGCCGCGCGGGCAGTGGCGCGGTGCCCGTTTCCGTTGTCGCCGGCAACCGGAACTTTGCCCTCTTCCTGATCGCCCTGCCCGCGGCCACAACCGATCCGCTGCTGATCTTTCTCGGCTGCTACCAGATCCCGATGTACCTGACTGCGATCCTGATGAAGCCGCTTTACGGCCGCGCTGCGCTCAGGACAGGAAGGTGACCCCCGGCATGTGCCGGATCAGCTCGGCATCCGCCACGTAGCTTTCGCTCATGTCGTCCACCAGTGCCTGCGACCAGCCGGGAAGGTCGATTTCCTCCTCGATCTCCGCCTCGTCGTGGAAGTAACTCAGAAACAGCGCACGCACCCGCTCCCTCTGGTCTTCCGACAGCCCGGGGCGGCTTGCCAGATAAGCCTCCAGCCGCTCGTATCCTGCCTCGGAGATGATGCCGCGGGTGATGTCCAGCTCACCGCTGAAGCGAAAGCCCTCCCCAAGGCCGGTTACATGACCCAGGATGCTGGGCCAGATCACCGGTGTTTCCTCATTGCACCAAACGGTAATGCGGCAGCCGGGATTGCGGTCCTGAATGTCCTCGACAACCTCCGACCACCGCAGATTCAGAAAATCGGTGTCCGACGCAAACTGCTTCCAGGTGCGTCCGGACTGGGACTTGAACACCGGCCCGACCAGAGTGGCCGGGTTGCGCAGGCCCAGGAAAAACTCGCAAGGGTTCCCGGGAAACAGGCCACGCAGGGCTGCTGCGTTCTTGCCTGCATTGCGGTACAGCCTGCCGCCGTTCAGCATCCAGCCCGGCACACCCAGAAAACTGGAATTGGTCAGGATGATCCGCGATACCGCCTGATCCTTGACCAGCCCGGCCAGCAGGGCCTCGCGCTCCTGTTCCGTGACGAACTCCTGATCCTGCTTGCGCAGCAGCTGGTTGAGCGCACTCATGTAGGTGCCAGGGCGGCGGATCATGACACCCCGCTCCAACAGCGGTTGCGCGTCCTTGCGCAGCGACCAGGTCAGCTGGCCGTTGTCGGTATTGGGCGCGCCGACGTGAAAGGCGAGGGTGATGTCCCGTATGTCCGTATCTGCCTGGCTCATTTTCCTGTCCGGCCTTTGCCCGGTATTTGCTCAGCAGCGCATTGGAAGCCTGCCGCGGGTCCCTTTGTGCGCGTCATAGCCGCTCCTTCATCCGGCGGAAGAACCGGTCGTCCCGCTGGCGCAAGATATACGCGCAGACCTGCTTCGCAAGCCCCGGATGGCCGCGGTCAAGTGCCAGATTGGCAAGCTCCCTTTGGAACCGGGGGAAACTGTGGCGCTTGCGCAAAAGGCGATGAAAGCGGTGCGGGGTCAGCTCGCCGGTAATGGCGCCGCGGGCAATCTCCTGCAGAATACCCATCTGCTGCAGTGAGGAGCCCAGCCTGTGCCCCAGCAGCGGGCAGCGCCAGAAGGTGACATTATCGCCGGTGAACCGCGCCGCATGGCCCGCATCCGGCGCCACGTAGGGGTCGAACATGATGTGCACCTCCCCTGCCCCCTGGCTGGCCTGCGCCGCATCGCCGAAGGGGCCGGAAAAATCCCGGTCCCAAACCTTCTTGTAGCGCATTTCCCAAGGCACGATGGTCTTGTCCAGCGTGGACTGCGGGCTGATTGCAAACACCGTTGAGCCCGGCGCCGCCGCGGCAAACGCCGCCGCCGCATAACCGCCCATCGAGGCACCATAGAACACGACGCGGGAAAACTGCGCAAAGAACCCGCTGTCGCACAGTTCCTCAAACTTGCGGGTGACTTCCTGATGGCGGAACCAGGTCCAGCCGTTGGCCATCACCCCCAGCATTGACCAGCCCTGCGCCTCGATAAAGCTGAAGCCCCAGGGCCGGCGGTCATCCCGCTTGGTCATCGCAATGTCGAGATTGTCGAACGTAACAACCAGCGTGCTGCCGCGCGGCATGAACAGGAAAGAGTGCTCTTCCAGCTCATCGAAGAAGCCTTCCTTGCCGGCCAGCTGCCGGGCCACCTTGGACCACTCTCCGGAAGGCGGCAGCACCTCCTGCGGTTCGGCGGACAAAATTGCCAGACCGTTGCGGTCCGCTTCCGGCGGCAGCAATGTATTGCAGCTGCCGTAGGCCTTCAGGAACGGATAGCTGCCAGACCCCTTGCGGATTTCTATCACCATCCGGCTCAGCGGGTGCAGCGCCCGGTCCAGCATCGGTTTGATGTTCTGGATCTTGTGGCGGACGCCAAAGCTGTTCAAGGCCAGGATCACGTCATACTGCCGGGCTTTGCCTGCTGAGTTTGCGGTCCGGATGGCATTGCGGTCTACCCCGCCCTGCTCCAGCCGGGCCAGCCAGCCCTGCACACGTGCCTCATCCAGAGGTTTTGGCTGCCCCTTGCGGTCGAGGCTGACCAGATCAATGCTGCATCCATAGCGCCGGTGCAACAAAATGCACAACTCCGGCGCCTGGCCGTTGATATCGGCGACCGTCAAAACATCATCCACATCCAGCGCGGGCAGCACGGTTCCGATGTCGAAAATGTCACTCAGCATGGGTATTCAACTGTCTTTCAATGGCCAGGCGGCCCAAAGACGGCCGCGAGCTGGACTTGGCAAGCGCTTAACTGAAAGGCGTTCCCTCGCCACCCAATACACGCAAAAGGTTAATGGCCCGGTTAACTGTCAGGACCCCTGTCCGGTTCGGGTCAGCACTGTGGAGTACTTGCCGTGCTTGGCCAGCACATCGACAACGCCGAAATCTTTCATCGCACCGATGCCGCCTGATCCCTTGCGGATATCCAGGACAATGCCGCCGCCGTCATTGATCTGGCTGCGGAACAGTCTGTCATAGGTGCTAACGGGATAGTGGAAGCCGCAGGACGCCAGGCTGATCACCAGATCAAACGTGCCAAGTGCAGGAATATCCCCGGTTTTGGGGTTGCAGACGGTAATCTGATCAGACGGGACACCGTTTTTTTCCAGAAATGCGCGGGCGGTATCCAGGCTTGCATAGCCTGCAGCGTCACCCTGAAACCCGAAATGCCGGCTGCTGCTTTCTTCGATATCAATCAGTGCGATGCTGCAGCCGTAGCGGCGGTGCAGCAGCAGGCTGGAAAACGCATAGCCGCAGCCGATGTCGGCAGAGCGCTTGGGAGCGATAGCATCAACCGCCTCCAGGAAATGCGCGCATTCGCGTTCAGCTATGCGCAGTGCGCCATGCAGGATCGCATCCCGGTTCGTGCGGGCTTCGTCCAGCAATAACTGCTCACCTCCCGCCAGCCAATCGCGGATTGTCTGGCCGGAACTTGCCAGTTCCGTCCGCTGCAGAAGAATGTTGGCCACGTCCTGATCGCTGAACATGGAAAAATCCAGCGTGGCCGGATCGACAGGCTCCGCCTGTTCTTGTTCTGCCTCCGGCGCGGGCTGCAGCAGGTGGCGGGTTTTTTCGGCATCAATCCCGTGTTTGATCAGCAGCTCATGCACATAGCAGCCTTCGGCCGGAACCCCGCCGTATTTGGCCGAGATATTACGGAACCGGCGGCCCCAGAAATGGATCGACAGCGTGTCGCTGCGGATGTGTTTGCCGGCCTGGTTGCGACGGTTCGGATTCAGCACCACTCCAGCCTGCTTGAACGGAACCGGATAGATCACATGGCCCGGCCGCGAGTTTGAGACCTCTCCGGTTTCCTGCAGGAACCAGGTCAGCGCATCCGGCCCCCAGACGCCCCAAGGCAGCAGCGACACATGCACGCCCTGCCCCGCGTCTTTCAGTGCCTGCAGTTCAGCCTGTTTTTCCGCGCTGTACCACGGCGGGATGGGGTATTCGTCGCTGGTGAATTTCAGCATTGCTTTCAGCGTCTTGGACGTCTTCGGCAACCGCAGCACACCATTGTTGACCATCGGCTTGTTGTCGGAAATCCAGCCGTGGAAATGCTTGCCCTTGATGTCCCAGGGCTGGCAGCAATAGGCATCGGTGTCGGCCCAAACATAATCCGTCTGCTGCAGCATATGCAGGCGGAACACATCCGCATGATAGGCCGGGCTGCCTGTCTTGGCGTGGCGGATGATGCGATCTGCGGGCAGAATATCGTTGGCATCCGCTACCTGAACGCCATCCGGCACCCCCTTGACCTCATCATAGGTGAACAGGATCACCTCGTGGCCATTGTCGAGAAAGGACTTCAGGCAAAGCTGTTCCAGCCAGCTCAGCTCAGGGCCAACCCAAAGTGACGCAATGGCCGGAAGTGCCATGATACCTGCCCCTTATTCTACCCAATACATTGGCGCCTAACCGCGCCTTTTTGTTAACGAAAATTACCGCGCTTGCTGAACGCCTGTCAATCTGCCGGGATCTGGAAACCTCAATGTGTGGTTTCGCCGCGCTCCACGGTGAACCAAAAATCGCTGCCCGGTTCCTTTTCGGCAATTTCATCCGGGATCACACCTGGGCCGCTGAGAAAGACATTGGCGCCGAAATGCGCGTGCATCCGGGACAGTTTGCAGAGCTTGTCGCTGGTCAGCTCGTGAAACAGCGCGATCATATCCTCCCGGGTCTTCAGTTCCTCGATCTTCTCGCGGTGCTTGCGGCATGAGTATTCATGCGCCGCAGCGATGTCCGGATCTGCCAAAAGCCGCGCCATCTCAGCTTCCAGCGCCGGGATCATCCGCTGGATTGTGCGCTCCTCTTCGGCGTTGTTGTTCATCCGGAACCAGTAGGACAGCCCCTGGTCGCGGTCGACATGGTTGACCCGGCCGCGGTCGCGTTTGACCAGAAAGCTCTCAGCACTGCGCACAGCGTAGTGGTTGAGCTGCACCAGATCGTAGCCGTAGGTGCTCATTGACGAGCGCCAGCCATTGCGGAACATCTCCCGTGGCATGTCCTGCCCGGAACCGTTGACCCAGCGGATGTCCTCCCACAGCTGCGGCTTCAGGCCCTTGGGCCGGTGCACCCCCAGCTTCTTGAAGATGCCGGAATTGCGGAACAGCGTCTTGAAGCCCCAGGCCTGATGCGGCTTGCGGGTGATCTCATGCGCGCAGCGGGTGAATTCCCGGGTGATCAGATCGCCGGTAAAGTCGCGCACATCGTTGTTGCCGAACAGCCGCCAGGTCATCGCGATCATGTTGGCGTCATCCACCGCCTCGAACAGATCCGCCAGCCGCCCGTCACCGCATTTGATGTTGATGAACTCGTCCACATCCATGCAGATCAGCCAGTCTGCGTCCCGGATGACCGGTTCTTCCTCCGCCGCTTGCAGTGCCGCATGCTGCGGCTTCAGATCCGTGCCCCTGAACGGGTTTTCACGGTGCTGCACGATGCCCTTCTCCTGCAGCATCTGCAGCATCGTGTCGGTGCCGTCGGTGCAATCGTTGGTGTAGACAAGGAAATCATCCACCCCGATTGCCCGGTGATAGGCCAGCCATTCCAGAATGAACGGCCCCTCGTTCTTCATGGTCGTAACGATAGCCGTCCTGGGCTTGCCGCCTGAACGCTTGACCGCCTGCTCTTCAGGAATGCGGACGGGTTTGGCATTGAAGTATCTGGTGGCCAGGTCCAGCAGTTCAGGTGTTTCAACAAGGCTGGTCTTGGGCACGATTTTCGAGACTGTATCTGCGGGGTGGCGCAAGGCCATGCAGCGGTAGAACCGGGCATCCTGGTCAGGATCAGGGTCTGCACCGACAACCCGGATCAGCCGCCAGATGCAGCCCGCTGGCGCCTTGGCCGGCGCCAGGCACCAGCGCGGCCGCAGCCCGGAAGCGTCGAACTGGATGCAGATGTGATCGCCAAAGGCAGGCTCGTCTCCCTTGCGCACCCGCCAGGGATAAGCCTGCACACCGCCCAGCTTCAGACAGCCGGAGGGGGCGGCTACCGCGCGGTCAAAGACATTCATCCCCTCGCCCGGCGCGAGAAGGTCGAACAGGTCGATGTTGGCCACAGCGCGGGCCCGCGCCAGGAACCGCGCGCGCAGGATCTCATAGATCAGGAACTCCCCCAGCGGTGCGCTCCAGGGGTCGGCAGGCGGGATCTCCATCCGGTCCTTGCCCGGGGCGCCAGGCACATTAAAGGGATGCGCTTCCGGCGGCAGCCCCTCCTTGCCCAGGGGCAGGCCGGAATGCACCACCACAACCCGCTCAAGCCCGCCGATGTCTTCCGCAAGCTCTTGCAGTGCATGAACAAAACGGCGGCTGTCCCGGGGCCGCGCCCTGTCAAATATGACGGCCCCTTGCATACCGTGCTGCGCCGCATGGAACCGCAGCCATTCCGCCGCGGCTTCTGCCGTTTCTCCGTTGCGGACTGCTGCCAGGACGTTCAGCCCGGCAAACAAACCGGTCTCATCCGGCTGCAGCGGAACCAGCTGCTGCTCTGCGTCAGCCGAAAGACTTACCGCGCTGCTGGCACCGCTGACCGGAATATCCAGAACCGGTGCACCACCAAAATTGTGCAGCACCGTTCCGGCATGGGATGACATGGCCGCGGCAACGTCGCGCGGGGAACCCGATCTGAAGAACAGCCTGGCGGTCCGGCCTTCCGGACCTGCCATTTCCACGGCATCCAGCAGTTCCGCCCCGGCAAGCGTCAGTGCGCTGAGTTCACGTTCGAGGACTTTGCCGCCGCAATTCCCGGCATCTGGACTGGACATACTGCTGCATCACGCTGTGAAATTCTTGGCCCCGGGCATAAGTGTCCGGAGCGGTCCCCTTATAGCCGGTCCGCGGAAATGCAGGA
The DNA here is from genome assembly GCF_000813925.1 of Leisingera sp. ANG-S5. NCBI lineage: Bacteria > Pseudomonadati > Pseudomonadota > Alphaproteobacteria > Rhodobacterales > Roseobacteraceae > Leisingera > Leisingera sp. ANG-S5. The sequence continues at coordinate 10,370 of NZ_JWLH01000009.1, read as the reverse complement.
ACCGGCAATTGCCGCTGGCCACCCGCATCAGGCCAAGCAGTTGATATAAGGGCAACAGGCGTTCCATGCACACACAGGAAACCGGAGCTTGCAGCAGTTTTTTCAGAGAGAGATGATGGTGCGGTCGAGAAGACTCGAACTTCCACTCCGGTTAAGGAACAGCGACCTCAACGCTGCGCGTCTACCAATTCCGCCACGACCGCACTGTCTTAGGCTTGGTGTAGCGGCGTATAGACCAGCACGAATGCGATGTGAAGCCGAAAATCATCTTTTTTGCGCGGAATATCCAAGCTCCCGCCCTATCCGGGTTAAGCGCAGGAAAACAGGGGCGCAATTCGGCTGCCAAGACCGCGCGACAGCCCGGGGCAGGCGTTGAATAACCCAAATGAAAGCGGCCGGCACTTTTGCCGGCCGCTTACTGTTCCGGTCAGCGGAGAAACCGCTATTCAGAACCGAAGGTCGGCAGTGCAGCACCGCCGCCGGACGCCTGCACCGGCTGCACACGGCCGCCTGCCAGTTCGCTTGAAGCCGCCTTGATCAGTTCCGCGCGGCCGGACTGGCCTGGTGCGAATACAGGCTCGGCACCGCTTTCAAGCGCGATCACTGCCATGCTGTACCATTCCTGCGCCTTCTTCACCGCGTTCGGTGCGCCGAAGCCCAGCGCCAGGTGGTGGCCGATCAGCTCTGCATAGGGGCGCTGCCCGGTGCCGGTCAGGATCAGCGCCGCGCCCAGTGCCACATCCATGTCGTCGCGCCGGTAGCCGGAGAACAGGCAGATCCCTGCCGTGTTGGACAGCTGCTCCAGCGACATGCCGGATTGCAGCACAAATTTCTGCACATCCCCCATCACTTCGCCGCTGCCAGCGCTGCCGAGCTTGGCCAGATAGGGTTTCAAGGCCGGGCCGAAGGCATCGCACTGGCTGTCGATCTGCGCCTGTGAGGCTCCTGCAACCTTACCGGCCCGGGCTTCACCTGCGTTGATGGCATAGGTGCGGGCCAGACAGAACTGCTCACCCAATGCCAGTTCCGGGTCGTTCATGCTGTCGGCGGTCATGAATCCGCCGTTGGAACTGGTCAGCAGGCTCACCTTGCTGCAATAGCTTGTAAGCGAGGCGCTTTGCTCTGGCTGATCGAACAGGGTTATGCCGCCCAGGGCCGCATTTTCCTGCCCCGAGAAAGCCATCACTGTGCTGCGGTTCTGCGCGGCCTGAACCGGCGCGTCCGGGCCGGTATCCGCCATCCTGCAAGTGCCCTGATGGCAGGCGAAGCTGGCCGGGGTCACGCCGCGGGCCAGGAAATCGTTGCGCTGGTACCCTTGCGGCGTCGAAGCAAAGACCATCACCGAACAATTTGACGCGCCGCACCAGAACGAGCTGCCGGAGACTGAGGTATCCAGCACATAATCGTTGCGGCCGTCGCCATTCAGGTCTGCCAGCTGCATGAAGCCGGTGCGCTGCAGCAGCTGTTCGCCGGTCGGTTCGGAGCTGGCGGCAATTTCATCCACCGCGTGGCTGACTTCTGGCGGCAGCCCGCCATAACCGCCGCTGGCATAGGTGCTGCCTGGAGCGCGGATGCCTGCGGCCTCATCCCGCCAGGTGTGCAGCACACCGCGCACGCCCTGCGGGCCTTGCATCGCCTTGATAACCTGCGGGCCGCCAACCTGGGCCCGGTTGTAGGAGCTGACCAGGAAATTTCGCTCATACGGTGCCAGATGGCCGGTGGCCGGATAGCCCATGTGGACCTGGTACTGGGTAATGGCCGCACGGGACCGGCGGCCCAGCACCCCGTCCGGGGTTCCCGAATTAAAGCCGAAATAGTTGAGCGCAACCTGGGTTTCCCGGTTTTCAGCCCGCGCCGCCGAATAGGTTGGTGCGCGCCTGTAGGTAGTGGCGGCGCGGCGCCGTTGCTTGTTCTTGTGGACTTCATTGACAATGACGCCGCCGATCACGGCGCCGGCAATGGCGGCCCCCAATTCGTCCGCGGCTGCAGGACTGGTGACGGATGTTGCCAGAAATGCGGCGGTAAGGGCCGGCTTGAGCGGCTTGATAAACATGATACGCGCCCCCTATGGATACTCGCTATGGAATCAGGATACTCCACAGAAAGCACTGGCACCTAGGGGTTTTCCGGCCAATTTTATCCGCCCCCCTTACAAACGATGGAAGAAGACGGCATCGGGCATGGTTGAGTGGATCACATCAGACGGTTTAGTCGAGTATGATCAAGCGGTTGCCTTCATGGAGGAGCGCGCTGCGGCAATTGCTGCCGGATCGGCGGAAGAATGCATCTGGCTGGTTGAGCACCCGCCGCTTTACACAGCCGGCACCTCTGCCAAACGTGAAGACCTGACAGATCCCGAACGTTTCCCGGTCTATGAGAGCAAGCGCGGCGGCCAGTACACCTATCACGGGCCGGGACAGCGGGTGGTCTATGTGATGCTGGACGTGGGCAAACGCGGCCACGATGTGCGCCGTTTTGTTCAGCAGCTGGAAAGCTGGGTGATCGCGGCTTTGGATGAGTTCAACATCAAGGGCCACATCCGCGAAGGCCGGGTCGGCGTCTGGGTCGAGCGGCCTGAAAAGCCGCGGACCCTTGCGGGCAGTATGGCTGAGGACAAGATTGCCGCCATCGGAATCCGCTTGCGGAAATGGGTGAGCTTCCACGGCATCTCCATCAACGTTGAACCGGAACTGGAACATTTCACGGGCATCGTTCCCTGCGGCATCACAGAATACGGGGTGACCAGCCTCGTGGATTTGGGGCTGCCGGTGACGATGGCAGATGTGGATGTCGCCCTGAAACGCAGTTTCGCGCAGGTCTTTGGACGCTGACCTCAACTGTCTGCTACGGACGCAAGATCCTGCAGCGCTGTCAGCACCAGCTCCGGGAAAGTGTAGAACAGGAGTGCTCCGGCATCCTGGCTGATGCACAGCCTGGCATCCGGCAGGCCGCCCAGCATCTCGCGAACAGCGGAGAGCGGCGCAATGTGATCCTCTCCTCCATGTACAAACACCGACCGTGTATTCTTGCCCGGCACCACCGCCTGCACCCCTTGCCGCAGCATCTGAACATCAGCCAGGAATCCCGCGCCGCCCTGTTCCTGGAACAGCCGCTGACTTTGCTGAAGCAGCTGCAGAAGGTCCAGCTGCGACAGCATGGCCCGCTCCTTGCTGCCGCTGCGGGTTTGCATCCGCAGCAGGGTCTTGGGCCCGTACCAGTGCAGCGCTGCGGCCCAGCCTTTCATCAGCGCGGGCAGCATCCAGCTGGCGCGGGCGGCGGCCAGCGCGACCAGCCATGCGTAGCCGCTCAGACCGGAGAACTGCCGGGGCGAACTGATGGCGCAGTTTGAAGCAGCTGCCACCAAACCGGCAATCCTGCTGTCCAGGCGGCGGGCTGCCTGAAAGCCATAAAGCGCACCTCCGCGATGGCACAGCAGCACAGGGCGCTGCAGGTTCTCGTGCGCCATCAAAGCAGCCAGCTGCTTGACAAAGGCATCAGCGGGATCCTCTTCGCGTTTCAGCGGCACCGATCCGCCATAGCCGCGGCGCATCGGTGCATAGACCCTGAACCCCAACGTCCGCAACTGCGGCTGCAAGCGCTGCAGCGGTGCAATCCCGTCCAGCATCCCATGCACGAAAATCACCGGCTGGCCAGTCTCTGCCCCTAGCCGGAAGTATTGAGAGCGCTGGCCCGAGCTGTCTTCGAAGGTCCCGGATGGCGGCAGCAGGTCACCCTTGGCAATAGCCAGATCCCGGCTGTGCTCGTTCATCAGGAAGGCGGCCAGCCGGACCAGCTCCGCCGGGCCTGGCGCTCCCGCTTGCTCAGCGGCCTGCTCCAGCCTGCCCCCCACCTTGCCGCCGCCCCTGGCTGCCGCGTCCCTTAAAGGCTCGAAGCCCTGCTGCTGCAAACCCAAAGCAGCCGCAACCGGCGCCGCAGCGTCGGTGGCCCAATCCCCCTCCAACCGCTCAGCCATGACCGCAACGCCGCCACCGTTCAGGCGAACCGGGCGGCACAAAAATTGCTCTCCGGGGCCGCAGGCCGCAAGCAGCAGGACATCGCGCCAGGAGAAATTCCCGCTGCGCACGTCCTCAAGGTAATTCTGCCAGTGTTCCGCTGCTGCTGGTGTTAGCCCCAGCGCTGCAGGAATTGCCATGCCGCCAGCCAGCTGGCGCGCTGCCCGCTGCGAGGCATTCAGAAGACCTCCGCCTGCGTTCGCATCCACCAGAAGCCAGAACCGGGTGCAATTGCCCGAATACGCGCCCGGGTGCGGCCGCCCCGCCCGCTGCCATTGCTGCTCCTGGATCCCGGCCGCCCGTGCGAAATGCGCTTGCAGCACCGGTGCGGTCCTGAGCCGTCCTTGCTGCATGCGGCCCGGAGAAGGCGCAACCGGACCATCATGCGGGCCGGGCATAAACCGGTCGAATTGCTCTGGCCGGATCATCGTTTCATAAATTGCGGCCACGACCTGATCCTGCGACAAGGTCTGCGCACGGCACAAGAGCGTCACCCCGCCCCTCCAATACTGCTTTAACGTCAAAGAGACCCTGCGCCCGGCAAGCATTCAGCAAGCGCACAGGCGAGTGCAGACCTTCTGGCCCGCATGTTTCAGGCGACATGCCTGTAAACTAAAAATGCCCGGCTGATGCCGCCCGAAACCAGGCAGGCATTCCGTGCCGGTCTACCCCAATTCTTGGGTTCCCATACGCTTGGGCGCGCGCGCCCTCTTTGACCTACAACCAATTTGCGAAACAGCTATGATCAAATTCAACTAAAATTCAACATTTATTTCAGATGCATAAATTCGCATCAGAAAACACCGCAGAACCTCTGCGGTGTTCTTGCATTTCAAAATGCAAAGGAGGAGAACGTCAGCTGTCCGCCAGCGCCGCGCGGATCTTTTCCGCCTGGGCCTGGATCAGGTCCATGTCGCCCATGGTGCCCGGCGGGCGCAGCCGGTCGCCCTCGTGCCGCGGCAGCACATGCATGTGCAGGTGGAACACCTCCTGCCCGCCAGCCGCCTCATTGAACTGCTGCACGGTGACCCCGTCCGCGCCGAACGCCGCGATCACTGCCTGCGACAGTTTCTGCACCGTCTGCATCACTGCGCCCAGCTGCGCCGGGCTGGCATCCAGGATATTGCGGCAGGGGGTCTTGGGGATAACCAGCAGATGCCCGTCTGCGCGTGGCATGATATCCATGAAGGCCAGGGTATCGTCATCCTCATAAACGCGGGTGGACGGGATCTCCCCGCGCAGGAGCTTGGCAAAAATATTGTCGGGGTCATAATCAGGCATGCGTCCGGGCTCCTTGTTCTGGCTTTCCCCGGTTGTGCGCGCGCCCCGCCCCCAGGTCAAGCCGTCTGAGCCGGGCAAATCCCAGGGCATTCAAGCCCCTGCGGCAATAAATCTTGATCCAGATCAAACTCCGCCATTGAAGGCCCCGGCAGGCCACACTAAAACTCGCAAGGAATCCAGGCCGCCCGGAGTCCGTCTCCGGGGGCCTTTCGTTATGCAGCAGGAGGCACCTAAATGGCAGACGCAGCCATTCATGGTCACGGCCACGAGGACGAGCGGAGCTTTTTCACCCGCTGGTTCATGAGCACGAACCATAAGGATATCGGCATTCTTTACCTGATCGTCTCGGCGATTGCAGGTCTCATCTCCGTCATCTTCACCGTCTACATGCGGCTGGAGCTGATGGATCCCGGCGTTCAATACATGTGCCTTGAAGGCGCGCGCCTGTTCGCAGACGCCGCTGCGGAATGTACTCCGAACGGCCACCTCTGGAACGTGATGATCACCGCCCACGGCATCCTGATGATGTTCTTCGTGGTGATTCCGGCCCTGTTCGGCGGTTTCGGCAACTACTTCATGCCGCTGCAGATCGGCGCACCGGACATGGCGTTCCCGCGGATGAACAACCTGTCGTTCTGGATGTATGTCGCAGGCACCTCGCTGGCGGTTCTCTCGGTTGTCTCCCCGGGCGGCAATGACCAGCTGGGCTCCGGCGTCGGCTGGGTTCTGTACCCGCCGCTGTCCGTGAACGAAGGCGGCTACTCGATGGACCTGGCGATCTTCGCCGTGCACGTCTCGGGCGCCTCCTCGATCCTGGGTGCAATCAACATGATCACCACCTTCCTGAACATGCGCGCCCCGGGCATGACCCTGTTCAAGGTGCCGCTGTTCTCCTGGTCGATCTTCGTCACCTCCTGGCTGATCCTGCTGAGCTTGCCGGTTCTGGCCGGCGCCATCACCATGCTGCTGATGGACCGCAACTTCGGCTTCACCTTCTTTGACGCGGCAGGCGGCGGCGACCCGATCCTGTACCAGCACATCCTGTGGTTCTTCGGCCACCCGGAAGTGTACATCGTGATCCTGCCCGGCTTCGGCATCATCTCCCACGTCATCGCCACCTTTGCGCGCAAACCTGTCTTCGGCTACCTGCCGATGGTCTGGGCGATCATTGCGATCGGCGTTCTGGGCTTCGTCGTGTGGGCGCACCACATGTATACCGTCGGCATGTCGCTGAACCAGCAGGCCTACTTCATGCTGGCCACCATGGTGATCGCGGTTCCGACCGGGGTTAAAGTGTTCTCCTGGATCGCAACCATGTGGGGCGGCTCGATCGAGTTCAAAGCACCGATGATGTTTGCCTTCGGCTTCCTGTTCCTGTTCACCGTTGGCGGTGTGACCGGCGTGGTGCTGAGCCAGGCGGCTGTCGACCGCGCCTATCACGACACCTACTACGTTGTGGCTCACTTCCACTACGTGATGAGCTTGGGTGCGGTGTTCGCGATCTTCTCGGGCATCTACTTCTACTTCGGCAAGATGACCGGCCGCCAGTACAACGAGCTGGGCGCACAGATCCACTTCTGGCTGTTCTTCATCGGCGCCAACCTGACCTTCTTCCCGCAGCACTTCCTGGGCCGTCAGGGCATGCCGCGCCGCTACATCGACTACCCGGAAGGTTTTGCCTACTGGAACAAGATCTCGTCCTATGGCGCGTTCATCTCCTTCGCTTCGTTCATCCTGTTCTTCGGCGTGGTGATCTATTCGCTGCTGCGCGGCGCCCGCGTCACCCAGAACAACTACTGGAACGAATATGCGGACACCCTGGAGTGGACCCTGCCCTCCCCGCCGCCGGAGCACACCTTCGAAATCCTGCCCAAGCAGGAAGACTGGGACCGCTCGCATTCGCACTAAGCGGCTGAGAAGCTGATACAGAAAGGCCCCGGTGCTGATGCTCCGGGGCCTTTTTCATACCCGCTTGTCCGGATAAATGGCCGCAGTGGAATTTCCGCCCTTCCGGCACATCATTCATAGAGCGCTCTCCCTCTTCAGGCCCGAACCTATGCCCTACAATTGGATCCGCCCGCAGTCTGGCGCCGAGCGTGAACTGCACCTCTGGCCGCACCAGTCGCTGCCGCCCAAGGGGTACGCGCGTTTTATTGGCGTCACTGCAGCTTTGATCTGCGTGCCACTGTTGCCGCTGCTGGGATCCTTCCTGCTCTGGGGCCTCCTGCCATTCCTGCTGCTGGCGCTGTTCGGCATGAAATGGGCGCTGGACCGCAGCCGCCGCGACCACCAGATCCTCGAAGTGCTGACCCTCACCGCCGAGGAAGCCCGGCTGGAGCGGATCAACCCGGACGGCAAGCGGCAAAGCTGGCGCTGCAACCGCTACTGGACCCGCGTCGAGATGCACGAGCATGACGGCCCGGTGCCCCATTATGTCACCCTGCAGGGCGGCGGCCGCGAGGTGGAAATCGGCGCCTTCCTCTCGGAAGAAGAACGGGTCGCGCTCTACGGCGACCTCAAAGACGCCCTGTCCAGCTAGCTGACATAAGAAAGGCCCGCGATGCGGGCCTTACGCTTCTTTCTGGTCTCAAATACCCCCGCCGGAGGCAGCACGCGCCAGCGTGCCTTCCCTCAGCAGTCGCCCTTGCTGCAGAGCTGATCCTTGACCATCGGGCCGGCTTTGCCGAAATCCATCTGGCCGGTGTATTTCGCCTTCAGCGCGGCCATCACCTTGCCCATGTCGCGAATCGATTCGGCGCCGGTCTCCGCAACTACCGTCTTTACCGCCTCAGCCGCCTCCTCGTCGCTCAGTTGCTGCGGCAGGAATTCCTCGATGACGGCGATCTCGCCCAGTTCCCGCTCCGCCAGATCCAGCCGCCCGCCTTCCTCATAGGCGTGGGCGCTTTCCTTGCGCTGCTTGGTCATCTTGCTCAGAATGGCGAGGATTTCCTCATCTCCGATGCTGGTTTCCTCGCCATCGGCGCGGGCAGCAATTTCGCGGTCCTTGATCGCAGCATTGATCAGCCGCAGCGTACACAGCCGCTCCGCCGCCTTGTCTTTCATCGCCTGCTTCAGGGCCTGATTGACCCGAGTGCGCGTATCCATATGCAAAAGCATCCCCATGGTTGCCGGACACCGATGGTTATCCATTCTTATGCAGCTGTGCAAGTTTACAGTAAACTTTCCATTCCTGTCCCCGCGTCAGCCTGCCCGCCTCTTGCAGGCTTGACCCGCATGGGCGCTCCCCTTACAAGCCCATGAATTTTACCCGCATGGAGACTCGCGCAATGGCCGCTTCCGCCCCGACCAAGCCCACCGCATGCCTGGCGCTCGCTGATGGCACCGTCTTTTACGGCACCGGTTTCGGCGCGACCGGCGACACCGTGGCCGAGCTCTGCTTCAACACCGCGATGACCGGCTATCAGGAGATCATGACCGATCCCTCCTATGCCGGCCAGATCGTCACCTTCACCTTCCCGCATATCGGCAACACCGGCGTGACACCTGAAGACGACGAAACCGGCGATCCCGTTGCTGCGGGCATGGTGGTGAAATGGGATCCGACGCTGGCCTCCAACTGGCGCGCCACCGAAGAATTGAAGGACTGGCTCACCCGCACCGGACGCATCGCCATCGGCGGCATCGACACCCGCCGCCTGACCCGCGCGATCCGCCAGCAAGGCGCGCCGCATGTCGCGCTGGCCCACGACCCGGAGGGAAACTTCGACGTTGAGGCGCTGGTCGCCAAGGCCCGCGGCTGGTCGGGCCTGGTCGGGCTGGACCTGGCCAAGGACGTCACTTGCGCGCAAAGCTACCGCTGGGACGAGATGCGCTGGGCCTGGCCGGACGGCTATGCCCGCCAGGAAGCGCCCAAGCACAAGGTTGTGGCTGTTGACTATGGTGCCAAGCGCAACATCCTGCGCTGCCTCGCCTCCGCGGGCTGCGACGTGACCGTGCTGCCCGCCACCGCCACCGCCGAGGAAGTGCTGGCGCACAATCCCGACGGCGTGTTCCTGTCCAACGGCCCGGGCGATCCGGCGGCCACTGGCGAATACGCGGTGCCGATGATCCAGGACGTGCTGAAAGCTGACCTGCCGGTCTTTGGCATCTGCCTCGGCCACCAGATGCTGGCCCTGGCCCTGGGCGCCAAGACCGTCAAGATGAACCACGGCCACCACGGCGCCAACCACCCGGTCAAGGAGCATTCCACCGGCAAAGTGGAAATCACCTCGATGAACCACGGCTTTGCGGTGGATGCGCAGACCCTGCCGGAGGGCGTCGAAGAATCGCATGTCTCGCTGTTCGACGGCTCCAACTGCGGTATTCGCATTGCCGGCAAGCCGGTGTTCTCGGTGCAGCACCACCCCGAGGCCAGCCCCGGCCCGCAGGACAGCTTCTACCTGTTCGAGCGCTTTGCCGACGCGATGGCAGAACGCAAATCTGCGTAAAAAATCGGCCGGCCATGCCGCTCTGGCGGCATGGTTAACACCGCATTTACCAACTCTTAACCCCCCGCCGCCAGCCTGAACGCCTCTGGTTTCAGTGTTGCGGACGGGCGATGGGTATTGTGTCACAGCCGCTGCGGCAGCTCCGGCCGCCGCAGCAGGGAAAGCTCCCGCAGCAAGGGCTGCCGCCGGATGCGCCGCCGCCGGTAGACAACAGCAGCATGATGAAGGCTCTGGTGCTGCGGCAGCACCAGAAAGCCGCGCTTGGACGGGTGCTGGTTGCCGAAGGGCTGGCAAGCGAGGACCAGGTCCAGGACACATTGTCCCGCCAGTACCGGATGCCCCGCGCTGACTTGTCCGGCCAGATGGCCAACTCCCGGCTGCTGGCCTGCAAACCCGCGCGGTTCTGGCTGCGCCACTGCGCGGTTCCCTGGATGCAGCTGGGCCGGACCGTCACAGTGGCGGTTGCCCCCCCCCCCCCGGTTTTGACCCCCCCGCAGGGAACGCGGGGCAGGTTTCCCCCGGGCACCCCCGCTCTGGGCCGTGGAAGCCCCATTACAGCCCCGCTTTCCCCCCCTTTCTGCCCCCCCCCCGTCCCCCCGGCGCGCCGCCCCCCCCCGCCTTTGCCGGG
>NZ_JWLH01000008.1:0-177120 GCF_000813925.1 Leisingera sp. ANG-S5 | reverse complement strand
AAATCCTGCTCCCGCAACCAACACTAATTCACCTGACATATCAAAGGCTTCGGATGAACCATCCGGGGCCTTCTTCGTGTTGGGACCCTCCGTACCCGCCGCAAGCCGCAGCAGCCCGGCCAGATCCCCTGACGTGCTCCCCTGAAAAGTCCGCGATTTGAAGTTAGCCTGTTCTCCAAGCGAGGAGACAGACGATGCGGAAAATTCGCCGCTTGGCTCCAGGCTGATGCGGATCGTCTCGCCGCAGCGGCCGAACTCCTCGGAGGGGAGTCTTGGAAAAACCGCGCTCTGGTGGTGGCAGAGGCAATAGCCCGCGGGGAAGGGCTCGAGGAGGTTGAGGCAGATCTGGCTGCTCTCCGCCGGCTTCTGACGCTCGAATTCACTGGCGAAATCGACAGCTTCGAGGCGGTCCGTTTCCTCTCGGTTCATCCCGACGATCCTCGCGCCGACGATGCGCGGCTCTGCGCCGAAGCTCTCGATCGAGGTCTTGATGCGATGCGCATCTACGCCGAAACTGGTATCAAGGAGGTCGCTTGATGGACAATGTCTCCGGACTCGTAGCTGTTGCCCTCGGCCACTCCCGCACAGTGGGCAAGTGCCTCGACGCGAAAATCATTCCACTGCTGGCTCCACGTCATCGCAAAATCGCGGGTGATATCAGTCGGCGGATTGGCGCGCGGACCATCATCAACGAAACTTTCCTAAGTGATCTGGAAGCACTCATCGTGCTCCTTGGGCAGGAGGCCGAGAAAGAGACGACTTTTGCATGGCGTGGTCATGAGCATGATCCCGATTGCGGTTATCAAGTGTCGGTTCGCACGGAACGCGCCAGCGCCCTGCTCGTTGTTCTCGATGAGGTCGTCGACTTGGCTACGGCTGTTGAGCATGCTCTCGACGCCGCTGAAGCGGAAGCTATTGCGAACGCCCTGTTCGAAACCTAAGATCCGCGGCGCATCCCGTGATGCGCCGCCTTGACTGCGAACCGCTTTCCTCATCCGGTGCGCGAAACGGGGCTGAGAAAACAGGGCCGCTGCTGGGGGGCTTGTTTATTGAAGCCTTCGCTGTGCATTTGAACATGCGGTTCCGGATCACCCGCCAACACTGCGCAGACGGTGCAGAGCGCAGACGCTGATGCCGCGGCTCACACGAATGCCCAAGTATACGCCTTCGCGATTTTTTTGCTCCCGGGGCGTCAATGTTGAGGGCACCGCGAACTTCTCTTGGTTTGGCCGATATCAGGGGGCAATCCCGCCGCGACGGCCCCATCGCCTTAGTATTGTCCGTAGCAAAAACTGTAGCAATTATGGCGCTCTTGAAGAGTCTCATCGCCAATTTTTCTTGCTTTTCAGCGGCTTAACCAGAAGCTTGATTAGTTAAATGGTGCCCGGGGGCGGAATCGAACCACCGACACGAGGATTTTCAATCCACTGCTCTACCCCTGAGCTACCCGGGCACGGGAAGGCTGTTCGCCTTGGGTGGGGGCCTTCTATGCCGTGGGCGCGGCGGTGTCCAGAGGGTTTTTCAAAGAAAATCGCTAATGGCGCGTCTGCTGCGGTTTTTCTTTGGATGCTTGCGCGCGTTCCGCTTCTTCCAAAGCGTTTTCAATGTCTTCCGGGTCCTGGCTGGGCACTGAGTAGGCGCCGGTCAGCCATTTTCCGAGGTCGATATCGGCACAGCGCTTGGAGCAGAATGGGCGGTAGCTCTTTTGCGATTCCCCGCCGCAGACCGGACAGCTCATTTCAGCACCTCGCTCAGGGCAATCCGGCCGCGCTTGCGCTGCAATTCGTAGTGGCCGAGGTTGGTCCAGCCTGCCAGTACGGTTTCCTCGGAATCCGCCCGGAAAGCGGCCCGCAGCGCGGTTTCAAACCCGCGGCGGTCCTTTTTCGGCATCGGGGCCAGGTCCAGCACGATCTGTCCACCCAGGCCGCGCATCCGCAGGGCGCGGGGCAGGGCCTTGGCGGCCGCCATATTGGCCTTGATGCCTGCTGCAAGAGAGGTGTCCGAACCGGTGTTCACATCCACCGCGACCAGGGCGCGGGTCGGCTCGATGAACAGGAAAGCACCCCCTGGCAGCGGCTCGCGGATGCCTTGAGCCGTGTCCAGTGCGTCCAGCACGCCGAGGCGCTCAAACCCGCCCGGCTCGCGCTCAATATCCGCAGGTTCTACCCAGTCCCGCCAGGCCAGCAGGTGCGGAGTGTCGCCTTGGGCCAGAACCTCAGGCTCGGTCCCTTCATCCTGCATCACTTGCGCCGCCATGGCCGCCATGGTGGCAACGTCTTCGGCGATCTCTTCACTGTCTGCCCCGGCGCAGGCAGAGCGCAGGATCAAGCCGTAACCAGAGGCGTCCATTTCCTCATGGGCAATCTCCAGCAGCCGGTCGCGTTCATCCTCGTCGCGGATGCTGCGCGAGATGTTCAGCCCCGGCGCCTCCGGCGTGACAATGGCGAAGCGGCTCTTGAACAGCAGCTTCTGGGTCACCGGAATGGCTTTGCCAGGCTCGGCATAGCCGGAGACCTGCACCAGGATCATCTGGCCCGGTGCCAGCCCCTTGACCTGGCGCAGGAAGGCTGGGCCGTCCGGCGTGGTCAGGAACATGCCGCCCTGGCCCTTGACCGGCCGGTCGGCGCGGGCGCGGTAGATGGTGCCGGGGGCAGGGGCGTCGCTTTCGACCAGGATGTCTTCCAGCTTGCCGTCCACCATAAGGGCTGCGGCTTCGCGGTCCTGGATGTGGTCGAGAATGATGGTGCGGCCCTTCATGCGGCGGCCTCCTGATAGAGCGGCAGCCCGGCGGCGCGCAGCAGGTTTGCGGTTTCAGAGAGCGGCAGACCGACGATGCCGGTAAAGGATCCGCTGATCCACGGAATGAAAGCGCCGGCAGGGCCCTGGATGGCATAGGCGCCGGCCTTGCCCTCCCAATCGCCGGTGGTGAGATAGGCGTTCAGTTCCTCGTCAGAGAGGTTTTTCATCTTCACCTGGCTGACCACGTCTTTCTCCCATACCCGGTCCCCGCGGCGCACCGCAACGGCGGTAATCACGCGGTGGCGGCGGCCGGAAAGTGCCAGCAGGAATTCTGCGGCTTCGCCTGCATCGCGCGGCTTGCCCAGGATGCGGCGGCCAAGCGCCACAGTGGTGTCTGCGCAGAGAACGACGTCATCAGGGCCGGCTGGAACGGCTTCGGTCTTTTCCCGTGTGACGCGCGCGCAATAGTCGCGCGGCAGTTCGCCTTTTCGGGGGGTCTCATCGATTTCCGGCGGGCACACCTCGTCCGGATGCACACCCAGTTGCGCCAGCAATTGCAGCCGCCGCGGGCTGCCCGATCCCAGGATAAATGCCATGCCGTGGCCCTCTTATCTCTTTGCGCCTGTCATAAGGCGAAATCCGCCGTCAGGAAAGCGGGCCGGGTCTTTTCCTCTTGCCCGAAATATCCCTGCCGGAAGCTGCGGCCGTCAGGCCGCCAAAAACAAAAGCCCGGCAGAATGCCGGGCCTTGATATTTCTTCCAGATCAAACGCTTACTTGAAGCGGTAGTTGATCCGGCCCTTGGTCAGGTCATAGGGGGTCATTTCCACCTGGACCTTGTCGCCAGCCAGAACACGGATGCGGTTCTTGCGCATCTTGCCTGCCGTATGTGCGATGATTTCATGGCCGTTCTCAAGCTCGACCCGAAACGTCGCGTTAGGCAGGAGTTCCTTCACGACACCGGGAAATTCGAGCGTATCTTCCTTGGCCATGTTGTCTCCATCATTGGGTTAACCCGCAAACTGCGGGACGTGCGCTTAAATGGGGTCATTTTTCCAATATTTCAAGGGCTCAATCAGCAAAGTGCGGCCTTTGTGACCGATTTCACCCGCGGCATTTGCTCCTCCCAGTGCAGCCGGTTCAGCACTCCGCCATCTGCCCTTACATGGGCGATTGCCTCCAGGTCCGCTTCTCCATAGGTCCAGCCCGGCTGGTTCAGGGTGCCTTCGGCCAGAACACCGGTGCCGGGGAAGCCCTTGTCCGGCGGGCCGAAAATGCCGCCTGTGCCGGTGTTCATGTCCACCGCTTCCGACCATTCATTGGCCCCGGTAATAGAGGCCATGGCGGTCACGCACTGGTTTTCCAGCGCCCGCGACATCGCGCCGATGCGCACCCGCCAATAGCCGGCCAGCGCCTCGGTGCAGGATGGGACCAGAATCACATCTGTCTCCGCCAGCGCGCGGCCCAGCAATGGGAACTCGCTGTCATAACAGATCAGCACGCCGATTCTCCCCAGGGACGTGTCAAAGATCTTGAGCGGCCCGCCGCCCGTGATGCCCCATTCCTCGCGCTCGAACCGGGTCATGATCTGCTTGTCCTGATGATCCCGCTTGCCAGTGGGCGTGTAAAGCTCCGCACGGTTCACCGGCCGGTCCAGCCCGCTGTTCACCGGGGCAGAGGCGCCGAGGATATGCACGCCATGTTCCGCAGCCAGTTTCAGGTGCAGCGCTGCCGCATCTTCCATTTTCTCCGATACGGAATGAATCGACTGCTCCAGATCACCTGCAACCGCAGCGCCATCCAGCGTGGACAGCTCCATCGCGCCGTATTCGGGAAACACCAGCAGCTGCGCGCCATTGCCGGCGGCTTCTGCCACCCAGGCGGCCAGCTTGTCTTCGTACTGGGCCCAGCTTTCGAGCCAGTCGAGCGGATAGGCGGCGGTGGCGATTTTCATGCGGTCTCTCCGGCAGTCAGTGGCCGCATCCCGGTGCGGTCCTTCCGAAGGATTGCCCGGCATAGCGGCCCTGCGCAAGGCTATGCGGCACCCTGGTTTCATCTGATGCCGGGCACGCCGAAAAAACTCAAACAGAATGCACATTTTTGCAACGGAAACAGCCGCGTGCTGCGTTCCATCTTGGTGCTGCCCGGCATTTTGGCCATTCTCTCGTGCAGCGGATCATTTGATTTATTGAAAGAAGGACCACTCCCTTGGCGACCAAGCTTGATGACAAGAACCTGAAAGGCGTTATTGCCGACATCCCGAAAAAAGGTTTCCGCACCAAATTCTGGCGCGAATACCGTGCCGGCGCCTGCAAAGGCAGCGGTGTGGCTAAATACATGGACCAGCTGGAAAAACTGGGTGTGCCGCCGTCAGGCGACCCGGCCAAGGCGGATCTGGATAACATGCCGGAGATCGTTCAGGCCTTCAGCATGCTGGCCAACGCGATGCTCAAGGCGCGCGGCAAATGCGGCAAGCTGCAGTCCCACAGCCGCGAGCTGTGTCTGGCCTATGCCAAGCAGATCGAAAAACGCGAAGATGCGGCGGCGGATCTGGCCCGCAACGCGGACAAGATCAAGCAAAAGCAAATGGCGCAGCAGCTGAAGGCCGAGAAGGCCAACGAGGAAACCGACAAGCATCTGGCCAAGCTCAAGAAAGAGCACGAAGAAACCCGCAAGCTGATCATCAAGGAGATCAAGGCAGCCGAGGTGCGTGGCAAGAAGATCGAAGCCGCCTGCCTGGACATTTCCAAGGATGTGAATGCTGCGCTGAACAAGCTGGAAGCAATCAAGAAGGCTTGGAAGTCCGCCTATCACAAGGAGGGCGCGGATCGCTCCAAGATCGAAGCCCAGGCCGACAAGGGCATTCGCGACCTGACCAAGGCCTACAAGATCGATGCCCACGCCAAGAACGTGAAGGGCGCTTTGCCCAAACTGTTCAAGGAGCTCGCCGAGAACTACAAGCAGTTCAAACAGGAAGATTACAGCAAGAAGGAATATGTTGCGGCCGGCAAGGCGGTGACAGCGGCCAAGCGCACATTTGATGACGCCCGCGATTCCGTGAAGCTTTATGCCACCCAGCAGAAGATCGCGCTGGAAGAAGTGCAGGCGGCGCGGCCAGAAGGCGTCTGAGCCAAATCAGTCAGGCGCCCGTCGGGGCGCCTGTCTCCGTTACAGATCCCGGATCCAGAACTGCAGCGGCTTGCTGGTTTCCCCGGTTTGATCCACATCCTTCCAGGAAAAATACGCAATGGCACCCTCCAGAGGCGCATACCCGCGCTTGCGCCAGAAGGGATCCAGCGGCGCGTAATCCGAAGGCCGCAAAGGATGATCCGCCGGACGCTGCACGCCGCAAAAGGCGGTTTTCTTGAACCCGTGCTTCCGGGCATGTGCCTCGCGCGCGTCAAAGAACCCATGACCGACGCCATGCCCGCGGTATTCCGGCAGCAGCACGGATTCGGCGCAGTAGAAGACGTCGTTCAGGTCAATTCCGGCGCCTTCAAACGCGGCCGCAAAATCATCTGCATGATCCGCCAGCGGTGCGCCAGTGGAGGCCCCCACCAGGGTATCCCCGTCAAAGGCCCCGACCACCACGGCGCGGGCGCTGTCGCGGTAGCTTTGCAGATACTCCCGCTCATAGGCCAGATCCCCGTCGTATAGATACGGCCAGGCGCGGAACACCGTGATCCGCAGGTGCGCCACATCGTCCAGCGCGGCCTCCAGCGCCGCGCCGGTCATGGCTTCAACCCGGATGGTCATCCGGCTGAGACCTGGGCTATCCAGTCCGCCAGGTTGTAATAGGTGGTGACGCGGGAAATCTTGCCGTCCTTCAGCTCAAAGAACGAGCCCGCAGGCAGGCGGTAGGTCTGGCCCTTGGCCTCCGGCAGGCCCTCGTCGGTTGCCAGATAGGTGCCGTTGACGATGAACTCCGCTGCGGCGCGGCTGCCGCCCTCTGCGGAAAAGATCACCATATCGGTCAGCTCTTCCTTGTAGCAGCGGTCCATATGGGCGCAGAACTCCGCGAACTTCTCCTTGCCCACCCGGATTTTGCCCTCGTTCACATGATGGGCAATCTGCTCATCCAGGCAGTCCAGCATGGTGTCCGTGTCGCCGGCGTTGAAGGCTGCGAAATAGCGCGCGATGGTGTCGGTCATGTTCTCTCCGTCGGTTCACCCCAGCGGTTCTTCAGGTGCTGGATGATTTGATCCCGTGTTTGACGGTAGATATCTAACTTGGCCTGGCGCGTCTCGCCGAGCCCGGTAGGGTCCATTATCGGCCAATATTCGACATCGAGGTGAAAAAAACGGGTGAGCTCCAGCGCCCGGCGCTGGCTGGCGGGCGACAGCGCCACCACCAGGTCAAAGGACGACAAGTCATCGCCCCAGCGCTCCATCTCGTCAAAGGAGCGCGACCGGTGGCGCGACAGTTCCACGTCGATCTCCTGGCAGACCGCGATGGAGAAGCCGTCGATCTCCATATCGTTCTTGACCCCGGCCGATTGCACATAGGTGCCGGTGCCATAGAATTTCTTCATGATGCCCTCCGCCATCGGAGAGCGGACCGAATTGTGGTCGCAACAGAACAGAACGGACTGCGGCAGCTCCTCCACGCGTCAGCCTCCGAAGTGCAGGACGCAGATCAGGGTGAACAGGCGGCGGGCGGTGTCGGTGTCGACCTCGGCCTTGCCCTCCAGCCTTTCCTGCAGAACCCGGCTGCCTTCGTTGTGAATGCCGCGCCGCGCCATGTCGATGGTTTCGATCTGGCTGGGGGGCATTGTCTTTACCGCAGTGAAATAGCTCTCACAGATCTGGTAGTAGTCCTTGACCACCTGCCGGAAGGGCGACAGCGACAGGTGAAACTCTGCAGCCTTCTCCCCGGCTTCGGTGTTGATGTCAAAGACCAGCCGCTTGTCGCGGATCGCCAGCCCCAAGTGGTAGGGACCGGCCGGAATGTCGCGGTCTTCCCGCTGCGGCAGGGCAAAGCTGTTGTCCTCGATCAGGTCATAGATCGCCACCTTGCGCTCCTGCTCGATCTCGGGCGTCGGGGGCGGCAGGTTGCGGTCGTCCAGTTCGATATGGCTGATGCGGCTCATGGGTCTTTGTCTCTGATCTGCGCAGGGGCGTCCGGCCATGAGTATCGCACCGCTTTGCCCGGGGCAATGCAGCAGCGGGCGTCAAACGCCTGCCCGTTTGCGGCAGTGCTTGACAGGCAACGCCTCCGCAACCAGCCTGCCGCCAGCAGGAGACAGAGAAATGACAGCCCTCGAACAGTTTTCCCTTCATGGCCGACGTGCGCTGGTGACCGGCTCCACTGACGGTCTCGGCTTCGCCGCGGCCCGCCTTCTGGCAGAGGCCGGGGCTGAGGTCTGGATCAATGGCCGCAGCAGGGCGCGGTTGGATGCCGCGCGCGCCCGGCTGCCCGGCACCGCCCGCCCGCTGGTGCTGGATATCGCCGACGAAAGCGCCGCGACCAGGGCGATGGCCGAGATCGCACAGGAGGGCGGGCTGGACATCCTGGTCAACAACGTCGGCCAGCGCGACCGGCGCAGCCTGCCCGAATTCACCCGTGCCGATCTGCAATCGCTGTGGGAGGTCGACCTGGTCTCGCCCTTCCGCCTGTCCCAGATGGCGGCGGCGCAGATGGCGCCCAAGGGCTGGGGCCGCATCATCAACATCTCGTCGATTGCTGGCCTCATCGCGCAATCCGGCGACGCCGCCTATACCACCGCCAAGGCCGGCATCAACGGCATGACCAAGGCGCTGGCGGCAGAGCTTGGCCCCCAGGGGATCACGGTGAACGCGATTGCCCCGGGCTTCTTCAAGACCGCACCCAATATGGCCGCAGCTGCGGATCCGGCAATTGCGGAGAAGCTCAGAAACGCTACCGCGCTGGGCCGCTGGGGCGAACCGGAAGAGCTTGCTCCCGCGATCCTGTTCCTCGCGTCACCCGCCGCGTCTTACATCACCGGGCAGGTACTGGCCGTGGACGGCGGATACACTGCGCATTATTGATCTGCCAGCCGCTTCTTTCTGGCCCCAAATATCCCGGGGTGAATGCGCGGCACGCGCAGAGGGGCAGCGCCCCTTTCTGCGTTACCCGTTCAGCGCAGCCAGACGTGCAGTTACTGACAGCCCGTGCGCTTCCAGGCTTTCGCTTTTTGCCAGCACCTCGGCTGCAGGGCCGATGGCGCGCAGCGAATCCGGGGTCATCTGGCTTAGCGTCGTGCGCTTGAGGAAATCCATCACTGACAGGCCGGAAGAGAACCGGGCAGAGCGTGCTGTCGGCAGCACGTGGTTCGGTCCGCCAACGTAATCGCCAATTGCTTCGGGGGTGTACTGGCCGAGAAAGATGGCGCCGGCGTGCACTGTTTTTTCGCTCAAGGCTACCGGATCGGCGACACACAGCTCCAGGTGCTCCGGCGCAATGCGGTTCGACAGCGCTGCCGCCTCATCCAGGTCCCTCACCGTGATCACCGCGCCGAAATCGCGCCAGGAGGCGCCGGCAATGGCGCGGCGCTCCAGCGTTTCCAGGCGCTTGTCCACGGCCTCAGCTACCGCACGGCCAAAGCCTTCGTCATCGGTGATCAGGATCGACTGGGCGCTTTCGTCGTGTTCGGCCTGGCTCATCAGGTCCAGGGCGATCCAGTCCGGGTTGTTGTCCTTGTCCGCAATCACCAGGATCTCCGATGGGCCTGCAATCATGTCGATGCCGACCTTGCCGAACACCCGCCGCTTGGCCGCGGCGACAAAGGCGTTGCCGGGGCCGGTGATCTTGTCCACCGGCGCGATGCTCTCGGTGCCATAGGCCAGCGCCGCCACCGCCTGCGCGCCGCCGACGCGGTAGATCTCATCCACACCCGCCAGCCGCGCCGCCAGCAGTACCAGCGGGTTCACTTGCCCGTCCGGGGTCGGCACTGTGATCGCCAGCCGTTCGACACCGGCAACTTTGGCCGGGATCGCGTTCATCAGAACCGAGGACGGGTAGGAGGCCAGCCCGCCTGGAACATAAAGCCCGGCAGCAGAGACCGCCGACCAGCGCCAGCCCAGCGTTGCGCCGCTCTCGTCCGTCCACTGTGCATTTTCCGGCATCTGGCGCGCGTGATAGGCACGGATGCGCTCTGCCGCCAGCTCCAGCGCGCTGCGCTCCTCTGCCGGAACATCAGCGATCGCTGCATCCACCTCGGCTTCGGTGAAACGCAGTTGCGATGCGTCCAGTTCCAGCCGGTCGAATTTCGCCGTCAGCTCCACCAGCGCCGCATCGCCGCGGGCACGTACATCTGCAATGATCCCGGCCACGATGGCATCCACATCCGGGCTGTCCTCGCGTTTGGCACCCAAAAGCGCGGTGAAGGACTGTTCAAAACCGGCATCGGCGGTGTTCAGAAACTGCGGCATCGGGATCTCCTTTGGCCCCCGCATAGCGGCATGGGGGCAGAGCCTCAAGATTTATGCGTGAAGCCGGTGCAATTGGACGCAAGGCAAAAGGACTGGGTATGCCCAGCCAAAGGCGCTGAGACCTTAGTCCAGGGCTTTGCGCATCGGAATGCAGGGGGTACCGCAGCATCCGCCGGTCTCCTCCGAGGTCTCCCAGCCGTGTTTGCGGTAGAAGTCCAGCGCTGTCCGGGTGGCATCAAGGCGGCCCTCGGTATGGCCATCCCGCAGCAGTTCTGTTTCCAAATGAGCCAGCATCGCGGCGCCAGTGCCCCTGCCGGCCGCGGCTGGGGCAACATACAGCAGGGAGATGGCACCGCCCGGAGAGAGCCCGCCTACGGCGGCGGCCTCTCCGCCATGTTCGGCCAGCCAGTAACGCCCCGGTCCGCCAACCCAGCCGCGGATCTCCTCCGGCGTCTTGTTTGCAGTCCACTCCGCGATCCGGGTGGCATCACCGCAGTGGTCGGCCTGGCACATATCGCGGATCGAGGCGATAAGAACCCGGCTCATGGCAAAGACGTCAAAAACCGTCGCGCGGCGGATCTCCAGCGGTGCCGCCGGGGCGGCGAAGGCCTGGGAAATGCCGCGCTTGTTCTGCACGGTTCAGGCGCCGTGGTCCGGCGCCTGGCCGGAAGGGGCCTGGTAGGGCCGTGTGACATCGCGCAGGGAGACCTCCAGCGCCTCCACCGACAGACGCACCGCACCATCGCCTGCAAGGGTCAGCAGCACATGGCCCGCGCCGTCTTCGCCCGGCTCAAAGGTGACAGAGAGCAGCGACAGGATCAGGTCCTTGTCCTTGCGGTCGACCCCTTGTGAGGACACCCCCAGCACATTGTCCACGACCAGCAGCGACTGCACCCGTTCATAAGTCCGGCCCCGGCGCTCTGCCGAGTCGCGGTCTTCCCAGCGAAACCGGTTGACTAGCAGGGCAAAGCGGCGCTCTGCCGCGCGCCAGCTCATTTCAGTCACCGGAAACACCGCGTCCTGCAGCAGCGAGGACAGGACTTTAAGGTCCTCCTCCTCCAGCGCGCCCAGATTCAGCGGCGCCTCGCGGCCATCCTCGAAGCTGGCATCTGTCATGACTGCTCCTTGATCCGCTCGATTTTTGCACCGACACCGGACAGCTTGCGCACCACATGCTCATAGCCGCGGTCCAGGTGGTAGACCCGGCTGACCTTGGTTTCGCCTTCTGCCGCCATGCCGGCCAGGATCAGCGAAACAGAGGCGCGCAGATCGGTGGCCATCACCGGTGCGCCCTTCAGTTTCTCGACACCGGTCACCGTGGCATGGCCGCCGTGGACTTCGATCTGGGCGCCCATGCGCACCAGTTCTGGCGCGTGCATGAATCGGTTTTCAAAAATCTTCTCCTCCAGAACCGCGGTGCCTTCGGCGGTGCACATCAGCGCCATCATCTGCGCCTGCAGGTCGGTGGGGAAGCCAGGGAAGGGTTCGGTCACCACATCCACAGCGCGCACCCGGTCGTTCTTGCGGCTGACGGTTAGGCTGTTCTTGCCTTCGGTGATCTCGATGCCGGCTGCTTCCAGCTTGGTGCAGAAGCTGTCCAGCAGGCTGCGGCGGCCGCCCAGCAGCTCCACCTCGCCGCCGCAGATCGCGGGGGCCAGCATATAGGTACCCAGTTCGATCCGGTCGGTCACCACCTGGTGGGTGGCGCCATGCAGCCGGTCGACGCCCTGGATGGTGATGTCGGGGGAGCCGTCGCCCTCAATCTGCGCACCCATCTTGCGCAGGCAATCGGCCAGATCGACGATTTCCGGCTCGCGCGCGGCGTTTTTGATGACGGTGGTGCCCTTGGCAAGTGTCGCCGCCATCATGATGTTCTCGGTCGCTCCGACGGAGGCAAAGCTCAGCTCCACCACCGCGCCTTTCAAGCCCTTGGGTGCCTTGGCGTGCAGATAGCCGTCCTTCAGCTCAATTTCGGCACCCAGCGCTTCCAGCCCGTGAATGTGCAGATCCATCGGGCGTGCACCGATGGCGCAGCCGCCGGGCAGTGACACAACAGCCTGGCCCAGCCGGGCCAGCATCGGACCCAGCACCAGGTTAGACGCGCGCATCTTGCGGACGATGTCATAGTCGGCGACATGGCTGGTCAGGTCGTGGCTCGACATTGCCAGCACCTGGCCATCCTGCAGGCTCGACACTTCGGCGCCCAGCGATTGCAGCAGCAGCGTCATGGTTTTGATGTCGCTGAGCCGTGGCGCGTTGGTCAGCGTCAGCGGCTCCTCGCTCAGCAGCGTGGCCGGCATCAGGGTGAGGCAGGCGTTCTTGGCGCCGGCAATCGGGATCTGCCCGTTCAGCGGGCCGTTGCCCGTTACCAGAATCGAATCCATCTGACGTTATTCTCCGCTCTTGCCCGTGTCCTGGTCCTGCTTGTCTGCCCGCGCCTTGGCCTGTGCCTTGCGCCGGGCCATGTTAGCCTTCAGCGCCGCCTTCAGCCGGTCTTCGCGCGATGCTGCGGAACCGTCGTTTTTAGGTGATTTCTTCTCTGCCATAAGACTTCTGTAACTTAGTGCGAAAAAACCGTCCAGAATGGTCTTGCACCCCCCCGCGTTTATGCCTAAAAGCCCCCTCACCGGCGCTGCTGTAGCTCAGAGGTAGAGCACTCCCTTGGTAAGGGAGAGGTCGAGAGTTCAATTCTCTCCAGCAGCACCATCTGCTTTTTTGCGCCTGAAATGCCCTCCAACACCTTGAAGGGAAAGGAAATTTCGGGAGTTCGATAACCTTGATTTCGGCTATACTGAAGAGGCTCCACGAAGGCCAAACGGAGCACCGTTTGACGGGTGGCATGATCGCCATTTTTATAAATATTCCAAGGGTTTGCTAGGAATTTGAGCGATAGTTCGATAAATTCCTCCAGCCGTCCCTTTGGGGGCAGCCCAGAAGCCTCTTTCTCAGCCAACACGAACTTCTCGCGCTCAAGCTTTGCTAGGCGCGTCTCGTATGCACTGATCACGGCTTGGCTATTTGCCTCCACAATGCGATCCAAAAGGCTCTCAATCTGCTTCTCAACGGCTTTGAGCTGACGCTTGATCTCCCCTTGGGATGCCGTGACGGACTGGAGCCGTGCATTCCAAGCATCCTCAAACATCACACGAGCAAGCGTGAAGAGTTGCTTCGTCGGCTGCATGGCTTTGAGAATGTCTGCAAAGCCATCTTCGACCTTGGCACGCGGGATCGACTTCCGCTTCGACGGACAGCCGCGCGTATCGCACAGATAATATGCGTAGTGCTTGCGGCACCCCTTTGACCAACAAGCAGTCATTGGTTTGCCACAGTCATCGCAGTGCACAAATCCTCGCAGCGGGAAATCTTCGTTGAAATCCTTCCGCGCAGCAGGTCGCGCACGGCCAGCAAGCGCTTCTTGCACACGCTCGAAGGTTTCGAAGCTGATCAGACCCTCATGCTCCCCCTTTCGGACTGAGACACCCCATTTGGGCGCTTCAACGTATCCGGCGTAGACGACTTTCTTCAGTAGTCGCGAGACCGTCATTGGACGGAGCCGACCGTCAGGGAAGTCTTTCGGGAAGTGCGGGCATCGCTCGAAGAAGCGTTGTACTTCGGCTTGGGAGGCGAAACGACCAGTCGCAAAGCCCTCCAGGGCCTCTCGGACAGTCGAGGCAAGCGGCTCATCGGGGACGAGAACCTTGCCGCCACCACCTTTGGCCGAGACGTATTTGTAGCCGATTGGAGCGCGGAAAACCCAGAACCCGTTTTCAACGCGCGCCTTCATCTTCTGCATGACTTGTCGGCGATTTTGTTCGCGCTCAAGTTCTCCTTGAGCCGCGATAATCGTTTCAATGAATTTGCCTTCGGGCGTATCCTCAAATTTAAAGTTCAGGCATTCAACCAAAGCGCCGCGCGCCTTGAAGGCTTGGCGCAGCTTAATGTGCATTTCGGTCTCACGCGCAAACCGCTTGAGATCGTCAAAGATCACAACGTAGTTCTTTTCAGGCTGAGCATCGAGGTAGCTGAGAAGCGCCACCATGCCTGGACGTTTCATGAAGTCACCGCCTCCCGATGCATCATCGGGAAAGACGGCTTCTACTTCATAGCCTTGGGTCTCGGCATAGGCACGGCAGCGTTGCTCCTGGCTTTCCAGACCGCCACCATCCAGCTTTTGTTTGGTCGAGGACACCCGGCAGTAAATGACTGCTTTGAGTTGGGTGCCCTCCATTTTCTGTTCATGTTTCATCGGAACTCCTTTTTCTGGCGGTCCGCGATCACGTATCATCGCTGGCACGCACAAATTTCTTGCTCAAAGTGTCTACGGGCTTGGATTCATTAGAATCCTTGTCGCCTTGCACATCAAGCGATTGCTGGGGTTTTCCACAGACTTCTTGCGCCGGATGGACGCCGAAGCCGAGGTCCACGAAAGCGACGATGATGCTCCAGAGTGCCTGCATGATCTCGTCTTTCTGAGCATCACTCAGAGAAGGATCATCAAGATAGGCTTGATACTTCGCCGTATCGATCTCCAGACTTGGCTTAGCCGCCGCATCTAGCGTGAAGCGAACATCCTGTTCTTCATCGTATTCATTCATGGCCGCACCCTCCTTTCCCACCATAGGCGTGCGTTTTCCCGCATCCGCTACAAGCGGATGTACATCATTCCCGTCATGCCCTTGAGGTGCCCCATGCTGAACAGCGAAGGCGGAAGGCAGAGCGCCATTCAAGACGCTTTGTCCAACTTTCATTTTACCACCTTTGGTTGCTTCGTTACAAATTTCCGCGCCGCTACGTGCTGTGATCGTTTCAACTTTCATGTCTTTCTCCTTTTGCTGATTTCAGTTTTCAGACGTTCGGACGGTGGCCTTCGATGAAGCTCCACGTCCCATTTTGGTATTGCGGCAACTCTGCGAGCGCCGCAGGAACCGCTTCCGTGATGACTTTGAGTGATCGCTTCAGTTTGAAGCGACCAGGCACTTTGACCGTACTTAGATCGCGGTCGAAGTAAGGGTTCGGCCCATAGAGGCCCGAGTATCGCTTCATGACGAAGTACGGGCTTTTGTCCGCAAGGAAGGGCGGAATGCCGTAGCCCGATGCCATCACCAGAGATTGCTTGTGACTCATCCCGAGGATTTCTTCGGGCGTCATGAGCGCACGCGCCTGCTTGCGCTTGTGCCCGCGTTCATAATCCAGCGCCTTCATCGCAAGCCCTGTGCGAATGGCACCGCCCTTGTTCCCGAAGAGTGCATCGTGCATCGCGACCCGCATCTCACGTTGCGCACGGTGCTGGGTGAGATGATCGTCCAGCTCTAGCGTCTGGTTGCCGAGCTTGGCGCTCAAATGCCGCGCGGTCTCCAAATCCGAGATGCCGCCGCCGAGATAGACTTCGATGTCGGCACTGGCCGAGAGCGTCATTGCTCCCGTAGGCCCGAGGTTGTTTCGGATTTGGCCGATGTCCTGATAGACGCACACGGGGCAAAGTCCGAAGCCGCGCCCAATCGAGTAGAACTCGGCAATTTCTGGGAAGCGCCCGAGCTGGGCGGCTTCATCGATCACCAGATTGAGCGTTGGCGCATCGGGCCGCATCTGCTTGAGCGTTCGAAGTGTAGAGAAGAACTGGCGAATGACGGCGGCATTCTGTTCAGTCATCTCCGGCGGCATGACGAAGAAGACGAAGACGGGATCACTGCTATTCTCGCAGAGCACATCCAGCGTGAAGTCTGCCTCGCTGCTTCGAACGAGCGCGGCTTGAAGACGCGGATCGTTCATGAAGGCCAGTGCGTTGCTGATGCCGCCCATGACAGAGTCAAAGGTGCGGCGGCTCTCGGCTGCCATATCCAGCATCTCGTCATAGGTGATGCGAAGATCACCTTCTCCGAGAGCGCTCATGATCGAAGCCGTCTCTTCCCAGGCTTCGGGGTATGAGCGTACCATGCCGATCAGCTCATAGAGCGAGGACGGTGACACACCGCCATCCATGTGGACAAGGCCGCGCATCAGAGCATCCAGCCAGTTCTGGCCCTTCTGATCGAAGAAAGCCGAGTCTCCGCCGCCGCTTTCGGGCAGGAAGGTTCGCGCCGCGCGGCGGCAGTCCGCAACCAGACGCGGGCTATCGGGCGTAAGGTGGCTCAAAAGAGAGAGCCGATTTCCCTGAACGCCATGGGTGAAGTACGGGTTGATCTCGTACACACGCGCTTTCACGTGCGCAAAATACGGCTCCATCACCGCGCGCAGTTCGCGCTTGGGATCGAAGATCGCATAGCGTGCAGGCTCGCCGCTCCGACCAGGCGCATCCATCAGGTGCGCAAGGACGCTAGTGAATTTGCCCGAGCCAGCGCCGCCGATCAGCAGCATTCCGGCGTTCTTGGCGTGGAAGAGCTTGCGCCCATTATAGTAGCCAAACGGCACGCCGCCCTTCGCCTTGAAGGCGCTGTGGATTTCAAGTGGGCTGGCGAAACGCGCCGAGCCATAGGGGTATTGTTCCTCAAATCGCATGAGGGTCTCCTTTCAATTTAAGTTTTCGTTTGGGGTGGGATGGCGGCTTTTAGAGAGCCGCTATCCCGCTGGTAGATCAGCCACCGATGAAGATGCCGATGATTGCCATGATGATGATGAATCCGGCGAGTCCTTCGAGGAATTCCTTTACTTTGTCTCCGAAGGTCTTGACTTCGTAGCTGCGATAAATCTTGCCGACTTCTTTGGTTACTTTCTTAGGCATTTGGTTTCCTTTCATGTTTCGTTTCAGTTTTGATGTCTGGCCACTTCAGTGCAGTCAGCCAAATTGTTTTCAAATCAGTCGATAGGCGATGTAGACACCTGCGACTGTCAGGCCCGCGATGATCGCTGCGCGTGCTGCGAAGAACGTCAGGGGCCAGGTCAGGATCATCCAACAGACCATGATGAAATCGACCATTTCGGGTCCGTAGCTCCGCCGCGAAAACTCCCAAACATAGGGTGCTGTGAACTCGTGGAATGGTGGGCTGACGACGATGGAGACCATGGCAGCGGCGCAAGTAGCAAAGCCGCCTTTTAAGTCTTCACCTGGACCTCGACCTCCAGGGCCTTGATGGTGTGGTGGGTACATTATATTTCCGTCCTTTCGTTTGTTGCTGGTGCGACCGAGGCCGCACCTCTCCCGTTCACTGAAAGCGGTGCTTTCGGCGTTGGGCGTTTCAGATTTGTGGGCTGGTTGCCCCGGTTAGCGTTTCTGTGGGAGTTGGCCGACCCCCATGCGCGAGATATACGCATTCGGGAAAACAGAACCCAAGGCGGCCACTCTAAGCGCTTGAAATAAAATTATTTATTTGGGCGTCGAAAAGTCGATTTCCGAAAAATGTGATGGCACAATTTACATAGAGCAATACAGAGTGACCACTTAACGGGTCATCTTGAGTGTTTCTATCCGCCAAAGAGCGACAGATCGGAGCCAATCTGATTGTGAGCGACCGGATTCGGTCATAATCGTGGCTAGTTCAGCAAAAAACTCACGATCAAAGCGAAGACCGATAACCTCCGTACGTGGCATGCGCGGAGCCACCGTTTCTGTCGGCAACTCCTCCCCTGAATTGATGAACAAATTGACGGCGTCTATCAGCCACTGAGACCTGCTTTGGGTCTCCCTTATGCGGTCTATCTGCTTGGCCAGGTCTTTGCTAACGCGAACCGTCGTAGACTTATCTGCGCGGTTCACGCTGGCGTGGCGGCTGACATCTGGCTCCGGTAGCTCTGGTCTGGCTTCCCTTCGACCAAAGCGATCAACCTGCCCATCGTAATCATCGAAGCGATTTTGCGCTGATGAAAATCCGTGATCATGGAGTGCGCTCTTTATGGCATTCTCTATCCACGTGGCTTGGCTTTGCCCCATCATATGCGCTGCAGCCTGAATTCGGGCTTTGATGTGCCACTCTACACGGCATGTTATCTGAAACTTCTTTGACTTGTGTCTATTAACAGGCGCCCATGCCGGTTGCTTTGGATCGGGAAGCTCGTTCCTTTTTCTATTAGGCTTATGTCTCGCATCAGGTTTTGTGACGGGAGGGACGTAAAATGGTTCAGAGTAGAGTGTCTGATGAAGATAGACTAGGCACTGCTCCTGAAGGGCAAACAAGAAGTGCTCACTCGTTTCAACGCTTGGAATGAGAGTTTTCGCCAGCGAACCGATACAATGCGGCTTGGTGATGTAGCCTTCTCGTCTCCACAGTTCGTACAGGGTCTGAAGCGTGTCACGGGCCATCTGCTGTAGCATGTCTCTAGCGCGAACGGATAAGTCTTCGAGGCTTTCACAAACCACCTCGCCATCAAGCCAGTCCTCTAGCTGCTCGACGATCCATGGGAAGTCCTGATGCTCATTGGCTTTGATTATCAGGCGATGCTTCTTGAGCTGCTGGCGAACATGACCCCCAAACATTTTCGGATCGAAGGATGAAGATGTCTCGCTATGTCGGAGTTTACGGCTAGGCATTGTATAGGGTTAGCACATCGGCCACCGAGCATGGCAGTATATACTGTCCAACATCAAGCTTTTGGTCTGGTACTACCAGTCTGCGCCCCGTGAAGGCGGAAAGAATAACGTCGAACGCAAGCTGTGCGTGGTACTACCACGCTGCTTGGCAAGGGGTCCCGCTGCGCGCCCCCGTTGCATCCCCCCGGCCTGTGGCTCTTCCAGGGCATTGAGCCCGTTCAAGAGCCAGTAGAACGTATCCCCGTTCAATCAGTCGCAGGAGACTTCGCTCTCCCTGCACCCATCGATCAAAGGGCTATCGCGCCCCTTGAAACCACTCGCAACCTTTGGCCGTTGCATCACCAATCGGGGGAGCGTTCTTGCTACCCCCAATACCCCCATGACCATTTCATGGAGACCAGGAAGGAAGCATTTCATAGCTGCCCTTGCCTTGGAACCATCCCATCGACCACGGAGCCTTCGCGCCCCATTGGAACCCTGACCAACCTTCCGCAGATTGGATACCGTCACCGCATCGGCGCTGAACCCGATCAAATCACCCATGCCCGCCATTCTCGCACGCTCTTCCAATGTGGATAACTGCCCCCTAGGTCTCTTTGGGGATGCACGCACAAGATGTGCCTGATAACATGATCCAAAACCACAACTCGTCGGGGCAGAGAGCACATTGTACGAAAACGCATTCAACAAAATCGAACGAGACCTTCGCGCAGAAGAAGGCATTGCCAACGAGCTAGATTACGTGGAGCAAACCTCGTGGGTTCTGTTCCTGAAATACCTCCACGACCTTGAAACGGAGCGCGCAGACCGTGCTGAGCTCGACGGCGACGACTATACCCCCATCATTGATGGTGAATACCGTTGGGACAAATGGGCAGCGCCGAAAAAGGGCGGCGAATTTGACCACAACGTTGCCCGTATCGGCGATGACCTGATCAAGTTTGTTGATCAGGAGCTATTTCCGTACCTCGCATCCTTCCGCCAATCCGCTACGAGCCCGCAAACGATCCAATACAAGATCGGCGAAGTTTTCACCGAGCTGCGCAACAAGTTCCGTTCTGGCTACATCTTGCGTGACGTGCTCGAAGCCGTAGACGGCCTTTCGTTCAACACCCAGGCCGAACGGCATGAGCTCTCGCAGCTCTACGAAACTCGTATCCGCCGCATGGGCAACGCAGGCCGCAACGGCGGTGAATACTACACGCCGCGCCCGCTCATCCGCGCTATGATCAAGGTGACTGCTCCGAAGATCGGCGAGACCATCTATGACGGCGCGGTCGGCTCTGCGGGCTTCCTTTGCGAAGCCTACGACTATCTGCGCACTGACACGCTCTCGGCATCCGAATACGAGACCCTGCAAACCAAGACCTTCTACGGTCAGGAAAAGAAGGGCCTCGCTTACATCATCGGGATCATGAACATGGTTCTGCACGGCATCGAAGCTCCAAACCTGATCCACTCCAATACGCTCAATGAGAACGTGATGGATATTCAGGAGAAGGACCGCCACGACATCATCCTCGCCAATCCCCCCTTCGGCGGCGGTGAGCGGCGCGAGGTGCAACAGAACTTCCCGATCCGCACGGGCGAGACAGCCTACCTGTTCCTGCAACACTTCATCCGCAAGCTGAAGGCGGGCGGACGCGCCGCCGTGGTGATCAAGAACACCTTCCTTACCAACACTGACAATGCCTCAATTGCGCTGCGAAAAGAGCTGCTGGAGGCAGCCGAGCTGCATACGGTGCTCGATTGCCCTCCAGGCACCTTTCAAGGCGCGGGCGTCAAGACCGTGGTGCTGTTCTTTGAGAAAGGCGCACCCACGCGGGACATCTGGTACTATCAGCTTGATCCGGGCCGCAGCCTTGGAAAGACCAACCCGCTGAACGACGACGATCTGGCGGAGTTCATCGAGCTGCAACGCACCTGCCCGAACGGACCGAAAAGCTGGATCGTGAACCGCGCCGATCTGGATGAGACGACGTACGATCTGTCGGTCAAAAACCCTAACGCGCCGGAGGCCGCAGCGCTGCGCAGCCCGGAAGAGATCATCGCCGACATGCTGGCGCGGGATGCCGAGACGGCGCAAATCCTCGAAGACATTCGGGGGATGCTGTGAGGGAAAAATGGGATTCGAGGCCGCTCGGCGATTTCAGCGACATCAAGTACGGATACACGGCTAAAGCTGACAGCGAACCTGTAGGGCCTCGCTTCCTTCGGATTACCGACATCCAAAATGGCGCGGTAAACTGGGATCAGGTGCCTTTTTGCAGGGTCTCCGAAAAAGATCATGCAAAGCACAAAGTGAGAGAAGGTGACATTGTATTTGCTCGAACTGGTGCGACCACGGGAAAGAGCTTCCTAATAAGGAAAGCGCCTGACACCGTATGCGCTTCCTATTTGATCAAGGTCAGACCGAACACGACAACCGTTCTTCCTGAGTTTCTAAACATCTATTTTCAGACTTCAGAATACTGGGATGCGATTGCCCTTGGCACGGAAGGTGCCGCGCAAGGTGGCTTCAACGCATCAAAGTTGGGAGCACTGCCGATCCCACTACCGCCGCTCGAAGAACAGCAGCGAATTGTTGCGGTTCTTGACGAAGCCTTCGAAGGTCTGGCTCGCGCTCGTGTCCACGCCGAGGCCAATCTCCTAAATGCACGGGAACTTTTCGAGAGCTACCTTGCGGCGGCGTTTTCAGAGCATGACACGGGCTGGGAGGTATGTGAGCTTAACGATCATGTGCGCTTCATTGACTATCGTGGGAAGACACCTCCAAAGACTGAAAGTGGAATACGACTGATCACAGCCAAGAATGTGAAGATGGGCTTTATCCAACGAGAGCCCGAAGAGTTCATTCTAGAAAGTGCCTACGACGGCTGGATGACTCGCGGGTTTCCAAAACTTGGAGATGTCTTGTTCACCACCGAGGCACCGCTTGCAAACGTCGCACAGTTGGACACCGAAGAAACTGTCGTAATAGGGCAAAGGCTAATAACAATGCAGGCGGATCAAGAAGTAATTCTGCCGGAATTTTTAAAGTTCTCGCTGATGTCACCGCCAATGCAAACTGAAATCCACAGCCGTGGAACTGGTGCCACTGTCGTTGGAATTAAGGCAAAGCTACTCAAGACCGTTCCCCTAAGATTTCCAAAGGATTTGGAGCAACAGCGCAAGATCGCCATGAACTGCCAGAGCGCCTACGATAATATGGAGCGTCTTCAGGAAGGCTTTGAAGTAAAACTACGAGACCTCGAAGACCTTCGACAATCCCTTTTGCAAAGAGCCTTCGCGGGCGAATTAACATGACGTAACGAGTAAAGAAGATGAGCATTCAAGACGAAACCGAAGCCGATACCCGCGCCGAGCGCATAGACCCCGTCCTTGCGGCGGCGGGCTGGGGAAGGAACGGCTCGAAGGTGCGTCGTGAAGTCATCTGTCCTGGGCGCATCCAATCCGGCGGCACGCGCGGCAAGGGTTTGTCTTGTGACTATGTCCTGTTTCACAAGGGCCAGAAGCTCGCCACACTAGAGGCAAAGCGTGCTGGCAAATCCCACCGCGACGGAGTTGGGCAAACAAAAGACTACGCGACACGACTTGGAACTCGCTACGCTTACGCTTCCAACGGTCTGAAATGGTATCAGATCGACATGTCCACTGGGGCCGAAGGTGACATGGACCTACCGTTCCCGACGCCAGAAGAGCTTTGGGATCGCACCTTTGCCGATCAGAACGCTTGGCGTGAGCGCTTTGGTGCCGTGGACTTTGAGACGGACGGCGGTAAGTGGGAACTGCGCTACTACCAGCACAACGCGGTGAATGCCGCGCTTGAAGCCGTAGCCAAGGGCGACCGCCGCATCCTCCTGACGCTCGCCACGGGTACGGGCAAGACCTCCATCGCCTTCCAGATCGCGTGGAAACTGTTCCAAGCCAAGTGGAACCTGACGGGCGAGCCTGTGCGCCGCCCGCGCATCTTGTTCCTCGCCGACCGCAATATTCTTGCCGATCAGGCCTACAACGCTTTTTCCGCATTCCCGAATGATGCCGTGACGAGAATTGATCCCGACACGATCCGCAAGAACCGTGGAAAGCCGCCGAAGAACGCCAGCTTGTTCTTCACGATCTTTCAAACCTTCATGACGGGTGAAGGCGAGCCCGTTTACACACAGTATCCGCCAGACTTCTTCGACTTCATCGTCATTGATGAATGCCACCGAGGCGGGGCGAAGGACGAAAGTGAATGGCGTCGCTTGTTGGAATATTTTGAACCCGCCGCCCAGCTTGGCCTGACGGCAACGCCCAAACGCAAGCACAACGCCGACACCTATGCCTATTTCGGCGAACCCGTTTACACCTATGCCCTTCGCGATGGGATCGAAGACGGCTTCCTCACCCCCTTCAAAGTTCGTCAGATGGCGAGCACCATTGACGAATATGTCTATGACAGCAGCGACGAACTACTCTTGGGGAACGTTGAAGAAGGTGAGGCCTTCGCCGAAGGCGATTTCAACACACACATCGTCATCGAAGAGCGTGAGCTTAGCCGTGTAAAAGAATTCATGGGTCAGATTGACCAACGCCAGAAGACATTGGTTTTTTGCGCAACGCAGGATCACGCGGCGTTGGTGCGCGATCTGATCAATCAGGTAAAAGACAGCACAAACCCGAACTATTGCCACCGCGTAACTGCGGATGATGGCGCAGTCGGGGAGCAACATCTGCGCGACTTCCAGGACAATGATAAGACGATCCCAACAGTGCTGACGACCTCGCAGAAACTTTCGACGGGCGTGGATGCACGCAATATTCGCCACATCGTTCTAATGCGACCGATCCGCTCCATGATCGAATTCAAGCAGATCATCGGGCGCGGTACGCGCACCTATGAAGGCAAAGACTTCTTCACGATCTGGGATTTTGTGAAGGCGCATGAGAACTTCAACGATCCCGAATGGGATGGTGAGCCTCTTGAGCCCGAGCCTCCGAGCGGCCCACGGACACCTCCAGGCGGGCCAGAATCTGGAACGGGTGAACCGGGAGAACCAGGCGGCGGCACCGAAGAGCCACCACGAGAAAAGATCGTCGTGAAACTATCAGACGGCAGCGTGCGAAAGATCAAGTACATCGCCTCAACCACTTACTGGAGCCCAGAAGGCAAGCCCATCTCAGCGCAAGAATTTCTTGAACGCCTGTTCGGCGATCTAAAGGGCATCGTTGCAGACGAGGATCAGCTTCGAGCCGTCTGGAGTGATCCTGATAACCGCGAGCGCTTCCTTGATCAGCTTTCGGATCGTGGTTATGATAGGGACAGGCTTAGTGATATTCGACGATTAGTGGACGCTATCGACAGCGATCTCTTCGATGTCCTGAGCTACATCATGTTTACCAATCCACCTAGAACGCGTCACCAACGAGCCGATCACGTTCGATCTGAAGGCATGGCTGAAAATGAAGCGGAGACCAAGGAGCTACTCTTGGCAATCTTGGCCGCATACGAAGAACGTGGAGAAAGTGAGCTCGCAACGAAAAAACTAGGCACATTCCTAACTGCCCGCTACGGCAGCGTAAGTGAAGGCAAAGCGAAGCTTGGCGGACTTGATGCCATCAGGGCAGCGTTTTTGTCGATGCAATCTGTTCTTTACTCTGAGTGAGGCCAACTTTGTCGAACCCTGATTCCGAATTCTTATTGCTCCAGTCTACCTGCAAGCTCGACAACAAATCGAGATGGTTTGTTCTTAGTACAAACAACATGAACCTCTTCTTCAGCGCGGGTAAAACCAACATAGAAAAGGCGGCGAGCTTCGCGTAAATCCCGCTCGCTTGGATTTCGTCGAGGTATTCCACCTTCATCCATTCCAAACATCACGACCACTCGAAACTCTCTGCCCTTCGAGCTGTGCAGCGTCGTCAGGTTAATACGGTTGTTGCCCTCGCCGTGCCCACAGAATTGGCCGAGCGTCATCTCTTCATGTTGTTCTCCTGGTGAGGTCTTAGATACAAGATCGTCAAGTTTCTCACTCTCATCGACGAGTGTCCTCGAACGGCTAAAAACATCGCGAAGGAGCTCTTGCCGCAGCGTAGACAGCCAGTCATTTAGGCTGATCGTGCTATCGCGTCGCTCCCACATTATACGTAGTAGTTTGCGCTGGAATTCTATGCGATCAGAGTCGGTTGGCAGCGCTTCGGAAAACATCCTGTAGGCTTCACCAATGAGCCTTGAAAAACGGGGCTCACCTGATTTCCACCCCTCGCAGCACCAAGTCCCGCATTGCTCTAGCCATCGCATTAAACGACTTGAACGCGGATAAATCGCCTGATTATCTGCCCGAATGGTCGCAAGACCGCGATCTGCTGCGGCGTCAGCGAGTATGTTGCCAAGCCATGCCGCCGGGTAAAGGATGGCGACATCACCATATTGAAGATCGGGAAGCCTTGCCATCGCATCTGGAAGAAGCGTGTCGAAAACATATGCAGCCTGTGTTTCGTAGCTTCCTTGTAAAGGATGAAAGTAGACAGTTCCCTCGGCGGCGTTTTCTGGGGCTTCGTAGCCGCGCTCTTCGCCAAGTGCAAATTGGGATGCTCGTACAATCTCGGACCCACATCGATAATTAAGGCGAAGCCTGACAGTCTCCACATCATCGCGTTCAGATAACCGCTTTAGGAGCACAGGAGCTGCACCCGTAAAACCATAAATGGATTGATCAACATCACCAACGGCGAACAAACGAATGCCGGTACTGAAGCACAATCCCATGACCATTTGGTGAAGAGCACGTCCAAGGTCTTGGTACTCATCTACAATCAAAACCGGATACTTTGCCTTTATTGCTTCTCGAAGCCACTCATGCTCCCGAAGTGCGCGCAATGAAAGCAAAGTCATATCGTCAAAATCGATGAGACCTGCTGCACGCAGCTCTTCTTCATAAGCGTGCACGAGTTCGGCCAGAACGGGATCGGTTTCTAAGAATTCGGGACTGGTTCGATCAAGATAACGGCGGCGATAGCGGTCAAGGGGGCCACGCCAGCGCGTATGTGGGTCATCGCCGCGCGCAATGACGCGGTCATAGGCGCGCTCCAAAGCGCCTCGTTGTTCGTTGTTGGACGCGACCTGAAAATCGTCCGGTAGCCCCATGCCAGCTACTTTCGCATAGGGCAGAATGATCTGGGTCAGGGAAAACGAATGCACCGTTCCGATGAAGACCCTTTCACCAGGCTCGATACCAAGCGCTTGTAGTCGCTGTTCCAACTCACGT
The DNA here is from genome assembly GCF_000813925.1 of Leisingera sp. ANG-S5. Taxonomy (NCBI): domain Bacteria; kingdom Pseudomonadati; phylum Pseudomonadota; class Alphaproteobacteria; order Rhodobacterales; family Roseobacteraceae; genus Leisingera; species Leisingera sp. ANG-S5. The sequence goes on along the minus strand of NZ_JWLH01000008.1, from coordinate 151,280 downwards.
GCGCACTCGTTGTTATAGGTGATACAAGCAACACCACGCGGCTCGTGCACATCTTCGGATAAAATGCGTGCAAGCTTAATCGTTAGCGTCTTGGTCTTGCCGCTCCCAGGTCCTGCAATGACTACGCAATGTCCTTTTGACTCGTAAGCTGCCCATTGGCCTTCGTTGGAGCGAAGCTCTTCAGCGGCACGTAAATAGAGACCGCGACTAGACACGATCGGCAACGAACTCAATGGCACGGGCTATGTAGCCTGGTGGGTCAATACCCTCGATGTAGGACAGCATTCGCTGAGCGAATCTACCTTTTCCGATAGTATCAATCATCTTTAGGAGTTCTTCTGGGTCCAGCGTTGAAGGATCAGCTTCCCACTCTTCGATCATCTTCTTTCTTTTTGCACTAAACTTATACTCCTTGAGAACGGAGATGATAGCTGGCGAAAAGCCATCCAAGAACAAGTCTACCTCAAGCGTCTTGATGTTGGAAAAGACTCCGTACGCTTCGCAGCGTTCAGCGAAGTCATCTTCGTCGAGTCCTTCGAGTTCCGCGATAAGCTCCTCGGGCTCTTCACCCGTGCGCTGAATTTCGATGTCTGAAACTAGGTTGAGAGAACGATTCCAGCCGAGAGGACTCTTGCCCTCTCTCGGATCCCAGTCAGTGATGACAGCAAACGGAATTCCGAGGCCATTTAGAAATTTCGCGTAGGGACGGAAGTTCGTGCCTGCTACCGAGCAAACGGTAACACCAAGCTCATCGAGTGACTTGTCCAAGGCTTCCGCAAAGGCGGGAATAAGAAAGCGTTCCGCATCGCCCTCTACTAGCAACACCCCGCGCGCAAAAAGTATTTCGGCGCGTGTTACGTCAAGATATCTCGCAATATCGTCCGCCTCCTTGGCCTTGAGACTGATCGATTGCGTCGCGTATCCTTTCGTTCCGTTGTCACCTTCGTCCTTGAGCAGCACGATGGATCGCAACGGCGCGACACTCGCGATGTGCGGCGAATGAGTCGTCAAAAGGATCGAAAGTGGTGCGCCGCCTTCCTGCGCCTCCGTGAAGACATGACGATAGACTGACCGCTGGAGATGCGGATGCAAATGGGCTTCCGGCTCTTCAATCGCCAAGAACGTATGATCCCGATGATTTTCCTCGATGAGTCTTCGTAGTTCGAGAGACTTCAGCGTGAGAAAGACCAAGTTGGCTGATCCGAGGCTGGCATCGCTGATCCCACGTTCGCCTTCGTCTATCAAAAGCCGCACAGCGCGATAAAGCCGTGCAGGATCAGTCGGGCTAAAACCAAGTTTTGGATGTATATCCTGCTTTTCACCGCTCATTTCTTGAAAGAGATCAGCAATGCTTTTTTCGAGCGCTGCAACTTCGTCGAACTGCGTGATCTTCGCAGTCGCTTCTTCGATGGCCTCACCGATTTCCTCAAGCTCATCAGCGTCGACACCCTTGAACGCCTCCTCGATAAGTGGTCGCAGCGGCGATCTTTGCCAAACCGAAAGGTCGCTTTCGGCATCCCTTAGCGCGGGCAGAACATCCATCGTGATTCGCCTTCTGAGCTTATGACCGAATGTCTTAGTTTCGCTTTCGCCGCCATAACAAATGAACTCGAAGTCTTCAGACGCTCCCGGCTCACCTTCAAGGTCGGCAATCGGTTTCAGCTCGTAGGTCAACCTCACCGTTTTAGGATCATCGTCGAGCCGAAAATCCGTGAGTATCGCCAAGATATCAGGGTCACTTTCGAAATCTTTTATCTCGATACTGACCACAATCTTGGTTTCTTTCGTAAGCTCTTCAATGCCATCCCAAAAGTCTGACAATCCAAGTTGTCTAGCGCTATCAGGTAGAGAGGGATCGCAAACCAATCGAAGGGCATGAAGTAAGTTGCTCTTTCCTACTCGGTTCTCACCTACAACTACTAAGCTTCCAGCGACGCTTACGTCGAAATCGGAAAAATTTCTAAAGTTCTCAATCCTTATTCTTGATAAATACAATCTCGCCTCCTTCAAATCTACTTATATTACGTGCCACTGATTGAAGTAGCCATCTCCAAATAACGGCAGAACCCGTTCGCCAATTGCATTTGTCTAGGCGTTCTGCACTCGGCCTCAAACACTTCGGGTGAAGCAATCAGGATTGCCACGCACTGAGCACGCGAGATCGCAACGTTGAAGCGATTGGCGCTGTAGAGAAATTCCATGCCGCGCGGGGCATCCGCATGGCTAGATGTTGCCATCGAGTAGATTGCGATGGGCGCTTCCTGGCCTTGGAATTTATCCACGGTTCCGACCCGTGCGTTTGGCAGGCGCTGCTGTATCTCAAACACTTGTGCGTTGTATGGCGTGATGATGACGATGTCGTCTAAAGTTAGGGGCGCCTCGTCGCCGTCTCGGTCTATCCAGCTTGGTTTGACCGCAAGGATGTCAGTAACCAGCTGCGCCGTGGCTTCTGCTTCTTCGATTGAAAAGCTCTTATTGCCCGAGTGCGAAACGGGGAGATAGCGCAGGCCGCTACCGCTAATTGGACCTTCAGAGATGATCCGCTGCTGCGCACAGCTGTCCTTGGCATGGAGCTTATCGTCGTAGAAAAGCTCTGAATTAAAGGCGCAGATGTCAGGGTGCAGACGCCAAGTCTGTTCGAGGAACAGCCCGCGATCTGCACCGATTGTGTGGTCATCGCCCAAAATATGCTGAAGCGAAGAGGCGTCCGTTCCATCGGGATGCGAGCCTTGGCTCGGTTGATCAAGTTGCTGAGGATCACCGAGCAGTATGAGCGTACGCGCGGCTTGAGAGACCGCAACCACATTGGCGAGCGACATTTGTGCGGCTTCATCCACAACCAGAACATCAAGCGTGTCCTGCGCATCTTCACGAGCCCAAAGAAAACTGGTTCCACCCGCAACCTGGCACGCGCCTGAGCTTAACAGGTCAAAGACTGCGCCGTTGTCCTTGGTGAAGATCAACCTGTCTTCATCATCGGCATTCTCCGAGAGCTTTTGAAGACAGTTCAGATCAACGCCCATCTCGCGCGATGCTTTGACAACGCCGTCGATGAGGTTGCGAATGACTTTGTGCGAGTTCGCCGTGATCCCGACTTTGAGGCCGCGTTCGACAAGGCGACAGATCATCCGTGCGCCCGTAAATGTCTTGCCCGTTCCGGGTGGACCTTGGATCGGCAGCACGCCGCCATCGATGGCATCCGCGATACGCAGTGCTGCCGCGAGCATGTCTTCGCCGTCCTGTCTTATTTGCTGACCGCCAATGCGGGGCCGCTCGCGAAGGAGCAGAGAGCGGGCTGCGAGATACGGACCGTCTCCCTCGATGCTGTGATCAGCTACATATTCTGCAATCCGAAAGATCGCATTGGCTTGCTCTTTCCCAGGGAAGTTATCGAAGGCGTAGACTGCGTCAGGGTGCAGCTCTGCCGTTTTCTTCGACTTCTTGATATCTATCGTTCGCGCATCGGCATTGATCTCGATGATACTGCCAAACGACTCACCGCCAGCGGCGCGGAGTTTTTCTCCGCCGCGAAGGTCGGTGTCCTGTTGTACGAACTGATACCGATCAGTCGGGATTCCCGTCTTGGTGTGATCCACGGTGTCCACATAGGTTAGAAAGGCCAGCGCAGGGCGCTCGTCCAAGAGATCGTCTGCGGTGAGTTCTTTGAGGCGGAAGAACTCCCACCACGAAGATTTCTCTTCGCGCCAATGCCATTCCAGAAGATAGGCAAGTAGCCACCGCGCCTGCTGTTCGTCAGTTCGTTCTTCAATATCGACGGGTACATTGGCCGTCAGGCGCTGGATGAGGTCGAGAATTGCTAGCTGACGCTCGCTAAGTTCTTCTTGCTCCAGATCGTCTTTAGGTGAAGGGCGCGGCACCTCGATGCCCTGATCGATAAGGCTTTGTCTTTGCTCTTCAAGCCAGTTCTGAAGGGCTTCGGTGGAGGCGCAGTCATCGAGATTATAGCCTTGAACAGTGGCTTTGACCTTATCGCTTATGGACTCGACATCGCCGAGCTCCAATCCCGCTTGCAAACTCTTAAGTGCAAGGTTGGCATCGGAGAGCTCCGTTGATCTTTCAAAACCGTAGATCGGTTCAAGCTTCTTGATGGAGTAGCTTTCAACGCCAGCACGCATAGCGTTTCGAACGACCGCAAGAAGATCAACAAAAAGCTCTGCTCGCAGGAAGTTGTCAATTTCGTTCTCGCGGCTGGCATAACGTCCCATTAACCGCTTAAGCGCAGCGGTCTCGTACGGTGCAAAATGGTAGATGTGGAGATCGGGATAGGTCTTGCGTCGCTCAACTACGAAGTCAACGAAACGCTCGAAGATGGCCTTCTCCGCGTCTCGGTCAAAGGCCCAGTCAGCCGTGTAGTCCCAGTTCCCATCCGCATTGCGATAGGTGTAGCCAAACAGATATTCGATGCCGTGTTCGCCAACGAATGCATCGCTTTCTATATCAAAGAAGATATCGCCGTCGGACGGTTCGGGGAGAATGCAAAGACCTGCTTCCGGGGTAACGGGCAGCAGTTCGAATTTCAGCTCGCCTGCATCTCGGGATTCGATTTGTATCCGCGCTTGTTCTCGTATCTTTTCAAATGAATGTGCCGAACCTCGTTGAGGTTTCCAGGGTAGCGGCATTGGCATTGCCGCAAGGCCAGACGCAGTGGCGATGCCATTCTCCTGAAGCTCAGTTGTTTGGCTCTTGGTGATATTGGCCACAAGACACAAATGATCGTCTGCGCGGCGCTTGGTTTCACAGCGTTCACGCCAACGACAGATATCGCAATGTTCTTTTGGCTCGGGGTACTGTGCAGGGGGTGCGTCATCCAGTGTAGCCTCTTCGATGGCAGACTTAGCCTTCCGAAAGTAGGCCGCATAGTCTGCATATCGGAATTGTTGCGGTTCAAAGTTCGACCACGGCGCGACGACATAGATAAATTCAGGGGCAATTCCCTGCGCCTGATGAAGAAGATCGGCATAAAGGCATAGCTGAAGAACGGAACCCGCCTTGGTCTCGCGGGCGAGCTTAGTGTCGATGATCTCGTAAGACCACGTCCCAAGATCACTGGGTTTTTCGACTCGGCGAAGGATGTCTGCGCGGCCTGACCAGCGACCGTGGCGCAGCGCTGCTTGGATGATCACATCCGCACCTTGCGCCATCGCTGCATCGGTTTGGGATACGGCGTCATCGGTAATGTCCACACCATCGATTGTTAAGCTGGAGAGTCCCTGATCGGCCAAATGCTGCACGAATTCTTGTTCGTGGCGATGTCCGCGCTCACGCAGTATCTCGAGCAACGGGTCCCAAACTTGAGGCTTTTGAAGCGTGCCGGAAGCAACGTTCAAATCAAGTTCCGTAAGATGATTGCAATTCAAATGACCAACAAGATCAGACGCACTTAACTGTATGACATCAATAATTTTTTTCATGATGCGACTATACCAAAAGTTGTAAAGAGCGTCCAATATATAAGACTGAAGTGCGCACCCTTCGGGACGGGCTGTCGTGAACCGAGCCCGCGAGCGGTCTCGGCCCTGCGGCTTCCATCCCTTGCGCGACCATCGCCAGCCGTGAACGGCTGACACTTCTCTTTCTTGTTTGGGGCCTTGCAGGCCCGTCCTCCGTCAAGACCAAGCCCTTCGCTTGAGCTTCGGGCAAAAGCCATGGCCGTGGCTCGCCTTCGGCTGCGCCCGCACCCCTCCATGGCTTTCGGTCTGGACGACCGTCCCCCCGCTCATTGGCGCGGGCCTAGTCCGGTTGCATGCGCAACCGAGCTTTGAAGGAAGGAAAAAAGACAATGAGACAAGATATTTATCAGAAAGTGACCGACAAGATTATTGCTGATCTGGAACGAGGCGAGCTGTCATGGCTCAAGCCTTGGAGCAGCGGAAACCTAGAAGGCAAGATCACCAAACCCTTGCGGCACAATGGCGTGCCCTACAACGGAATCAATATCCTTATGCTATGGGGAGCCGCCGTTGAAGCTGGCTATCTCTCCCCGTTCTGGATGACCTTTAAACAGGCCAAGGAGCTTGGCGCACATGTCAAGAAGGGCGAGCGCGGCAATCTGGTTGTCTATGCCAACACCATTACCAAGACTGAAGAGCAGGACGACGGATCAGAGGAAGAGCACAAAATTCCCTTCATGAAGGGATACAGCGTGTTCAACGTCGAGCAGATCGAAGGCTTGCCAGAGCACTACTATGCAAAGCCCGAGCCAGTGATTGACCCCGCCTTGCGGATCAGCCACGCGGAAGACTTCTTTGGAAACACAGGCGCAGACATTCGCCATGGCGGGAACAGCGCTCACTATGCGGGCGGGAGCGATCATGTGCAGATGCCGTATTTCGAGACGTTCAAAAGTCCCGAGAGCTACTACGCCACACTGGCGCATGAGCTGACACATTGGACGAAGCACAAGAGCCGCCTTGACCGAGAATTCGGGCGCAAGAAATGGGGTGACGAAGGCTACGCCCGCGAAGAACTGGTCGCCGAGCTTGGCGCGGCTTTCCTTTGCGCCGATCTGGAGTTGACCCCCAAGCCTGGCACCGATCATGCCGCTTACATTCAAAGCTGGCTCAAGGTCTTGAAGGAAGACAAGCGGGCGATCTTTAGCGCTGCCGCCCATGCTCAGCGCGCGGCTGACTTCTTGCATGGCTTCCAGCCGAAGATCGATGACGAAGAGCAGCACAATGGAGTAGCCGCGTAAGGCGGCTCCAGAGACAGAAAATTTTGGCTGGCCGATTGGCCAGCCAACTCTTCTTCTGTGGAAAACCCTATCCAGCTTATTCATGTCACAGAGGAATTGTGTAACATTTCACCACATGGCAAATTTTCTTGTTGAATTTCTGAAGCTTACATTGGTCGCTATTACGGTATTGGCGTTGTTTGGGATTGCCTTCGTTTACCTCGAAGGTGAGCACTACGATCACCCGCAAAAGATCGATGAAGAGAAGATGCGTGCATGGCTAGATGAATTAGAGCCTGCAAGCGACAAAGACTTCCGAGCAGATACTCTGCAAGAAATTTGCGAGTCAAAAAACTCGGTCGATGATGGCTGGTGTACTGGATATATGATCGGGTTTGTCGAAGGGCATGCAACGGCGATCAGAAGCCTATTCTGTATTGATGATGAGTTTTCTAAGGATCAAGCGTTTCAATCTTTTAAAAACTACATGGAAGACAATCCACAGTATTGGGGAAAATCAAGGTCCATAATTCTGGCTGAATCCCTTCGGCAGGTCTTTGATTGCAAAGACTCCGACGGGAACTAATTTCCTTCTTTATCAATGCGGCCAGCCTGACGGCTAGCCCCATGCCGGTTAGATGCTTGGGCCGCGACAGGCCAGCTCTTCTTCGATATTGCGCATGCTTTGAAGAGCATCGCGGCGCTCATGGCTCCCGCGCGGAGCGGCGGCGAAGGCATTGAAGGCTTCTGCAAGAAGTCCGTGCAATTCTGCCGTGCTGCGGGATGCCGCTTCAAATCGTGAGACGAGTTTCATCGTATCCTCCTTTGTTTCAAGGAGGCCCCGAACCGCTCAGGGCCTTTCGGCCCGCACACACACACAATCATCGGCCAGTGAAGGCCCTGATGGGTCGGGAGACGGTCTTGGAACTATGGAGAGATGCGCATGTAGCGCGGCTTCGTCGGTTTGGATGGGATCACCGCGACGGCGGTATTGATGCGGCTTGATGGCAGTAGGTTTCGGAGGCGTTAGCCCGCCTGCGTATGATGCCAGCGTCGCTTTGCTCCAGATGCGGATTTTCGAAGGTAAGCGTCGAACGGCACGCTTTGAGGTGCGTGGCTAGGTCAGGTCTGGCCGCTTACTTCACGGCTGTCTGTCTCCATTGCGTCAAAGTGGCTTGCATTGATTGCCCCTAAATCCCTGGCCGAATGCGGCTCAGCCTTCAATGTCCTGCCCGCTCCACCTGGCTTCGCCAGCCGTGTTGAACATGAACCCTGATCCTTTGCCTTCGCCCGAACGGGAGGGCGTTAGCAAGCCAACTTAGAAAACAAAGGAGAAAACCATGGCACGCGAAAAAACGAACCAAAACCTGCCCTTGAACGCGCCCGACTATCTGGCGTGGCACGTCACCCAAAGAGGCGAGAAATCCTACTGGAACAAAGTCGGAGCCGCTTGGCAGCACAAAGACGAGCGAGGCTTTACGCTCCAACTCGAAACCTGCCCGATCAATGGCCGCATCGTACTGCGCCTCCCGCTGGAAGATGCTCCCGAGACCACAAACGACGCGGGGCGCTCATGAGCGCCCCCATCGAAACCCAAGAGCACCGCGTCGATCCTTCACGTCTCGCTTCTGGAACATGGTGCCAGACGCGAAACCGACAGATCGGAGAAGGCGATATCGCGGCGTCCTACAGCGCCGACAAGATCGCGCAGGGAAAGATCAGAAAGCCCTTCTTTTGGAAGAATGGCCTATGGGTTTGCACTGGCACGCACAGCAAATCCGCTGAAGCATATCGCCTCGTGCCTGAGCGCTTCTTTGACGGAGAGCCTACGACCTACAACGAAGTCGCGATGCTGCCCTTCGAGCAGCGTATTAAGCCCCAAGGGTTCTACCACGGCATGCGTGTCCGTCATGGCAAGCAGGACTGCGTTCTTGTCGGGCCGAAGGTACTCTTCTTTCCGAAAGAAGAGAGCGAAGCGCTCAGACAAGCTGATCTGTTCGACCTACTATGATCGAATTTCAAAGATACGCGGCGCGCATTTACTGCAAATATCTCAGAAATTTATTTCGTAATTAATATGTTTATGAGAAAATATGGAAGTGACACTAATCGATAATTTGGAGTTCTTTTTCTATTCTGCGGCCTATTATGCGCTTTCCTGCATAAAGGCGGCATACTTGTCGGTGTCTTTTTCCTTCTGGACACTCTTTGTGCTCGACTTTTTGAGCGGGCAAGAAGTCTCTGAAAATCTATATGAACTCTTGGTTAATATGATTATCACACCATTTATCCTTGCGCCGTTTGGAATCGGCATCGCCCTGCAAATCGGTTATCTAGCAATCATTTTGGGCTATTTTGCCTTTCTGCTGTTGCTGAAATTTAAGGTGAGAAGCTGCACATATTGGGTATTGGTGACTTCCATTCTCGCCTTTTTAAACATGATGCTGATCAAGAGCGACACAACAAAAGTATTATTCCCCGAGTTCAACTTGTCGCCGGCACTTGTCGGACTTGCCTTTGCAGGAATCTTTATGGGTAGAATTCTGTTTAGTTTGCGTGGGACTTACCCATTCTGCAATGCATGCTCAAAGAACGCGACTTCGAACGAGCGCATTGACATTTAAGGGCTCTTTGACCGTCATTCCGTCACGCGAAAATAGCCTCCATCTTAGCATCACTGTTCACTATTTGTTCTTGACTCTGGCAAGTGATATTTGCTTTATTCATTCGATGTGGAATGCGAGTGAAAACAGAATTGCGAAACGATACATTGATGATGAGCACATGCGCATCCTCACCGAAGCCGTAGCCGATTGCGAACAAGACTTCGATGTCCGCTCGAAGAGTGTCTATGAAGCGCTCGATTACTTCCAGGAACAATCGAGCCGCAGTTGGGGCTTCACCTTGTTTCGACAAGGTTTGGAGGATTGGAATCCAGCCGCGCTGCGCGAGGGACTCCATTTGATCAAGCAGCATATTGGCTACAGGACTTAGGGTGTCGCTCAGCAAGGCCCACAGTCGTCATCATCGCTCCACCAATCTTTGAGCGCGCGCGGCTTGAATTCCGGCGCAAGAACATCGGGTTTCGTTCGCCTTGCATGAGTCAGCCGAATAGCCAGCCGCACGGTATCCTCGGCAGCGAGTTTGAAATGGTCTCGTAGTTCATCAAGAAGACGAGCATGGGTCTCGTCCAGGTTCAGCATCAATGTGTGTCGCATAGGCGACCTCCTTTCTACTGGTTAAAACTCTCGGCCCCGATCAGGCCCACGATCTCGCGGGCGCTGACGTTGGCGTTCGCGCTGACGCTCATCTGCGCGGTGACGTTCGGTTCGTTTGGTCTCTTGGGATCGCGCATCCGCACGGGTCGTTGGGTATTTGGGCTTGATCTTCGGAACGTTGCCTTGCTTCATGAGCATGTAGTTCGCGATCTCCTGGCGAAGCGCCATGAGTTCCTTGATCCGCTCTTCGCGCATCGCACGAATGGCCTGCTGCAAGCGCTGGCGTTCTTCGAGTTGCCGCGAAATCATCTTGTCGCGCTCGACCTGATCACGCTTTAGCGCTTGCCAGGCATCATGTTCGTTTTGGGCTTTCAGCTTCGAATATCGGCCAGTGAGCTGACTCCACCACTTGCCCACGCCTTTACTTGGAAGGCGCGAGGCGCGCGCAGCCGCTTCACGGGTTTCGCGCTGCTTTTGTAGTTCAGCCATCCCCGTGCGCTCAATCCGATGGCGCTCCACCATTTGTGTGCGGCGGAATTCCATAGACGGACGGGCGCGCTTATATCCTTCTTCGATCTCGGCGCGTTGACGGCGCAAGCCATCCGCCATCAGCGCGGCAACATGCTGTCGTTGCTCATCAACCTTTGGAAGTTCTTTGGCGTTGGTGAAGCGGGCGTTGACGTCTTTTGCCTTCACGCCCGCCCAGCGAGACAAGGAAAATGCTTCACCGCGATAATCCACAGCAACCACGCCCCGACGATCCCCTTGCGCCAGATAGTAGCCGCGCTGTTCCAGGGCGGATTTGAGGCTTTCCGCAGAATCTGAACGCTCCCAAGTATCCTTGAACATGGCCTTGACCATGCGGGGGTCTAGCTTGGCGCGTGCCGCTTGTTGCCACTCCGCGCGGGAGAAGGTGAGCGGATTGCGATTCTCACGATCCACCATCCCCTTTGGCATCTCCCAGCCATGGCGAAGGTAGAGCTCACGAGAAACGTCCATGAGCTTTACCTTCGTGAAAGACATCTGCTTTGCCGTCATGGCGTCGGTATCAATGCGGCTCCAGACGGCATGGGCGTGACGCCGACCTTCCTTTTCATGGAAAACGACAGCACGCGGCTGACCATCAAGGCCGAGCTTTTGTTCGGCCATTTCGATGGCTACCTCGAAAGTCTGCGTGTCGACGTGGACACCCTCGGGAGGGTTCAGGCTGAGAGAGAATAGATGTTGCTTGCAGCGCGTGCCCTTCGAGATCGCTTCGGCTTCGGCGAGAGCCTCATGCAGATCATCTTCGCTCATGAAGCCGCGAAGATCATGCAACTCCACATGCTCATTATCGCGCGCATTCATCAGATGCTTTGAAAGCTCGTGGGCATTGCCGCGCTGGGAACCTTTGAGGATCATGGCTTACCTCCATTCCCAAGCGCGCGGAGCAGTTCAGCACGCATCTCGGCGACCTCATCGCATGCCTTGCGCAGTTCGTCTTCAAGCTCTGGCGAAACAGGCATCGCGCCCGTGTTAGCCGCGCGAGCAAGCTGGTTCAGGTTCTGGGACAGGCGCGAACCGCCCAGCGTTCCGAGGACACGGCCCAAAGCCTCGTGATCCTTTACGGGATTGGTGTTTCGGCGGCGCACCTTCTCCAGCGGCTCATCAAAGAGCTTGGCCTTGATGTAGGCACCGAGCGGCAGGCCGTTCGCAGCCTCTAACAACGCGGCTTTCTCGTCAAAGCTCAGTCGGAGCGAGAATGGCGCTTCTCGCTTCTTGACTGGCTTCCCAGCTACTTTGTTGAAATCACGTTCCGAAATGCTCATCACCGCACCCCGGATCGTTGTCCTGAGTTACGGTGTTGGAAGGCAGATCACAGGTCTGGAGAATGGTTTCCCATTCTTGCAGGATGGCAAAGAGAGAGTTCGAACTTTCTCCCTCTAGCTGCACCATTAATCACTGAAATCGCTAAGAAATTTCGCATCATTGGGTGCAGTGCACGGTCCTGTATTCATGGGCTGATTTCTGCCATTTCGAGGGCGCGGACCCGGCGGCGCGGCACAGGTGCGCGCTGACCGGTCCTGGCGCCGCAAATCATCCGACAGCAAAGCCGTATCCATCGCGGCAGCACCGGATTTGGTGCGGTGCCATGCCGGCAAATGCTGCAATGGCCGCCGAATCGAGTACAGGCCGGTCAGCCCCGGCCTGTCACACCACCGCAATTCAGTTTCACCTTTTTGAATATTTATCTTTTTCAAATCAGCAGCCTGCGAAATGATTCAGATCAAGGTGGCCGCAACAGCACATTTGCATGGTGGCGCTGGCAGAGCTGAAGCCGGCCGGCTGAAAAGGTGGATCTGACATCACTGTTAGACAGCCGTCAGTCACATCCGGATCAGCCCGCCACCGCTTGCACAGCAGGCTGCGGTCATGCCGCAGTCCGATTGTGTGAAAACAACAGCCAAGGAGGACTCATATGTCCGAACAGCCAACCAAAGCCGAAGAGAGGAACACCTTTCTGTTCCTTGCCGTGGTCCTGGCGCCGGTTCTGGCAGTGGGAATCGTCGGCGGATACGGCCTGATGATCTGGATCTCCCAGATCTTCCTGGGGCCGCCCACAGGTTAAGGGCCCAGGCCAATGCCAGCACATGCCAGCACCGCCCCCTCGCGCCGCGCCTTCCTGACCGGAAGAGTGGCCCGCCCGGACCCGGAATTCCGCCCGCCCTGGACGGATGAGGCCCGGGTGCAGGCCCATTGCACCAGCTGCAATGCCTGCGTGGAAAGCTGCCCGGAGAACATTATCGAGTTCGACAGCCGCAACCGCCCGCGGATCAATTTCCGCGGCGGCGAATGCACCTTCTGCGCGGCTTGCGCCGAAGCCTGCCCCGAACCTGTGTTCGATCTGGAGCAGCCGGCGGCCTGGCCGGTCACGGTAGAGATCACCGGCAGCTGTCTGAACGCCGCCGGCATCGCCTGCCAGCTGTGCACCGATATCTGCGACCCGCGCGCCTTGCGGATGGACCTGTCGGTCCGCCCGGTCGGCGCCATTCAGGTGGACGCCGGCGCCTGCAACGGTTGCGGCGCCTGCCTGTCCACTTGCCCGAACAACGCCATCGCGATCACCGATCCCCGCCAGCAAAGGAAGTCCGCGTGACAGAAGAAATCCATATCTCCAGCCTGCTGGTGCGCAGCGACCCGGCGCGGATGGAGGCCGTTCTGGCCGACATCAAATCCATGCCCCGCGCCGAAATTTCGCAAACCGATCCCTCGGGCAAGATTGTGGTCCTGTTCGAGGCCGACAGCGACCGGGCCATCGGCGATGCACTCGCCAAAATTCAGCTTCTCGACGGCGTCGCCAGCGCGGCGCTTGTCTTCCATCAAACCTGCGATGCGCAGGACCTCGCCATTGAAGAAGGAGTCCCCCAATGACCGGACTTACCCGCCGTGACGCCATCAAGGCGCAGGCCGCCGCCGCAGCGGCGCTTGCTGCCGGCCTGCCGGTTCCCGCGGCAGCGCAGAACCTTGTTACCGACGCAAACGTGACTGAGCTGAAATGGTCGAAGGCGGCCTGCCGCTTCTGCGGCACCGGCTGCTCGATCATGGTGGCCACCAAGGCCGGCCGCGTGGTCGCCACCCACGGCGACACCCAGGCAGAGGTCAACCGCGGCCTGAACTGCGTCAAGGGCTACTTCCTCTCGAAGATCATGTATGGCGCCGACCGCCTGACCACGCCGCTTTTGCGCAAAACCAACGGCGAATATGACAAGAACGGCGAATTCACCCCGGTTTCCTGGGATGAAGCCTTCGACATCATGGCTGAGAAGTGGAAGAAGACCCTGGCCGAGAAAGGCCCGGAGGGCATCGGCATGTTCGGTTCCGGCCAGTGGACCGTCTGGGAGGGCTATGCCGCCTCCAAGCTGATGAAGGCGGGCTTCCGCTCCAACAACATCGACCCGAACGCGCGCCACTGTATGGCCTCGGCCGTGGGCGGCTTCATGCGCACCTTCGGCATCGACGAGCCGATGGGCTGCTATGACGATTTCGAGAACGCCGACGCATTCGTGCTGTGGGGCTCGAACATGGCGGAGATGCACCCGATCCTGTGGACCCGCATCACCGACCGCCGCTTCAGCCATCCGCACGTCAAGGTGGCGGTGCTGTCGACCTTCACCCACCGCAGCTTCGACCTGGCGGATATCCCGGCGGTGTTCACCCCGCACACCGACCTGGTGATGCTGAACTACATCGCCAACTACATCATCCAGAACGGCGCGGTGAACGAGGACTTCGTCGCCAAGCACGTCAACTTCAAGCGCGGCAACCAGGACATCGGCTATGGCCTGCGCCCGGAGCACCCGCTGGAGCAGATGGCCGAGAACGCGGACAAGGCCGGCGGCGCCTCGGATATGACGTTTGAGGAATTTGCCGAGTTCGTCTCCGAGTACACGCTTGAAAAAGCGTCGGAAATGTCCGGTGTTCCGGCAGAAACCCTGGAGAAGATCGCCAAGCTCTATGCCGATCCGGATACTAAGGTGATGTCGCTCTGGACCATGGGCGTGAACCAGCACACCCGCGGTGTCTGGGTCAACAACATGATCTACAACATCCACCTGCTGACCGGTAAGATCTCCACTCCCGGCAACTCGCCGTTCTCGCTGACCGGCCAGCCGTCGGCTTGCGGCACCGCGCGCGAGGTCGGCACCTTTGCCCACCGCCTGCCCGCGGACATGGTGGTCAAGAACCCGGAACACCGCGCCTATGCCGAAAAGATCTGGAAACTGCCCGAAGGTACCGTTCCGGGCTGGGTTGGCTCCCACGCGGTGAAACAGAACCGCGACCTGAAGGACGGCAAGATCAACTGCTACTGGGTTCAGGTGAACAACAACATGCAGGCCGCTCCCAACATGATGGAGGAAGGGCTGCCGGGCTACCGCAACCCCGACAACTTCATCGTGGTCTCGGATGCCTATCCGACGGTGACGGCTGAAGCTGCAGACCTGATCCTGCCCGCCGCCATGTGGGTGGAGAAGGAAGGCGCCTATGGCAACGCCGAGCGCCGCACCCAGTTCTGGTATCAGCTGGTGAACGCGCCGGGTGAATCCAAGTCCGACCTGTGGCAACTGGCGGAATTCTCCAAACGCTTCACCACCGATGAGGTCTGGCCGGCGGAAATTCTCGACGCCAACCCCGAATACAAGGGCAAGACCCTGTTCGAGGTGCTGTTTGCCAATGGCAAGGTCGACCAGTTCGAGCTGTCCGAGAAGGCCAAGGAATACGGCAACCACGAATCTGAGGACTTCGGCTTCTACATCCAGAAGGGTCTGTTCGAGGAATACGCGGAGTTCGGCCGCGGCAAGGCGCATGACCTGGCCCCGTTCGACACCTACCACGAGGTGCGCGGCCTGCGCTGGCCCGTGGTGGACGGCAAGGAAACCCGCTGGCGCTTCAAGGAAGGCTCCGACCCCTACGCAAAACCCGGATCGGACTATGATTTCTACGGCAAGCCCGACGGCAAGGCGGTGATCTTTGCGCTGCCCTACGAGCCGCCGGCGGAAAGCCCGGATGACGAATACCCGATGTGGCTGGCCACCGGCCGCGTGCTGGAGCACTGGCACTCTGGTTCCATGACCCAGCGGGTGCCGGAGCTGTACCAGGCCGTCCCGGATGCGCTGTGCTACATGCACCCGGACGATGCCAAGGCGCAGGGCTTCCGGCGCGGCACCGAGGTGCGGATCATCTCGCGCCGCGGTGAAATCCGCACAAGGGTTGAGACCCGCGGCCGCAACAAGCCGCCCAAGGGTCTGGTCTTTGTGCCGTGGTTCGATGCCCGCCGGCTGATCAACAAGGTCACGCTGGACGCCACCGATCCGATCTCGAAACAGACGGATTTCAAGAAATGCGCAATCCGTATCGAAGCAGTGTGAGGCCCGTCATGAAACATCTCCGTCTCGCCATCCTGGCTGTTCCGGTTTTTCTGGCCACCGCAGCCTTCGCTCAGAACCAGGTCGCCACGCTGCGCAACACCGCACCGCTGGACCAAGAGGGCGAAGCCACCCAGATCCCCGGCATCGTCAACACCGACATCCGCCAGGTGCGCAACTACCCGGATCAGCCGCCGCTGATCCCGCACAAGACCGACAACTACCAGGTCGATCTGAACTCCAACAAATGCCTGACCTGCCACAGCCGCACGGCCGTGGAGGTCAGCCAGGCACCGATGATCTCGGTCACCCACTTCATGAACCGCGAGGGCCAGACCCTCGGCGCGGTCAGCCCGCGGCGCTATTTCTGCAACCAGTGCCACGTGGTGCAGACCAACGCCCGGCCGCTGGTCGAGAATGAGTTCGTCGATGTCGACAAGGTGATCGACTACGTGAAGGCACAGCAGGGCGGGGCGGACTGATGATTGCTTTCCTGAAACGGCTCTGGTGGATCATCAGGCGGCCCAGTGCCTACTTTTCGCTCGGCTTCCTGACCATGGGCGGCTTTGTAATGGGGATCATCTTCTGGGGCGGGTTCAACACCGCGCTTGAAGTCACCAACACAGAGGCCTTCTGCACCAGCTGCCACGAAATGCGCGACAACGTGTTCGAGGAGTTGAAGCCGACGATCCACTATTCCAACCGCTCCGGCGTGCGCGCGTCCTGCCCGGACTGCCACGTGCCGCACAACTGGACCAACAAGATCGCCCGCAAGATGCAGGCCTCCAAGGAGGTCTGGGGCAAGATCTTCGGCACCATCAACACGCGGGAGAAATTCCTGGAGCACCGGCTGGAACTGGCGCAGCACGAATGGGCGCGGCTTGAGGCAAACGACAGCTTGGAATGCCGCAACTGCCACTCGGACGAGTCTATGGACATCACCCGCCAGTCCAAGCGGGCAGCGGACGCGCATGAGCGCTTCCTGTTCACCGGCGAGAAGACCTGCATCAACTGCCACAAGGGTATCGCCCACCAGCTGCCCGACATGGCCGCAGCCGAAGGCGAGGACCACGCAGGCCTGCTGGCCCCGGCGCACGGCGAGGGCCTGCTGGCCAGCACCCGCAGCTACCTGGGCCTGAGCAGCGACTGACGCTGCCAGCGCCGCAAAACACGAAAAGGCCGCTGTCCCGATGGGCAGCGGCCTTTTTTAGTGCCTGATATGCCGAATTTTCCCGGATCGATTGCGATCTGGTTCGGCTGAATGGCTTGTGCGGACCTACAGCGGAATGCTGCCCAGGTGCTCCTCGCCGCGCGCGCGGGCCAGCTGCATCTGCTTCTGCCGCTCGCGGAACCGCACTTTGTCTTCTTCCGAGGTCTGATCAATGCACAGGTGGCAGCTGACACCCTGTTCGAACTCGGGCCGCGCCTTGTCCTCGGGCAGGATCGGGCGGCGGCAGCCGTGGCACAGCTCATGCGGGCCTTCGACCAGCCCGTGGCCGACCGACACCCGGTTGTCGAAGACAAAGCATTCACCTTCCCAGGTGCTGTTGTCCGCCGGCATTTCCTCCAGGTAGCGCAGGATGCCGCCCTTCAGGTGATAGACATCCTCCACCCCCTGGCCGAGCAGGTAGTTGGTCGACTTCTCGCAGCGGATGCCGCCGGTGCAGAACATCGCAACCCGCTTGTTGTGGAAGCGGTCCTTGTTCTCCTCCCACCAGGCTGGGAAATCGCGGAAGCTCGCGGTCTTGGGGTCGATCGCCCCCTCGAAGGTGCCAATGGCCACTTCGTAATCGTTGCGGGTGTCGATCAGCACCACATCGTCCTGCCGGATCAGGTCGTTCCACTCTTCCGGCTCAACGTAATGCCCGACAGAGGCCAGCGGATCGACGTCCGGCTGGCCCATGGTCACGATCTCTTTCTTCAGCCGCACCTTCATCTTGCCAAACGGCGGCTCGGCAGCGGTGGCCTCTTTCCATTCCAGCCCCGCACAGCCCGGCAGAGACTTGATATGCGCCAGCACCGCGTCGATGCCCGCGCGCGGGCCTGCAATGGTGCCATTGATCCCCTCCTGCGCCAGCAGCAAGGAGCCTTTGACGTCCTGCGCCTGGCACAGGTCCAGCAGCGCCGGCCGGATCGCGGCAGGATCGGGGAAACGGGTGAAGTGATAGAGGGCAGCAATCGTGTACATGCCCCGCCCTTAGAACCAAGCGCGCGGGTTTTCAAGTCAAAGAACCCGCCCCGCTACACCAATAAAACAAGGGCTTTGGATGCATGTTTTTGTCTTGCGTCCGCGCCATCGTGCAGCAACAGTTCCCATGACCCGCACACACCGCTAGATATTGTGTGCCCAGCATAGGAGATGCCGATGACCCAGGCCCTGATCGTTGTCGATGTGCAAAACGATTTCTGCCCCGGCGGCGCGCTGGCGGTGCCCGGCGGCGATGAGGTCGCGGCCCCGATCAATGCGATGATGGACCGCTTCGATGCGGTCATACTCACGCAGGACTGGCACCCGGCGGGGCATTCCTCTTTTGCCTCCTCGCACCCGGGAAAAGCGCCGTTTGACACCACAGAGATGCCCTATGGACCCCAGGTTCTGTGGCCGGATCACTGCGTGCAAGGCACTGAGGGGGCGGCCTTTCATAAGGATCTGCGCACCGATGGCGATCTGATTATCCGCAAGGGATTCAGGCCCGTGATCGACAGCTATTCCGGTTTCTTCGAGAACGACCAGACCACGCCCACCGGGCTGGAGGGATACCTGCGCAGCCGCGGTATCACGGATCTGACACTGGCCGGGCTGGCCACCGATTTCTGCGTTGCCTTCACCGCACTGGACGCGGCACGTCTGGGGTTCGGCGTGACGGTGCAGCTGTCTGCCTGCCGCGCCATTGATCTGGATGGCTCTCTCAAGGCGGCTTTGGCGCAAATGGAGCAGGCAGGGGTGAAATTGCAATCCTGAGTTGAAGTTTCCAAATATTAACCAGTTACACATAACACTGGCAGGGAGTCCGGACAGCAAGGCTGACTGATGAACATAGGGAAGGGGCCGACTGACGGCCCATTGGCCAGCTATGAAAGGAAGTACAGCTCGTTTGAGCTGATGATGCGCTATGCCAAGGGGCGCTATAAAACTTTCTGGCCGCGCCAGGTCTTTGTTTTCGGAATTTGCGTGCTGCTCGGCCTGGCGACCGACATGAGGATTGCCGCCCTGGCGTTCACAGCAGCCCTGATTGGTGACATCGCAGATAGTTTCTGCCTGTGGCGCCTTGCAGCCCTGGCGGCCAAAGGCGTCCCTGAATCCAAGCTAAGGCTGCTGACGACCCTGTCCGCCGCAGTCTACGGTGCGGGAATGAGTATCTGCGCCACGCTGCCGTACTGGCCCTGGGTAGAGGCTGGCGTCGATACCGATCACCATCTCGACATTCTGTTCACCATTGCCTTCCTTGCCGGCATTGCGATGAACGCCGCAATCACCCTGCCGTACCACCGCCCGGCCTCAGTCGTCTGGATGGTTTTCTTTTGTGCGGTGCCTGCTGCGATGCTCGGTGTCGATTTGGTGGAGGGCGGCGGCTTTACCACCGAATGGCAGTTGCATGCTGTTGGTATCGTGACCTTGACCGGTTTCATGTTCTGGCTGGCCGCCTACGGCCGCCGCACCTTTGAAAACACCCGCCAGTACAATCTTGCCACCGCCACCCAGCAGCAGGAGCTGGAGGCGGCAAATGCCCGCTTGCAGGATCAGCGGATGGAGGCCCGGCGCCTGGCGCTGGTCGCTGAAAACGCCAATGACAGCGTGATGCTGATGGACCGGGAGGGGCGGATCACCTGGGTCAATGACAGTTTCACCCGCATCACGGGCTATTCCTTTGACGAGGCGCTGGGCCAAATGCCCGGCGATCTTCTGAACAGCGGTGAAACCGATCCCGGGACAATCAAGATGCTGCAGGACAGTATCCGCTACGCCCAGCCGGTCCGGGTTGAAATCCGCAACCGCCGCAAGGACGGGCGCAAGGTCTGGATCGAAACCAGCCAGGTGCCGATGCTGAACAGCGACGGCAAACTGGAAACCCTGATCGCCGTCGAACGCGACATTACCGCCGCCAAGGAACACGCCCGGCAGCTGGAAAAGGCCCGCATCGCGGCAGAGGAGGGCGCCCGCGCCAAATCGGACTTCCTGGCCACCATGAGCCACGAAATCCGCACCCCGATGAACGGGGTGATCGGCATGGCGCAGCTTCTGCGCGACAGCGGCCTCAGCAAGGAACAGGCGCTTTATGCCGATACCATTCTCAGCTCCGCCGACATGCTGCTGGCCCTGATCAATGATGTGCTCGACTTCTCCAAGATGGACGCGGAGGAACTCACCCTCAGCCCGGTGAACTTCGACCCCCGCAGCTGTTTTGAAACCTCCATCCGCCTGCTGCAGGCCCAGGCGGACGCCAAGGGACTGGACCTGGCGCTGGAGATCCAGGAGGATCTGCCTGCACAGTTGCACGGCGACGACCGGCGAATCCGGCAGATCCTGATGAATCTCGCGGGCAACGCCATCAAGTTCACCAAGCAGGGCCGGGTGGCGGTTGCGCTGGGCGGCACGCCTGCAGCCGGCGGGTATGAGCTGACCTTCACGGTGACAGACACCGGTATCGGCATCGCCGAGGACAAGCTGGGTGAAGTCTTCGAACGGTTCTCGCAGGCAGACGCCGCCATCAGCCGCCGCTTTGGCGGCACCGGTCTCGGGCTGGCGATCTCCCGCCGCCTGGCAGAGGCGATGGGCGGCGGCATTGCGGTGTCCTCAGAATTGGGCACTGGCTCCTGCTTTGCAGTTCGGCTGCACCTGCAGGACGCGCAGGCAGAAAGCGCCGCGCAGCCGGAACCTGCAGAGCCAAGCGCCCCAGCGGCGCTGGACGGGCTGCGTGTGCTGGTGGCCGAAGACAACGCCGTGAACCGGCTGCTGGTGGAAAAATTCCTGAACGCATTGCCGGTAGAACTGACCTTCGCCGAGAATGGCCGCGAGGCGGTGGCAAAGTTTGAGGAATTCGTGCCGGATGTCATCCTGATGGATATGTCGATGCCGGAAATGGACGGGCTGGAAGCCACCCGCGCTATCCGCGCTCTGGCCCGGCCGCAGCCGTTGATTGTGGCGCTGACCGCCAATGCCTTCGACTCCGACCGCAAGGCCTGCCTGGCTGCGGGTATGGACGACTTCATGAGCAAGCCAATCAGCAAGCCCAAGCTGCTGGACCTGCTGGCCCGGCTGGCACCGCAGGCGCAAAGACGCCGCGCGGGCTGACCGCCTTGCCCCGGCTGCCGGGCTGTCCTATCAATCAGTGACCCTTATGCACGAGGCCGACGGTGGATATCGCAACCCGCGTCTACAATCACAAATGGAAGATCGACCCGATCGTCCGGTCGCTGATTGATACTGATTTCTATAAACTTCTGATGTGCCAGTCGGTGTTCCGCAACAAGCCGGACACCACTGTCACCTTCTCGCTAATCAACCGCTCCGCGCAGGTGCCGCTCGCAAAACTGATCGACGAGGGCGAGCTGCGCGAACAGCTGGACCACATCCGTTCGCTGTCCCTTTCCCGCGGCGAAAGCACCTGGCTGCGGGGCAACACCTTCTATGGCAAGCGGCAGATGTTCCGCCCCGACTTCATGGAGTGGTTCGAGGGGCTGCGCCTGCCGCCCTACCACCTGGAGCGCAAGGGCGATCAGTATGAGCTGACGTTCGAGGGCAAATGGCACGAGGTGATGCTGTGGGAAATCCCGGCGCTCGCCGTGCTGATGGAGCTGCGCAGCCGCGCCGTGATCAACAGCATGGGCCGGTTTGAACTGCAGGTGCTTTACGCTCGCGCCATGACCCGGGTCTGGGAAAAGATCGAACGCCTGCGTGAGGTGGAGGGCCTGACCATCGCCGATTTCGGCACCCGCCGCCGCCACTCCTTCCTCTGGCAGGACTGGTGCGTGCAGGCGATGATCGAGGGGCTGGGAGAGAAATTCACCGGCACCTCCAACTGCCTCATCGCCATGCGCCGCGAGGTGGAGGCGATCGGCACCAACGCGCACGAGCTGCCGATGGTCTATTCCGCGCTGGCCGGCAGTGATGCGGAACTGGCGCAGGCCCCCTATGACGTGCTGTCCGACTGGCATGACGAGCACGAAGGCAACCTGCGCATCATCCTTCCCGACACTTACGGCACCCAGGGCTTCCTCGACCGCGCGCCGGACTGGCTGGCCGGCTGGACCGGTATCCGCATCGACAGCGGCGACCCGGCGAAGGGCGCCGAGGTGGCGATCAACTGGTGGAAGGCGCGCGGCGAGGACCCGGCAGAGAAACGTGTGATCTTTTCAGACGGCCTCGACGTGCAGCAGATCCAGGACCTGCACGCGCAGTTCTCGGGCCGCACCAAGGTTTCCTTCGGCTGGGGCACGCTCTTGACCAACGACTTCCGCAAGCTGGTACCGGATGACGCGCTGGCGCCGTTCTCGCTGGTCTGCAAGGCGGTTGCGGCCAACGGGCGGCCCACGGTGAAACTGTCCGACAACCCGGAAAAGGCGATGGGTCCGGCAGATGAAATCACCCGCTACAAGCGCGTTTTCGGTGTCGGAGAGCAGGAGCGGCAGGCGGTAATCGTTTGATAACACTTCGCCGGTGTTGCGGCGGGTATTCTGCGGGGCAGTACAAATAGTGGCAGAGCTTCTGTCCCAATGTTTCGCGCGCGAAACATTGGGGTAATAGTGCTGACCTAATTTTCTGGGCTAGCCGTGATGCGCCGCCACGGTCTTCAGCTGCGAAAACCCGTATAGCGCCTCGAACCCTTTTTCCCGCCCGTGGCCGGATTTTCCGACGCCGCCAAACGGCAGCTCCACCCCGCCGCCGGCGCCGTAGTTGTTGAGGAACACCTGGCCCGCGCGCAGGCCTTTCGCCAGCCGCATCTGCCGCGCCCCGTCGCGGGTCCAGACGCTGGCGACCAACCCGTAGTCGGTGGCATTGGCAATCCGCAGTGCGTCCTCCTCGGTGTCAAAGGGGATCAGCACCTGTACCGGGCCAAAAATCTCTTCGCGTGCCAGCACGTGACCCTCCGGCACATCGGCAAACAGGGTGGGGCGCACATAGGCGCCGCTTTCCGGGGCGTGCTCCACTATTGCCCCTTGCGCCGCCACCGGCAGGTCCGCGCCTTGTTTCAGATAGTCCTCGACAATCTGCTTCTGCCGGCTGGAAATCAGCGGCCCGACCCGCAGGTCCTCTGACGCCGGCCCCACGGTCAGTGCGCCATAGGCCGCTGCCATCCGTGCCTTCACCTCCTCATACACCCCGCGCTGCACCAGGATGCGCGAGGAGGCGGAACAGGTCTGGCCTGCGTTCTGGATGCCGGCGTTCACCAGAAACGGCAGGGCGGCTTCCAGATCGGCGTCGTCAAACACCAGCTGCGGGGACTTGCCGCCCAGCTCCAGCGTGACCGGCACTACATTGGCCCCTGCCGCCTGCTGCACAAGCGCACCGGTTCTGACCGACCCGGTGAAGGAGATGTGATGCACACCGGGGTGCCCGGCCAGCGCCGCGCCGGCCTCAGCCCCCAGGCCCGGCACCACGTTCAAGGCCCCCGCAGGCAGCCCGGCCTCCATGGCGATATGGGCAAAGGCCAGCGCCGTCAGGCAGGCCTCCTCCGCGGGTTTCAGCACGCAGGCATTGCCCATCGCCAGTGCGGCGCCAACGGACCGGCCGATGATCTGCATCGGGTAATTCCAAGGCACGATATGCCCCGTCACCCCATGCGGCTCGCGCAGGGTATAGACGGTGTAGCCATCAAGATAGGGGATGGTCTCCCCCATCACCTTGTCCGCCGCGCCGCCGTAGAACTCGCAATACCGCGCCAGCGCCACCGCATCGGCGCGGGCCTGGGTCAGCGGCTTGCCCACGTCCATCGCCTCAATCGCCGCCAGCAGCTCCACCCGCTCCAGCACGAACTGGCCGATGCGGGTCAGGATGCGGCCCCGCTCCAATGCGGTCATGCGGCCCCAATCGCCGTCCAGCGCCGCCTCTGCTTCCAGCACGGCGGCCTCGATATCCGCCGCGCCGCCGCGGGGGATCTGGCAGATTTTGCTGCCGTCCGACGGGTTCACCAGCGGCAGAGTGCCGCCGCTGGCCGCGGGCAGCCACTTGCCGCCAATCAGGCAAAGCGCAGGATCGAACCAGAGGGGATCAGACATGTTGGGTGCTCCTTTCGGGATCGGAGAGGTCGGGCAGCACCGGCGCTGCGGCGATCAGCTGGCGGGTGTAGGGGTGCTGGGGATCGCTGAACACGGCTTCGGTTTCGCCCTGCTCCACGATCTCCCCGTTCTGCATCACCAGGCAGCGGTCGGTGACCGTGCGCACCACGCTCAGGTCGTGGCTGATGAACAGATAGGTGAGGGAATAGGCTGCGCACAGCTCTGCCAGGAGGTCGAGGATGCGGGCGCGGACGGAAACATCCAGAGCTGAGACCGCCTCGTCAAAGATGATCAGCTCCGGCCTTGTGATCAGGGCGCGGGCGATGGCGATGCGCTGGCGCTGGCCGCCGGAGAACTGGTGGATGTACTTGCCGGCATCTTCCGGCTTCAGCCCGACGGCACTCAGGGTCTCGGCGATCAGATCCCTGCGCCCTGACCCGGTTGGCGGGGCGGGTAAAGTATGGAAGGGTTCGGTGATCAGCCGTTCCACCCTGTGGCGCGGGTTAAAGCTGCCGTAGGGATCCTGGAACACCACCTGAATCTTGCGCCGGACTGCTGGCTCTAGGTGCGTCGTCACGGGTTCCCCGTCGAGACGAATCTCCCCGCCTTGCAGCGGCTCCAGCCCCAGAACTGCCCTTGTTAGGGTCGATTTTCCGCAGCCCGACTCACCTACCAGCCCCAGCCGCTCGCCGCGGTTCAGGGTGAAGGAGACGTTGTTCACGGCGCGGAAGCTGCCAGGTTTGGCAAACAGCGAGGGGCGCGGGGTCTTGTAGTCGCGTATCGCGTTGCGGACTTCCAGCAGCGGTGCCGGGGCAGGTGGTTCCGGCAGCGCCACTTGATGGTTTGAGGCTTCAAACAGCATCCGCGTATAGGGATGGCGCATGTTGCGCAAAAGCCAGTCCGTGTGGCCAGTCTCCACCACCTCGCCCTGGCGCATGACGACAATCCGGTCCGCCAGATCCGCCACCACCGCCAGGTCATGAGTGATGATCAGCAATCCCATGCCATAGTCCTGCACCAGATCCTTGAGCAGAGCCAGAATTTGCGCCTGGGTGGTCACGTCGAGCGCGGTGGTCGGTTCATCCGCGATCAGCAGTTTCGGGCGCAGGGCGATGGCCATGGCGATCACCACCCGCTGGCGCTGGCCGCCCGACAGCTCATGCGGATAGCGCGACAGCGGAAAGCGGTCCTGAGGCAGCCCGACCCGCTCCAGCACCTCGCGGGCGCGGGCCTCGGCCTTCTCGCGCGGCATTGCCTTGTGGATCAGGATGGTTTCCATCACCTGTTCGCCGATGGTCTTCACCGGATTGAGCGCGGTCATCGGCTCTTGGAACACCATGCCGATGGACTGGCCGCGGATGGCGCACATCTGCGCCTCGGACTGCTCCAGCAGCTGGGTGCCGTCCAGGGTGATATAGCCGCGGGCCTCCGCCAGCTCCGGCAGCAGCTGCATGATGGCGAGTGCGGTCATCGACTTGCCGGAGCCGCTCTCGCCGGTGACGGCAACAATCTCGCCCGGATCAACGTGAAAGGAGACGCCCTTTAGCACCTGAAAGGCGCCGATGCTGAGCGACAGACGGGTGACATCCAACAAGGTCATGCGCGCGCCACCCTCAATTTCGGATCCAGATAGTCGCGCAGGCCGTCGCCCAGCAGGTTCAGCCCCAGCACGGTCAGGATGATGGCCATGCCGGGCACCAGGGCCAGATGCGGGGCAAAGCTGACCATGGTCTGCGCATCGGCCAGCATCCGCCCCCAGCTGGGCGTGGGCGGCTGCGCGCCAAGGCCGACATAGCTGAGGCCCGCCTCCGCCAGAATGCCGAGCGAAAACTGGATGGTGCCCTGCACGATCAGCAGGTTCATGACGTTTGGCAGGATATGCTCAGCTGATATGCGCGCCGAGCCCTTGCCTGCGACCCGCGCGGCCAGGATGAACTCGCGCTCCCACAGGGACAGCGCCGCGCCGCGGGTGATGCGGGCAAAGACGGGGATGTTGAAGATGCCAATGGCGATGATGGCGTTGACTGCGCCCGCGCCCAGAACGGCGGTGATCAGGATGGCGATCACCAGCGACGGGAAGGCGAAGACCAGATCATTGCCGCGCATGATCAATTCATCCAGCCACGATCCCTTGCGCGCGGCTGCTGCCAGCCCCAGCGGCACGCCCGCGCCCATGCCAATGCCAACCGCCACCAAGGCGACGGCGATGGAGGTGCGGGCGCCCACCATGATCATCGACATCAGGTCGCGGCCGAAATGATCAGTGCCCAGCCAGTGCTGCGCATTCGGTGTCTGCAGCTTGCCCGGGATGTTCATCGCCGCGTGGTCAAACGGCGTCCAGATGAAAGACAGTGCCGCTAGCAGCAGCACCAGCGATGACATCACGGCGCCAAGGATCAGGTTGCGGGTCATGTCCGGCTCCTGAGGCGGGGGTCAACCAGCGCATAGGCGAGATCGACCAGGAAATTCACCGTGATGACAGCAAAGACCAAGAGCATCACCACTGACTCCACCACGATCAGGTCACGTGACGAAATCGCCTGGAACACCAGCCGCCCGAGGCCGGGCAGGTAGAATACCTGCTCGATGATGATGGCGCCCGCCAGCAGGAACGAAAACTGCAGCCCGATGATGGTCAGCACCGGGATCAGGGCGTTGCGTACCCCGTGCCGCCACAGCGCCTGACGGCGGCTGAGGCCCTTGGCGCGGGCGGTGCGCATGAAATCCTCGCCCAGGATGTCCAGGAGGGCAGAGCGCATCACCCGGGTCAGGATCGCCGCCTGCGGCAGGGCCAGCGCGATGGCGGGCAGGGTGAGCGCATGGAGGCCCGCTCTAAGCCCCGCTTCCCAGCCCGGAAACCCGCCGGCGCCGAACCAGCGCAGGTTGATGGCAAAGATCAGGACCAGCATCATCGCAAACCAGAAGTTTGGCACCGCGACGCCCAGCTGGGTTGCTCCCATCACCGCCATATCGCCCGGCTTGCCGCGGCGGGCGGCGGCATAGATGCCGGCAGGGAAGGCGATCAGCGTCGACAGCGTCAGCGCATAAAGCGCCAGCGGCAGCGACACCCACATCCGGTCGGCAATCATCCCTGCAACGGGCGTGCGGTAGGTGTAGGAGGTGCCGAAATCACCGGCCAGCATTCCGGTGATCCAGTTCAGGTAGCGGGCGGCCTTGCCTTGATCCAGCCCCAAATCCGTGCGCAGCGCGGCGATGGTATCCGGCTGCGCATTGACCCCCAGCATGAAGGAGGCGGGATCACCCGGTGCCACCTCCACCACGAGGAAAATCACCAGCGAGGCAACGGCCAGGCTGACGATCAGCGACACCAGGCGTTTCAAGGCATAACGCAGCATGGCTGCCACGTTAGGAGGGCCGGGTGTCGCGGTCCAGAGGGGAGAGAGGGGCGGGCAGCGTTGCACGCAAATAAGCGCC
The DNA here is from genome assembly GCF_000813925.1 of Leisingera sp. ANG-S5. NCBI lineage: Bacteria > Pseudomonadati > Pseudomonadota > Alphaproteobacteria > Rhodobacterales > Roseobacteraceae > Leisingera > Leisingera sp. ANG-S5. Next base: position 123,816 of record NZ_JWLH01000008.1, on the reverse strand, counting down.
CGTTCTCAGCTGGTTGAACGCTTGGAGCCGGAAATTCGTGCGGCTATCGCACGGTATCCCGGGCCCGCGGCGGGGCGCAGGGGCTTTCGCCTCGAGCGCCGTGCAGGCTATGACTATGCCATGCTGTCCCGCCCCTTTTTCATCGGATCCGAAATCTACCGCGGCTCTTCCTATGGCCGCACCCATCCCTTGCGGGTGCCGCGGGTTTCCACCGTGATGGACCTGTCCCGTGCGCTGGGCTGGCTGCCGGATGAGGTCTATGTGAATTCCCCCCGCGCCAAACCCGCGGCGCTGACCATCTGGCACACGCCCGAATATGTCGCCGCGCTGCAGGCGGCGGAGGCTGCGCAGGAAGTGAGTGCAGAGGTGCGCGCACGGCATCATCTGGGCACCATTTCCAATCCTGTATTTCCGGAAATCTTCCGCCGCCCGGCCACCGCCGCGGGCGGGTCGATCCTGGCAGGTGAGCTGCTGGCGGAGGGCGGCATCGTCTACAATCCGGCAGGCGGTACGCACCATGGAATGCCGGACCGAGCCAACGGGTTTTGCTACTTGAACGATCCGGTGCTGGCGATGCTGTCCCTGCGCCATCACGGCGCGCAACGGATCGCCTATGTGGACATCGACGCCCATCACGCCGACGGGGTGGAGCACGGCTTTGCCGGCGATCCTGACGTGCTGATGATCTCGGTGCACGAGGAAAACCTCTGGCCCAAGACCGGCAGGCTGAGCGATGACGCGGGCGGATCAGCGCTGAACCTGCCGGTGCCGCGCGGCTTCAACGATGATGAAATGGCCCATATCCGCGATGAATTGATCCTGCCCGCGGTAGAGGCGTTTGGCCCGGATGCCATCGTGCTGCAATGCGGGGCGGATGCCGTCACTGAAGACCCGCTGCCGCATCTGGATCTGTCGAACAACGCCCATTGGACGGTGGTGCGGGCGCTGATGGGGATGGCGCCGCGCTATCTGGTGCTGGGCGGCGGTGGCTATAACCCGTGGTCGGTCGGGCGGCTCTGGACCGGGGTCTGGGCCACGCTGAACGGGTATGAGGTGCCGGAGCGATTGCCTGCAGCGGGCGAAGCGGTGCTGCGCGGGCTGGAGTTCAACGGCAACCGGCTGGGCCGCAACCCGCCGGAGCATTGGTTCACGACGTTGCGCGACCAGCCGCGCGGTGGAGAGGTCCGGCAGGAAATCCGGGAGCGGGTGGCCTATCTGCGTGACAGGCATTTCAGGGGCTAGCGCAGCATTGGCAGAATGCCAGGCGCAGACTGCGTCTTGTTAAGACGTGACCAGAAACTTCAGCACCGCAAAGCCGACGATGGCCGCATAGCCGATGGGGTAGATCCACTTCAGCGCGTAGTTGTCGAGCTTCCGGGCCAGGGTCTCGCGCCCGGCCAGTTTAAGCCGGCGCAGCACCACGTTGAAGACGATGACCGCACCGGTGGCAAGGAACATCCACTGCAGGATGAAATCAAGAAAGGTCAGGTATCCCAGCTTAGGCAGGTCCGCTGAAATCGCCCAGTTGAAGGCGACAAAGACCAGCAGGTTCGCACCTGAGATTTCGATCCGCTTGCGGTACTCGTCGAGGAAAAAGACCGACCAGCTGACGGCGATCAGCACCAGCATGGGAAGGAACACCCGGATCAGGTAGTAGGTGATGTGCCTGCTGCCTTCGAACACCAGCGTGATCTGGTCGCTGTCATTGCCGGAGATCCCTTCGGCGTTGGACTTGATCAGGCGTGCATTCCCAAGAATCCATTCCTCCTCGCCCAGCAGATCGCCCAGCCCAGAGTGGCCGTTCAGGGGGTAGTAGCTTACGAATTCCGCAGGCAGAACTGAGGCGACTTCGAATTGAAACCGCTGGGTGTCGAACGGGTATTTTCTGAAATCGAAATATGGGGCCTGCAGCGTCAGCGAGGATTTTTCAACATAGACCACATGGCCGTCTGAGCGGACACCGGCTGCGGATTGGTGGATCCAGCGGTTGGATTGCTGGTTCTGGATCACGAAAACCGGGATGACTGCACTGGCAGACTTGGCGTAGTCCGCCAGCGCATCGGGCTGGAATATGCGGTAGTTCCGCCCGAACGCGCCGGCATCGAATGCCAGCGCCGGGTCTGTCCATTCGGCCCGGATGACCGCAACCGCGCCATAGTTTTCAGACTTCTGATCGACGTTGACGATCTGGTCGATCTTGATGCCGATGCCCACTTCCAGCGGGGCTTCGGGTTGTCCGGTCAAACCTTCCAGCCTGCCCGAAAGCTCCTGCTGTGCCCAGACTGGCCAGGCAAGGCAGGAAAAACACACCGCAGCCAGAGCCAGAAGGCGGATGAGAGGCTGGAAGATACCCAATACAAACATACTCAAGCTGCCAGTTTACAAGGGAAACCGCGAAGCCCGGCCAGCGGGTGCTTCGCGGCAGTACTGTTACTCCGCCCAGCTTAGCGCACTCAGGTCAATCGCGGCAGTGGGCGCGTTTTCCCACAACCCTTGCAGCCCTGACTTGGCCACCCCCAGCTTGGCCAGCTGGAACAGGTAGCCGTTCACATAATCCGCTGCGATTACCTCCTGCGCCTCTTGCAGGATGGCGGTGCGGGCCTCCGGGTCGGTGGTGGAATTCAGCGTCGCCATCAGCTTCTGGAACGGTTTGCTGTCATACTGGAAGTAGTATTCAGGCCGGGCATAGATGCCGATGTCCATCGGCTCGGTATGGCTGATGATCGTGAGGCCAAAGCTTTTGCCGCGGAACACGCTTTCCAGCCATTGCGCCCATTCGACGTTGATGATCTCGGCCTTGATGCCCACGGCGGCCAGCTGCGCGGCAACGATCTCACCGCCGCGGCGGGAGTAGGAGGTCGGCGGCAGGTGCAGGGTGGTCTCGAACCCATCCGGGAAACCCGCCTCCGCCAGCAGCACCTTGGCCTGTTCCGGGTCGTATGAGGACATGCCGGTCAGATCCTTGTAGGCCGGGTGGTGCGGCGCGAAATGGGTGCCGATCGGGGTGCCGTAGCCGAACATGGCGCCGTCGATGATCGCCTGCCGGTCGATGGCATGGGCCAGGGCCTGCCGCACCCGGATGTCATCAAACGGCGGCTGCTTGTTGTTGGTGGACAAGATCGTTTCGCCCTCGGTCGAGCCGACCAGCACCTGGAACCGCGGGTCTGCGTCGAACTGCGGCAGGTTCTCCGGCGCCGGGAAGTTGTCAAAGGCGTCGATATCCTCGGCCATCATCGCGGCAAAGGCAGCGGTGGGGTCGGAGATGAACTTGAAGGTGGCCGAGGCCAGCGCAGGCTGTTCGCCCCAGTAATCCGGGTTGCGCGCCAGCGTAATGCGGTCGCCTTGCACCCATTCCTGGAAGGTATAGGCGCCGGTACCGACGGGATTGGTCTTGATGCCGTCAATGCTTTCCGGTGCCACGATCACCGCATCGCCCCAGGCGAGGTTGAACAGCAGGCTGCCGTTTGGTGCCTCCAGCGTGATCTGCACGGTCTGCTGGTCCAGCGCCTCCACCGAGCTGATCCCCTCGAATAGCGCCTTCTGCGCGTTAGTGCTGTCTTCAGCGCGGGCGCGGTCGAGCGAGAATTTCACATCCTCCGCATCCAGTGCACTGCCGTCGTGAAAACTCACGCCCTCGCGCAGTTTGAACGTATAGACCGTGCCGTCCTCAGAAATTTCCCAGCTTTCCGCCAGCCCCGGCACCACCGAGCCATCGCCCATGAAGCGCGTGAGCCCCTCGAAGACATTGCTGTAAACCACCGAGTCTATGGCCTGCGCGGCGGCGCTGGTCGGGTCCAGGTGCGGCGGCTCCAGCTGCAGGCCGATGGTGACGCTGTCCTTGGCCCAGGCGCCGCCCGCCAGCAGTGCCAGCGCGGAACTGGCGGCAAAAACAAAGGATCTGAAACCCATCTGAAATCTCCCTGTGTGCAATCTGCGGGCCTGAAAACGGCGCCTATTGGAAACGAGTTTCCCTGTTTCCCGTGCGTAATCAAGGCCGGGCGGCATTTCGCGCACTGGAAGCACGCGGCGTTAATTGGTAATCCGTGTCCACTCTAAGAACCGCGGACAGGACAGCCATGAGCGCGACAGCCAAGAAACAGGCGCCCAACGCCGAAGACATCCGTGCCCGCAAGGGCGGCACTCCTTTGGTGAGCCTGACGGCCTATACCACGCCGATGGCCCGGCTGATGGACAAGCACTGCGACTTCGTGCTGGTCGGCGACAGTGTCGGCATGGTGCTGCACGGGCTGACCTCCACCCTGGGCGTCACAATGGAGATGATGATCCTGCACGGCCAGGCGGTCGCGCGCGGTCTGAACCAGGCGATGCTGGTCATCGACATGCCGTTCGGGTCTTACGAGGAAGGCCCGCAGCAGGCGTTCCGCAACGCCGCCCGGCTGATGGCTGAAACCGGCTGCGCCGCGGTCAAGCTGGAAGGCGGCGTCGAGATGGCCGAAACCATCCGCTTCCTGGTCAAGCGCGGCATCCCGGTGATGGCGCATATTGGCCTCACGCCGCAGTCGATCAACACCCTGGGCGGCTACAAGGTGCAGGGGCGCGATGCGCAGGCTGATGCCGTGCTGGCCGATGCCCGCGCGGTGGCTGAGGCCGGGGCGTTTTCCGTGGTGCTGGAGAAGGTGCCACAGAAACTGGCCGACAAGATTACCGCAGAGGTTGCAATTCCCACCATTGGCATCGGCGCCAGCGCCGGCTGTGACGGGCAGATCCTGGTGGTTGATGACATGCTGGGCTTCTTCACCGCGTTCAAGCCGAAATTCGTCAAACGCTACGTCGATCTTGGCCCGCTGGCTGAGGCCGGGATTGCCGAATACGCCGCCGAAGTGCGGGCACGCAGCTTCCCCGCAGCGGAGCATGTGTTCGCTGATCAAGCGCCTTCCAAAGGATGAGTGCCGGCATGACTGCTCCGATCCTGCGACGTCTGTCTGATTTGCGCGCCCAGACGGCAGACTGGCGCCGCAACGGTGAAACCATCGGCCTGGTGCCGACCATGGGCGCGCTGCACGCTGGCCATCTGTCGCTGGTGGAGGCCGCCAAACAGGCATGCGACCGCGTGATCGTGACCATCTTCGTGAACCCCAAGCAGTTCAACAATCCGGAAGATCTGGCGAACTACCCGCGTACCGAGAACGAGGACGCGGAAAAGCTCGCGCCGTACGGTGTTGACCTGATCTATGTGCCGGACCCGGACCAGATCTACCCTGACGGCTATGCCACCAATGTCTCGGTCGGCGGCAGCATCACCGCGGTGATGGAAGGCCCCTTCCGGCCCGGCCATTTCGATGGCGTCGCGACGGTGGTCGCCAAGCTGTTCCTGCAAACCAGCGCGGACAAGGCGTTTTTTGGCCAGAAGGATTACCAGCAGCTGATGGTGGTGACCCGCATGGCGCGCGATCTGGACATCCCGATTGAGGTCATTGGCTGCGAAACCGTGCGAGAGCCGTCGGGTCTTGCCATGTCCTCGCGCAACCTGCGGCTTTCGGAGGAGGCTTTGGCGAAAGCCGCCGCCCTTAACGCAGCGATGCGCGAAGCCGCCGCCAAGGCATCGGCGGGCGACTCCTGGGCGCCGCTGGAGGCCGCCGCGCGTCAGGCGCTGGCTGAGGCCGGTTTCGGTGATGTGGAATACTTCGACCTGCGCTGCGCCGAAACGCTGGAGGCGCTGGACACTCCAACCCGTCCGGCACGCCTGCTGGCCGCGGCCTGGATGGATGGCATCCGCCTGATCGACAATATCGCAGTATCCAAACTAAATTTTTAGTAGGGGCTGGTAGCGGTAGCACTTTTGCGTTTATTGTCCCCGGTCAGAGGAGACTGGAGGGCAGCCGATGACCTATATTCTGGCAATTGATCAGGGCACCACGTCGACCCGGGCAATCCTGTTTGATGCAGGCATGCAGGTCGCGGGCACCGCGCAGCAGGAGTTCACCCAGCATTACCCGCAAGCGGGCTGGGTGGAGCATGACCCGGAGGAGATCTGGGAAACCACCGTTGCGGTCTGCCGCAAGGTGATGGCGGATCAGGATGTCTCCGCCGCGGACATTGCGGGCATCGGCATCACCAACCAGCGCGAAACCACCGTGGTCTGGGACAAAGCCAGCGGCAAGGCGATCCACAACGCCATCGTCTGGCAGGACCGCCGCACTGCCGCCATCTGCGAGCAGCTGCGCGCGGCGGGTCACGCGGAAATGGTAGCGGACCGCACCGGGCTGCTGCTGGATCCATATTTCTCCGGCACCAAGGTAAAATGGATCCTCGACACTGTTCCGGGCGCGCGCGACCGCGCCGCGGCAGGCGATCTTCTGTTTGGCACCGTGGACAGTTTCCTGATCTGGCGCCTGACCGGCGGTGCGTCGCATGTGACGGATGCCACCAATGCCGCGCGCACGCTGATGTATGACATCCGCAAGGGCCGCTGGAGCCGCACCATCAGCGATCTTCTGGACGTGCCGCAGCAGATGCTGCCGGAGGTGAAGGACAGCGCCGCTGATTTCGGCACCACCGATCCGGAAATCCTGGGCGGTCCGGTCCCGATTCTGGGCGTGGCCGGCGACCAGCAGGCGGCCACCATAGGCCAGGCCTGTTTCCAGCCAGGGATGATGAAATCCACTTACGGGACGGGCTGCTTTGCGCTCTTGAACACCGGGGATGAACCGGTTGTGTCCAAGAACCGGATGCTGACGACCATTGCCTATCAGCTCGACGGCAAACCGACCTATGCGCTGGAAGGCTCGATCTTCATCGCCGGCGCCGCGGTGCAATGGCTGCGCGACGGGCTGGGCATCATCGAGCAGGCGTCGGAATCGGGTGAGCTGGCCCTGCGGGCCGATCCGGGCCAGGACGTGATCCTGGTGCCCGCCTTCACCGGCCTCGGCGCGCCCTATTGGGAGCCGGAATGCCGCGGCGGCATGTTCGGCCTCACCCGCAACTCCGGCCCTGCGGAGTTCGCCCGCGCCGCGCTGCAAAGCGTCGCCTATCAGACCCGCGACCTCTATGAGGCGATGCGCGCCGACTGGGAGGACGACAGCCACCACACCGTGACCCTGCGCGTCGATGGCGGCATGAGCGCCAGCGACTGGACCATGCAAAGCCTGTCGGACATTCTGGGCGCTGCCGTCGACCGCCCGGTGATGCAGGAAACCACCGCGCTGGGCGCCGCCTGGCTGGCCGGTATGCGGGCCGGGATCTACCCGGATCAGACCGGCTTTTCCGACACTTGGAAGCTCGACCGCCAGTTCGTGCCGCTGATGCAGCCCGCGGCACGGCAAGCGGCATATGCCCGCTGGCAGCGCGCGGTGCAGGCGGTGATTGGCGTGTAATCGCATGGGCAGGGCGGGGGCTCCCGCCTGCTCCGCCGCATTTGCAGAATGCGCCTCGCAGTTGGGCGTGGCGCAGCGGTTTGCGCGGCGTTCTCGTTTTGCTGAAAAGCGGTTTGTGTGTGCGGTCTAGCTGACGCGGGCGCCTGCCGGGATGGTAGCGGAGCGGGCATTCAGCTCTTTGATAGAGAAGCCCGCAATGGACTTGTACTTGGCGGCGTGAGCGGCCAGCTCAGCCTTGGGGATGACCTCGCCGATGTCAGCAAAGTCGCCACCGCAGAGATCTTCGACCCGCTGCAGCACCCCGTCCGGCCCGCCGCCCGCGCGGTTGGCGAGGCTCACCGCTGCCGTCACTGGGCGCACCTCTGCCTCATAGGCCTTGAGCGCCGCGGCAGTCACCCCGTGCTGCAGCAGCTCGGCGCCAATCACCCGCGCGTCCACGATGGCCTGGCTGGCGCCGTTTGATCCCACCGGATAGGTCGGATGCGCGGCGTCTCCCATCAGGGTGGTGTTGCCCTGGGTCCAGCCCGCCAGCGGGTCGCGGTCCACCATCGGGTATTCATAGACCACTTCCGCCCCGCGGATCAGGGCCGGCACGTCGATCCAATCGAACTGCCAATCCTCGAAATCCGGCAGAAACTCCTGAATGTCCGCAGGCCGGTTCCAGTCCTCCCGGCGCCAAGGGGCGGAGGGATCAAAGCTCTTTTCCGCAATCCAGTTCATGGTGACGCGGCCATCAATATCCGGCGCTGAGATCGGATAGGCCACCAGCCGCAGATGATCGTGGCCGATCATTGCCATTGCTGCGCCGCCCTTGAAAGCGGGCGCTTGGGTGGTGGCCCGCCACAGGATGCGGCCGTTCCAGATCGGCGCGCCCTCATCCGGCGCCATCTGCGCACGCAGGGCGGAGTGGATGCCGTCCGCTGCCACAACCAGGGACCCTTCCAACCGCCGCCCGTCCGCCAGTAGCAGCGCTGCGCCTTCGTTTGTGTTTTCAAACCCTGCCGCCCGTGCGCCGGTCTCAATGCAGTCCGCACCGGCACGCTCTGCCAGGGCGCGGTAGAGCATCATCTGCAGCGCTCCCCGGTGCACCGAATACTGCGGCCAGGCATAGCCCGCACCGGTGCCGCGGGGCTCTTCCCAGATCGTCTTGCCCAGCTTGCTGTAAAACCCCAGTTGCCGGGTGCGCACACCGATGGCGTCCAGCTCTGCTTCCAGCCCCAGTTCGAACAGCTCCCGCACCGCGTTGGGCTGCAGGTTGATGCCAACCCCCATCGGCTTCAGCTCCTGCGCGGCCTCGAAGATGCGGAAGGGCACTCCGATCTGATGCAGCGTCAGCCCGAGGGTCAGGCCGGCAATTCCACCGCCAGAGATGAGAATGGGCATGGTAAGCATACTCCCTAGTTTTGCGCGCAGATAACCACGGCATACGGGGCGGAGCAAGCAGGCAGGGAAGGAAAGAAGTCAGCGCCGTCCGGCGATGATCAGGTCGGGGCCAAAGATCACATCGGCGTAGTTGTGGAGGTAGATCTTCAGCCAGGGGGTGAAGCGTTCCGGATGGCGGCTCACCTCCGCCAAGAGGTCGTGGTAGTCGACCCAGCGGGTCTCCATCACCTCATCCGGGTTGGCGGCAATCCGCAGCGGCCGGTGGGCATGGGCGAGGAACACATCCACGGCCTCATGCTCGACCAGCCCGTTGCCGACATCGGCGCGGTATTCCAGGTGGTGGCGGAATTCAGGATAAAGGCCGGTCAGCCCCAGTTCCTCATTCATGCGCCGCACGGCACAGGCCGAGGGCTGTTCGTCCCACATCGGGTGGGTGCAGCAGGTGTTCGCCCACAGGCCCGGCGTGTGGTATTTCCCCATCGCCCGGCGCTGCATCAGGATTTCCACGCCCTTCACCACAAAGACAGAGACCGCCTTGTGCTTCAGTCCGCGCTCATGCGCAGCCAGCTTGTCGACCGGGGTCAATTCACCGTTCACCCAGGCGGGGATCATATGGCTCATGCTGTGTCCGTGGCAGTTTTCTGTTCTGCGGCCTGCCGCATTCCGGCGGGTATAGCAACTACCGCTAACGTTTGCGGGCACGGAAAGCAATTACGCGAAAAGCCGCGGCTAAAATGCCGCGGCTTCAGGGCCGTTTTTGACGGCTTCAGGGTTTATTCGGTGGCGGCTTCCGCGCCTTCCTCAGCGGCAGCTTCCTCCGCTGGGGCGGGGCCGTTGCTGGCCAGGAAGGCATAGATGTCCTCGCCGCCCTTCTTCAGGCGGAACGACATTTTCGACTTGGCCTTGCTGTCGCCGGTTTCAGCCTGCAGGAATTTCTTAGGGTCTGCCGCGAAGGCGACGAATTTCTCTTCGTCCCACACCAGTCCGGCTTCGCCAGCGGCAACCAGGTCATCGCTGTAGTTGAAGCCATCGACGGTGCCCGCCTGACGGCCTGCCAGGCCCCACAGGTTCGGGCCGGTCTTGCCGCCCTTGACGATCACGTCGCCCGCGTCGGACACCACCATGTGGCACGACTTGCACTTGTTGAACCCCTTCTCGCCCTTGGCCGGGTCGCCTTCGGCAAAGGCAGGGGCGGCGAGGAGGCCGAAAATGGCGGCAGTCAAAAGAGGTTTCATATTGCTTGCTCCAGTCTATGAGTTGGCAGGTGTGACTCATGATTTATTAGCCGGCAGTGTCAACCGGCAGTTTGACGCGCATCAAAGTCCCGGCAGGAAGCTGCGGTGTTTCAAGGCTCGGCCCAGCAGGGCAGCAGGTCGCCTGGTTCAGGCCAGGCGAGATAGACCGCGCGTGCGATGGCACGGCTCAGGCACAGCGCGGCAGCATGGCAGAGCTGGCCCAGTTCCGCGTCCGGTGCCTCCAGCTCTCTGGCGCCGGTGCTGGCGGCAAAGACCAGATCGCCGTCGCCGGGGCAATGGGCAGGCAGGATGGCGCGGCCGATGCCGTCATGGGCCGCCGTGGCCAGCCGCTGGCATTGCGCCTTGGAGAGTGCCGCGTCGGTGGCAACGATGGCGATGGTGGTATTGGCCCCCTCCGGCGGCAGCGGGACGCCGCTCAGTTTCTGGATCGCTTCGACCTTGCGGCTCTGCTGGCTGCGGCCCAGCCCGGAGGCGGTATCAGGCCCGATCCCGCCGAATTCATCGCCGATTTCAAACGGCGCGGCCCAGAAATGCCGCTCCCCCGGGGTGGTGACGGCGCCCAGCGGATTGGCTGCAACCAGGGCGCCCACGGTGACGCCGCTGTCCAGCACCAGCGATGCAGACCCCAACCCGCCCTTCAGCATCGCCGTCAGCGCGCCGGTGCCAGCGCCTGCGGTGCCAAGTTCGAATTCTCCCGCCGCCGCCTCAAAAGCCGCCCGGCCCAGGGCGCGGTAGGGGTTCTGGTCCCAGCCCTTATCCCCGCCGTTCAGCAGGTCAAAAAGAATGGCCCCCGGCACCAGCGGCACCCGCACCGGGCCGACCGGAAAGCCCCTGTCCGCCTCATGCAGCGCGTCCATCACACCGGAACAGGCATCCAGCCCGAAGGCAGAGCCGCCCGACAGCACCAGCGCATCGATCCTGGCGACCGATTTGTCGGGTGCCAGCAGATCGGTCTCCCGCGTGCCCGGCGCACCGCCCATCACATGCACCGAAGCAGTGAAGGGTTTGTCCGCCGTCAGCACCGTGGCGCCGGATTTCAATGCCGCATCCTGGGCGTTGCCGACGAGAATGCCGGGCACGTCGGTGATCAGGTTCCTGAGACCGGGGAGCATGGCGGGACGTCCTTTATCTGGGGAGCGCGCTGGCGCGCGCGGCCTCCGGCGGGAGTATTTGAAGAAAGATGAAAAGGCCGGGTCAGATCCGCGGCTTGGGGGCTGCGGTTGCCGCATCGCCGGTGTTCGGCTCACCCTTCGGCTCTATCAGCAGCACCTTGCATTCCTGTTCGGCACGGGGGCGGTGTGTGACGCCCTTTGGGACCACGAACAGTTCGCCCGCGCGTACGGTTCGGGGCGGCTCACCCTCGATATCCATGACCATCTCCCCTTCGAGCACCAGAAAGAAGTCGTCGGTGTCCGGGTGATGATGAAAGGGAAATTCGCCCTGAAACTTCACCACCATCACATCGTTGCCGTTGTATTCCGCCACCACATGCGGGTCCCAGTGGCTGGAGAACATCGCCAGCTTTTCTGCCAGATTCACAGGTCTCATATGCAGCGCCCTCCGTCTACTTCCATGGCGACGCCGGTGACCATGCTGGCCTCGTCCGAACACAGGAAGCAGGCGGCATTGCCCATGTCCTCCGGCGTCGAAAACCGGCCGATCGGGATGGTGGAAAGGAACTTGGCGCGCATCTCCGGGGTGTCCTCGCCCATGAAGGACTTCAGCAGCGGCGTCTCCCCTGCCACCGGATTGATCGCATTGACCCTCACGCCGTGAGGGGCCAGTTCTACCGCCATGGTTTTGGTGGCGGTGATCATCCAGCCCTTGGAGGCGTTGTACCAGTTGAGGTTGGGGCGCGGCGAGACGCCTGCGGTGGAGGCGACATTCAGGATCGCACCGCGCTGGTTGACCTTCATATGCGGAACTAGCGCGCGGGCGGTCAGGTAGACCGATTTCACGTTGACGCCCAGCACCCGGTCGAAATCCGCCTCGCTGATCTCCTCCAGCGGGCTGGGCAGGTGAGTGACGCCTGCGTTGTTCACCAGGATATCCAGCTGGCCGAAGGCCGCCAGCGCTGCCTCTGCCATTGCGCTGACCGATGAGCCATCCGCGACATTTACTGTCTGCGCAATAGCATTGCTGCCCAGTTCCGCCGCCATCGCCTCTGCCGCGGCGCCATTAATGTCGGCAATCATCACCCGCGCGCCTTCCGCCAGGAACTTGCGTACGATGCCTGCGCCAAAGCCCGAGGCACCGCCAGTCACGATGGCGGTTTTTCCGTTCAGCCGCATGATTTCCCTCCCGCACTGTTTGGCGTCAGCATGGGCGGAGAGGAGAGCAGGTGCAATCCCCGGAAGCGGGGCTGGGTCAATCCGGGTCGATCTTACCGCGCGTCGTTTTCAACTCGCCGCGCTGCTTCTTGGCGTCCAGCCGCCGCCGGACTGAACCGCGGGTCGGTTTGGTGGCGATCCGCCGCTTCGGCGCCACCAGCGCCTTGCGTACCAGCTCCGCCAGCCGCTCGCGCACGATCTCGCGGTTCCTTTGCTGGGACCGCGTTTCGTCGCATTGCAGGATGATGGCGCCGTCCTTGGTCCAGCGCCGCCCGGCCAGCCGTTTCAGCCGCGATTTGACCGCGGGCGCCAACGCAGGCGAGCGCTCGGCCTCGAACCGCAGCTCAACGGCGGTCGCCACCTTGTTCACATTCTGCCCGCCGGGACCCGAGGCGCGGATGAAGCTCTCGGTCATTTCCCAGTCCTGCAGGGTAATCTGGTCGTTGATGCGGATCATGGCTTGGGTGGTTTGCGGAAGGGGATCTTAAAATCGAAAGGGCTGTTCCACACGCGGGGAACAGCCCTTCGAGATGATAGGAGGTGCACCGGTTAGGTCAGCACCAATTCAGTGATCTATACGTACCAAGGGCTGCCTCGGCCGCACTCCTTCTGAACTGTTCCGGCACTGCTCTCCATAGCTTCTCTAGACAATGGGCACCTCCTTTCTGATGTTTCGTGTAAGCCCAGCCTGCCACAGATTCGGCAGATGTCAAAACAAAATCATGTGGTCTTTGCGGAGAGCTTACGCACGATGATGCGGAAGGGCACAAGCGCGAGCAGCGCCAGCGACAGTTTCACCAGCCAGTCGGCGAAGGCCAGCGAGACCCAGTAGGGCACCGCCGGCCCCTGTCCGATCAGCGGCAGCATGTCGCCCGCCCAGGACACATCATTGGCCGGTTCGATCCAGGCGAGCGAGACGGAGAAGGCAACAGTGAAGAAGATCGCGGTGTCCACCGAGGAGCCGATCAGGGTGGAGGCCAGCGGCGCCCGCCACCATTTCCCCTCGCGCAGTGCAGAGAAGATGGCAACGTCCAGCATCTGCGCGGTCAGGAAGGCGAGGCCGGAGCCAAGCGCAATGCGCAGGGTCACCGCCGGGTAAGTGAAGCCATCGCCCTGCAGCATGATCTGCGTGCCGATCAGCGAGCAGATTACCCCGGTGATAAAGCCCGCCACCACGACCTTGCGCGCGGCGGCAGCGCCGTAGACGCGGTTCATCACATCGGTGACCAGGAAAGCCACCGGATAGGTGAAGGCGCCCCAGGTCAGCCAGTTGCCGAACAGGAATTGCACCAGGACGTTGGAGGCCACCACCACGGCGGCCATGGCAAGAATGCCGGGAATATGCGAGCGGGTCATGCGCAGGATCCGTTTGTTTCGGGGCCGCAGAGAGGGCTCCGCAGCAAAAGACCGGATCCCTTAGACTGCCTGTGCCGGTTTCGCAAGGTTCCCGCATCCCGGGGGAGGCTCCCGCCCGCGCCGGGTGCCTTCTGCGAAGGCCCCCTTGCGGTTGGGCGCGGCGCGGGTGTGCTGCGTCAGCGGGGCAGGGCGTACTCCACCAGCTCGGTGCGCTGCACCGGCAGGAAGTTATCGTCGGATACCATGGTGGCGCGCATCCGGCCGCTTGCATCGGTCCAGACCGACAGGCCTTCAAGGTTGTCATGAGTACCGGGGCCGGTTTGCAGCAGCACGGTTTCATTCTCCGGGCCGCTTGCGGTAATATCCCAGCGGCGCAGCCGGGAGCGGAAGCCCAGCAGGGTCAGATCGCGCTCCAGGAGGTAGAACCGCCCGTCGGGGCCGAAATCCGCATCCACTGGCAGGAACCCGCCGCGCGGCGGCAGGCTGAAGGGTCGGCTCCAGCGCCGCCCGTTCCAGCGCCAGACCGGGATCTGTCCGTGTTTGTCATAGGCCCGTTCCGGCAGCGTGTAGAGGTGCCCGCGGGCATTGATCGCCAGGGTCTCCAGTGACTTGTTGGGCGGCAGCTTGCGGAACCCCTTGGGCCGCGGAAGCACCTTGGCGCGGCTGTCGGGGCGGCGGTAGCGGGCGACCCGCGCCGCGCCTTCAAAGGAGATGTAGCGGCTGCCGTCCGCGGCGATGGCCAGACCCTCGCTGTCGCCTGCAAAGCCGCGCAATGTCTTGCCGGTGGAGGCGCGCAGCCGGTGCGCGGTTCGGGCCGTAATGCCGGAGATCCGGCCGCCCTTGCGCTGAATGTCCGTCGTGACCAGTGTCGCCCGGTCGCTCAGCACCACCATGGCGCGGCCGCCATCGGTGATCTTCAGCGCCGAGAAGCCGCCGAACCAGGGCTTTTTCAACGTCCAGGTATAGCTGCCCAGATACTGTGCGGCGCTGTCCGCCGCCAGCGGCCGGCTGGCGGCATAGCCTGCTGCCGCCAGTCCGGCGGCAGCGGCAACAGCCAGGATCAGTTTGATTGCAAAACGGCGGCGCATTGCTGGGGCAGGTCCGAAAGGGTGTAGTCCCGCCGTGGTTTAGGCTTTGGCGCGTTCGGGTCAACCGGTTTCGGCGGTGGCGGGTTCAGAATGTTGTTCACCCACTGCTGCGCATCGGCGCAGCCGTCACCCTTGGGCGGGGCCGCCTGATCGACACAGCCGCGGGCGCCCCGCGGGCAGGCCAGCCGCACATGAAAGTGATAGTGATGCCCCCACCAGGGCCGGATCTTGCGCAGCCAGCGGCGGTCGCCCTTCTCGTCATTGCACATCTGCACCTTGGCGCCCGGAAACACGAAAATCCGCGCCACCCGCTTGTCCTGTGCCGCCGCCTTCAGGATCTCGTGATGGGCGCGGCTCCAGCTCGCATTCACATAGGCGCCCTTGGCGCGGCGCATGGAGATCGAAGAGATGTTCTCCCGCGCGCTGCGGCTGAGGTTCAGCCGGTCGGGCGGGCGCATCCAGATGTCGATGTCCAGCCCGATCTGGTGGCTGCGGTGGCCCGACAGCATCGGTCCGCCGCGCGGCTGGCTGATGTCACCGATATAAAGTCCCTTCCAGCCGCGCTGCCTGGCGGCGACGCGGCTCAGGTCTTTCACAAAATCAATAGCCGCTGGATGCCCCCAGTTGCGGTTGCGGCTGAGGCGCATCGCCTGCCAGGTGGGTCCGGTCTCGGGCAGCTGCGCGGCGCCGGCCACGCAGCCCTTGGCGTAGGAGCCGAACGGCGCCGGTTTTTGCTGTGAAGCGCTGGGCTTGGCCCCAAACAGCGCCTTGGCGGGGGTCTGCGCGCTTGCCGGAACACTCAGTCCCGCAACCGCCAGACAGATGGCAAGTAACAGTCTCAACCCTGATCTCCTTCTCCTTGAACCCAGAATAACAATACCAATCCGATCAGAAACAGGCCGATGACCGGGGTGATCCCCAGCCGGGCGCTGCCGGTGACAGTTGTTGCAACGCCGATCAGCATCGGCGCCAGAAACGCGGTGGCGCGCCCTGACAGGCCATAAAGGCCAAAGCTCTCAGTCGCGTCCTTGGGGCTGGTGTGGCGCACCATCAGGCTGCGGCTGGCCGCCTGCAGGATGCCGCCGAAACCGCCGATCAGCATACCGCAGCCAAAGAATACCGTGTCCGGCAGGGTAGAACCCTCCGCCAGCGCAACGCCGAATATCTGGTGCCGGGACATGGAGACGATGATCAGGCAAACGAAAGACAGGATCAGGATCGAGGTGATGATCACCGGCTTGGGTCCGAACCGCCGGTCGGCCTTGCCGCCGAGCCAGCTGAACACCGTGGCGGCGAAGGCGGCGACAATGCCGAAGATGCCGATCTGGGTGATTTCCCAGCCCAGCACCAGCTTGGCATAGACGCCACCAAAACCGTAGAGCCCGTTCAGCGCATCCCGGTACAGCATCGAGGAGCCGAGGTAGCTTGCCAGGCTCAGCCGGCTGCGCAGGCCGGAGACCAGCTTGACCACCATCTGCCAGGCCTTGCCCAGGCTGGCCTTGCGCCCTGTCGCGCCGCGGTCCTTCACCCAAAGGAAGTAAGGGATCATGAAGACGGCAAACCAGATTGCGGTGAAGGGGCCGACGGCGCGGGTGCCTTCCTTGGCCTCCGCATTCAGGCCCAGGGCCGGGCTGAGGCCAATGAGCGTTTTGCCGGTGCCCTGTTCCACAAACAGCAAGAGCATGATGAACAGTGCGATCACCCCGCCCAGATAGCCAAAGGCAAAACCGGAGCCGGAGATGTCGCCCACGTCCTCGCGGCTTGCCAGTGTCGGCAGCTGCGCATTGACAAAGATCAGGGCAAATTCGGCGCCGATGAAACCAAAGCCGAAACTGACCAGCATCCACCACAGGTTGCTGCCGCCCGGGTCCATGTACCACAGCCCCCAGGCGCCGATCAGATACATCAGCGAAAACATCATGATCCAGGGCAACCGCCTGCCGGTGATATCCGCCAGCGCCCCCAGGAACGGCGCCCCGAAGCCGATGATCAACCCGGTTATGGTCAGGCACATCGACCACACGGTCTGCGCCTGCGCCTTGGCATCCTCGCTGTCCAATCCCTGGCCCATGAAATACTCGGCGGCCACGGCGGCAAAGAACGGGCTGAACACAAAGGTGACGAGCAGGGTCTGATAAGGCTGGCTGGCCCAGTCAAAGAACCACCACCCCCAGATCCGCTTGCGCGTGGACACCTGCTGCATACCCGGCCTCTTATTCTTGTTGCCTTCAGGTATGGCAGGCGGGCAGGGGCCTAGGCAAGCCCGTCCTGCATTGGCGGCCAGGGCCGGCCGCCATCCGCCGCGCACCAGTCCTTGATCCAGCCCGGCAGCTCGGGCGAGGCTTCCGTGTCCTGCCCCAGTGCCTCCAGAACCTTCCCGGGCGGCACGATACCGTGCTTGTCCGTCACCGCCGTGCGCAACATCACATGGCTGGCGCAGTCGCCGTTTTTCTTCCACATGGATTGCTCGACATAGATGAACTTTTCATCCCAGCCCGCGGTGCGGCTGCGCATCTCGAACTTCTCGAAGCCGCGGATGCGGCGGCGGTAGCGGACGGAGGACCCTGCCACTGTCAGCCCCCAGCGTTTCTGCCGGAGCGCCTTGATCAGCCCCACCCGCTGCGCCAGCATAGTGCGCCCCAGGTCATACAGCGTCATGGTGCGGCCGTTGTTCAGCTCCATCCACATGTCCAGGTCCCAAGGCCAGCAGATGTGGTGCGAGACATGCATCCCAGTGATCGGCAGCGGCTCCATCCGGCTGGCCAGAACGGTATCCTTGATCAGGCGGAATATCGGGTACATCGGCGCGCGCTCCTTGATGGCATGTGCCCGTGATGCCACCCGTTTACAGCGCGTCAACCGCAACCTCGCGGAAGCCTTGCGCATTTCGCTGCGTCTGCTTACCTGTGAGGCTGTTCGAAAGAGGGAAATACCGATGGTCTCGCTGTTCCAAATCCTGATGCTGATCCTGGACGTGGTCTGGTTCTTCATCATTGCCCATGTGATCATGAGCTGGCTGATCAACTTCCAGGTCCTGAACCTTCACCAGCAGCTGGTGGGGCAGATTTGGTACGGCCTGAACCGGATCCTGGAGCCGCTTTACGCGCCGGTGCGCCGCATCCTGCCCAACATGGGCGGCATTGATCTGGCGCCGCTGGCGGTGCTGATCGGCGTCTATGCGCTGCGCATCATCCTGGTGAACAACGTCTCGGCGTTCTACTGATCTGAAAATCTCCGGCCCGGCGTTTCCTGCCGGGCTTTTTACCTGCGGGCCTTGCCGCCTCATGCCTCCTGTGGGATTGTGCCTGCCAAAGAAGAGCAGCACTGACCACGAGGCCCTCCGCCCCCATGACGGATATGACCGCCCTCAGCGGCGCGACTCCCATTCTGCGCGAGATTTTCGGCTTTGACGCCTTCCGCCCGGGGCAGGAGGAGATCGTCGACGCCGTGACCGCCGGGGAAAACGTGCTGGCGATCATGCCCACCGGCGGCGGCAAGTCTCTGTGCTTCCAGCTGCCCGCGCTGCTGCGCGACGGCATCACCGTGGTGATCTCTCCCCTGATTGCGCTGATGCGCGATCAGGTCCGCGCTTTGCAGGAGGCCGGCGTCAATGCAGGCGCCCTCACCTCCGGCAACACCGATGAAGAGACCGAACAGGTCTGGGAGGCAATCGAGGCCGGGCGGCTCAAGCTCCTCTACATGGCCCCCGAACGCCTCGCCTCCGGTGCGGCCATGGGGATGCTGCGCCGCATCGGCGTCAGCCTGATTGCGGTGGACGAGGCCCATTGCGTCAGCCAGTGGGGCCATGACTTCCGCCCCGACTACCTGCGCATCGGCGAGCTGCGCCGCGCCCTGGACGTGCCGCTGGCCGCCTTCACTGCGACAGCAGACCAGGAAACGCAGGAAGAAATCGTCCAGAAACTCTTCGACGGCGAGGCCCCCCGCAGTTTCCTGCGCGGCTTTGACCGGCCAAACATCCATCTGGCATTCGGCGCCAAGGACAGCCCGCGCCGCCAGATCCTGGAATTCGCCGCCGCCCGCAAAGGGCAATCCGGCATCGTCTACTGCGGCACCCGCGCCAAAACCGAAGCGCTGTCTGCTGCGCTGCGCGAAGCAGGCCATTCCGCCTGTTTCTACCACGGCGGCATGGAGGCTGAGGACCGCCGCATCGTCGAGACCCGCTTTGCCCGCGAGGACGGTCTGATCGTGGTCGCAACGGTTGCCTTCGGCATGGGCATCGACAAGCCCGACATTCGCTGGGTCGCCCATGCCGACTTGCCGAAATCCATAGAGGCCTACTACCAGGAAATCGGCCGCGCGGGCCGCGACGGCGCGCCGGCCGAAACCCTGACCCTGTTCGGCCCCGACGACATCCGCCTGCGCCGCGCCCAGATCGACGAGGGCCTCGCCCCGCCCGAACGCCGCGCCGCCGATCACGCCCGGCTCAATGCGCTGCTGGGGCTGGCCGAGGCGTTGCGCTGCCGCCGCCAGAAGCTGCTGGGCTACTTCGGCGAAGAGGCGGAGCCTTGCGGCAATTGCGATCTCTGCGACACGCCCGCTGATGTGTTCGACGGCACTACAGTGGTGCGAAAGGCGCTGTCGGCGGTGCTCAGGACAGAGGAATGGTTCGGCTCCGGCCATCTGATTGACATCCTTCTGGGTGCCGACAACGAGCGGATCCGCGCCAAGCGCCATGACGAACTGTCGGTCTACGGCTGCGGCAAGGAATTTGGCAAGCGCCAGTGGCAGGCGGTGTTCCGGCAGATGATGGGCCATGACCTGCTGCGCCCGGACCCGGAACGCCACGGCGCCCTGCGGTTCACCGAAGCGGCGCTGCCGATCCTGCGCGGCGAGCAGTCCATTGAGCTGCGCCGCGACACCATCAAATCCGCAGACCGCCGCCCGGCGGTCAAGGCGCTGGTCTCCGAGGAGGACGCCCCGCTGCTCTCGGCGCTCAAGGCCAAGCGCCGCGCGCTGGCCGAGGCGCAGAAAGTGCCGGCCTATGTGATCTTCCCCGACCGCACCCTGATCGAGATGGCCGAGCTGCGCCCGGAAACCCTCGACCAGATGGCGCGCATCAATGGCGTTGGCGCCAAGAAGCTGGAACGCTACGGCGATGATTTCCTGGGCGTGATCACCGGTGCGGTTGAGCAGCTGCATCCGGCACGGCGCAAGCTGGCGGGCCGGGACTCCGGTTCCGTTTTTGACGGGCTGCTGGAAGCGCAGGCACAGCTCGCCCGCGGTGCATGCGGCACGCTGAAGCCGCTAAGCTGTTCGGCGTCGCTGCTGGCCAAGGTGGCGCAGCTGCGTGCTGGCGACGAGGCCGGCATCACAAGGCTGTTAGGGGAGCGCCGCGCCGAACGTTTCGCCTCGGCATTTCTGGACGTCCTGCGCGGCGCGGGCTAGGGTCGCGCCAAGAGCAGAAGGGGGCAGATATGCTGGTAGTAACCTCTCCGGCCAAGAAGCTGGACTGGGCGGAACGGGATCAGGAGATGACCTGGCCCGCGCTGCATGACGACGCGGTGGAATTGGCGGATGTGGCGCGCGAACAATCCGTGGCAGACCTGATGAAGCTGATGCACATCAGCGAGGATCTGGCCAAGCTGAACCATGCCCGTTTCCAGGACTTTGCCGCCGACCCCAAGACAGACGCCACCCGCCCGGCGGCGCTGGCCTTTGCCGGTGACACGTATCAAGGGTTGGAGGCCGCCTCGCTGGACGCCGATGAAATGGCCTGGGCGCAGGAGCATTTCCGCATTCTGTCGGGCCTTTACGGCGTGCTGCGCCCGCTGGACGCGATGCAGCCCTACCGGCTGGAGATGGGCTCGCGGCTGAAGAACCCGCGCGGCAAGAACCTCTATGAATTCTGGGGCAGGCAAATATCCGAGGCGTTGAACGCGCAGGCAGAGGCCGTTGGCGCAGAGGTGCTGGTGAACTGCGCCAGCCAGGAATACTTCGGTGCGGTGGATCTGGCAGCGCTGAAGCTGCGGGTGGTCACCCCGGTGTTCATGGAAGACAAGAACGGCACCCCCAAGGTGGTCAGCTTCTACGCCAAGCGCGCCCGCGGAGCGATGGCGCGCTATATCATCCAGCGCCGGCTGACGGATAGCGAAAGCCTCAAGGACTTCGATGCCGGCGGCTATGCCTACCAGCCGCAGATGTCGGAGCCGGACAAGCCTGTCTTCCTGCGCAAATCCTGAGTGAGAGCGGGGAGGCTCCCGCCCGCTCTGGCACATTCAAAGAATGCACCGTTCCGGTTGGGCCCGGCAGCGCGCGGAACGCGCAGCCGGGCCCAAGGCCGCATAAGGGCGTCTCCGGCGCGTCAAGACAGGATTAGATTGTGACGGCCGCAGCCTCAGCTGCTTGTGGCGGACCCAAAGCCTTGCCCACCGAGCCTTGGGACGCGGGCAGAAAGCGGCTGGCAATAGGGCCCCGGGGCCTGCTTAGGGTGCGCCGCCCGCGGCAGCCTGGGCAGGCGGACCATCAGCCTCCACCGGTTTAACGCCTGCAGGCGCATGACTGCGGATCTGGTCGTGGATCAGCGCCTTGCGCAGCGGTTTAGTCAGGTAATGGTCCAGCCCGGCAGCCAGAATACCCTCGGAATCGCCTGCCATTGCATGTGCGGTCAGCGCCACCATCGGCACATGGGTGCCTGTCCCGGCTTCCAGCCTGCGGATTTCCATCGTGGCTTCCTTGCCGTCCATCACCGGCATCGAGATGTCCATGAAGATCAGGTCAGGGCGGAAGGTCTTGAACGCCTCCACCGCCTCCAGCCCGTTGCCGGCGAACTGCAGCTCGATGTTCAGCTCCTTCACGATCTTGCGGAACACCAGCTGGTTGGTCTTGTTGTCCTCCGCCGCCAGAACCCGCATCTTGCGCACGACAGGGGCTGCAGGCGGGGCAGCGGCAGCAGGGACAGCAGGTTGTGCCGGCACCGCCGCAGCAGGTGCAGGAGGCACGGGTGAGGGAGCCGGCACCACAGCCGGTGCCGCAGGAGCAGCTGCGGGGGCTATTGAAGCAGGCGCCGCTGGAGCAGGCGCGGCGGGAACCGGGGCCGGAGCCGCGGCGTCACTGCCGATCCGGGCCAGCTGGCTGAACAGATCGCTGCGCGGTGCGGGGCTTTGCAGCACGCCGCTGACCAGCTGCCGCACATCTGGCCCAATGGCAGCATGCGGGCTGGAGTTCAGAAGCAGCACCGGCACCCGGTCCCAGCCGTAAGCCCTGAGGTCGCGGGCCAGCTGCAAGCCGTCCAAACCAGGCAGGTTATGGCCGCTCAGCACCAGGCTGATGCCGCCCTGCATCGCCGCCAGCGCCTCGGCGGCAGTGCCGGCCGTTGTCACCTGCAGCCCCAGCATCTGCAGGTGCTTCTGCAGGATCTCGCAGTTCAGCGGCACATCATCCACCAGCAGCACATGGCGCAGGCTGCCGGGCAGTTTCGGCAGCGCCTGCTCAGCCGGGCCAGTCACCGGCAGCGGCACCCGGAAGCCAAAGCAGGATCCCTTGCCCTCTTCGCTGTCGACCCAGATCTCGCCGCCCATCATCTCGATCAGGCGTTTGGAGATCGCCAGCCCCAGGCCGGTGCCCTCGAACTTGCGGTTGCGCTCGTCCTCGACCTGGTTGAATTCGCCGAACACATGCTCGATTTTGTCGGCAGGGATGCCGATGCCGGTATCCTCGATAGTGACATGCACCGCGCATTGGCCGTCTTCGGGGGAGGTGATGCCGGTCACCCGCAGAGTGACATGGCCCGTCTTGGTGAATTTCACCGCATTGCCGGCCAGGTTCGTCAGCACCTGCCGGATGCGGCCCGGGTCGCCGGTGAAGCGGGTGGGCAGGAACAGGTCGTAATCCACCAGCAGCGCCAGCCCCTTGTCGCGGGCAGTGGGCTGCAGCAGCATCACCACCTCATGCAGGCTGCGCTCCAGGTCGAACTCCTGCGGGTGCAACTCCAGCTTGTCGGCCTCGATCTTGGAGTAATCCAGGACGTCATTGATAATGACCAGCAGCGCCTCGCCCGAGTTCTTGATGGTCTTGGCATAAAGCCGCTGCTCATCGTCCAGTTCAGTGTCGTTCAGAAGTTCCGCCATGCCGACCACACCGTTCATCGGGGTGCGGATCTCGTGGCTCATATTAGCGAGGAAGGCGGATTTGGCGCGGTTTGCCGCCTCGGCCCGGGCGCGGGCATCCTGCAGTTCCTGCTCATAACGCACGGTTGAGGTGATATCGAGCGCCAGCGTCACCACATCACCACCATGGCCGCGCTGGTCAATCAGCCGCAAGTAACGCTCATCCCAGAGCTGGACCACAACCGGTTCCGGGGAATCGGACTTCCAGCGCTCTGTCATCATCGCATGCCAGTCGCCGGCCTTCATGCTGCCGGTGCTGATCAGCCCCTCTTCGATCAGCAGCTCCAGGATCCGCGCGTAGGTGATGCCCGGCGTGACCTCTTCCAGCCCGTCAAAGATGTTGAGGTAAGCCGTGTTGGCGCCGATCAGATGGCCGGCCGCGTCAAAGAAGGCAAACCCGTCCTGAAACGCCTGGATCGAATGCCACAGCCGCCGTTCGGCGGTCTCGATCTTCTCGTTGGCGGTATGGAGGTCGGATTTCACCTTGGCGTTTTCGTCGCGCACGGTGGCGACCTCGGCCTGGGTCTGGCCGATCTGCTTGGTCAGCGCCAGCGCGTGGCGGCCCAGTTTGCGGTTGGCAGCGGACAGCTCGGCTTGCTTCAGCTCAAGCAGCCGTTCGGCGGCGAGCCTTGCCCGCCGTTCCTCCGCCAGTTTGTCAGCAAGGCTCATCCCTGCAAACTCCGCAATCCATCAGCACAAAATAGCGCCCAGCAATTTCTGCGCGCAGGGCAGCGGCGCTGCTCTCCCTTTTTGTTACGCGGAGGAATCTTGCTATGACGTTAAGCCCGTGCCAGCCTGCCCCCAGTATTGGAGGGTGCCATGCCGCGTCTGTTTGCTTCTGCTTTTCTCTATTTCATTGCTTTTGTTGTGTTTCTGCCGGCTGCCCAGGCGCAGCAGGCGGTTCCTGAGTTTCGTTACCAGGCTTACGCGGATACCGATTTCTTCGGATCCGACCTGCAGCCGCTGTTTGACACCGATGCCGCGTCCTGCGCCCGGGCTTGCTCAGCGCAGGCGGGCTGCGCTGGATTCGTGTTCAATCAAAGGGCAAACGCCTGTTTCCCCAAATCCGCGCTGGGACAATCCAGCCCTTATGCGGGCGCCCTGTCGGCCGTGAAACAGCCCGCCGCCGCGGGGCTGGCCGCAGCCGCAGCATCGCGCGCCGCGCGGCTGGATTTCCTGTCGGATCAGGAACTGCAGCGCGCCGCCGGATTAGCCCGCACTATGGGACTGGACTACCCCCTGGAAACCAATAACGCGGATGAGGCCCGCACCGCTGCCCGCACCCTGCTTCGGGGCGGCGAGTCGCTGGCTGCGCTGCGCTGGATGGCGCAGGCCGCGGTGCTGAGCGATGAGGCTGCGGATTGGACCCAATTTTCAGGATATTTGCTGCGTGCCGCCAAGGACAGCAACAGCCGCAGCCAGCAGCGCCGTTACCGTGTGCAGGCCTATTCCGCGGCGCTGAACGGCTACCTGCGGACAGAGGCACCCGAGGCGCAGGCCCAGGCGCTGCGCCAGGCAGCTGAGTCGGTGGAATCACTGGGCCGCGGGCGGGATATGCTGCCGCTCCTGCATCTGGCGGAGGAGATCATTCCTCTCAAGGCCAACGCCGAGCTGCTGAACCATGCCATCCGGAAATACGGCTTCCGCGTCACCTCCAGCTCGGTGGAAAGCGACAGTGCCGCACCGCGCATCTGTGCCGAGTTTTCGGAGGATCTGGAACAGGCCGGCACTGATTACGAAAACTATGTCCGCATGGGCGAGGGCGGCCTGGCCGTTACCGCTCAGGGCCGCCAGCTGTGTGTGGACGGGGTGGAGCACGGCAAGCGCTACCGCATCACCCTGCGCCGCGGCTTGCCCGCCGCCAGCGGCGAGCAGCTTCTGAAGGACGTGGAGCTGACCCACTATGTCCGCGACCGCTCCCCGCAGGTCCGCTTCCCGGACCGCGCCTATGTGCTGCCCGCAGGCGGTCAGGCCGCGCTGCCGGTGGAAACTGTGAATGTCACGGACCTCGACCTGCACCTGCGCCGGGTCAGCAGCCGCAACGTGCTGCGCACTCTGCAGGAGGGCTATTTCGCCAAGCCGCTCTCCCAGTGGGAGGATGAGCATTTTGCCTCGGATATTGCCGAGGAAATCTGGACCGGCAGTGCCAGCGTTGATACCGCCATCAATCAGGTGATGACCAGCCGCCTGCCACTGGAAGATGCGCTGACTGGGCAGAAGAAGCCGGGGCTTTACGCCCTAACCGCCCGGGTGCCGGGCGCTGATCCTTATGACGATGCAGGCGCCACCCAGTGGTTTGTGCTGACCGGCCTCGGCCTCAGCACCATGTCCGGTAGCGACGGGCTGCATGTGCAGGTGCAGGGGCTGCGCGATGCCAAACCGCAGGCGGATGCCGAGGTCAACCTGATCTCCGCCGCCAATGAGGTTCTGGCGACCGCCAGCAGCGACGCCAGCGGATATGTGCATTTTGCCCCAGGCCTCACCCGCGGAACCAGCGGCGCGGCACCGGCGCTGATCACCGCGCGGGCAGGGGAGGGGGATTTCACCTTCCTGCCCCTCAATGATGCCGCCTTTGACCTCTCCGACCGCGGCGTTTCGGGCCGTCCCGCCCCGGGGCCGGTGGATGTGTTCCTGGCGACCACCCGCGGCGCCTTCCGCGCCGGGGAAACCGTGCATGTGACCGCGCTGGTCCGGGACAGCAACGCGCAAGCCATCGACGGCTTGCCGCTCACCGCAATCCTTTTGCGCCCGGACGGCGTGGAATACACCCGCCAGACCTCCGCCGCAGGCCATCAGGGCGGCCATGTCTTTGCCCTTGCCACCGGCCCCGCCGCCCCGCGCGGCACCTGGCGGATCGAGATCAAGAGCGACCTCAAGGCCCCGGCGCTGGCCAGCCGCCAGATCCTGGTTGAGGATTTCCTGCCTGAGCGCATCGACTTTACCCAGAAGGTCGCCAATGCAGATGCCCTCCAGCCGGGCGGTGCAGCCCAGATTGATCTGCAAGCCGACTACCTGTTCGGAGCGCCGGGCGCGGGCCTGAAGGTGGAGGGCAGCCTCCGCCTCACCGCCGCAAACACACTGGATCAATGGCCCGGCTTCCGCTTTGGCCGCTATGATGAGGCGTCTTCTGCCCAAACCGAATATTTCGGCGGCCAGGAGACCGGAGCCGACGGCAGTGCGACTTTTCCGGCCAGCCTCCCCGCCGCGACCCCCGCAGAGGGCAAGCCTCTGCTGGCAACCCTCACCACCCGCGTTGCCGATGGTGCCGCGCGCCCCGTGGAGCGCACGCTGGAGTTGCCGGTCCGCCCCGCTGGTCCGGTCCTTGGCATCAAACCCATGTTTGACGAGGTCGCGGCAGAAGGCTCTGAGGCAGGCTTCGAACTCATCGCCCTGGCCCCGGACCTGACCCCGATGCCGATGCGCGTGAAATGGACCCTGAACCGGGTCGAAACCCGCTATCAATGGTATCAGCTCTACGGCAACTGGAACTGGGAGCCGATCACCCGCCGCACCCGTATCGCCACCGGCGAGGCGCAGCTGGGCAGCGATCCGCTTGCGCTCTCCCAGCCCGTTGACTGGGGCCGCTATGAGCTGGTGGTGGAGCGTCTTGACGGCGCCTATGCCTCCGCCGCCTATGACTTCTATGCCGGCTGGTACGCGCCCGAGGGCAGCACCGAGACCCCCGCCCGGCTGGAGCTGTCGCTGGATAGCGAAAGCTATGCCCCCGGCGACACCGCCCGCCTGCGCATCGTGCCGCAGGCCGCGGGCACGGCGCTGATTTCGGTGGTCTCCAACCACCTGGTCCACCGCATCGCGGTGGAGGTCCCGGCAGGCGAAACCATGATCCCGCTGGAGGTCACGCAGGATTGGGGCAGCGGCGCCTATGTGACCGCCACCGTGATCCAGCCCGTGGCTGGCGACCGTGGCCGCACCCCGCTGCGCGCGCTGGGCCTGGCCCATGCCAGCGTCACCCAGCCCGGCCAGCAGCTGCAGGTCGCGATTGACGTCCCCGACGTTGTCCGCCCGCGCGGCACCCAAGTGGCAAAACTCCGCGTGGACGGCGCGGCTGAGGGCGAGGAGGTCTGGCTGACGGTAGCCGCCGTCGACCTCGGCATCCTCAACCTCACCGGCTTCACCAGCCCCGATCCCAGCGCGCATTACTACGGCCAGCGCCGCCTGGGGATGGAGCTGCGCGACGTCTACGGCCGCCTCATTGACCCCGGCAACGGTGCGATGGGACGGATCCGCTCTGGCGGTGATGCGGACAGCGGCATGAAGATGCAATCGCCGCCGCCAACGCAGGACCTTGTGGCGCTGTTCTCCGGCCCGCTGAAAGTGGACGCCAATGGCGAGGCCGTATTCCCCCTGATGCTCCCCGCCTTCAACGGCACCGTGCGGCTGATGGCGGTCGCCTGGTCGGGCAAGGCTGTGGGACAGGCGGAGGCCGACATGCTGGTGCGCGACCCGGTGGTAGTCACTGCCTCGCTGCCGCGCTTCCTGGCGCCGGGCGATCAAAGCCGCGCCCGCATTGAAATCGTCCACGCAGACGGCCCCGCCGGAGACATGCAGCTGACGGCAGCCACCGCCGGCGGCCTGACGCTCGGCAGCCTGCCAGCCTCCGTCACTCTGGCAGATCAGGGCAAGGCAGTGCTGGAACTCCCCGTCACCGCTGAAACCGTGGGCGACCACGCGCTGACCCTCACCCTCACCACGCCGGACGGGCAGGAGCTGCGGCAAGACCTGCGGATGCCCGTCCGTGCCAATGATCCGGTGACCTCGGAAACCCGCCGTTTCACCCTCGCAGCCGGTGACACCTTCCTGTTCAGCAAGGACGTCTTCGTGGGCCTCCGCCCGGGCACCGCCCGCGCCATTATCTCTTCCGGCCCGCTCGCCAAGTTCGACGTGCCGGGCCTCTTGGCGGAACTGGACCAGTACCCCTACGGCTGCACGGAGCAAGTCACCTCCAAGGCGCTGCCGCTCCTCTACCTGAGCTCTGTCGCCCAGGCCGCAGGTCTGGGTGACGGCTCGGCGGTGGATGCCCGTATCAACGCCGCTATCCGCCAGGTGCTGACCCGCCAGGCCCCCAGCGGAGCCTTCGGCCTCTGGCGGGCAGACAGCGGCGAGTTCTGGCTGGATGCCTATGCCAGCGACTTCCTCAGCCGCGCCCGTGCGCAAGGCTATGAGGTGCCGCAACAGGCCTTTGCCCAGGCAATGGACAACCTGCGCAACCGCATCAACTATGCTGCCGATTTCGACATCGGCGGCGAGGAGATCGCCTATGCCCTTCTGGTGCTGGCGCGGGAGGGCGCGGCCCAGATGGGCGACCTGCGCTACTATGCGGATGTGAAGGGTGAGGGTTTCGCCACCCCCCTCGCCGCTGCCCAATTAGGAGCAGCACTTGCGGCCTATGGCGACCAGCGCCGCGCTGACCGGATGTTCGCCCGCGCAGCGCAGATGATCGGTGCCGAGAGCCAAGGTGAAGCCCGCCTCTGGCGCGCCGATTTCGGCACCCGCCTGCGCGACACCGCGGGCGTTCTGGCTCTGGCGGCGGAAGCCGGATCAGAGGCCGTGGACCGCGTCGGCCTGTCCGCGCGGCTTTCAAACGCCAGCGGCTATCGCTCCACCCAGGAATCCGCGTGGACCCTGATGGCCGCCCATGCGCTGGCGCAGAATCCCGAGGACTCAGGTCTGCTCGTGAACGGCCAGCCGGTCCAGGGCCCGTTTGTGCAGGCGGCTGACGGTCAGGACGTGCCGGAACTGGCACTGACCGCCGCCAGCGGCAAAACAGCTGAAATAACCCTCACCACCCTTGGCGTGCCAGAGGTTCCGCCGGCCGCGGGCGGCTTCGGCTACACCATCGAGCGCAGCTACTACACGCTGGAGGGGCAGCCGTTGGAGGTGCAGTCCGTGCAAGCAGGCGCCCGCTTTGTCGCCGTCCTGCGGGTGACGCCGCATGAGAAAACCGGCGCCCGGCTGATGATCAACGACCCGCTGCCTGCGGGATTTGAGATCGACAACCCCAACCTCCTGCGCTCCGGCGATCTGCGCGATCTCGACTGGCTGAACCCGGCTGAGGCGGAACACGCCGAGTTCCGCAGCGACCGCTTCCTGGCGGCGGTGAATGTGCGCGACGCCGGACAGGTGACGCTGGCCTATGTGGTTCGTGCAGTGACATCCGGCGTGTTCCTCCATCCGGCGGCCTCGGTCGAGGACATGTACCGCCCGGCCTACCGCGCCCGTACGGCGGCAGGGCGTGTGGAGGTTAGGTGAAACGCCTGTTCAAAAGAACTAAGGGCATTGCCCGTCCGCGGGGGGGCGAGTATCGCCCGCCCGGGGGGGCGGACGGGCGCTGCCCGGCCTATCGGCCAGGCAGGAAGTGGAAATGGGGTGCGGCTGTTCTAGCGCTTGGTCTTGTCGCTGCCTTCTCGGCCCACCGGGCCTTTGACACCTGGATAGACCGCACAAACCTCCCTCTCACCCTCACCGAGACATCCACTGAAGTCCTCGACCGCAACGGCAAGCTGCTGCGTGCCTACCCCGTGGGCGACGGCCTTTGGCGCCTTGCCGTCCAGCCGGCCGACGTCGACCCGCGCTTCCTGCAGATGCTCCTGCGCTACGAGGACAAACGGTTCCGCTCCCACTTCGGCGTTGACCCCATCGCCCTCCTGCGCGCTGCAGGCCAGGCGCTGTGGAACACCCGCGCCGTTTCCGGCGGCTCCACCCTCACTATGCAGGTGGCGCGCCTGCTGGAAGACGGCACCACCGGGCGCTGGGCGGGCAAGCTGCGGCAGATGCGAGTGGCGCTGGCGCTGGAACGCCGTCTCAGCAAGGATCAGATCCTCACCCTCTACCTGACCCACGCTCCCTATGGCGGTGCAGCGGAAGGCATCCGCGCTGCGACCTACAGCTGGTTCGCCAAGGAGCCAAAGCGCCTGACCCCGGCTGAGGCCGCGCTGCTGGTCGCCCTGCCGCAGAGCCCCGAACGCCGCCGTCCCGACCGTTTTCCTGAAGCCGCGAATGATGCACGCGACCGGGTGCTGGCACGAATGCAGCGGCAGGGTCTCCTGACCAACGAACAAACCGAAGCCGCCCGCCGCACCCCGCTGCCACACCGCATGGCTGCCTTCCCGCGCCTCGCCCCGCATCTGGCAGACCGGGTGGCGGCAAATCACCCCGGTAAGCGCCAGTTGCACCTGACCCTCGACGGCGCCGTGCAGGCGCGGATGGAAACCCTGCTGGCAGAGGCTGCCCGAAATTCTGGCCCGCACCTCTCCGCCGCCCTCATCGCCGCTGACCACCAAACGGGTGAGGTTCTGGCCATGGCTGGCTCTCCCGGCTACTCCGACGCCACCCGCCGCGGCTTTGTCGATATGACGCAGGCCATCCGCTCTCCCGGCTCCACTCTGAAACCGCTGATCTACGGTCTCGCCTTCGACCAGGGGCTGGCGCATCCGGAAACTCTGGTCCACGACGGCCCGGTCAATTTCGCAGGCTACGCGCCGCAGAACTTCGACGGCGAATTCCGCGGCGACATAACCGTGCGTGAGGCGCTGCACCTGTCCCTCAACATCCCCGTGGTGAAACTGACGCAAGAGCTTGGCCCGGCCCGGGTGATGGCGTCCTTGCGCGCCAGCGGCGCCAGCCCGGAACTCCCCGGCGGCGCGCCAGGGCTGGCGCTGTCGCTCGGCGGACTCGGCATCAGCCTGCAGGACATGGTGCAGCTTTACACGGGGCTGGCCGCAGGCGGGCAGGGGCCGCGCCTTCGCATGATGCAGGGCAACGCGCTGCAGCCCGCAGGCCGCCTCACTTCCCCCGAGGCCGCCTGGCAGGTCGCTGACATCCTGCGCGGGCTGCCGGTCCCTGCCAGTGCGCGGGCCGGAACCATCGCCTATAAGACCGGAACCTCCTATGGCCACCGCGATGCCTGGGCGATCGGCTGGGACGGGCGCCACGTGATCGGCGTCTGGATGGGCCGTGCCGACGGCACGCCGGTGCCCGGCATCTTCGGCGGCGACCTGGCTGCACCGGTGCTGTTTGAGGCCTTTGGCCGTTTGAAACCCGCGCTCGATCCTCTGCCGCCGCCGCCCCCCGCTACGCTGATCGTCAGCTCCGCAGACCTGCCGCCGCCCTTGCAGCGCTTCCGCCCGCGGGATGCGGCCTTCTCTGAACCAGCAGACGCACCGGAGCTGATCTTTCCGCCCGAAGGCGCCCGGCTGATGCTGGAGGGTGCTGACCTCACTCTGAAACTCCGCGGCGGCACCGCGCCGTTTCTGGTGATGGCCAACGGCCAGCCGGTGCTCTCGGGCCAGCGCAGGCGCGAGTTCTCCCTGCCCAGCCCCGGCCCCGGCTTCTCCTCGCTGGTGATTGTCGATGGCGCCGGCCGTTCCGACCGGGTTAACCTGCGGATCGATTGATCCCGCAATTTTCTTCGAGGCCCTTTCATGCTGAAGCCCCTGCTCGCCGCCTGCGCCCTTGCCGCTACGGCCCCCGCCGCCATGGCCGCCTGCGCCAGTGATGCCGAAGTCGCCGCGTTCATGGAGAGCTACCTGGCCAAGACCCCTGCGCAGGCGCTGTCCCCCGGCGGCAGCATGGAGGATGCGCTCTGCTCCCAGGCCAAACTCGCCGCCGCGCTGGAGCCGCATTTGGGGCCGGTGATCGGCTACAAGGCCGGCCTCACCAGCAAACCCGCGCAGGAGCGTTTTGGCGCCGCCGAACCGGTACGGGGCCTGCTGTTCCGGGATATGATGCTTGAGGACGGCGCTACCCTGGATGCGCCTTGGGGCGCCATCCCGATGGTTGAGGCCGACCTGATACTGGTGGTCGCCGATGACGGCATCAACAATGCAACCACGCCAGAGGAGGCCCTGGCCCATATCTCCGCCATCCGCCCCTTTATCGAACTGCCCGACCTGACGCTTGCCAAGGGCCAGCCCTTCACGGCTGAGACGATCACTGCAATGGGGGTTGGCACCCGTCTCGGCGTCCTCGGCGTGCCACTTTCGGTGCAGGACCCGGCAGCAATGGCCCGGATGCTGGAGGAGATGTCGGTTACAATGCGCGATGCGGCGGGCGGCGTTCTGGTTCAGGCGCCCGGCCGGGCGGTGCTGGGCAACCCGGTCAATGCCGCCCTGTGGCTGCGCTCCAAGGGGGTGGTGTTCAAATCCGGAGACTTGATTTCCGTCGGCTCCTTCGGTCCGCTGTTTCCGCCGCAAAAGACCAAGGGCGGGGTCAGCGTGATCTATCAGGGCCTGCCGGGTGACCCGGTTGTTGAGGTGTTTTTCCCGGAATAATCCGCTGCGGCCGGGAGGAGGTATTTCGCTTCGGGCTGTGCCCGAAGCGACCCGCGCCGCGCCTTTGGCGCGGCGCTTGGCCCAACGCTCGCGGGTTTTTGCCAGAAAACCTGCGAAAGGCGGGAGAGCCCCGGCTGCGGCAGCCGCCTACCGCCGCCCCTCACGCAGCCAGCCTGCGAGGAGGAAGAAGGACGCGAGCAGCAGCGCCAGCCAGCCGGGCAGAAGCGGGCCTTGGGACACTGAAAGCGTCTCATAAGCCTCCCGCGGGGTCAGGCCGATCCAGCCGCGCCCGAAGGCAGGCCGCCCGGCCCGCACGCTGCGCAAGGACGGCATCCCGTCCTCCAGCCGCAGGACGCCGCCGCGCAGGGGTTCCAGCAGCGGTGCCAGCACAGACCCGGTGGCAATGGTTTCCTCAAACTCCTTCGGTGCCGCAGGACCTAGCCCCACCACCGTGCTCTCCTCGCCTTCCTGCAGATGGTACAGCCCCGGCTCCGGCCCCTCATAGCGGGCTTCCCATTGACCCGGCGCAGTTTGACGCAGATTCAGCGCCACGGTAGAGCCATCGGGCGCAGTGACCGTCACCGGTCCCACCCCACCTGCCAGCGTGCGGCGCAGGATGCGCATCCGCTGGCCCGTCACCTCGGCCCACAGCGCCTCTTCTTCCAGCTCCGGCTCTTTCATCATCCAATGCGCAAGACGGCGCAGCAGCTCCAGCTGCGGCCCGCCGCCTTCATATCCGCGGCTCCACAGCCAGGCGTGGTCCGAAGCCAGCAGGGCCACCCGGCCCTCACCCACCCGGTTCAGCACCAAGAGGGGGCGTTCGCCGGCACCGCTCATCAGCACATGGCCCTCCGGCGTCCGCAGCTCGATCTGGCGCAGCCAGCGGCCCCAGTCTGCAGCGCCCTCAAGGCCCGAAGTCACAGGATGCTGCTTGCCCAGATCGGTCACTTCCGGACGGTAGGCTTCCTCCAGCACCCGCGCCGAAGGCTCTGCCGGCAGGATCAGCGACAGCGGCGAGCGATAGATGCTGTCGGCGCTGGCAAAATCGGGGCCCGCCGCCACCAGCACCGCACCGCCGCCCATCGCGTAATTGGCCACATTGTCCAGATAGACCGCCGGAAGGATGCCGCGCCGCTTGTAGCGGTCAAAGATGATCAGGTCGAAATCCTCGATCTTCTCCAGGAACAGCTCGCGGGTGGGGAAGGCGATCAGCGACAGCTCCTCCACCGGCACCCCGTCCTGCTTCTCTGGCGGGCGCAGGATGGTGAAATGCACCAGATCCACAGCGCTGTCGGACTTCAGCAGGTTGCGCCAGGTGCGCCCGCCCGCG
This sequence comes from Leisingera sp. ANG-S5, assembly GCF_000813925.1. NCBI lineage: Bacteria > Pseudomonadati > Pseudomonadota > Alphaproteobacteria > Rhodobacterales > Roseobacteraceae > Leisingera > Leisingera sp. ANG-S5. The sequence continues at coordinate 90,323 of NZ_JWLH01000008.1, read as the reverse complement.
TGCGGCTCACCCGACACCAGCAAGACCCTCAGCCGGTCGCGCACCCCGTTGATCTGCACCAGCGCCTGATTGTTGCGCGCGGTCAGCTCGCCCGGCTCCTCCGGCACAGAGAACTGGATCACGTTGCGCCCGCCGTGCTGCAGCACCATCGGGAGTTCGAAATCGACGCCGACGGGGAGGGCAAACCGCTTCGGCGGCCCGCCCGCGACTGAAACCTCAAGATCTGCAAAACCGCCCTCAGCCGGCACCGCGCCCTGATCCTCGATCCTCAGCGTCAGCTTGACCGGCTCGCCGATGATGGCAAAGCCAGGCGCGTTCGTCACGATCAGGCGGCGGTCCCAGTCGTCTTCGCGGCCAGTCAGCAGCAGGTGCATCGGGGCGGGCAGGTTCACCGGCTGATCGGTGTCATGCGCCTGCCCGTCACTCAGGGCAATGATCCCCGCCACCCGCGCCCGCGGCTCATCCGCCAAGGCCTGCGCAACGGCTGCCATCAGCCTTGTGCCCTCGTCGCCCTCGCCATCCGGCACGGTGACCCAGCGCACATCGGTGTTGGGCCGGTCCGCCAGCGCCGCCTTCAACTGACTGCGCGCGCGCTCCGTCTGTTCCGGGCGGTCGCGCAACTGCTGGCTGGCGGTCTGGTCTTCCGTCACGATCACGATATCGCTCAGCGGCGCGCGGTCCTCGCTCTGATGCACCGGACCAGACAGAGCCGCCAGCAGCACCAGCGCCGCCAGCGCCCGCAGCGCCCAGCCGGACAGCCCTTTCCACAGGCCCAGCAGCAAGGCGGCCAGGGTCACCGCGCCGGCAGCCCAGATCACCGGCCAGGGCACCAGCGGGTCAAACAGGATCGTCTGTGTCATCGCGCGCTCCTATTGCCCCAGCCGGTCCAACAGGGCCGGCACATGCACCTGGTCGGATTTGTAGTTGCCGGTCAGCACATGCATCACCAGGTTGACGCCGAACCGGAACGCCAGCTCCCGCTGCCGCTCCCCAGCATAGCCGCGCCCGACCGGCAGCAAGGGCCGGCCGTTCTCATCCACCGCCCAGGCCGCGGCCCAGTCGTTGCCGCCGATCACCACCGGCGTCACCCCGTCGTTGAGATTGCGGAAGGGGATGCCCTCTGCCTGTTCCGCATCCGGCGGCGCCGCCTCAACCCAGACCGGACCGCGCCCGTGGCGGCCGGGGAAGGCCTGCAGCAGGTAGAAGGCGCGGGTCAGCACATGGTCCTCCGGCACCACCTCCAGCGGCGGAATGTCCAGCGGCAGCGCAATCTGCTGCAGCCGCCGCGCCGCCGGGCTGGTCGCGCCAGAGGCCGCCAGATCCGCATCGCGGGTATCAAAAAGGATCATCCCGCCGGACCGCAGATAGGTGTTCAGCTTCGTATAAGCCTCCGAGGAGGGCAGCGGCTGATCGCGGGTGACAGGCCAGTAGAGCAGCGGGTAAAACGCCAGTTCATCGCGCTCCAGGTCGACACCGGCCGGCGCGGCAGGCTCAACCGAGGTGCGGAAGAACAGCGTGTCCGTCAGCCCGCGCAAGCCCGCCGCCGCCACCCGGTCCACTTGCGGATCGCCTGTCAGCACATGCGCCAGCACCAGTTCCGAGGCCAGCGCCGCTGCCCGCAGATCCGCCTGCGTCTGCTCCTGCGAGGGGGCTGGGGAAGGGGCGTCCTGCGCCCGCAGATCCTGCGGCGCGGCCAGTGCTGCGATCCCCAGCGCCGCAGCCAGCGCCGCGGTGCGGGCGCGGCCCAGCAGGCCGGAGACCGCCAGCGTGCCCAGCACATCCAGCGCCAGAAGCCCCAGCGCCAGCGTCAGCAGCGTACCGCCCAGCGGCAGCTCCTGCGGCGCGCCATAGCCGCTGACGGCAACCGAGGCCGGCCAGCGCGCGGCCATCAGCTCATCATCCGGGCGCAGCACATTGCGCGCCAGCATCCGCCGCCCGCCGTCATAAACCCCGGGCCGCAGCTCCGGCCCCGCGGGTGCCGCCACCAGATCCGGGCCTGCCACGCCGGGCAGCGTCTCTGCTGCCTCCAGCCGGCCGAAACCATCCAGCACCTCGACCGGCGTCCAGGTGGTGCCTTCCAGATCCCCGGCCTTGGGCTGCGCGGCCGAGGAGGACACCGCCAGCCGCTCCAGCATCGACACGAACAGGCCCGACAGCGGCAGGCTGCTCCACTCCGCGTTGGCGGTCACGTGAAACAGAACCACCTGGCCCTGGCCCAGCGTCTTGCGTGTGACCAGCGGCGTGCCGTCCGCCAGTTCCGCAATCACCCGGCCGGCCAGCTCCGGGTCCGGCTGCGCCACCACCTGCGAACTGATCGAGACTTCGCCCGGCACCTCCAGCCCGTAGAACGGCGAGCCCTCGCCAAAGGGCGCCAGCGTCTTCGGCTCGCCCCAGCTCATGGCGCCGCCGATGCTGCGCCCGCCAATCCGCAGGCGCACCGGCATCAAGGGTTCTTCACTGTTGCGCGCGGTATCGCTCGCGGCCAGCCGAGGTCCGGCAAAGCGCAGCAGGAGGCCGCCGTTCTCGACCCATTCGATCACCGCCTCTTCCTGCGCCGGCGCCAGCCGCGCCACATCGGCCAGCACGATCACATCGGGATTGGCCGGCAGCAGGTCCCGCAGTGCGCCTTCCAGCAGCTCTGCCGAGGGCGCCAGCGCCTGGCGCAGGTAGTGCAGCGGCGACAAGAGCGCCAATCCCTCGTCGGCGCTTTCTGAGGAGACCAGCGCCACCTCCCGCCGCCTCAACGAGTCATCGGTCAGCGCCACCGCGCCCGCCGATGTCACGCCGCGGATTTCAAACCGGGACAGCCGCGCGCGCAACTCCGCAGGCAGCGACAGTTCAGCCGAAGCCTCCCGCGCCCCATCCGCAAACCGCAGCGGCAGCGACGCCAGACTGCGCTCGGTGCCGCCCGGGTCCTTGCCCTGCGCCACCACGGACACCTCCTGCGCAGGCCCGCCGCGGCTGCGCTGCACTGTCAGCTCAATTGCGCTGCCGCTATAGCTCGCGGGCATCAGACCCAAGACGGGCAGCGGCTGTTCAAACACTTCAATCTCGCCGCGCTGCCCCAGCGCCTCGATCAGCCCTTCGCGGCCTGGATAATCCAGCCCGTCGCTGAACCACACGGTGTCAAACCCGCCCTCGGCGGCGCCAATCGCCTCCAGCGCCTGCGCGAGCTGCTCCGGCCCCGGCTGCCAGGGCAGCGGCACCAGCCCGGCCAATTGCCGCTGCCAGCCGCTGGCGGCGCGGAATTGCAGGGGTTCCGGCGCGCTCAACCGCAGCACCGCTACCGGGCGCTCCGCCCGCCCGGCCTCGTCCAGCTGCACCCCGGCCTGGGCGCTGGTCTGCTTCCAGCCCGCCGCGCCGCCCCAGCTGGCGTCCATCACAATCAGCAGCGGCCCGCTGCCGCCGGTATCTTCGGTCGCGGGGTTCAGCACCGGCCCCGCCAGGCCGATGATCGCCGCCGCCACCGCCAGAAGGCGCAGCAGCAGCAGCCACCACGGTGTGCGGTCCGACAGGCTCTCGTCATCTTTCAACCCCAGAAGCAGCGTCACCGCCGGAAACGGCTGGCGTTTCGGCGCAGGCGGGATCGCGCGCAGCAGCAGCCACAGCACCGGCAGGGCCAGCAAGCCCAGCAAGAGCCAGGGAGCGGTAAAGCCGATGCCTGCAATCATGGTCATGGCGCGGTCCGCTCCAAAGCGTGGTAAAGCCACATCAGCGCCGCCTGTGCCGGATCGCCCGTGTGGTGCTGCCCGAACCGCCAGCCGGCCTCGCGGCAGAGCCGCTCCAGCGCGTCCCGCCGCTCTGCCAGCCGGTCCAGATAGCGCTCCTGCAGGGCAGAGGCCTTCAGTGTTTCATGTGTGACACCGCCCGCGATGCTCTGAAACAGCGTGCGGCCTGCGAATGGGAAAGCCTCCTCTGCCGGGTCCAGCACCTGCAGCAGCACGCCACGCACCCCACGCGCAGCAGCCTTGGACAGCGCCTGCTCCACCGGCTCAAAAGGACCCAGAAAATCCGAGATAAACAGCGCCCGCGCATGCGGGATCAGCGCCCGGTGGCCGGGCGGGGCGTAATCCTCCGCATCGTCATCCGACAAAGCCTCCGCCAGACGCAGGATCTGCACATTACCGCGCCGTGGCGGCAGCGTGCCGCCGGTGAGGCCCACCCGCTCGCCGCCCTGCACCATCAGCACCGCAGCCGCCAGCCCCAGCAGTCGCGCGCGCTCCGCCTTCTGTGGCAGCTTCGGCGTGGAGGCAAAGCGCATCGAGGCACCGGTATCGACCCACAGGTGCACCGTCTGGGCAATCTGCCACTCCCGCTCGCGCACATATTGCACGTCGCCCATGGCCGAACGCCGGTGGTCGATCATCCGGCGGCTGTCGCCGGCCTGCGCCGGGCGGTACTGCCAGAAATCATCGCCGGTGCCAGCCCGGCGGCGGCCATGCTCGCCCATCAGGACAGAGCCTGCCAGATGCCGCGCCTGCACCAAGAGCGGCGGCAGGGCGCTGGCCTCGGCCTCCGCCCGGTGCCGCAATCCGGTTGCAGCGTCAGAGGCCGCAGGCCTTGTCACGCGGCGGCCCCGGTCCGGGCCAGTTCGCTTGCGGTTTCCTCAATGAGCGCCGCCAGGCTCTCACCCCGTGCGCGCGCGGCAAAGTTCAGCTGCATCCGGTGGCTCAGCACCGGTTTCGCCATGTCCAGCACGTCTTCTGCGTTGGGCGCCAGCCGCCCCTGCAGCAGCGCCCGTGCCCGCACCGCCAGCATCAAGGCCTGCGCCGCCCGCGGGCCCGGCCCCCAGGCCACGGTCTGCGCCACATGGTCCGACACGCCCGGCTCATCCGGGCGGAAGGCCCGCACCAGATCCAGGATCATCTCGACAACCGATTCCCCCACCGGCATCCGCCGCAGCAGGGTCTGCGCCGCGATCAGCTCTCCCGCCGTGAACACCTGATAGGCCTCGTCCTCCTCAACGCCGGTGGTCGCCAGCAGGATATCCCGCTCGGTTGCGCGGTCCGGGTAATTCACGTCGATCTGCAGCAGGAACCGGTCCAGCTGCGCCTCCGGCAGCGGATAGGTGCCCTCCTGCTCGATCGGGTTCTGGGTCGCCAGCACATGGAACGGCGCGCCCAGGGACCGGTCCTCGCCCGCCACTGTCACCACCCGCTCCTGCATCGCCTGCAACAGCGCCGATTGGGTGCGCGGGCTGGCGCGGTTGATCTCATCCGCCATCAGCAGCTGGCAGAACACCGGCCCCGGCACAAAGCGGAACGACCGGTGGCCGTCTTCTGCCGTGTCCAGCACTTCCGAGCCGAGAATATCCGCAGGCATCAGGTCGGGGGTGAACTGGATGCGGTTGCCATCCAGCCCCATGACCGTGCTGAGGGTTTCCACCAGCCGGGTCTTGCCCAGCCCCGGCAGGCCGATCAGCAGCCCGTGGCCGCCGCACAGCAAAACCGACAGCGTGAGGTCCACCACCCGCTCCTGTCCGATAAAGCGTCTGGTGATCGATTCGCGCGCCTTCTGCAGCTTGGCTTCCAGCGCTTCGATATCCCTCAGCAGATCGTCCGTTTCAGGCATGACATTCCTCGTTTCCCGGATATATGCTGTTACTCTATCGTGCTGACAGGAAATGGCAAAAGCAATGAGCGGACAAAAACCCGTGACCCCCGATGCCGAAGGCATTGCCGCGGCGGCAAAAGCAGCCGGAAAGGGCAAGGGATTGCCGCCCGTCCACCTGTGGAACCCGCCGTTCTGTGGCGATCTGGACATCCGCATCGCACGCGACGGCGCGTGGTACTACCTCGGCACGCCCTTCACCCGGTTCGAGCTGGTCAAGCTGTTTGCCTCCATTCTCAAGCTGGAGGACGGCAAGTACTACCTTGTGACCCCGGTTGAAAAGGTCGGCATCACCGTCGAGGACGCCCCCTTTGTGGCGGTGGATTTCGATGTGGCCGGGCAGGGGCGCGATCAGATGATCACCTTCACCACCAACATTGGCGACAGTGCCGCAGCCGGGCCGGACCACATGATCCGGGCAGAGCGCGACCCCGAAACCGGCGAGCCGTCCCCCTATGTCATGATCCGCGCGGGCCTGGAGGCGCTGATTGACCGCAAGAGCTTTTACCGGCTGGCGGATCTGGGCGAACACCATGGCGATTGGTTCGGCGTCTGGTCCGGCGGCACGTTCTTCCCGCTGATTCCGTCCGCTGAAATTGAGGTGGAGTAATCTCCCGGCCATCCACAAATCTACCGCCCGGACGAAAGGCCGGGCAGCGCCCGTCCCGCCCCCCAACGGGGCGCGCGCTTCTCGCCCTCCCCACGCGGGACGGGCGCTGCCCTCTTCAGCAATTGGTGATCCGGTCAATCGCGTATGACGTGCGGCAAAAACCAGCCAGCCTCTGGTTAACGAAAGTTTAATAGGAAAATTCTGCTCTTTTGACGCCTTGGCTGCCCCGCCGCGCGGCGCTAGACCATCAGTCAACAAGGAGAATCCTATGCCCCGCTTCGCGGCCAATATCTCGCTGCTGTTTGCTGAGCTGCCCTATCTCGACCGGTTCCAGGCCGCCGCTGCGGCAGGGTTTGAGGCGGTGGAGATCCTCTACCCTTACGAACTCGCCGCCAAGGAAACCCAGCGCGCGCTGATGGCCAACGGGCTGCGGCTGCTGCTGATCAACGCGCCGCCGCCGAACTACACCGGCGGCATGCCCGGCTATGCGGCGGTGCCCGAAGGCACCGACCGCTTCCAGCGCGACATCCGCCGGGTGCTGCGCTACGCCGAGGCGCTGAAGGCGGGCAAGATCCACGTGATGGCGGGCTATGCCAAGGGCGCGGATGCGCAGCGGACCTTCATAGAAAACCTGCAATGGGCCGCCGACCGCGCGCCGGAACAGATGTTCACCATCGAACCGCTGAACAGCGGCGACCAGCCCGGCTATTTCCTCGACGACTACAATCTCGCGGTGGAGGTGTTGGACGCGGTGGACCGCCCCAATGTCGGCCTGCAATACGACGCCTACCACGCGCAGATGATCCACGGCGACGCGCTCAAAGTGTGGGAGACCTTCGGCCCCCGCGCCGTGCATGTGCAGATCGGCGCCGCGCCGGGCCGTTGCGAGCCGGGCACCGGGCCGGTGGACTTTCAAGAGTTGTTCGAAGCCATCGACGCCAGCGGCTATGGCGGCTGGGTCAGCGCCGAATACACCCCTTCGACCCGCCGCACCGAGGACAGCCTGGGCTGGATGGGCTGACCGTCGTCCTGGTCCGTCTGCGCAGATATCTGTGCAGCGGCGCAGATTGTTCCGCAGTCAAGGCACCGCATATCTCCGGCAGAACCCCGTGTCCCGCTGCCAAGGAGGCCGCCATGATCCCCGCCCGCTTTGCCCCGCTTCTGTCCGGTTTCCTGATGTCGCTGATGATGTCCTCGATCGTGTCGGGCATCTCCACCCTGCGGGTTGCCGGCACGGATGAGGGCTTTGCCGCCGCCTGGCTGACCGCCTGGGCCTACAGCTGGCCGGTGGCCTTCCCGGTTGTGCTGGCGGTGGCGCCGCTGGTGCGCCGGATCGTGGCTATCGCCATCCGCCCGCCGGATGCGGCATGATGCCCGCGGCAGGCTGGAATACACATTCGTGAATTGAAATGTGTAATCCAGCAAGGCATAAGATGCCGTAACATTAAAAGGACCCCGCCCATGCTCCCCGCCCGTTTTGCACCCGTGCTGTTCAGCCTGATCCTGTCGGGGATGATGTCCTTCATCGTGACCGGCGTCGCCACCTGGAAGGCGCTGGGTTTCGGCACAGGGTTCGGCGGCGCCTGGATGCAGGCCTGGAGCCTGAGCTGGCCGATTGCCTTCGCTGTCGCCTTCACCGCCGCGCCCCTGGTGCGCAGGCTGGTTGCCAAGCTGGTCAAGCAGCCCGCGGGCAGCTGAAACGGGGCGGTAACTGGGCAGGGGGAACTCCCGCCCGCCGCAAGCTGCATCAAAGATGCAGCAGCACCGGTTGGGCGCGGCGCCGCTGGCGCGGCGCACAGAGAGTTCGCTGAGAAGCCCCTAAGGGCAGGTCTGCCCTTGAGGGGCGCTGCCGATTGTTTTCAGGGCGGGCCGCGTCAAGGGCAAGCCGCGCTGACCGCGCGGAGGCTGCGCCTCCCTTGACCCGGTGAGGCGAGGGCGCGGCACAATCCGCGCCGCGCCAGCGGCGCCATGCCCAACGGGATGAGATCGCCAGTTCGAAGCCGGGCGGGAGCGTCCCGCCGGCTTTGCGGGGCGGTTCTTAGTGCGCTTCGGCCCAATTGGAACCGCGGCCTGCGTCCACCACCAGTTTCACATCCAGATGCACCGCCGGATCGGCGGCGTTCTCCATCACCTGGCGGGCGGTTTCGATGGTCTCCTCCACCGCCGCCTCCGGCACCTCAAACAGCAGTTCGTCGTGCACCTGCAACAGCATCCGCGCGGGCAGATGGGCAATTGCCTCCGGCATCCGGATCATTGCCCGGCGGATCACGTCTGCTGCGGTGCCCTGAATGGGCGCGTTGATCGCGGCGCGTTTGGCAAAGCCCGCCTTCGGCCCCTTGGCGTTGATTTCCGCGGTGTGGATCTTGCGCCCGAACAGGGTCTGGACGTAGCCATGCTCCTTGGCGAACTCGACGGTGCTGTCCATGTACTTGCGGATGCCTGGGAAGCGCTCGAAATAGCGGTCGATGAACCCCTGCGCGTCCTTGCGCGGAATGCGCAGGTTGCGCGCCAGGCCAAAGCCCGAGATGCCGTAGATCACACCAAAGTTGATCGCCTTGGCCTGGCGGCGGATCTCTGGCGTCATCTCCTCCAGCGGCACCTCGAACATCTCGGAGGCGGTCATCGCGTGAATGTCGACGCCTTCGGCAAAGGCCTGTTTCAGCGCATCAATCCCGGCCATATGGGCGAGAATGCGCAGTTCGATCTGGCTGTAGTCGAGCGACAGCAGCACATTGCCTTCCTCTGCCACAAAGGCCTCGCGGATACGGCGGCCTTCCTCGGTGCGCACCGGAATATTCTGCAGGTTCGGATCGGTCGAGGCCATGCGCCCGGTGCTGGCCCCGGTCTGGGCATAAGACGTATGCACCCGGCCGGTGTCGGGATTGATATGGTCCTGCAGCGCATCGGTGTAGGTCGATTTCAGTTTTGACAGCTGCCGCCAGTCCAGCACCCGCTTCGGCAGGTCATGCTCGGTCGCCAGATCCTCCAGGATATCGGCGCCGGTGGAGTACTTCCCGTTTTTGCCGCGCTTGCCGCCTTCCAATCCCATCTTGTCGAACAAGATCTCGCCCAGCTGCGCTGGTGAGCCGACGTTGAAGGTCTCCCCCGCCAGCTCGTGGATTTCGGCTTCCAAGCCAGCCATCTTCTGGGCGAATGCATTGGACATGCGGCTCAGCGTATCGCGGTCCACCTTGATGCCATTGCGCTCCATATCCGCCAGCACCGGCACCAGCGGCCGCTCCAGCGTCTCATAAACAGTCGTGACCCGCTCCTGATGCAGCTGCGGCTTGAAGACCTGCCACAGGCGCAGGGTGATGTCGGCGTCTTCCGCCGCATAAGGCACCGCGTCCTCGATCGGCACCCGGTCAAAGGTGATCGCCGATTTGCCGCTGCCCAGCAGCGGTTTGATCGGGATCGGCGTGTGATCCAGATAGCGTTCGGACAGCGCATCCATGCCATGCCCGTGCATTCCGGCATGCAGCGCATAGGACATCAGCATGGTGTCATCCACCGGCGCCACATCCACGCCGTAGCGGTGCAGGATCTTGGCGTCGTATTTCATGTTCTGGCCGATTTTCATGATCGCCGGGTCTTCCAGAACCGGTTTCAGCATGGCGACCGCTTCCTCCAGCGGCATCTGCCCCTCGGACAGCCCCGCGCCGCCGAACAGATCATCGCCCCCGGCCTTATGGGTCAGCGGGATATAGCAGGCCTCGCCTGCCTCCACACACAGCGAGATGCCGACCAGATCGACGACCATTTCATCCAGGCCGGTGGTCTCGGTATCCACCGCCACCCAGCCGCGCTCGCGGATGCGGTCAACCCAGACCTGCAGCGCCGCTGCGTCGCGGACGCATTCGTATTTCTCCTTGTCGAACGGCACGAATTCCGGTGCGGCCAATTCTGCCGCAGCAGCGGGTGCCTCCGGGATCGCAGGGGCGTCCATGCCCAGCTGATCGGCCATGCGCTTGGACAGTGTGCGGAACTCCATCTCAGACAGGAAGGTCAGTAGAGTCTCCGCGTCCGGCTCCTTCACTTCCAGATCGTCCAGGGTGAAGTCCAGCTCCATATTGCAGTCGAGCTGCACCAGCTTCTTCGACAGCTCGATCTGATCGCGCTTCTCGATCAGCGTCTGGCGGCGCTTGGGCTGCTTGATCTCTTCGGCGCGGTCCAGAAGCTCTTCCAAAGAGCCGAATTCGTTGATCAGCAGCGCGGCGGTCTTGATCCCGATTCCCGGCGCGCCCGGCACGTTGTCAACCGAGTCGCCAGCCAGCGCCTGCACATCCACCACCCGGTCGGGGCCGACACCGAATTTCTCCACCACGCCGTCGCTGTCGATGCGCTTGTTCTTCATCGCGTCCAGCATCTCGACGCCGCCGCCGACCAGCTGCATCAGGTCCTTGTCCGACGAAATGATCGTCACCCGCCCGCCTGCATCGCGCGCCTGATGCGCCAGGGTTGCGATGATGTCGTCGGCCTCGAAGCCTTCGATCTCCTTGCAGGCGATGTTGAAGGCGCGGGTGGCGTCGCGGGTCAGCGGGAACTGCGGCACCAGATCCTCCGGCGCCGGCGGGCGGTTGGCCTTGTACAAATCGTACATCTCGTTGCGGAAGGACTTGCCGGAATAGTCGAAAATCACCGCCACATGGGTTGGCGCATCCGGGCCCTTGTTGTCCTCCACCTGCTTGAACAGCATGTTGCAGAAGCCCGCGACCGCGCCGATCGGCAGCCCGTCGGATTTGCGCGTGAGCGGCGGCAGCGCGTGATAGGCGCGGAAGATGAAGGCCGAGCCGTCGATCAGATGCAGATGGCAGCCCTTGCCGAATTGTGTCCCGCTCATTGTGCTGCTCCCCGGTTCATTCGCGCATGGTGGTTTGGACAGTGTTATTCAGTATCCAGCCGCCATCCGCAATCGCCCTGTTGCCCGCTGCTGCCACCGGCATGGGCACAATCCGGCGCACAGGGATGTGATCTGCCGCCGCGGTCAGGCAGTTGCCCCCGCGCGGACCCCGTGCCTATCTGATGTCATGCGTTGGATCCTTCTCATAGGCTTGCTTGCGGCGCTGTCCGGCTGCCGCGACGAGGTCCGGATGCTCACGGCTGAGGAACTGCAGGCGTTCTTCACCCATGACCGCAAAATCGCCTTCACCCGGCTGGCGTTGTCCGGCACCGCGGTCCTGCGGACAGACGGCACCTTTGAGGTCACGATCCCGCGGGTGGGAGAAGACACAGGCACTTGGCGGCTGGACGGGGACAGAATCTGCAGCCGCTGGGCAGAGTTCCGCCGCGGCCAGGAACTGTGCGCCCTGGCCGGAGCGCTGCCGGACGGCACCTACCGCGGCATGTTTGCCGCCTCCGGCACCCGGCTGGGTGATTTCTGGTTTGTCTATTGAGACGTCCTGACCGTCAGGCTCAAAACACCCCCATTGCCAGCCCCGCGCCCATCGCCAGCCCCAGCTCGCGGCAGGCCTCAAGCTGATCCTCCGGGATCACCTTCTCCGCCAGAATGGCCTCCGGCGTCTGTGCATGGGTGCAGATAATCAGCGGTTTCTGCACTTCTTTCAGGCGCCAGCCGGTGGCAATCCGCGCGCATTGCCGGGCCGCGTTTTCGCCGTCGGAGCCGGCACAGACCATCTGCGCATAAGGCCGCCCCTCGATCTGTCCCAGCACCGGGTAATAGCAGCGGTCAAAGAACTCTTTCATCTGGCCGGACAGCGCCGCCAGATTCTCCGGTGCGCAGAAGATATAGCCGTCCACTGCCAGCAGATCCTCCGGCCCGGCATCTTCGGCCCGCTTCAAAACGGTCTCGACCTCACCGCGCGCGGCCTCATACGCTGCCTCCGCCATCCGGCGGCTGCCGCCAGTGCGTGAGTGGTAGACGATCAGAAGCTGTGCCATATCCGCTGCCCGCGCTTGTTTCCCGCACCGGACACTACCGGATGCAGGCAAATTTCTTCAAAGAAATTTGGCCGGAAAATTCGAATTTTCCGGCGCCCGGACACTGCCTTTGCAGCCTGCTGCGGCCCGGATCACTCCGCCGCCTTGGCCGCGTCCTCATAGATGAACTTGCAGTCGCAATAGGGGCATTCGACCCAGCCCTGCTCCTCCGGGATCTGCAGATAGACCCGCGGATGCCCCAGCGCGCCTTCGCTGCCGTCGCAGGCCACCTTGCGGCTGTTCACGATCCTGGTTTCCGGCGCTTCGGTGCTCATGGCTGGCAGTCCTTTCACTTTTCGGCTAGGCGCTTTTATGAGCCAAGGAAAAACCGGGGGCAAGAGCGGCGATGAGTGCGGACGCAATCCAGATCAAAGCTTTGCGCAAAATCTACAAGGGCCATAAGGGCCAGCCGGAGAAACACGCGCTGAAGGGCGTTGACCTGACGGTGCCGCGCGGTTCTGTCTTTGGCCTCTTGGGTCCCAACGGCGCGGGCAAATCGACGATGATCAACATCCTGGCGGGGCTGGTGCGCAAGACCTCCGGCACGGTGTCGATCTGGGGCTTCGACCAGGACGCAAACCCGCGCCAAGCCCGCGCCGCCATCGGCGTCATGCCGCAGGAGCTGAACCTCGACCCCTTCTTCACCCCGCGCGGCGCGCTTGAGGTGCAGGCAGGCCTCTACGGCGTGCCGAAATCCGAACGCCACAGCGACGAGATTCTGCGGATGATCGGGCTTGAGGACAAGGCAGAGGCCTATGCCCGCACCCTCTCCGGCGGCATGCGGCGGCGGCTCCTCTTGGGCAAGGCGCTGGTCCACCGCCCATCGGTGTTGGTGCTGGACGAACCCACTGCGGGCGTTGACATCGAACTGCGCCAGATGCTGTGGGAAAACATCCGCAAGCTGAACGCGCAAGGCATGACCATCATCCTCACCACCCATTACCTGGAGGAGGCCGAGGAGATGTGCGACGAGATCGCCATCATCAACCAGGGCGAGGTGGTGGCGCGCGACAGCAAATCCAGCCTGCTGGGCCGGCTCGACGCCAAAACCATGGTGGTGCAGCCCGCGGTGCCGGTCACGGTGCTGCCGCAAGGAGACGGCATTGAGTCCGAGCTGCGCGAAGACGGCGCCGTCTGCTTGCGCTACCGCAGCCAGGCCACCAGCGCCGAAGACGTGCTGGCCGCGGTCCATGCGGCAGGGATTTCAATCCGCGACGTGAAGACCGAGGAAGCGGACCTGGAGGATGTGTTCCTGTCGCTGACCAAGGCGGGGTGAGGGGCACCTCTGCCTGGTGACCAGATGCGGGACGAAGCGGACTTCGACAGATTAACGGCTGCTATTCAGCCTCTGCCTGCACGATAGAGATGGCCACTGGTGCACGATAAATATTCTTGTCGCGAAAGTTGGCGCTTACGGCGTCGGTTGCTTGAGCGCGAATTGCTTCAATCACTTCCGGCTTCTGACCCTTGATAAGCTGGGACGCCGCAACAGTTGCCGTGAGGAATATCTCGAATAACTCACCCGGTTCATCCAGGAGCCAATGCGTTGTGACGTTTTCATGGGAAACCATACGCAAGCCAGATGCCTTCATCATCGCCTTCGCTTCGTCGGGTCGCGCAAAAGCGAAAAGGTCTGGCTGAGCGGGGGCATCGGAAAAATCTGCATTCGCCTTAATCGCACCAAAGACAGTTGCGAACGCCGGAGAAACATCTGGGGTCGCCCAAGTTGCCATCAAGAAACGACCGCCCGTACGCAGCACCCTGTTGATTTCATCTAACGCTTTTGGTTGCTCAGGTAAGTGCATCATTCCAAAGTTGCAGACCACCTGATCAAATTGGCCGTCAGCGAATGGAAGTGCTGCCGCGTCACCCTGCTGAAGAACAGCATCTGGTGCGGTCTCCGCCGCTAAGGCAAGCATTTCTTCAGAGAAGTCTAAGCCGGTAACACGTGAACCCGCCTCGCTAAGCATTGCAGTCAAGGCGCCTTGCCCGCAACATAAATCCAGAACTTCCATTCCTTTTGGCGCTCCACGATTGATCAACTCCCGGGCCGCGTAGTCCGTTACAGGGCCAAACTTTTTTACATAGGCGGAGACAATGTTCTCGTCGGCCCAGCCGAGGCGCTCGCGGGCAGCGAATTCGTCAAAGTCTTGCATATTTTCCCCATCCTCCGTCTGACATCCCCATCGTTAGTCGAATGATAAATGAAAACAGTGAGGTCAGCTATGGCCTCAGTTCTGCCGTTGGCTGTCGGAGTGAGACACCGCAGCCACCGCCCGCCTCCAGCCCTCACCCCCGGTCGATCCGTGCCTGATAGCAGTTGTTGCGCGATGACCGGATGTGGATGTAGTCCACCCGCTCATCGGCAAAGATCGCCTCGGCCCGCCCCATCATCTCCGCCTGCGGGATCACGATGCCGGTGCCGTAAACGATCCGGTGATCGGCGCTGTAGCCCTTGATCAGGTAATCGGGGGAGCCTTCCAGAGCCTCCGGCACCGCCTCGCCGTCATGGCGTTCGCAATGATCCGCGCACAGGAAGATCGGCCCGGTCTCGGCATAGGGCTGTGCCTCGGGGAAGGGGCGGTGGGCGAGGATCAGCATCTCCTTGCCCTCGGGGATGTAGTGCAGGCAGTGGCGGCAGGGGTTGCCGCCGCCGTCCGACACCGTGCGCTCCGGCATCTGGCCATGGGCGTCAGAGCCGCCATCCTGCAGGGCGCGGACGGTATCGGTGGGCAGGGCGGTGATCTTGGTCATCGGGTTTCTCCTTTGCTGCCAGCACCCTGCCCGAACTGCAGGGCGGCAATCGACCCGGATCTTGCGCATCCCGCAGTGAGTTGGAGTAAAGCCCTCCCGCCCGCCGGGCGGGCATTGAAAATGCCCTGCGGCGGTTGGGCGTAGCGCCGCGCAGGCGCGCGGCGCGGCACCGCATTCCAGTAGGACTCCACATGAGAACAAAACGGGAATATCATACCCCCATGTTTGCCGAATTCGCCTGTCTCTCCAACTTCACCTTCCTCACCGGCGCCTCCCACCCGGAGGAGTATGCGGCGCGCGCGCTGGAACTGGGGCTTGGCGCCTTTGCCATCGCGGATGAAAACTCGGTGGCGGGCATCGTGCGCGCCCATGCGGAGTGCCGCGACATTGCCCGCCGGGTGCGGGAGCGGCAGGCCTGGGACCGTACACACACACCCATCGGCCCGCCGCGCCCCGCAGATATTGCGCAACCCGCCTCCTTCCCGGTTTATGAAACCGTGCGGCTGATCCCGGCAGCGCGGCTGATCTTCAGCGACGCGCCGGAGGTGATCGCGCTGCCAGTGACCCGCGTGGGCTGGGGCAGCCTGACCCGGCTGCTCTCAACCGGGCGGCTCAGGGCAGAGAAGGGCAGCTGCATCCTGCATCTCTCCGACCTGATGGAATTTGCGGACGGCCTCCACCTGCTGCTGCTGCCGCAGGCGCAGCATCTGCCCTGCGGCGCGGATGGATGGGACCCGCATATGGACGCGCTGACGCGCCGCTTTGCCGGGCGGATGCACCTGTTGATGACGCCAGCCTATGACGGCGGCGACCGGGCCCGCTTTGCCGCGCTTGCAGAGCTGGCGGAACATCTCAACCTGCCCCCCTTGGCCAGCGCCGCGCCCAAAATGCACCATGGCCGCCGCCGCCGCCTGGGCGATGTGCTGAGTGCCATCCGGCTGCGCTGCAAGGTGGAGGAGCTGGGCCGCGCCGCCATGGCCAACGCGGAGCAGCGCCTGCGCTCGGAGGCCGAGATGCGCCGCCTGTTCCGCGGTTATGAACACGCGGTGGATAATGCCGCCCATCTGGCAGCGCAGCTGACCTTCTCGCTGGATGAGCTGCGCTATGACTACCCGGACGAGGGGCGCGAGAGCGAAACCCCGCCCCAGCGGCTGCGGCGGCTGGCCGAGGAGGGCCTCAGCTGGCGCTACCCCGGCGGCGCGCCACAGCGGGTGCGTGCCCTGCTGGAGCATGAGCTGGCCCTGATCGCCAAGCTGAAATACGACCCCTATTTCCTCACCGTGCGCGACATCGTCGCCTTTGCCCGTTCCCGCGGGATCCTCTGCCAGGGCCGCGGTTCGGCGGCAAATTCGGTGGTCTGCTACTGCCTGGGCGTCACCTCCGTCAGCCCGGAACTGGGCACCATGGTGTTCGAGCGTTTCGTCTCCGAAGCCCGCGACGAGCCGCCCGACATTGACGTCGACTTCGAGCATGAGCGGCGCGAGGAGGTGATCCAGTGGATCTATGAACGCTACGGCCGCCACCGCGCGGGCCTCTGCGCCACGGTGATCCACTACCGCGGCAAACGCGCCATCCGCGAGGTCGGCCGCGCCATGGGTCTCACGGAGGACACCATCTCCGCCATGTCCTCGCAGCTCTGGGGGTTCTTCAGCAGCAAGGGGGTGGAGGCGGAGCGGATGCGCGAGATCGGCCTGGACCCGAACAGCCGCCGCCTGCAGCTGACCCTGCAGCTGGTGGAGCAGATCATCGGCTTCCCCCGCCACCTCAGCCAGCATGTGGGCGGTTTCATCATCACCCAAGGGCGGCTCGATGAACTGGTGCCCATTGAAAATGCCACCATGGAGGGCCGCACGGTCATCTGCTGGGACAAGGATGACATCGACACGCTGGGCATCCTCAAGGTCGATGTGCTGTCGCTGGGGATGCTCACCTGCATCCGCAAGGCGTTTGATCTGATGCGCCAGCATCACCAGCTGGACTACAGCCTGGCGACCCTGCCGCCGGAGGACCCAGCGGTCTACAACATGCTGTGCCGGGCTGACAGCATCGGCGTCTTTCAGGTTGAAAGCCGGGCACAGATGAACTTCCTGCCCCGGATGCGGCCGCGCAATTTCTATGACCTGGTGATCGAGGTCGCCATCGTCCGCCCCGGCCCGATCCAGGGCGACATGGTGCACCCCTATATCCGCCGCAGGAACGGCGAGGAGCCGGTGCATTTCCCCTCCGACGCGCTGGGCGAGGTGCTGGGCAAGACCCTCGGCGTGCCGCTGTTTCAGGAGCAGGCGATGCAGATCGCCATCGTCGGCGCCGGCTTCACGCCGGAACAGGCCGACCGGCTGCGGCGGTCGCTGGCGACCTTCAAGAAACACGGCAACGTCAGCGAATTCCGCTCTCTGTTCCTGCGCGGCATGGCCAGGAACGGCTATGACGCGGAGTTCTCCGAACGCTGCTTTTCCCAGATCGAGGGCTTCGGTTCCTACGGCTTTCCCGAAAGTCATGCCGCCAGTTTCGCGCTGCTGGTCTATGCCTCGGCCTGGATCAAGTGCCACCATCCGGGGATCTTTGCCTGCGCGCTCTTGAATGCGCAGCCGATGGGCTTCTACGCGCCCGCCCAGATCGTCCGTGATGCCCGCGAACACGGGGTGGCGGTGCGCCCGGTCTGCATCAACAACTCCTACTGGGACAACGTGATGGAGCCCGACGGCCACGGCGGCCTGGCGCTGCGGCTGGGGTTCCGGCAGGTGAAGGGCCTGCGGGACGAGGACGCCGCCTGGCTGACCGCCGCGCGCGGCAACGGCTATCACGAGGTGGAGGACGTCTGGCGCAAGGCCGGCATCGCGCCGCCGGTGATCGAGCGGCTGGCCGAAGCGGATGCCTTTGCCGCTCTTGGCCTCAACCGGCGCGAGGCCTTATGGGCCGCCAAGGCGATCACCGCCCGCAAGCCCCTGCCGCTGTTTGCCCGCGAGCTGGAAGGCGAGGGGATCTATGAGCCGGAGGCGGACCTGCCGCAGATGGGCCTGGGCGAGGAGGTGGTGGAGGATTACGTCGCCATGCGGCTGAGCTTGCGGGCGCATCCGGTGGCGCTGATCCGGCATCTGCTGACGCCGCAGGACACGGGCGGCGGTGCCAGAGGCGGGCCGGGGAGTTGAGTATTTGGGCAAAGAAGAAGCGCAGATTGATAGCAGGTATCTTGGTACCTTAATACCAAAGTTGAATCGTTCTATATCAGCCCTCTGAAAGGAGGGTGCGATGAAATCAGTAACCCGTGTTCAAACCGGCCTGCGCCTGGAGGTGCGGCTGCTGAAGACCATGAAGGCGCTGGCGGAATATCTGGACATTTCGGTGGCGGAACTGGTCGAGGGCATGGCGCTGCACGCCTTTGAAGGCAAGGCGCCGTTCTCGGAAGAAACCCTGAGCAAGATCGGGGCGCTGCGGGCGGTCTACGGGCTGGACCTGACCGCCGCCGACAGCCACAGCCTGACGGAGGATCCGCAATGAGCGAACGCACAGACTATGCCGTGATGGCAGCGGAGCTGGCCACAGGCACGCTGCAGCCGCAGGGCTTCAGCCACCGGGCGCACCTGGGCGTGGCCTATGAAATCCTCTCCCGCCAAGAGGTGTTCGAGGGCATGGCCATCTATGCCCGTGGCTTGCGCCGGCTGACCGAAGCCGCCGGGGTGCCGGAGAAATTCAACGCGACAGTGACGCTGGCGTTCCTGAGCCTGACAGCGGAGCGGATGGCGGGTGGCGATTATGCGGACACGGAGGCCTTTCTGGACGGCAATGCCGACTTGCTGCAGCCCGGTGTTCTGCACCGCTACTTCCCGGCGGACACGCTGGCCAGCGATCTGGCGCGGCGGGTGCCGGTGCTGGTGCCGCAGAACGCCAGCAGTATGGATGCCGCGCCGGCCCAGAGTTGAGTATTTGACGAAAGATGAAGCGGCATTGCCGGGGTGCCGCGCCGTGATAACGCCAACTGTGGCAGGAAAGCCGGTTCACCCCGGCGCGGCAAGGCGTTAGAAGGCTTGCGAACATTGCCCAACCTTGCCCTGCCCCGGAGCTGATCCATGACCGCACCCAAACCCGTTGTCCTGTGCATTCTTGATGGCTGGGGCAGCGGCGAGCCCGGCAAGGCCAACGCGCCTTATCTGGCGCAGACGCCAACTTTTGATGCGATCATGGCCAAGGGGCCGAGCGCCAGGCTGATCACCCATGGGCCGGATGTGGGCCTGCCGACCGGACAGATGGGCAATTCCGAGGTGGGGCATACCAACATCGGCGCGGGCCGGGTGGTGGCGATGGACCTGGGCCAGATCGACCTGGCGATCGAGGACGGCAGCTTCTTTGAAAACGCGGCGCTGCAGGCGTTTATCGCGCAGCTGAAGGAAAGCGGCGGCGCGGCGCATCTGATGGGGCTGGTCTCCGACGGCGGCGTGCATGGGCATATCAACCACATCCTGGCGGCGGTGAAAGCCATTCATGAGGCCGGCGTGCCGGTCTGGCTGCATGCGATCACCGACGGCCGTGACGTGGCGCCGAAATCGGCCTTCCGCCATTTCCGCCGGCTGGAGGAAAAACTGCCGGAAGGTGTGCGGATTGCCACCGTCACCGGGCGCTATTTTGCAATGGACCGTGACAACCGCTGGGGCCGTGTCAGCGAAGCCTATGATGCAATGATCCACGCCAAGGGGCGGCCTGGCCTGACCGCCCACAGCGCGGTGGACCATGCCTATAACCAGTCGGAGACGGATGAGTTCATCGGCGCCACCGTGCTGCAGGGCTTTGACGGGGTGAAGGATGGCGACGGGTTTTTCTGCCTCAACTTCCGCGCCGACCGCGCGCGGGAAATTCTGCGCGCCATCGGTGAACCGGGGTTTGCAGAGTTCGATACCGGCCAGCGCCCGAAACTGGCGGCGCTGATGGGCATGGTGGAATACTCCGATGCCCATAATGATTACATGACCACCGCCTATCCGAAGGCGGCGATTGTCAACACGCTGGGCGCCTGGGTCGCCAAGCACGGCAAGACCCAGTTCCGTCTGGCCGAAACCGAAAAATACCCGCATGTGACTTTCTTCCTCAATGGCGGCAAAGAAGAGCCGGAAGAGGGCGAAGACCGTTTCATGCCGAAGTCTCCCAACGTGGCGACCTATGATCTGCAGCCGGAGATGTCGGCGCCGGAAGTGACGGAGCAATTCGTCGAGGCGATCGAGGCAGGCTATGACCTCATCGTGACCAACTACGCCAACCCCGACATGGTCGGGCACACCGGCGATCTGAAGGCGGCGATCCGCGCCTGCGAGGCGGTGGACCAGGGGCTGGCCAAGGTGGTCGCGGCGCTGGAGAAGGCGGGTGGCGCGATGATCGTCACCGCCGACCACGGCAACTGCGAGGTGATGGTGGACCCGGAAACCGGCGGCGCCCACACTGCCCACACGCTGAACCTGGTGCCGGTGGCGCTGGTCGGCGGGCCGGAGGGCGCGGCTTTGCGCGATGGCCGCCTGGCCGATCTGGCACCGACCATTCTGGAGCTGATGGGGCTGGAGAAACCGGCTGAGATGACCGGGGAGAGCCTGCTGTCATGATCCGGCGTGCGGGCCTGATGCTGCTGGCCCTGCTGGCCGCGCCGCTGCAGGCGGCAGCGGACCCGGCGGATGCCGCGCGCGACGCGGCAGAACAGCTGGAAGCGGCCTCTGTCCAGCTGCAGGAGGCCGACAGTTCCCGCGACCGGGTGAAGGCGCTGACCTCCACCGTGCAGGCCTATGAAGCCGGCCTTGCGGCGATGCGCGACGGCCTGCGCCGGGTGGCGCGGCGTGAGGGGCAGCTGAGCGCGCAATTGGCGGCGCGGCAGGAGGAGGTCTCGGGCCTTCTGGGCATCATCCAGACCATTGAAACCTCGCCGCCGCCGGTCTTGATGGTGCATCCCTCCGGGCCTTTGGGGGCAGCGCGGTCTGCGATGATGCTGGCAGAGGTGACACCGGCGCTGCAGGCGCGGGCGCAGGGGCTGAAGGCGGACTTGGACGAGGTGCAGGCGCTGCGGCTGTTGCAGCAGAACGCCGCCAAGACGCTGGAGGAGGGGCTGGCCGGCGTGCAGAGCGCCCGGGTGCAGCTGTCTACCGCGATTGCCGACCGCACCACATTGCCGAAACGCTTTACCGAGGACCCGGTGCGCACCGCGATCCTGATCTCCTCAACCGAGACCTTGTCAGGCTTTGCCGATGGTCTGGCAGAGATTGCCGGCGGTGAGATTGCCGCCAGCGAAGCCGACATCAGCGGTTTGCGCGGCACGCTGCCCCTGCCGGTCGAGGGGCTGCTGTTGCGCGGCTACGGCGAGCGCGATGCCGCGGGCATTGCCCGGCCGGGCTGGCTGATTGCCGCCCGCCCGCGGGCGCTGGTGACCTCGCCTACCGCGGCCACCATCCGCTACCGCGGGCCGCTGCTGGATCTGGGCAACGTGGTGATTCTGGAACCGCAGCCAAACACGCTGTTTGTGCTCTCGGGCCTGGCCGAGGTGTTCGGCGAGGCGGGCCAGGTGATCCCGGAGGGCACGCCGGTCGGATTGATGAGCGGAGAAAACCCGAAACCGGACGCAATTCTGTCAACAAGCGGTGAAGGGGGTGGAACTGACCGGACAGAAACGCTCTATATAGAGGTGAGAATGGACAACAGCCCGGTGGACCCCGAAACGTGGTTCCGCACTGGAAAAGGTGGATGAAGGCTTGATGAAAAAATTTGCGATGGCCGCCGTTGGCGGCACGCTGGCAGGGATTGTTGCAACATCCTATGTGGCAGCCCCCTTGCTGGCGCAGGAAGGCGCGCGCGAGGCTAACGTCTATGAGCAGCTGGACCTGTTCGGCGATATCTTCGAGCGCATCCGGGCGCAGTATGTCGAGGAAGTCGACGAGAAGGAGCTGATCGAGGCGGCGATCGGCGGCATGCTGGCGTCGCTGGATCCGCATTCCAGCTATCTGTCGCCGGATGATGCGGCCAGCATGCGGGTGCAGACCCGCGGCGAGTTCGGCGGCCTCGGGATCGAGGTCACTCAGGAGGAGGGCTTTGTCAAAGTTGTCTCCCCCATTGACGGCACCCCGGCGGATGAAGCCGGGATGGAAGCCGGCGATTTCATCACCCACGTGGACGGCGAAAGCGTTCTGGGCCTGTCGCTGGACGACGCGGTGGAGCTGATGCGCGGACCGGTTGGATCGGAGATCGTGATCACCGTTGTGCGCGAGGGCGAGGCGGAGCCGTTTGACGTGTCGATCATCCGCGACACCATCAAGCTGACTGCGGTACGCGGCCGCACCGAGGGCGACACCGTGGTGATGCGGATCACCACCTTCAACGACCAGACCACGCCGAACCTCGAGGAAAACCTGAAGAAGCAGATCGAGGAAGCCGGCGGCATGGAGAACGTCAACGGCATCGTGCTGGACCTGCGCAACAATCCGGGCGGTCTGCTGACCCAGGCGATCAAGGTGGCCGACAGCTTCCTGGAGTCGGGTGAGATCGTCTCCACCCGCGGCCGCGACCCGGAAGACGGCGAGCGCTTCAACGCCACCCCGGGCGACCTGGCAGAGGGCAAGCCGATTGTGGTGCTGATCAACGGCGGCTCGGCCTCGGCGTCAGAAATCGTTGCAGGTGCGCTGCAGGACCACCGCCGCGCTATCGTGGTGGGCACCAAGTCCTTCGGCAAGGGCTCGGTCCAGACGGTGATGCCGTTGAAGGGCGAGGGCGCGATGCGCCTGACCACCGCGCGCTATTACACGCCGTCGGGCCGGTCGATCCAGGCGCTGGGCGTGTCCCCCGACATCGTGGTGGCTCAGCCGCGCCGGGTGGCTACGGCTGAGGAGGAGAATGACTCGCCCGCCCGCCGTTCCCGTTCGGAAGCCGACCTGCGCGGCAGCCTGAACAACGACAGCCTGTCCGAGGATGAAATCCGCCAGATCGAGGAAGAGCGCGAGAAGGCCGAGAAAGCCGCGGAGCTGCGCGAGCAGGACTACCAGCTGGCCTATGCCATCGACATCCTGAAGGGGATGGTGGCGCTGGGGCCGAAGTAAGCCCGCGCAAACACGCATCAGGAAGGGGCCGTCCGGTTGGGCGGCCTTTTTCATTTTTGCTGTGCCGCCGGGTCTGGCGGGGTTTGGGTGCTGTACCGTTGTTGCGCTGTGTCCCAGTTAAGGGGGCGGCGCCGCCGGGGTGGAGGTGGACAGACCCCGCCGGGGGCCTGCTCGGACAGGATATCCTGGACGACCCCCTTTTTATCAGGGCCGGTCTCCGGGGTGTCGCGCAGGCAGCCTCACAGATGCCTGCGCCTCGTATCATGGCCCATGCGCGGAGCCATGGCGGGGGATCGCGATCTTTTGGGAGTATGGCAGAGGGGAATGAGAATTGCGTGAAGGGGGCGTACGGTGGGTACGCAACACCTTGGCGGAAGTGAGCTTTTCCGCCCGGAACAAGGCGCGCAGCGCCGCCGGGCGAGCGCCTGCCCGCCCGCACGGGCTGGCGCTTTCGAGAGGGTAATGCTCCCTTGAGAACTCGTACGGACGCGGCTGGGATAAACTGCCCCACGCAAGCGTTGCAGCGCCACCCCGCGGGCAGGCGCCCGCCCGGCTGGGTCGCAATGATTTGAAAATCAACGCCCGATATCCGGCGTACTGACGGGGCGGGCTGGGCTATGGTCGGCGCATGATGTTTGACCTGCCTGATTCCCGCACGCTGTACCAGGCGCTGCTTGACCGCGACGCAGCCTATGAGGGGCGCGCCTATGTCGGTGTGACCTCCACCGGCATCTTCTGCCGGCTGACCTGCCCGGCGCGCAAACCGAAGTATGAGAACTGCCGGTTTTTTGCCACGCCGGGCGAGTGCATCGAGGCGGGCTTTCGCGCCTGCAAGCGCTGCAAGCCCTTGGCGGCGGCGGCCGGCGATGACCCGATGGTGCAGGACCTGCTGGCGCGGCTGGAGGAACGCCCCGCCTACCGCTGGGGTGAGGGTGATCTGCTGCGGCTGGGTCTGGATGCCTCGACCGTGCGGCGCGCGTTCAAGCGGCATTTTGGAATGACCTTCCTGGAGATGGCGCGTCAGCGCCGCTTGCGCGAGGGGTTCACGGCGTTGAAGGCCGGGGAGCCGGTGATTGCGGCGCAGATTGATGCCGGTTTTGAGAGCGCCAGCGCCTTCCGAGCGGCCTTTGCCAAACTGGTGGGAATTGCGCCGGGCGCGTTCCGCAAGGATGCACTGCTGCTGGCGGACTGGATCGACACGCCCTTGGGGGCGATGATTGCGATCAGCTGTGCCCATCAGCTGCACCTGCTGGAATTTGCCGACCGCAAGGCGCTGCCGCGCGAGGTGGCCAAGCTGCAAAAGGCGCAGCCCGGCGGATTGGGCTTTGGCCGTCCCGCACCGACCGCGCAGATCGCGGAGGAACTGCGCCACTTCTTTGCCGGTGAGGGCGCGGAATTCCGGACCCCGCTGGCGCTGCACGGCACCGCGTTCGAGCGCGAGGTCTGGCGCTATCTGCTGACCATCCCGGCAGGCGAGACCCGCAGCTATTCGCAGATCGCGCGGGAGCTGGGGCGGGCCTCCGCCACGCGGGCGGTGGCGCGGGCCAACGGCTCCAACCAATTGGCGCTGGTGGTGCCCTGCCACCGGGTGCTGTCGGCGGATGGATCGCTGACCGGCTATGGCGGCGGCTTGTGGCGTAAGCAGCGGCTTATTGAAATTGAAACAGGCTACAGACAGAGGATTTCAGCATGACATATTCCGAGCGCGCCAAGGCATTTGCGGCGCTGCACCAGCCGGGTGATCCGGTGGTGCTCTACAACATCTGGGATGCGGGCAGCGCCAAGGCGATTGCCGGGGCGGGCGCCAAGGCCCTGGCGACCGGCAGCTTCCCGGTGGCGGCGGCGCAGGGGTTTCCGGATGGCGAACAGGTGCCGCTGGAGTTTGTGCTGGGCAATGCGGAGCGCATCTTTGCGGCCACAGATCTGCCGGTGACGATTGACTTCGAAGGCGGATACGCGCGCGGGCCGGAGCAGCTGACCGCCAATGTGAAGCGGCTGGCGGAGACCGGCGCGGTGGGGCTGAACTTTGAAGATCAGGTGGTCGGCGGCGAGGGCTTTTACAGCATCGAGGAGCAGGCGCGGCGGGTGGCTGCAGTGCGGGCGGCCCATGCGGACATCTTTGTGAATGCGCGTACAGATCTGTTTCTGAAGGAAAAGGATGCCGCCAAACACGCCGTCCTGCTCGGCGAAGCGCTGGAGCGCGCGGCGGCTTATGCCGAGGCTGGCGGCAACGGGTTCTTTGTGCCGGGGCTGACCGATCCCGATCTGATTGCGCGGGTCTGCGAGGGCTGTTCGCTGCCTGTCAACACGATGATGCGCGGCATCACGCTGGAGACCGCGCGGCAGGCCGGTGTGGCACGCTGCAGCTATGGTCCGATTCCGCACGCCAAGCTGATGCAGGTGCTGGCGGAGCATTTCCAGGCGCTGGAATAAGCCCTTAGGGCCAGGCCCTTACATCGTTTCCAGGCAGTGGCGGCGGAAGGCGCGCTTCAGCATGTCGAGCTCAGCGCGCAGCAATTCGACTTCAGCTCGCAGGTCGTCGGCCACTGCCTCCCCTGCGATCAGGGTGAAATCGCCCAGCCGGGTGCTGTCTGCGGCATCAAAGATCACAAAGGTCTGCACCCCGTCGGCCACAGCCTCTGGCGGCACCGGCACGGCCACCAGCCAGTCGCGCTCTGCCGTGCCTTCCGTCAGGATCACGTTTTCGACCGGTTGATCCTGAAACATCACGGTGATGTCCGGCTTGGCACCGCTGACCGGGGCATTGCCGATCTTGCCTTCCCAGATACCGTTGCGGAAGCGGATTTTGGTCAGTGTCAGGTCGCTCATGTCAAATCCCTCATGGGGCTGGCTCCTCAGATCGCCGCGCGGCGGTGGCGCGAGAACGTCAGGTCGCGCAGGATCACCTGGTTCAGGTCCGGCGCCTCAAAGATCAGGTCGAGCCAGATCTTCTCGATCCGCTTTTCGTTCAGCTTGGAATAGGCCAGGTCGAACTCCACCACGATGTTCTTTTCCTCCTGCGGCAGCTCGCGCACCAGCTGTTCGGTGTTGGGGCCGTGCTGGATGTTGAGGCGGGCGAAGATCTCAATCGGCTTTTCGGATTCGATGATGCTGTCGATACGCAGAAGGTGCTGGCGGGTGATGCCCTGCACCGCCTCCGGCGGCAGGTCGATCACCAGCGACAGGAAGGAGCCGTCGAATTTGAACACATCCATGCGCAGGCCGAAGGGGGCGAGGTCCTCCTCGCGGGTATTCCGGAGCTGGCGCAGGGTCAGTTCGGAGAAGGCGCAGTCGTGAAACAGCTGCACCTCATCGCCCAGCCGCGCCTTGGGTGGTACCGAGGCGAGGCCGCGTTCGGGCAGGGGGCCGCGCCACATTTCCGGGCGCCAGGACCAGTCGGTGCCATGCGGGCGCGGAAAGAAGGAGGAGCCGATCTGCGGCAGCGCCAGGCGGCCGTCGGCGGTGTGGATGAGCCGGTCCAGATGGGTGCGCAACTGGCGGGCCTGGTTGCGCTGGCGGCGCAGTTCCGACAGCGGCGCGCGCGAGGACTCCTCAGCCGCGGCGCGCCAGCGGCGCAGGCTGCGCAGGTGAAGCAACCGGTCCATGATCCTGCCCATCGTGCTCTCTCTCGCCTGTTATTGGGTCTTCTTTGCCCGTGCTGCCCCGCTGCGGGGCTGGCGGCAGTGTAACCGCGCGGGCCTATTGAAATAAACCGGCAATCCGCTGGTGGAGCCTGCGTTTTTTGCGCGGCTCCGTGTTGTCTTTGGTGTTCTGTGCCAGCATCTGCACCGGGCGGGGCTGCGGGCGCAGGCCGGGTGCGGGTACTGCGGCGGCCGGGCGCGGCGCCGCCGCCGCGGTCTCCAGCGACGGCAGGGTGGAGGCCTCCAGCGTGCGGTGAGTCATCTCGTTCAGGAGCGCGGCGCCGTGGCTGCCAAGCGCCCGGCTGCCCTCTGGCGCGTAAAGCGCCAGCGCAACCAGGTGGCGGTCCAGCACGAATGCACCGCGCCAGTGCACCGGGCTGGCGCTGTCAGCGACGGCGCCGGGGAACTCCAGCTTGACCAGCGGCAAGAGCTGATCCTCGCGGGTTTCCAGCACCTTTGCGTCCGGGAACATGGCGGCGATGTCAGCCGCCTGCGGCGCGGTAGCGGCTGCTTTGGCGGGGCCGATGGAGGCGGTGAGCACCGCGGACTTGCGGGCGCCGAACCAGTTCTGGCGGCCCATCCGGCTGCAATGTGCGAGGAGAGCAAAACCGCCGTCCTTGTCCGGCTGGCTGCTGCGCCGGTCAAAGCAATAGGCATCGGGCGCGGCCAGCAGCACATCACCGCCGCCAAAAGACATCACCTGAACCCCGGCCTGCGGCGCCTGGCTGGCGGTGCGGGAGGCAAAGGGCATGCCTTGGGGGGACGGGCTGCATCCCGCCAGAGCGAGGGCTGCGAGCACAATCGCCGCCGCCGCGCCGCACCGCATGGGCGCCTTTCCGCCGGGCGCGGCAAAAGGCACGGATTTCCCGTTGCTTGTTCTGGTCACTGCTGGTCCTGCCGGTCTTGTTTTTTGCAGGAATCATTACGGAGCAGGGGGCGGGGCGGCAAGCCTGAACCGCCACCAGGCGTGCCTGCCTTGCCTTGGCGTTGCAGCAATGCATAACGTGGGCCGGATTGCCGCCGGCTCCTGATGCGGCGCGGAGGACCTATGCACGACTGGCACAGCTACAGAGCGCATGAGGCGATGGTGCGCTTTGCCCGGCAACAGCCGGCGCTGTGGCGCCTGATGCTGGGGCTGGTGCTGGTGGCCTCGGTCAGCTTTGCCCTGACGGCGGCGCTGCAGGTGATCCTGGCCGGGCTGTTTCCGGGCGATTGGCTGCAGGGGCTGGCGGATGGCAGCACGCCGGGCGCGATGCTGGTGCTGCTGGGCAGCTTTGCCTTTCTGTCGCTGGGCGTGGCGATGGCGGCGCGGCTGTTCCACCAGCGCGGCTTTGCCACCGTGACCGGCCATCTGCGTCCGCTGGTGCATCAGTTCGGACGGGTCAGCCTGTACCTGCTGGGCCTCAGCCTGCTGCTGATGGCCTTGCCGCCCTATGACATGGGGCCGCCGATGACCCAGAACCTGCCGTTCTGGACCTGGCTGGGCATTCTGCCGCTTTCTATCGTTGCAGTGCTGGTGCAGACCGGATCGGAGGAAATCCTGTTCCGCGGCTATATCCAGCAGGCGCTGGCGGCACGGTTCCGCCACCCTGCGGTTTGGCTGCTGGGGCCCTCGGCACTGTTTGCACTGGGCCACTACCTGCCGGCGGAGGCCGGGGACAATGCGCTGGTGATCACCGTCTGGGCCGGGCTATTTGGGGTGCTGATGGCGGACCTGACGGCACGGGCCGGCACGTTGGGACCCGCGATGGCGGTGCATTTCTTCAACAACGTCACAGCACTTTTGCTGTTCGGCTCCCCTACCAGCCTCAATGGGCTGGCATTGTATCTGATCCCCTTTGATCTGGCCGACGTGCAGGCGCTGCGGCCGTGGATGGCGGTGGATTTCCTTCTGATGGGTGTCAGCTGGCTTTGCGCAAGGCTTGCCATACGCCGCTGATTGCAATTGCGGCAAATGCGCCTTATCTGGGGGACAAACCGCGCCCCCGGAGAGGCAAGCAATATGAACTGGATCACCAACTACGTCCGGCCCAAGATCAACTCGATCTTTTCGCGCCGCGAAGTGCCCGAGAACCTTTGGCAGAAATGCGATGAATGCGGCACCATGCTGTTTCACCGCGAGCTGAGCGACAATCAGAACGTCTGCACCAGCTGCGGCCATCACATGAACATCACCCCGCGCGACCGCTTCACCGCGCTGTTCGACGGCGGTGTGTTCACCGAGGTCGCGGTGCCGGAGCCGCTGGCCGATCCCTTGAAGTTCAAGGATCAGAAAAAATACCCCGAGCGGATCAAGGCGGCACAGAAGAAGACCGGCGAGAAAGACGCGATGCTGGTGGCCGCCGGTGAGATTGGCCGCACGCCGATCATCGCTGCCGCGCAGGACTTCTCCTATATGGGCGGCTCGATGGGCATGTATGTGGGCAACGCGATCATCGCCGCCGCTGAGGAAGCCGTGAAGCTGGGCCGCCCGCTGGTGCTGTTCTCGGCGGCTGGCGGCGCGCGGATGCAGGAAGGCATCCTGTCGCTGATGCAGATGCCGCGCACCACTGTTGCGGTCGAAATGCTGAAAGAGGCAGGCCTGCCCTATATCGTGGTGCTGACCCATCCGACCACCGGCGGGGTGACGGCGTCCTATGCGATGCTGGGCGATGTGCATATCGCCGAGCCGAACGCGCTCATTTGCTTTGCCGGCCCGCGGGTGATCGAGCAGACCATCCGCGAGAAGCTGCCCGACGGCTTCCAGCGCGCCGAGTACCTGCTGGATCACGGCATGCTGGACCGGGTGACCCCGCGCACCGAAATGCGCGAAGAGCTGATCACCATTATCCGCATGCTGATGGGCCTGCCGCCGCAGGTGGCGGGCGATCTGCCCGCGCCGGAAGCGGAAGAGGCGCCCAAGGCCGCAAACGCGCCGGCGGATGGCGCAGTCAGCGAAGAAGCTGCCGAGTAACTTCGATTAAATACCTATGCCTGGCCGAAGGCCGGGCAGCGCCCGTCCCGCCCCCCACGGGGCGGGCGCTTCGCTTCCACCCCGCCGGGACGGGCGCTGCCCTTTGCGTTTGAGGCAAGCCGGCTGAACAGGACCCAGGCTGATGACCCAGACCTCCGACGCGATCCTCGCCCGCATGATGGCGCTGCACCCCAAGATCATCGACCTGACGCTGGACCGGGTCTGGCGGCTGCTGGCCGCACTGGACAACCCGCAGGAAAACCTGCCGCCGGTGATCCACCTGGCGGGCACCAACGGCAAGGGCTCCACCCAGGCGATGATCCGGGCAGGGCTTGAGGGCATGGGCAAGAGCGTGCACGCCTATACCTCGCCGCATCTGGCGCGCTTCCATGAGCGGATCCGGCTGGCGGGCGAGCTGATCTCGGAGCAGCATCTGACCGAAGTGCTGGACGAGTGCTATGCCAGGAACGGCGGCGAGAACATCACCTATTTCGAGATCACCACGGTGGCGGGGCTCTTGGCGTTTTCGCGCACGCCTGCGGACTACACCCTGCTGGAGGTTGGCCTGGGCGGACGCCTGGACGCCACCAACGTGATCACGCCGGAGGTTTCGGTGATCACCCCGATCTCGATCGACCACGAGCAGTTTCTGGGCAACACGCTGGCCAAGATCGCAGGCGAAAAGGCGGGCATCATCAAGCGCGGCGTGCCGGTTGTGGTCGGCCCGCAGCCCGAGGAGGCGATGGAAGTGATCGAAGCCACCGCTGCCCGTCTCGGTGCGCCGCTGATCGCCTATGGCCAGCATTGGCATGTTTACGAAGAACGCGGCCGGCTGGTGTTCCAGGATGAAAACGGCCTGCTGGATCTGCCGCTGCCCGCGCTTTTGGGTGCGCATCAGATCCAGAACGCCGGTGCTGCGCTGGCGGCTCTGCGCCATCTGGGCGCGGATGAGGCCGCCTGCGAGGCGGCCATGGTGAACGCCGAATGGCCCGCCCGGATGCAGAAACTGAAAACCGGCCCGCTGATCGCGGCGGCACCGAAGGCGGAGCTGTGGCTGGACGGCGGCCACAACGCCGCGGCGGGCGTGGCGCTGGCGGATGTGCTGGCGAAACTGCCGGCGCGCCCCACGCATCTGATCTGCGGCATGCTGAACACCAAGGACGTGAGCGGCTACATGGCACCCCTGGCGCCTCATGTCGCCAGCCTGACCGCGATTTCGATCCCGGATGAGGTGAACACGCTGAGCGCCGAAGAAACCGAGGCCGCGGCCAAGTCCGTGGGCATCGAGGCCGGCACAGCGGAGAGCACGATGGCAGCGCTGCAGGCGATTGTTGCCAAGGACCCGCAGGCGCGGGTGCTGATCTGCGGTTCGCTCTATCTGGCGGGCCATATCCTGCGCGAAAACGGCTGAGGCGCCCCAGCGGGGGAGCTCTCCCGCCCGGTTTCGATCTGAAGATCTCATCCCCTTGGGCACGGCGCCGCTGGCGCGGCGCGGCCTGCTGCTTCTTTCTGGTTTGAAGTACCCCGGGGGTGAGGCCAAAGGCCGAGGGGGCAGCGCCCCCTTCTTCCCTCCGCCCCCTAGTCCAGAACGTAGTCCACGGGTTCCAGCCTGGGCGGCGCCTCGCGGCCCAGAGCGTTGCAGACCGAAATTTCCATCACCCGGCACATGGCGCTGAGCGGTACTGAGTTGGCCTGCTTGCGGAACGGGTGTTCCAGCTCATGGGTGACCTCGGCCAGGCCGAAGAACACATAGGCCACAACCGCGGCGACCAGCGGCTCGAACCAGCCGGCGCTGTCCAGGAGGGCGAAGGGCAGCAGCAGGCAGTAGAGATAGGTGGTGCGCCAGACCAGCAGCGAATAAACGAAGGGCAAGGGCGTGGTCAGCAGCCGCTCGTTTCCGGCCTGGGCGGCGGGGAAGGCGGCCAGCCGTTCGGCCAGGGCGCGCTGGCCGAAGCCGTCGATGCGGCCGTCCTCCGCCATCTCGCGCAGGCGGGTGGCGATGTCCCGCAAGGCCGCGTTGGGGCCGTTTGGGTCTCGCATCAGCGTCTCTGCCGCCTCCGGCCCGACCCAATGCTCCACCGTCTCCCGCACCTCATCGCCGCGCAGCTGGGCGCGGTGCAGGTGGTGGAAGGCGAGGATGCGGGTCAGGATGAAGTCCTCGTCGGGACCTTTGCCCGCGAAGATCCGCAGTTCCTGCGCCAGGCTGCGCACGTCAGAGACCATGCGGCCCCAGATCCGCCGCGCCTCCCACCAGCGGTCATAGGCAGCGTTGTTGCGGAAGCTGAGGAACAGCGACAGCGACAGGCCGAAAACCCCCATCGCGGCGATGGAAATCTGCGGCATTTCAAAGATATAGCGGTCCAGCACCAGCACCAGGAGCGCCCAGAGCGCGGCGCCGATGATATTGGGCAGGATGCGCGGCACCACCGATCCGTTCAGGATCAGGAAGATTTCCCGCCGCCGGGGCGTATCGCGGACGATCATGGGGTTTCGCTGCCCCAGTCCTTGTCCTGCATCTCGCGCAGGCGCGAGGCGGTGCGTTCGAATTCAAAGGTGCCCTCGCCCTCGACATAGAGCATTTCGGGCTGCGCCGCCGCGGAGCAGATCAGCCGCACCTTGGCCTCGTACAATGCGTCGATCAGGGTCACAAACCGTTTGGCCTCGTTGAAGTTGTTGCGCGACAGGCGGGGAATGTCCTCCAGCAGCAGCACCTTCACCTTGTCGGCAATGACCAGATAGTCGCCCGGCCCCAGCATCTTGCCGCAGAGGTCATAAAAGCTGGCGCGCGCCACGCCGTTGCGGAAGGCGGGCAGGGTGACCTCGCGGCCGGTCACCTCCAGCGTCAGCGGCTGTGCCGCGCCGCCGCCGGTGAGATCCTGCCAGATCTCCCGCATCCGGGCGCGGGATTCGGCATTTGACGGTGTGAAATAGACCGGCGCGCCAGTCAGCCGGTGCTGGCGGTAGTCGGTCTTGCTGACCATCTCATGCACCGCCATATGCTCCTTGATCAGGTCGATGAAAGGCAGGAACAGCTGCCGGTTCAGGCCGTCCTTGTAAAGGTCATCCGGCTCCCGGTTGGAGGTGGTGATCACGGTGACTCCGGCGGCAAACAGCGCCTCGAACAAGCGTCCGACGATCATTGCATCGGTAATGTCAGTGATCTGCATCTCGTCAAAGGCCAGAAGCCGCACGGACTCCGCCACCTCAGCCGCAGCCGGGGCCAGCGCGTCCTCGACACCGTCCTGGCGGGCCTGATGCATCCTGGCGTGGATTTCCTGCATGAAGGCATGGAAATGCACCCGGCGCGACGGGATATCGCCGAGGCTGTCGACAAACAGATCCATCAGCATCGACTTGCCGCGCCCGACCCCGCCCCAGAGATAAAGCCCCTGGACCGGTTCATATTCCGCCTTGCGGAAGAAGCCGCGTTTCACCGGCGGCGCCATTAGCCCTTCGGCGATGCGGTCGAAATGGGGCAGGACGGCTTCCTGGGCCGGGTCGGGCTTCAATTCGCCCGCGTCGATCTTCTGCCGGTAAAGCGTGCTCAAATGGGTCATGGGAAAGGGATAGCGCGGGGCGCGGGGGATGGGAAGCGGGGAGCAACTGGTCTCACATTTCTTATGGCAGAGTTCAGATTGAACGTTTACGCTCGGCTATGCTGCTTAGGGGTTCTTACATCCCCGCAAGACAGGCGTCGTGCACCCGGATTGCCAGAACAGATTATTCAGGAGAAAGGCCTTTTGCTGCGATACTCAAAAGCTAAAGCATATCGTTTGTTTTTTGTTTTTGTCATGTTCAGTCTGACTGCTCTCCTGCTGTTGAAACCTGTTAAAGGCCATGCAGCATCATTTTTTGAAAGTGTGACAGACACGATAGATGACACTTATCTTTTTGAGGGGCACTGGCCGCAAGAAGCCGGGGATGAAACGCTTTACCCGATTGTAACAATTCACAAAGTGATTAATCGGGACGGCAGAACGTACGTATGTGCTGCATACATTTCTGCACACAGTAAGGCGCATTTGTTCTTTAAACGATCTAAGGTCTACGCTGGGAAAAGAAACTTGAAAGCGGCCCTTTGGCGCCTGAAGACGCCTGCCATAGGTCGCTCATATACTGGGACCACAGAGATTCAGGCAATAACAGAATGGTTTTCAGGAAGAACAATCAACTGTGCCCGGGCGCGTGCCCGATGGCGACCGGAGTTTTCCAGCAAACCTTCACGGTTTTCAGTTCCTGAAACGGTTTGGATCAAAGAGCAAAAACGCTGGTGATCAAAATTTCTTAACCTGAGCCGCAAAATTCCTGATTTGACCGCCTGGCAAATTTCCCTGAGAGTTTCGCAGCTTATCAGGAGAGAGCCCATGGACCGTTCCGCGCCGCTGTTTACCCCCGTTCTGATCGTGGGCTGCATCATCATCATGGCGAGCTTTGCCGTGCGCGCGTCCTTTGGCGTCTTTCAGATCCCGATTGCGGAGGAATTCGGCTGGCTGCGCTCGGAGTTCTCCTTGGCGATTGCCATCCAGAACCTGGCCTGGGGCATCGGGCAGCCGATATTCGGGGCCATTGCCGAGAAGATCGGCGACCGCAAGGCGATCATCATGGGCGCCATTGTCTATGCCGCGGGGCTGGTGCTGAGCGCGGCGTCCACCACCCCGTTTGAGATGCAGGCCTATGAATGGCTGGTGGGCTTCGGCATCGCGGGCACCGGGTTCGGCGTGGTGCTGGCGGTTGTCGGGCGGGCGAGCTCGGACGAGAACCGCTCGATGTCGCTGGCGATTGTAACCGCTGCGGGGTCTGCCGGGCAGATTTTCGGCGCGCCGACGGCGGAGTGGCTGCTGGGCTTTTTGCCCTGGCAGACGATTTTCCTGCTGTTTGCGGGCGTGGTGCTGGCACTGATTGCGCTTTTGCCGCTGATGCGCGTGCCAGAGGCGGCCTCCAAGATGGAGCTGGAAGAGAGCATGGGGGCGATCCTGAAGAGGGCATTCAAGGACCCCTCCTACACGCTGATCTTCCTGGGCTTTTTCAGCTGCGGCTATCAGCTGGCCTTTGTCACCGCACATTTTCCGGCCTTTGTGACCGAGATGTGCGGGCCGATCCTGCCGGGCGGGGCGCTGCATTCGATCGGTATCACCACAACCTCGGCGCTGGGCGCGGCGGCGATTTCGCTGATCGGGGCGGCCAATGTGGGCGGCACGCTGCTGGCGGGCTACCTGGGCAAGCGCTATTCCAAGAAATACCTGCTGGCGGCGATCTATACCGGGCGCACGATTGCGGCGGCGGCGTTTATCCTGTTCCCGATCACGCCGCTGAGCGTCATCATCTTCTCCGTTGCGATGGGGTCGCTGTGGCTGGCGACGGTGCCGCTGACCTCTGGGCTGGTCGCGCATATCTATGGGCTGCGTTACATGGGGACGCTTTACGGCATCGTGTTCTTCAGCCACCAGCTGGGCAGCTTCCTGGGCGTGTGGCTGGGCGGGCGGATGTACGACGCCTATGGCGATTACACCCTGGTCTGGTGGATCGGGGTCGGCGTCGGAGCGTTCAGTGCGATTGTGCATCTGCCGGTCAAGGAGCGCCCGCTGAGTGCGGTAGTCCCCGCGGCGGCGTAACAAAAGCGACCCGCCTAAGGCGGGCCGTATCTATGGGTATTTGTGACCAGAAAGAAGCGGGGCCGGGGATGTTTTGTCAGGCCCTGGCCTTCCACTTTTGCAGGA
The DNA here is from genome assembly GCF_000813925.1 of Leisingera sp. ANG-S5. Classification (NCBI taxonomy): domain Bacteria; kingdom Pseudomonadati; phylum Pseudomonadota; class Alphaproteobacteria; order Rhodobacterales; family Roseobacteraceae; genus Leisingera; species Leisingera sp. ANG-S5. The sequence continues at coordinate 55,044 of NZ_JWLH01000008.1, read as the reverse complement.
TGTGATGGCTGGTCATCAGGTCCAGATGGGCACCGCCGCCGTTCTTGAACAGGGTGATCCGGGCGGGGTCATAGGCCGGGAATTGGCCGAGGCTGTAGTAATCCGCCAGCACATCGCTGCGCTGGATGGTGCCGGCGGCTAGCGGGATCTTGAACTCGCCGATGTGGTCCAGGGTGGTGTCAAAACTGTCGCAATAGATCTGCGCGCGCTTGAGCGCCTCGTCATCGGCCTCGCGCATGTCGGGGCGGTAGGCGCCGATCAGGTTGAGGTGCTGTCCGGGACGGAGCCAGTCGCCTTTGATCACTGGGTTTGACGACATGGTGCAGGTGATGATGATATCGGCGGCGCGCACCGCCGGTTCCAGATCGGGCGCGTGTTTGGTGCCGGGGTATTGGGCGCAGAGTTCTTCGGCCTTGGAACCGGTGCGGTTCCAGACGCGGATCTGCGCCTGCGGGAAGCCTGCGCCGAAGGCCTCGATCAAAGAGCCGCCAACTGTGCCGGCGCCGACGATCAGCACCTCCCGTGCGTCCGGGTTGGCCAGCCGCAGGGCACCCAGCAGGCTGTCGCCTGCGGTCTTCCATTTGGTGACCAAGTGGAAGTCGACAAGGGCTTCAAGGGTGCCGTCGGCATCGGAGTAGAGGCAGACAGAGCCGTTGATCATCGGTTTTCCGGCGTCGGGGTTGCGGGGGAAGATGTTGGCGGTTTTCACCGCCAGCCCCAGCCCGTCGATCCAGGCGGAGCGGCTGAGCAGCGTGTCCGGATCGCGGTAGAGGAAAGTATCGCCGATCTCTGCCTTGGGCAAATCGTGGCTGGCGGCCAGCGCCTCGGCAAAGCTGACCCAATCGAGCAGCGCCTCGCCCTCTTCAAAGCTGATGAACGGGATGGTCATGGGCCTGTTGTCCTTCTTCCTGCGGGCCGTCTCAGGCGGCGTCTTGGTCTGTCAGCAGCCCTGCCTGCACCAGCCGCGCCGCGAATGGGGCGGGGGCGGTGAACAGATGGGTCTGCCAGCCGCGTGCTTTGGCGGCTTCGATGTTTTCCGGGCGGTCGTCGGTGAACAGCAGCCGGTCCGGCGCCACCCCGGTTTCGCGTTCCAGGATGGCATAGATTTCCGGTTCCGGCTTGATCGTTTTCAGATGCGCAGAGACAAATGTGCGGTCAAAGCCGCGCAGGAACGGGTAGGCGGCGCAGGCGGTCTCGAAGGTTTCCGCGCCGAAGTTGCTGAGGGCGAAAACGGGCGTGCCCTTGGCCTGAAGCGCCTGCATCAGGCGGACGGAATGGGGGATGTCGCGCGGCACCATCTGCAGCCAGCAATCGTGCCACCAGCGGATTTCCTCCGCCCAGTCCGGGTGCTGCTCTGCCAGCGCATAAACGCTGCCGCGGAAGGGGTGGCCGCGGTCCACATTCAGGTTCATCTCGTGCAGCGGCACCTGGTCGAACAGCTGCTGCCGGCGGGTGGCGCCGATGCGGCCGTCGTAGAAGCGTTCCGGCTCCCACTCGATCAGCACACGGCCGATGTCGAAGACGACGGCGTCAATGGGCATTGGGGTTATCCTTCTGCGCGCGGGCGGGGCCGCGGGGCGGGGCGGTTCTTGCGGGTCTCGCGCCAGACCGAGACCAGGCCGGAGGCGATGATCAGGGCGCTGCCGAGCCAGACCTGCAGATCGGGCCATTCGTTGAAGATCAGCACGCCCCAGAGGACCGACATCGGCATGGCGATGTATTCAAACGGGGCCGCCAGCGCCGCCTCGTTCATGCGGTAGGCCTGGCTGACCAGATAGCCGCCGGCTGAGCCTGCGATGCCGACGCCGATCAGGTAGGGCCAGTCCTGTGGCGCGGGCCAGATCCAGGCGCGCAGGATGAAGTCAAAGGCGGGGCTGTCGCCAGTGGCAAAGCGGCCGTCGCCAAAGATCAGCCCGGCCAGCGCGCTGAGAAGCAGAAAGCCCAGCATCGGGTAGAAGGCGAGCGTCGCCCCAGCCTCGGACCCGCCGGCGCGGCGGGTCAGCACGTGCAGGGTGGCATAGCCGCAGGCGCCCAGCAGCGGCAGGATGGCGGCGGGCTGGAACGTGCCGGCGCCGGGGCGCATGATGATCAGCACGCCCAGGAACCCGGCCACCACCGCGCCCCAGCGCCAGGGGCCGGGGCGTTCGCCAAGAAACAGCGCCGACAGGGTGGTGACGATGAGGGGCGTGGCAAAGGCGATGGCGACGGCTTCGGCCAGCGGCAGCAGGGTGAGGCCGGTGAAGAAACAGATGTTGGCAAAGAACACCACCAGGCAGCGCATGAGGTGCAGCTTGGGCTGGTGGGTGCGCAACAGGTGGTAGCCGCCTTCCAGCGGCATGATGAGGGCGAGCATGACGGCCACCGCGATGACGGAGCGGAACAGCACCATTTCATAGAGCGGGTAGTCGCCCGACAGGAACTTGAAGATCATGTCGATGACGGAAAAAGCGATGCCCGCCCCGGCCGCGGCAAACAGGCCGGGGACGCTGACCTTCATCTCTGCGCTCATGCCGTTGCCCTCCCGTATCCTGCCCTTGATCAGTGGCGGATTTGATCTGGCCGGGCAATGGGCGGGGGCGGAAAAATGCAATTTTTCCGGGCAAAATTCCGGGGCGGAATTTTGGGCCGCGGAACGCTGGGGATTGGAAATTGGGGAGGGGATGGATTGCCTGCTGAGAAGCGGTTCAGGTGCAGGCCTGCCCCTGAACGCGCCTGTTCGAGTGTGAGGCGGCCTGATCCCGCGTCAAGGCCACGCCGTGCTGAGGCACGGTCCGCTGGCGCGGAGCCTTGACCCGGGCGCAGGCCTGTGGGGTTATAAGCAGGCCGGTGCTACTGGCTTGACGGCGCCATGCCGCGAAGACTGACAAGCTGGAAATTTTAATCAGAGTATTGATATGGAAACAGAAATTACAGCGCACGGCAATGGTGCTGCCTGGCAATTGCTGCCGCAAAGCGGGGTGGCCGGAATAGCGCTAGCTGTCTTGTTCCTCTACCTGTTTTTCAGGCACCTGATGTTTGTTCTTATGGTTATGGATATCTTGCTGGGGTTTCTACGGCGGTTCAGCTGGTTTCCCAAAGAAGGCAGCCGACTGAAGGCGTTTGGGCATTGGGTGACTGCTGTGGTCTTGTTTGTCGGCTACCTGGTTGCCGCCATGCAATTTGGCTGGATCGAATTTGTGCCCGTTTAGAAGCGGAGCTTTGAGCCTGCAAAATGGGCAGGCTTAGCGGCCTGCCTTGGCCGCGCGCAGTTCGCGCTCCAGTGCATCCAGGAAGCGGGAGCGGTCGGCCTTGGTAAAGCCCTTGCCGCCGCCCTGAACCCCCAGCGGGTTGGCGGCGCGCAGGTCGGCCATCAGGTCGCGCATCGCCAGCTGCTGGCCGATGTTGGCTTGGGTGAAGCGCTCGCCGTTGTGGCGCAGCACGCGGGCGCCGGCTTCGATGCATTTGGCAGCGAGAGGGATGTCACCCGTCACCACCACATCACCGGGGCCGCAGCGGTCTGCGATCCACATGTCGGCCACATCGGCGCCCTCGGCCACGATCACGGTTTCCACCAGCGGGTTCTGCGAGGGCCGCAGCCCGCCGTTGGAGACCACGAACATGCGCAGGCCATGGCGGGTGGCGACCCGCTCGGCCTCCTGCTTCACAGGGCAGGCGTCGGCATCGATGTAGAGGGCGGTCACTCTGCCGCCTTCTTCTCTGCCGCGGGGGCTTTCTCCGCCTTGGCCTCGGGTTTGGCCTTGGCCTTGCGGGCGGGTTTCCTGACCTTGAACTCTTCCGGGATCGGCATCCGGTTGAAGGCGTCGAGACCCGCGATCTTGTAGGCCTCGGCCAGGGTCGGGTAGTTGAAGGTGTTCTGCACGAAGTAGTCCACCGTGCCCTTGAGGTTCAGCACCGCCTGGGCAATGTGAATGAGCTCGGTCGCGCCTTCGCCGACGATCTGCACGCCCAGCACCCGGCGGGTTTTCAGCGAGAACAGCATCTTGAGCATGCCGTGCTCCAGCCCCATGATGTGGCCGCGCGAGGTTTCGCGGAAGCGGGCGACGCCGACCTCGTAAGGGATGCCGCGCTCTTTCAGCTCTTCCTCGGACATGCCGCAGGTGGACATTTCCGGCACCGAGTAGATGCCATAGGGGTACCAGGGGCTTTCTGGCAGCGTCGGGGTTTCCAGCGCGTGGCAGGCGGCGACGCGGCCCTGCTGCAGCGAAGTGGAGGCGAGCGACGGGTGGCCGATCACATCGCCCGCGGCATAGATATGCGGCACCTCGGTCTGGTAGGTCTTGCGGTCCACGCTGAGGCGGCCGCGGTGGTCGGTCTTGAGGCCAACAGCCTCGAGGTTCAGGGCGGAGGTGGCGCCCATCCGTCCGGCCGCAAACAGCAGCATTTCAGAACGCACATGGCGGCCGTTTTCGAGGATCACCTCAACATGCTCGCCACGGTCCTCGATGCTTTCGACCGCGGAGCCAAGCCGCAGGTCGACGCCGTTTTCGCGGATCTGATGGGTGAAGTCCTGGATCAGAGTCTTGTCGATGAAGTCGAGGAAGGTCTCGCGCGGTTCAATCAGGGTGACGCGCACGTCCAGGGCCGAGAACATGGTGGCATATTCCACCCCGATCACGCCGGCGCCGATCACGGTGAGGGAGCGCGGGATCTCGGCCATCTCCAGGAATTCGTCGCCGTCGACCACGGTCTTGCCGTTGAAGGGCACATATTCCGGGCGGTAGGTCTTGGTGCCGGTGGAGATCAGGAATTTCTCTGCCGTCAGCCGGGTGGTTTCGCCCGCCTCGGTGGCGACCTCGACCTCGTTCGGGCCGATGAATTTCGCCAGTCCCAGCAGCGTGTCCACGTGGTTGCGGTTGAACTGGTGCTCCAGCACGTCGACCTCGTAATCGAGGGTCATGTGCAGGCGCGCCTTCAGGTCGTTTGCTTCGATCTGGTCCTTCACCCGGTAGGAGCGGCCGTAGAATGAGCGTTCGCGCCAGCCGGAGAGGTTCAGCACGGTTTCGCGCAGGGTCTTTGACGGGATGGTGCCGGTGTGCACCGACACGCCGCCCAGCCGGTCCTTGCGGTCGATCACCAGCACCCGGCGGTGCAGTTTGCCCGCCTGGATGGCGGCGGCGCGGCCCGAGGGGCCGGAGCCGATGATGATCAGGTCATAATCAAAGTCTTCACTCATGGCCGCGTCCTTTGTCTTTTAGTTCTGGTACAGCGCGTCGGCGTGGAAGGAGACATGCTCCTCCATGAAGGTCGACACGAAGAAATAGCTGTGGTCATAGCCCGGCTGCATCCGCAGGGTGGCCTGCTGACGGCGTTCGGCCACCGCGTGGGCCAGCGCCTCGGGCTTCAGCAGGTCGATGAACTGGTCGGAGGTGCCGGTGTCGATCAGGATCGGGCCGTCAAAGCCCTTTTCGCGCATCAGCAGGGTGGCGTCATGCTTGGCCCAGGCGGCTTCATCGTCGCCCAGGTAGGCGCTCAGCTGCTTGCGGCCCCAGTCCGATGCGGTCGGGTTGGAAATCGGCGCAAAGGCGGAGACCGACTTGTAGCGGCCCGGCAGGTTCATCGCCAGCGTCAGCGCGCCGTGGCCGCCCATGGAGTGGCCGGTGATCGCCTGGCGGTCCAGGTCGATGGCGAAGTTCTCACCCAGCAGCGCGGGCAGTTCTTCGGCCACGTAATCCCACATGCGGAAATGCGGCGCCCAGGGGTCCTGGGTGGCGTTCACGTAGAAGCCCGCGCCCTGGCCCAGGTCATAGGCGTCATCATCGGCCACGCCTTCGCCGCGGGGGCTGGTGTCGGGGAACACGATGGCGATGCCCTGCTCGGCGCACCACGCCTGGGCGCCTGCCTTGGTCATGGCGTTTTCATGGGTGCAGGTGAGGCCCGAGAGGTACCACAGCACCGGCACCGGGCCGTCCTTGGCCTCCTCCGGCAGGAACAGGCCGAATGTCATGTCGCCGCCGGTGGCGCTGCTGGCGTGTTTGTAGACGCCCTGGGTGCCGCCAAAGGCGCGGTTCTCGGAAACGGTTTCCATGGGTGAGGCTCCTCAAAATCTGTTAGCCCTACCGCTACCTGCTGATGGCCTCAGGGTCCAGCGGATGGGCGGCAGCAATGCCGGTTTTTGCGGCACAAGGATTGCGAATTCGCAAACAATCGGGGCTTTGGCCGCCGGGAGGATGCCGCAGTTGCGCAAGGGGGTGCTGGACAGCCGCCGCGAAAACCGGGACAGTCCGCCGCCAAGGCAAGAGGGAGGCACAGCGCCATGAGCGATTTTCTGAGACTGACACCGGAGGCCGCGGAGGCGGAGGTGGAGCGTCCGGCGCCAGAGAAGGTGCTGGCGGGTGATCCGGTGTTCACCACCTGGAACGCGGAGGAGCGCGACGGTTTGTACTGCGGCATCTGGCAGTCGACACCGGGCAAGTGGCGGATCACTTACGACGAGTGGGAATACTGCCGGATCCTGGAGGGCCGGTCGGTGATCACCAGCGATGACGGCACCGCGTATCCGCTGGCGGCGGGCGACAGTTTCATCCTGCGGCCCGGCTTCAGCGGCACCTGGGAAGTGATCGAGACCACCCGCAAGGATTATGTGATCCGGCTGTAGGGGCCGCGGGTCAGGAGACCCAGGCGATCACCGCCGGCACGGTGACAATCGACACCACGGTGGAAATGAAAATGGCGGCGGAGGCCCGGTGCGGGGCCACGCCGTAGTGTTGCGCCAGCATGTAGACGTTGCCCGCCACCGGCAGGGAGGCGGCAGCGATGGCGACTGCGGCGGAGAACGGTGCCGCCGGGATCAGCCACAGCACCGCGATTGCGACACAGGCCGGGTGCAGCACCAGCTTGGCAAAGCTGAGCCAGCCGGAGATGTGCACTCGCTCCGCCGATTTCGAGGCCAGCGAGGCACCGATAGCAAAGAGGGCTCCGGGGGTGGCGGCGCCGCCGAGGATGGTGAGGAAATTGTTTGCGGGTTCCGGGATCGGCAGCGCCGATGCCGACCAGGCAAGGCCCGCCACGATGGACAGGATCATCGGGTTCTTCAGCAGGCCCAGCCCCACAAGCCGGAGGGTGGCAAGACCAAGCCCCTGGCCGCGGCCCGCGTTGATCAGGATCACGATCAGCGAGGAGAACACCACCAGATCGACGCTGAGCACCACCATCATCGGCGCCGCCGAGGCCGGGCCGAACAGGATCGCCATCATTGGCAGGCCGAGGAAGCCCACATTGCCGATCGCCGCGCATTGCGCCTCCACCGCGGCGGTGGGCACGTCCAGGCCGCGGGCCATGGCGACAGCTGTCACCAGCAGGTAGACCGCCAGCGTGCCCGCCAAATAGCCGAGGATCAGTGTGGGATCGAAGACCTCGGCAAAGGAGAGGTTGGCGGCAAAGCCGAAGATCATCGCCGACAGCGGGAAGTAGAACACAAAGCGGGTGAGATAGGCGGTGGCTTCCTCGGTGAAAAACCGGCTGCGCCCGGCCCAGTAGCCGAGGCCGATGATTGCAAAGAAGGGCAGGGTGCGGAAGAAGATCTCGGCCATGAAGGATTGGTAACAAGACCTGACCAATTGGCAAAGTCTGTTTTTTGGGCAGGCTTGGGACGAGCAGATCTTGATAGGGCAGGGGCGTGCTCCCGCCTGTTCAGCGGCAATCTGAAGAATGCCCTTCACAGTTGGGCGTGGCCCTGTGCTGCGCTCAGGGCAGGGGTTGTGCTGAGATGCGCTCTAAGGGCAGGTGTGCCCTGAGAGAGCCTGGTCAATTGTGATATCGTCCAAGACAGCCTCAAGGGTAAACCGCGCTGGCGCGCGGCGGCTGTGCCGCCCTTGACCCTGTCTTGGCCAAGCGGAGCAGCTCGCAGCGCTTCTAACCGCTGCCGATCAGCGCGCCGGCGCCCAGCACCAGCGCACCGCCCAGCACCACCTGCATAGTGGCGCGCCAGAACGGGGTTTCCATGAACTTGTTCTGGATCCAGGCGATGGCCCAGAGCTCCACAAAGACGATCAGCAGCGCCAGGGTGGTGGCGGTCCAGAATTCCGGGATCAGATAGGGCAGGGCGTGGCCGAGGCCGCCGACGGTGGTCATGATGCCGGAGGCCAGCCCGCGTTTGACAGGGGAGCCGCGGCCAGAGAGCTCGCCGTCGTCGGAGGCCGCTTCGGTGAAGCCCATTGAGATGCCCGCCCCGACCGAGGCCGCCATGCCAACCAGGAAGGTGGTCCAGGTGTCCTGGGTGGCAAAGGCGGTGGCGAAGATCGGCGCCAGGGTGGAGACCGAGCCGTCCATCAGCCCGGCCAGTCCCGGCTGCACCCAGGTCAGCACGAACTGGCGGTGGGCGGCGCGGTCCTCGTCCGCGCGGGTGTCTTCGTCCAGATGCGCCTCCTGCAACTCGCCCGCACGGGCCTGGTGCCCTGCCTCCGCTGCGGCGAGGTCGCCCAGAAGCCTGCGGGTGGCGGCATCCTGCGTGCGGGCGGCGGCGTGGGTGTAAAACCGTTCGGCATCGCGCTCCATCGCGCGGGCCTCGTCGCGGATGCGGTCGAGGCTCAGGTTCTCCATCAGCCAGATGGGGCGGCGGGCGTAGTATCCCGCCACATGCTCGCGCCGGATCAGCGGGATTGCGGGGCCGAACCGGCTTTCGTGCAGGGCAATCAGTTGGGCGCGGTGCTCGTCTTCCTCCGCCGCCATCCCGTCAAACAGTGCCGCAGAGGCGGGGTATTCGCTGCGCAGCCGCTCGGCATAGCCGCGGTAGATGCGCGCATCGTCCTCCTCGGAGGAAATTGCCAGGGCCAGGATCTCTTGCCCGGTCAGGTCCGTAAACCGTTTGCGCTGGGTGAAAAAACGCATCTGCCGCCCCTCAATTTAGAATAATTCTAAACATAACGGTTCCGCGAGGGAGCGCAAGATGATGCGGGTTCTGCTGTTGCAATGGGGCGGCGCAGGCTACATTAGGCCCAGACCCCTACGCAGCCATTGGAGCCCGCATGAACCAGCAAGCCAGCGTCCTGCGCACCGGCCGCAAATTCGATCAGGTCCTGGACGGCGCGCGCGAGGTGTTCCTGGCGGACGGGTTCGAAGGCGCCAGCGTCGACAAGATTGCCAAGGCGGCGGGGGTCTCCAAGGCGACGCTCTACAGCTATTTCCCTGACAAGCGGGTCTTGTTCATGGAGGTGGTGCGGTCAGCCTGCGTGCAGCAGGCGGATGCTTCGCTGGATCTGGCGCCCGGCAGCTGCGGGCCGCGGGACGTGCTGCGGGCGGCGGCGGAGCGGGTGCACGGGGTGCTGCTGGGCGGTTTCAGCCTGCAGCTGTTCCGCATCTTCGTGGCTGAGGCCGACCGGTTCCCGGAGCTGGGGCCGATGTTCTACGAAAGCGGTCCGATGGTGCTGCACGGGGAGATCCAGGCCTATATGGAGGCTGCGGCGGCGCGGGGCGAGCTAAAGATCGAAGACGCCGATCTTGCCGCGGCGCAGTTCATCGAGCTGTGTAAGGCGGATGTGTTCCTGCGGTTCCTGTTCAAGATCGACACCGAATTCTCTGAGGCCGAGCGCGAGCGGGTGATCAGCGGCGCGATTGACACCTTCATGGCGCGTTTCGGGGCCTGACTTGCCGCCCCGTGGCAGGGGCTGCTGTCCTGTTAGTGTGTGGTGAAGCTGTTGGGGGTGCTGCGGTAGGTCTCGTGGCAGCTGAGACAGCTTTGCATCAGGCCGGGCAGGGTGCGGCGCAGGGCGGGCAGCGAGCGGGTGCTGAGGTTGCGGGCCGCGGCCTCTGCGGTTCCGGCGCGGGTCTTGAAATCCTTCCAGCTGTGCCAGATCAGCGGCCGCGCGTTGGAGCGCGCATCCAGCCGCGGTTTCTTGAAATGCTTGCGAATGCTGCCGGTGGATTTGATCAGCTGGCGCCGGGCGCTGCGCGCCTTGTCCCGGTCGAAGACGATGCGTCCGGCCATCATCCCGGTGAGCACATCCATCGCCGCTTTCTGCCCTGTCATCAGGGCCATCCGCCGGGTCACATGTTTGCTGAGACCGCTGTCTGCCGTGACCGGGGCGGTCACGCCTGCGGCCAGAGCGGCGAGGATCACGAGGAAGGCGAGCCCCTTGAGACGGCGCAGGGTCATTGCGCAGCGCCCCTGCGGATTGACCGAATCGCATTTTGAGAACAAAATAAGAACATCTGCCAAAAAACTCCTGTAACCTGCCGCCTGCCGGCCCTTGCTGCCCGATTTGCCCATGCCCCATCGCCGCATTCTGTCGCTGTGGTTTCCGCGCCTTGGCGCCGAACGCATTTTGCGGGCGGAGCGCGGCGGTATTGCCGGGCCGCTGGCCGTCGTTGAGGAAGTCTCCAACACTCAGGTTATTTCCGCGTTAAACCTGGCCGCCTCGGCAGAGGGGCTGCAGGCCGGCCAGCCCTTGCGCGATGCCCATGCGATGTGCGCGGGCCTGGTGGTGCGGCCGCGCAACCGGGCGGCGGAGATGGCGTTCCTGGCCGCACTCCGGCGCTGGGCAGGCAAGTTCAGCCCCTGGGTGGCGGAGGCGGGGGAGGACGGGCTTACCATCGACCTCACCGGCTGCGCGCATCTGTTCGGCAGCGAGGCGGCGCTGATGGAGACGGCGGGGCAGGATTGCGCGGAGATGGGGCTAAGCGTGCGGATGGGGCTGGCGGACACCCTGGGCGCGGCCTGGGCGCTGGCGCGCTATGCGGGGGAGGAGGCGGCGCCGGAGCGGTCGGGCGACGCCATCGACCAGGAGGCGCGGGCAACCCGTGCCCGGGCGCAGAAACGCCAGAGCGTCAAGCGGCGCCACTGGACCCGCGGCGGCGCGGCGCCGCAGCTGCAGGCGGCGGTGCCGCAGCTGGGGCGGATTGCCGAAGCCGGCCAGGCCTATGGCGCGCTGGCGCCCTTGCCGGTGGCGGCGTTGCGGCTGGACAGCGCCACCGTGGCGCAGCTGAACCGGCTGGGGCTGCGGCGGATCGGCGATCTCTTGGGCCAGCCGCGGGCCAGCCTGGCGCGCCGGTTCGGCCAGGGGCTGGTGCTGCGGCTGGACCAGGCAATGGGCAGCGCGCCGGAGCCGGTCTCGCCCGCGCGCAGCCCGGACCGTTTTGCGGTGCGGCTGACCCTGCCGGAGCCGATCGGGCTGATGGAGGATCTGCTGGCAGGCATCGACCGGATGCTGCCGCGGCTGTGTGCCCGGCTGGAGGCGCGCGGCAAGGGCGCCCGCGTGCTGCGGCTGGAGGCGCACCGCTGCGATCAGGAAATGGAGGCCGTGACCCTGGGCCTGGCCCGTGCCAGCCGCCAGCCTGCCCGCATCCGGCCGCTCTTGGAGATGAAGCTGGAGCAGATCGACGCGGGTTATGGCATCGACATGCTGCGGCTGGAGGTCTTGCAGGCGGAAGCCATTCATGCCCGCACCCCGGCGGGCCATCTGCAGGCAAGTGCCGCGGCGCGGGCGCGGCAGGAGGATGGCGCCGCGCTGGAGGATCTGATCGGCCGGCTGGGCGCGCGGCTGGGGATGGAGGCAATCACCCGCTGCCATCCGGCGGAGAGCCACATTCCGGAAAAAACCTTCACCGTGCAGGCGGCGGCCTGGTCGGAGCCTGCCTCCGGCGATTGGCCCTTGCCGCCGCGCCCGCGGCCGCTGCTGTTGTGGCGGCCTGAGCTGGTCCATGCGCCGGATGTGCCGCAGGTGCCGGAGCAGTTCAGGTGGCGCGGCCGGGACTGGGCGCTGGCAGCGGCGGAAGGCCCGGAGCGGATTGCGCCCGAGTGGTGGCTGGAAGACCCGGAGTGGCGCAGCGGGGTGCGCGATTACTGGGTGGTGGCGACAGGCTGCGGGGCGCGGCTGTGGCTGTTCTTTGCCCATGGCGGCGCGCTGTCGCCGGGCTGGTTCTGCCATGGGTCGTTTGCGTGACCGGGCACGCGGAAACGGAGGGACAGTTCGGCGCGCGGCGAAGGGTTTTGCTTGGGTGTCCCTGCGCAAACCGCATAGGGTAGGAGCATGATCACACCGCGCTTCGACATTCTGGGCCAGGCCATCAGTGACGCCAGCCGCACGCAGATGCTGTGCGAGCTGATGGAGGGCCGCGCCTATACCAACAAGGAGCTGGCGGCTGCTGCTGGGGTGACGCCGCAAACCGCCTCGGCGCATTTGCGGCTGCTGCAGGACGCAGGGCTGGTGGTGGCGGAAAAGCGCGGCCGCTGCGTCTATCACCGGCTGGCAGGCGCCGAGGTGGCGCACGTGCTGGAGCAGCTGGCGGCAATTGCGCCTGCCGACAGCCTGCACCGCGCCCAGCAGCGCAAGGCGGGCGGGCTGGCACAGCTGCGCAGCTGCTACGACCACCTGGCAGGCCCGCTGGCGGTGGCGATGACCCGCGCCTTCCTGGACCGTGGCATGCTGGTGGAGGAACAGGGCGCCTTTCGCGCAGAACCCGCCGGAGAATGGCTGAAACTGGGGGTGGTGCTGCCGGAAAAAACCGGCCGCCAGCCCTTCGTTCGGCCCTGCTTGGACTGGACCGAGCGCAGGCTGCATGTGGCGGGACCAATGGGGCGGCAGATCCTGGAACATGCCTTGGACAGCGGCTGGGTCAAACGGCACCGGCACAAGCGCGGGCTGATGCTGACGGCGCCCGGACGGGTGGCGCTGGAGCAGATCCTGGGGGTGCAGTGCGGGGCACTGGCGGCGGCCTGAGAGGGTCTGAAAAAGGCTCTAATACAGCCGGAAACGCGCTACTTTCGCCTGTGCGCATCCTGCACCACACGAAAAATCGAACGTTAAAACCCTTGATTTGCCGGGGAAACGGCGCAACCTGTTATCTATGAGCTTTGATCAGGTGCAGCCTTTTCCCGGATCTCCCATACCTCAGCAAGTCGCCTTTGACCGCCGGGAACTGTCGGTCATTATGACTCTCTATGGCCGTATGGTGGCCGCCGGGGAGTGGCGCGATTACGGGATTTCTTCCTTGCGTGATCTGGCAGTTTTCTCCGTCTTCCGGCGCACGGCAGAGCATCCGCTCTACCGGATCGAAAAGCGCCCCAAGCTGCGGCTGCGGCAGGGGCAGTATTCGGTGGTCGGCATGGACGGGCATATCCTGAAGCGCGGGGCGGATCTGAAGACCGTGCTGAGGGTGCTGGAGCGCAAGCTGATCCGCTCCGTGGAGTAGCCGCAAGCTTTGCGGCAGGGCGGGGACCGGAAAATTCGAATTTTCCGGCTAAAAATCTTCGCAAGATTTTTGCCGCCGGTGGCGGGCGCAGGGGCCTACGCCAGCCGTTTATGCGAGGTAAGCGGGCCGTCGCCTTGGGCCTGTATACGCTTTATTGCAGCACCGATGGGTTCGATGGCCACCGCCATGTCATGGGCATTGGCATGGATCAGCGTCTCTGCGTCCCGCACCAGGGCGACATGACCCTTCCAGAACAGGAGATCGCCGCGGCGGTAGTCTGCGTCCGGAACGGGCTCGCCCAGTTCCTCCTCCTGCATGTCGCTGTCACCAGGGCAGGGGGTGCCGCATGCCAGCAGCGCGGCCTGCACCAGGCCGGAACAGTCGATGCCAAACCGGCTGTTGCCGCCCCAAAGGTAGGGGGTGCCGAGGAACAGCTCTGCCACCATCACCGGATCATCGGCATGGGCACCCAAGGGCGACAGGTGGCGGGCGGGGATGAAGCCAAGGCTGGTTTCCACGAACCGCCCAGTGAACTGCCCGGTGCCGCCCATCACCTCCACCCGGCTGCCGTGGCTGAGGGCGCTGGTTTCCGGCGATTTGAAATCATCCGCGGAATAGGCGTGGGTGGCCGGGGCGCTGACCCAGTGGGTGGCCTCGAACGGTGTGGTCAAGGCGGAACTGGGAACATAGCCCACGTAGGAATCCTTGGCGGCCTGCAGGAAGGCCCAGCCGCCACAGTCCTCGTAGACCGTGACCGGTTCGCCGTAGACCAGCTGGCGGTCGCGGGCGCCGTCCGGTGTGCGCAGCAGGTCTGCGACGGGCATGCCGATGCGGGCGGCAATGCCGTCAACACGTTCCAACCCTTCAGGCGCGTGTGTCAGATGGGCGGCGGCGATGCGGTCATTTACCGGAGTACGGCGGCGGTCTGCCATGGGATCAGAGCTCCAGCATGTCCGGCAGCGCAGCAAACAGAGCGCGGGCGCCCTGCAGGGCGCCGCCCTTGGGGCGGCCGGGTGCTGCGCTGGGGGTCCAGCCGTAGATGTCGAAATGCATGTAGCGGGTGTCCCCGGCAAAGCGGCGCAGGAACAGGGCCGCGGTAATGGAGCCTGCGAACCCGCCTGAGGGTGCGTTGTCGAGATCGGCTATACCGGGTTCGATCATCGTCTCGTAAGGATCGTGGAAGGGCATCCGCCAGACCGGGTCGGCGGTGCGCGCCGCACTGGCCGCAAGCGCCGCGGCATCATTTTCGTGATCCGTATAGTAGGGCGACAGGTCCGGGCCGACCGCAACGCGGGCCGCGCCGGTGAGTGTGGCCATGGAGACCAAGAGGTCCGGCGAGCCCTCTGCCGCCAGCGCCAAGGCGTCGGCCAGAACCAAACGGCCCTCTGCGTCGGTGTTGTTGTTCTCGACCGTCAGCCCCTTGCGCGACATCAGCACGTCACCGGGGCGGAAGGCAGAGCCGGAGACGGCATTTTCCACCGCGGGGATCAGCACCCTGAGCTGCAGCTTCAGCCCGGCATCCATGATCATGCGGGCGAGGCCCAGAACATTGGCTGCACCGCCCATGTCCTTTTTCATCAGTGCCATGCTGTTTCCGGGCTTGAGGTTCAGCCCGCCGGTGTCGAAACAGACGCCCTTGCCCACCAGGGTGAGCTTGGGGCCGGTGCGGCCCCAGCGCAGGTCTATGAGCCGCGGCGCGCGGGTCGAGGCGCGGCCGACGGTGTGGATCAGCGGGAAGTTCCGAGCCAAGAGGTCCTCGCCCAGGGTGACGGAGATTTCTGCGCCGAATTCCTGCGCGAGGGATTCGGCTGCGGCTTGAAGCTCTGCCGGGCCCATGTCGGAGGCGGGTGTGTTGATCAGGTCGCGGGTCAGGCATTCCGCCGCGGCCAGCGACTCCACGGCGGCGGAATCCACGGCCTCCAGTGTCTGCAGGGCCGCAGTTTCGCCCTTGGCCTCCTTGTAGCGGTCGAAGCGATAGGCCGTGAGCAGCCAGCCCAGCGACTCGCTGGCGGCATCTTCCGCGGGCAGGCCTGAGGCGATGCGGTAGGTTCCGGCGGGCAGTTTCTGCACGGCTTCGGCCAGCACGAAGCGGCGGCGCGCGCGCTGGGCGGCGCTGCCGTAGCCCGCAAGGGCCATTTCGATCCCGCCATCGGCATCCGGCACTGTCAGCGCCTGGCCGCAGGCGCCGGTGAAGCCCTGCGCCGATGCCCAGGCCTGAACGCGCTGCGGCTGGCCTGAGAGCCAGCTGTCCAATTCATCGCTTGCAATAACATGCACAGGGCAGGCGTCAGGGCCGGGCGCGGCAAAGACTGGCGGCATCGAAAAAACTCCGGTTGCAATCACTTCTGATGCGCCAGAGTAGCCGCCGCCGCGCGGCCTGCAAGCCCTGCGGGCTGCACAATTGTCAGATCGTCATGTCCTGCTGGTCCCAGACCGCGGTCAGCGAACGCTCGCCCACCCGCATCAGCCGGAACAGGATGGCGGCGACCGCCGGCCCGTCCTCGGCATCAATCGCCTCGGTAACGTCCTTGGCAATTGTTGCCAGCGCGGTCATGCCGATCTGTTCGGCCATTGCAATCAGCGACCGGGCGCTCTTGCGCAGGTTCATCATATCGTTCTGCCGCCACAGACGCTCGCAATGCGTCAGGCGGACCGCCATTTCCTCAATCGCCCGGCACACGACGTCCTCAGCACCGGCCTCGCCGAGCTGTTCATAGAGCGCGGAAAGTTTGTCTGGATCTAATCGCACTGTCTCGGAGTGCATCACTGTCAGTATATTGGCCACCACATTCACCCAATTCTTCATGCCCCCACGGCACGCTGCCCAATGTGGAAGCCAGAAGTTTTCAAAAGGTTTCCGCGGGCGGATCAAATCCCTCGAATTTTGAGACAATGCAGGGTAATACGGCCGGCAACGTGAAATGAACCGAGGATTCGACAATGGAATTTGCCAAGCCTCTCCCGAGCTATCTGGTGACCCGTTATCACGGCTGGAAAGCCACTTCATACGAGGAAAACCAGGGCTGGTACCGCCGTCTGGCGACCGAAGGCCAGCGGCCGCGGGCGATGGTGATCTCCTGCTGCGACAGCCGGGTGCATGTGACCTCGATCTTTGGCGCTGACCAGGGCGAGTTTTTCATTCACCGCAATATCGCCAATCTGGTGCCTCCGTTTGCGCCCGATGGCGACCACCACGGCACCTCGGCGGCGGTGGAATATGCGGTCACCGCGCTGAAGGTCTCGCATCTGATCGTGCTGGGCCATTCGCAGTGCGGCGGCGTGCAGGGCTGCATCGACATGTGCAAGGGCCATGCGCCGCAGCTGGAGGAAAAGACCAGCTTTGTCGGGCGCTGGATGGACATTCTGAAGCCGAAATTCGGCGGGGTTGCGGATATTGACGACCCGGTAGAGCAGGCGCGCCAGTTCGAACGGCAGGCGGTTGTCGCCTCGCTGGAGAACCTGATGACCTTCCCGTTCATCGAATCGGCCGTGAAGGCCGGAGAGCTGAGCCTGCACGGTCTGTGGACCGACATCGGCGAGGGCGGGCTGGAATGCTATGACCCCAAGGCGGGTACCTTCGCCCCGGTCTGAGGTCAGGCCGTTTCCTTGCTGATCCCGAATGCAGCCGCCAGATTGGCGGCTGCTTGCGTATAGCCCCCTGCCGCGCCGTCGATAAAGTGGATGTGATCGTCCTCCACCGGAGAGGGCACGATGCAGGTGACCATGGCAGCGTCCTGTTCGTGCAGTCCGAACTGTACCAGACCGGCCGAGGCGGCCTGTTGCAGTTTCTGGCGAATGCGGCGGCTGATCCCGGGCGTGCAGTCCAGTGTCATCTTGAGCCCGTCGTCGAATTTGCGGAAGTCGGAATGCGCCCGCAGCATCGACAGGTAATGCAGCGTGTCAAATGCGCCCACGCGCCGTTTTCCGGTGAAAACCCAGGCGGCAAAGGCGCAATGGCCTAGCAGATAGAGCTTGCGGAGGAACAACGGAAGCCGGCCGCGGGAGGCCTTGGCCTCAAGCGTCAGACCAGCAGGCGGAAACTGCAGCCGGGGGCCTGCCTCGGGAACGGGGTGGCCGCTGTCCTCGAGCTCTGCCGCCAGATCCAGCACATCAGCGGCGAGCCGGGCAAAGTCCTGCGGGCTGGCGCCGGGGGCGGGCTGGGCCACCACAGACAGGATGATGCCGTGTCGGGCGGGGGTGTTGCTCCAGCGGCAGGAGAGGCCTGCGAGGTCGGGCGGGTCCGCCTGCGGGGCAGGGGCAACCGCAAAGGCGCCGGCCTTCATCTGCGCTTCCGCCCAGGCCAGGCCACCGCCGCTGAACATGGCGAAATCGGCGTGGTCCGACACCGCGTAGCGGGCCACCTGCACATCCAGCCCCTCGTCGCGGATCGCAGAGGCCGGAAGGACCGCGGCGCGCAGGGAGATGCCGTATTCATCTTCGGTCCAGCTGCGTAAGGATCCCAGAACGCGCTGTGTTGTGGCCTGATGGCGGGGCGGCACCGCGAAAGAAGCGCCGTCGCCACCGAAGACATAGGGAAACGCCTCGCCCTTAAGCGCGTTACGCATGGCGGCAATCACTGCGGCGCCGACCATGTTCACGGTCTTGTAGCGGCCTGCCTTCACCAGTCCGGTGGAATTCACGATATCGGTGCAGCAAAGCAGCCAATCGCCGGGCAGCGGCGCAAAGACCGATGGGTCGGAGAGATCGCTGAAATCGCGGACCTTGGGGAGGGTGGCATAGAAAGTGTCCGTCGTCATATGCGTCTTCCCTCTGTGGCACGGTCCCGCGGCCTGCCGTTTCTGTGTAAACAAATTGTGCGCCCGCGCCAAACATGCAAGCTGTACGGCAGTCACGAAAAACTGTGCAGGACTTGGGGGAGAGAAAATGCAGGCAGGATTGATCTTATTGTGCCTGGCCTATGTGCTGAGTCAGTTTTTTCGCGCCTTCCTGGCCGTTTTGTCCGGGGTGCTGGGGCTGGATATCGGTGCTGCGCCGGATGATTTGGCCTTTGCCTCCGGGCTTTGGTTTCTGTCCTTTGCGGCAATGCAGCTGCCGGTAGGCTGGGCGCTGGACCACGTTGGCCCCCGCAAAACGGCGTCGCTGCTGCTGCTGCTGGGCGGCGGCGGCGGTGCGGCGCTGTTTGCCGCTGCTACAGCCCCCTGGCATGTCGGTGCCGCCATGTTCCTGATCGGCATCGGCTGTTCGCCGGTGCTGATGGCGTCCTACTATATCTTCGCCCGCCAGTACCCGCCCGCGCGTTTCGCCACATTGGCGGCGCTGATGCTGGGGGTGGGGTCGGCCGGCAACCTGGTGGCGTCTTACCCGACTGCACTGGCGGTTGATCTGTTCGGCTGGCGCGGCACGCTGGCGGGGCTGGCGGTTGTTTCGGGTATCGTCGCGGCGGGGATTTTCATGACCGTCAGTGATCCGGACAAGCCTGAAGGGGAGCACACGGGATCGGTGCTGGACCTGCTGAAGATGCCGGCGATGTGGGCGATCTTCCCGCTGATGCTGGTGGCCTATGCGCCGTCGGGAGCGCTGCGGGGGCTTTGGATCGGGCCTTACTTAAGCGATGTCTACGGACTCAGCACCCAGGCTGTGGGGCTGGCGACGCTGGTGATGGGGGCAGCGATGATTGCCGGCACCTTTGCCTATGGGCCGCTGGACCGGGTGCTGGGCACCCGCAAGTGGCTGATCCTGGGCGGCAACCTGTTGGGCTGCGCGGCCCTGGGCGGGCTGATCCTGGCCACCGGCGCGCCGGTCTGGATGCCGGTGGTCATGATGGCGGCCGTTGGCTTCTTTGGCGCGTCCTTCCCTGTGATCATGGCGCACGGGCGTGCCTTTGTGCCGCCGCATCTGGCCGGGCGGGGGGTGACGCTGCTGAACCTGTTTGGCATCGGCGGGGTGGGAATCATGCAGTTTGCAACGGGCCGTCTCCACGCAAATCTGGCCGGAGCGGACCCATCCTTGCCCTACACGGGTATTTTCACCTTCTTTTTGGTGCTTCTGGGGCTCGGCTGCGCAATTTATCTGCTCAGCCGCGACAGCATGGACTGATCGGCCCCTTTAAACTTGTCCCCATAGGCAGTATCACTCCCGCGCCGGCCATGGGGCCGGGCAATACTGGAGAAACAGACAAATGGGTTACCGCATCGTCGTCGTTGGCGCCACTGGCAACGTGGGCCGCGAAATGCTGAACATCCTGGCCGAGCGCCAGTTTCCTGTGGATGAGATCGCTGCGCTGGCAAGCCGCAAATCTCTCGGCACTGAAGTCAGCTTTGGCGATAAGACACTCACTACCCAGGATCTGGACACCTTCGATTTCACCGGCTGGGACATGGCGCTGTTTGCCGTCGGCTCCGCCGCGACCAAGGATTACGCGCCCAAGGCCGCTGCGGCGGGCTGCACCGTGATCGACAACTCGTCGCTCTACCGTTACGACCCTGACATCCCGCTGATCGTGCCGGAGGTGAACCCGCAGGCGATCCACGGCTATGCAAAGAAGAACATCATCGCCAACCCCAACTGCTCGACCGCGCAGATGGTTGTGGCGCTGAAGCCGCTGCACGACCGCGCCAAGATCAAGCGCGTTGTGGTCTCGACCTACCAGTCGGTGTCCGGTTCCGGCAAGGACGCGATCGACGAGCTGTGGAACCAGACCAAGGGCGTTTACGTCCCTGGGCAGGAAGTGCAGCCCAAGGTCTACCCCAAGCAGATCGCCTTCAACGTCATTCCGCATATCGACGTCTTCATGGAAGACGGCTCGACCAAGGAAGAATGGAAGATGGTTGCCGAGACCAAGAAGATCGTCGATCCGTCGATCAAGGTCACCGCGACCTGCGTCCGGGTGCCGGTGTTTGTCGGCCACTCCGAATCCGTGAACATCGAGTTCGAGGACTTTCTGGACGAGGACGAGGCCCGCGACATCCTGCGCGAGGCGCCCGGCATCATGGTGATCGACAAGCGCGAGGCCGGCGGCTACGTGACCCCGGTGGAATGCGTTGGCGATTTTGCCACCTTCATCAGCCGCATCCGCCAGGATTCGACCATCGAGAACGGCCTGAACCTGTGGTGTGTCAGCGACAACTTGCGTAAGGGCGCGGCGCTGAACGCGGTGCAGATTGCCGAACTGCTGGGCCGCGAGGTCCTGAAGAAGGGCTGAGGCATATATCCTTTTGGTGAGGGGGGTGCTTCGAAAGAGGCGCCCCCTTTGCTTTTGCGCCCCTGCCGGAGGGCGGCGGCCGGGCCTAACCTGATCCTGAAATTATGAGTGAAGGAGGTGAGGCCATGCTGGCGCAAAAGGAATTTCCCGCAAATGTCATGAACCAGAACGCTGCCCCGGCGCAGACCGCCTGGGCCAGCGCACGTATCCACAAGCGGCTGGATTCGGAGATGGCGGCGCAGCTGCGGATGCTGCTGGCGGGGATCTTTCATTCCGCCCAAAGCTGGCTGGAGCTGCGCAAGGGGCTGAAGCAGCACGGGTTTTACCTGCGCCGGAAAGGGCTGCGCCTGCTGCTCTGCGATATGCACAGCCATGTGGAGATCTGCTCTTGCCGGTTTCTGGGGTTTCCTGCGGCAGTGCTGGAACAGCGTTTGGGCAGCCTTCTGCCGCGGGCCTGAGGCAGGCAACGGCCGGGCTGGCCGGACCTCCCTGACGGGGGTAGCATGGCATCAGGCGGGACCACCGCCGTGATTTTTGATTGAGAGATGCCAATGCGATTTTCTTTGATGGCTTTTGCCTTTTCTTCAATTGCCGCGGCGGCGGCTGCGGACACTATCCCCGTCAGCAGCACGGTGTCGGAGGTGACGCTGTATCCCGGGCTGGCGGAAGTCACCCGCAGCGCCGCGCTGACCCTGCCGGAGGGGCGCCACCGGCTAATCCTGCAGAACGTGCCCAGAACGGCTGCGCTGGAGACACTGCAGGTGGAGATCGCCGGCGCCCGCCGCGTCGCCACCCTGCTGCGTGAGAATTACGTGCCGCCGCGCGATGCGGATGACCCTGAGGTCGAGGCCGCCGAGGCGCGGGTGCGCGAAGTCGAGGCGCGGATTGCCGCGGTGCGGGACGAGGCAGCGCAGGCACGCGCCGGGGTGCGGGCGGCGGAGGCCTCAATCGGGTTCCTGCAGCAGCTGGGCACAAACGAAGGTTTGGCTCAGGCGGATGCGGTTGCATTGAGTGAAATTGCCCGGATGATCTCTGCGGAGGCGGCGGGCGCCAGTCAGGCAGCCGTGGCGTCAGAGGCTGAGGCGCGCCGGATCGAGCTGCAGATGCAGGACTTGGAAGAAGAGCTGGCAGAAGCGCAGGCGGCACTGGCGGCGATCACGCTCGAGGATGACGACCGTCTGTACATCGCAGTGGACATCGAGGCGGAGCAGGCGGGTGAGGGCGCCGTCAAGGTGAGCTACTATACCGCGGGCGCGGGAAATATCGGCTGGCAGCCGTCTTATGAGATGCACTTGAATACCGTGACGGAGCAGCAGGTGATCCTGAAGCGTGCGGTGATGCTGGTGCAGGATACCGGCGAGAACTGGCAGGATGTGGCGCTGACACTGTCGACAGCGGTGCCAGGTGATCAGGGCAGCCCGTCGGTGCTGCACCCCTGGCTGCGCCGGATCGAGGAGCCGCAGCCGCCGCGGGCGCTGAAGTCCATGGGGCAGGATGTGGCGGAAATGTCTGCGCTGGCAGAGCCGGTGCTGGAAGCGCCCATTGTTGAGGAATACAGAAGTCCCGGCTGGGGTGCGGATCTGGGCGGTGCGGCGGCGACCTATCGCTTCGGGTTGCCTGTGTCGATTGCCTCCGGCGCCGATTTGCTGCGGCTGGAAATGGACAGCCTGACGGCGGAGGCAAAAGTGCAGGCGGTGGCGGTGCCGTCACGGGATGACACGGCTTATCGGGTCGCGACCTTCACCAACACATTTGCCGAGCAGCTGCTGGCCTCGGATGAGGTGCCGCGGTTTGTCGATGGCAAGCTGGTCACAGTGGAGGACTTCGCCGGGCTGGCGCCGGGGGCGGAGATGGACGCAGGGTTCGGCCCCATCGAAGGGCTTCAGTTGCGCCGCGACGTGCTGGGGCAGAGCGAAGGGGAGCAGGGGCTGATCTCACGCAGCAACGCGCAGGTGCAGAAAGTGGAGATCACGGTGGAGAACCTGACCGCGCAGGACTGGCCTGTCCGGGTGCTGGACCGGGTGCCCTATTCGCAGCAGGACGATTTGGAGATCACTTGGAGCGCCACGCCGCGTCCCGCGGAGGAAAACGTCGAGAAGCAGCGCGGCATTCTGGCCTGGGATCTGGAGCTGGGTGCTGGCGAGAGTGAAACCATCCAATTGGATACCACGCTCAGCTGGCCCGAGGGTATGCTGCTGCGCTGACGCTGGTTTGGTGTCAGGCAACGGACAGGTGGCTCCCGCCCGTCGTCAGGCATTGAAAATACCTTCCTCCCGTTGGGCGTGGCACCGCGCTTGGCGCGGTGCCACGCCCAAGACAGCTGCCGCTGCGCTGGCAAAGCCGGAGCAGCGGGCAGGCGCGGGAGTGCTTCCTTTGCGATGTACGGCAGGCGGTTAGTCTGCCTTCCACTTGGCCGCTAAATCACGGGCGTTGCGGGCAAGCACCATGACGTCGATGCCGACCGCCAGGAACTGCGCGCCCATGTCCGCATAGGCCTGAGTAGCCTCATCCGTGGTGCCGAGGATGCCGGGGGCGATACCAGCCGCCTTGATGCGGGTGATGGCATCAGCAATTGCGGCGCGCACCTCCGGGTGGGCGGAGTTGCCTTGGTGGCCCATGTCGGTGGACAAATCCGCCGGGCCGATGAAGACGCCGTCGATGCCCTCGACCTGCAGAATTTCGTCCAACGCAGCCATCCCGGCGCGGTTTTCCACTTGCACCAGCAGGCAGACTTCCTGATCGGCGGTCTGGATATACTCGGAGACCGTGCCGAACATGGTGGCGCGGGCCGCCGTGGCACCGACGCCGCGCAGGCCCTTGGGCGGGTAGTGGCAGGCGCGGACCAGCTCGCGGGCCTGTTCGGCGCTTTCGACGATCGGCACCAGCACCGTCTGGGCGCCTGCATCCAGCACTTGCTTGATCATCCAAGTCTCCCCCACCGGCACCCGCACCACCGGGTGGCTGGGCGAGGCCGCCAGCGCCATCAGTTGGTCGCGGATCGAGCGGATGTCGTTGGGGGCATGCTCGCCGTCGATCACCAGCCAGTCGAAGCCGCAGGTGCCCATGATCTCGGCGAGCTGGCCGTCGGCAAAGCTCATCCAGCAGCCGATCTGGCGTTTGCCCTGTGTTAGAGCCTGTTTGAAGCTGTTCTTGGGCGCGGGCATGGAGGCCTCCTGTCAGGCGAAATTGATGGATACAGAACCGAAGGGGCCGAAATCTGCGGCGATCTCCGAGCCCGGCGGGCATTCGATGGGGCGGATGAAAGAGCCTGAGAGCACGATATCCCCGGCCTCGATCTGTTGTCCATATTCCGCCATCCGCCGCGCCAGCCACAGGACCGAGGTGACGGGATCGTTCAAAACACCCGCGCCGAGGCCGGTTTCCTCCACCGTGCCGCCCCGGGCCAAGATGGCGCCGACCCAGCGCAGGTCATGCGCGTCCACCGCGTGGCGCTCCGCCCCCAGAACCACGCCGGCATTGGCGGCGTTGTCGCTGATGGTGTCGGTGATGATGCGGGCCTGGCCGGTTGCGGGGTCGGCGCGCAGGATGCGGGTGTCGAGGATTTCCAGCGCCGGCGCCACATAGTCTGTTGCGGCCAGAACATCTGCACGGGTGCAGTGGGCGCCTGCGAGGGGGGATTTCATGACAAAGGCGATCTCCGCCTCCACCCGCGGCTGGATGAAGCGGCCTTCGGGGACGGTGGCGCCGTTTTCAAATGCCATGTCGTCCAAGAGCACGCCGCTGTCGGGGGTGGTGATGTTCAGCGCCTGCTGCATGGCGCGGCTGGTGAGGCCGATTTTCCAGCCGATTTTCCTGCGGCCGGAGGCCAATTTTTGCCTTATTAGAGCCTGTTGCACCGCATAGGCATCGTCCAGCGTCATGCCGGTATAGGCCAGCGAAAGCAGGCCGCATTGCTGGCCGGATTGCTCGGCTTTGAACAGCCGGTCAGCGGCTTCCTGATGCTGTTTCGGGGTCATGCCTCTCCCCCGCTGAACTCATCTTCAACCGTGTTGCGTAAGGTTCCGATGCCTTCGACCTCAACCTCGACCACGTCACCGGGTTTCAGGTACTTCGGCGGATCAAACCGCGCGCCTGCGCCTGTCGGGGTGCCGGTGATGATCACGTCGCCGGGCTGCAGGGTGGTGAAGGTGGAGATATAGGCGATTTCTTCGCGGATCGGGAACATCATGCGGGCCAGGTTGTCATCCTGGCGGATCTCTCCGTTCACGCGGGTGATGATTCGGGCGTTGTCCAGCTGGGCGGCATCGGTGAAGGGCACAAGCCAGGGGCCGATGGCGCCGGAATTGTCCCAGTTCTTGCCTTGTGTCACGTTGAATTTGGCGTGGCGCACCCAGTCTCGGATGGTGCCCTCGTTTGCCAGCGTCAGGGCTGCGATGTGACCATAGGCGTCTTCGGGCTTGATCCGGCGGCCCGGCTTGCCGATCACCACGGCGACCTCCCCCTCATAGTCCAGCGTGTGGTTTTCGGGCGGGCGGATCAGCGGACGCTCTGCTCCGGTGAAGGAACGCGGGAAGCGGGGAAACAGGGACATGTGCTTGGGCTGGGCAGAGCCGTCCTTGTACTCCGCGTTGCGGTCCGGGAAGTTGACGCCGACGCAGATGATCTTCTCCGGGTTGGGGATGGGGATCTCATAAGTGAAATCCGTGTGGGTCACGGGTTGGCCTTCGGCGGCCTGAGCCAGCGCGGCCAGGCCGTCCGCGGCAATCACCTCGCGCAGGGTGGGCCAGTCCGGGAACTGCGGCGACAGGGCGATCATGCCGGCGTCCGTCACCGCGCCATAGAAGGTTTCGCCGTCGGCGGTGTAGGTACCAAAGCGCGTCATTACAGGTTCCTTGCGATTTCGGTGATGACGTCGAAGGCCATCATCACGTCTGCTTCCGTGGTCTCGAATTGACCCGCCTGGAAGCGGATCACCAGCTGGCCGTCGAGGCGGGTCTGGGTCAGGTAGATGCGGCCATCGCCGTTGATTGCATTGACCAGCCGCAGATTCAAATCGTCGAGGTCCGCCGCGCCCTCGGGCGCATAGCGGAACGACCAGAGCGACCACATGGGCGCGGAAGTGAATTGAAAATCAGGCTCTAACTTGAGCTTTTCGTGCAATTGTTTCGACCACGTGATGTGGTTGCGCAGGCGCTGGCGCAGGCCCTCCAGGCCGTAGGTGCGGATCAGGAACCAGATCTTGAGCGCGCGGAAGCGGCGGCCCAGCGGCACCGACCATTCGGAATAGTTGATGATGCCGTCATGGCCGTGGGTCTTGAGGTATTCCGGGCTGATCGCGAGGGATTGAATCAGATCATCCGGGTTTTTCAGGAAATGGGCGGAGCAGTCGAATTGCACGCCCAACCATTTGTGCGGGTTGAAGACGATGCTGTCGGCGCGTTCGACGCCGGGCCAATAGTGGCGGTATTCGGGGCAGATCATCGCGGAGCCGGCCCAGGCGGCGTCCACATGGGTGTAGAGACCGTATTTTTCAGCGACGTCCAGCACCTGGTCCACCGGGTCGGTGGCGCCAACGCCGGTGCCGCCAACGCAGAGGATCACACCTGCGGGCTGGTGGCCTGCGGCGAGGTCGGCCTGGATGGCGGCCTCCAGCGCTTCGGGGTCCATGCCGCGCCAGTCCCCCTTGATCGGCACGCGGATCAGGTTCTGCTGGCCGATGCCCGCAACCCAGATGGCCCGGTCGATGGAGGTGTGGACTTCGGAGGAGCAATAGATGCGCAGCGCCTTCTTGCCGAACAGCCCTTGTTGGTTGCCCTGCCAGTTCAGCGCCTTTTCCCGCATCGTCAGGACGGCTGCGAGGGTGGCGGAGGAGGCGGAGTCCTGGATGACGCCCTGGAACTGGTCCGGCAGGTCCAGCGCCTGGCGCAGCCAGTCCATCATCCGGGTTTCCATCTCGGTCGCCGCTGGAGAGGTCTGCCACAGCATGCATTGCGGTGCGATGGCGGCGGTCAGGAATTCCGCCAGCACCGAGGGCGCGGCGGCGTTGGAGGTGAAATAGGCAAAGAAACGCGGGTGCTGCCAATGGGTGATGCCCGGCATTACGATGTCTTCGAAATCGCGGAAGATTGCCTCCATCCCCTCGCCGGCCTCAGGCGGGGTTTGGGGCAGGGCGTTCAGCACCTCGCCGGGTTCTGTTCTGGCGCGCACGGGGCGGTCACCAACGGTCAGGTGGTAGTCCTGGGTCCAATCCGCGACCCGGCGGCCCCATTCGGAGAATTCATCCCATTTCATTTTTCTTACCTTACTTCTACCGGGGCGCGATTGCGCACACCCTCGGGACGGTCGCGATCCTGATGTTTAGGGTGCAATAATCGGCTGCGCGTTCAAGGCGCTGGGTTTCGGAGTGGTGCCTTCAAACACCGAGCCTTCCTCAAACCAGCTGCGCGGCGCCGGGGCGCCCCAAAGGGTCTGGCGCTGCGGGTCGGTGAGCGACCATTTGATCGGCTCCAGATCCGGATCGACGGTCTGGTAGTCAGAGCAGTAGATTTCGATCCGGTGGCCGTCTGGGTCGCGCACATAGAGGAAGAAGGCGTTGGAGATGCCGTGGCGGCCGGGGCCGCGCTCGATGTTATCGACATAACCAGTGGTCGACATCAGGTCCAACAGGTCGATGATATTCAAGGGGTTCGGCACCCAGAAGGCGGTGTGGTGCAGGCGCGGGCCGAGACCATTGGTGAAGGCCACGTCATGAACGCCGCCCTTGCGGTGCATCCAGGCGGCCCAGACCTTGCCGCTCTCGTCATCTTCAGTGAACTCAGTGGTTCGGAAGCCCATCTCGTTATAGAAGGCAATCGCGCCGTCCACATCCGCGCTGAACATGTTGAAATGGTCGATGCGCAGCGGTTTTACCCCGTTATAGAGCCTGTATTTCTGATGGATCGGCTCCAGCCGGTCCATTTTAACGTAGAACTCCAGCGGGATGCCCCAGGGGTCGCGGGTGCGCAGGGTTTTGCCCATGTGCGGGCGCTCCACCCATTCGACGGGTAGGTCCTTGGAAGCGAAGAACTCCGCTGCCTTATCCAGGTCGGGCTCATCATAGAGCTTGAAGCCCAGCACCCCGACCGAGGCCGTGTCCGCCTGCACCAGCACGATGCAGTGGTGGCCGCGTTCCTCCATCGCACGCAGATAGATGCGCTCGCTGTCCTCATGCGTCACCTGCAGGCCGAGGGTATCCACATAGAAGGCGCGGGAGGCGGCGAGGTCGGTCACGGCGTATTCGACGTGGCTGAGCCGCACGATGTTGAAGGGCGGATAGAGGTTCGGGGCGGGGACAGGCATTCGGGGTCTCCTTTTACTGAACCGGGAAGATCACGTTGGTCTGGCCGGTGCCGGAACTGGGGAAATACTCGGTGATCACTTCGCAGGGGGCAGTGTAGCTGTCCCAGCCAAGCGCGCCATACAGCATGGCGGTGTCGTGCATGGAACCTTCGCCGCAGCAGAAGTCGGCGTATTCGCCCAGCATTTTGAGGAAGGTGGCGTGGTCGCCCTTCTGCCACAGCTCTAGCACCCGCAGGTCCATCTGGCGGTTGAACTCGGAACTGATGGTGAAGGTGCCATTGTTGGCGGCATAATCCTTGTTTGCCCAGATCTTGTGGCTGAGCGAGCCGGAGGCGACCAGCAGCACCTTGCTGTCCGAGGCTTCGACTGCTTCGCGGATGGCCTCGCCGATCACCCGGCTTTCGTCGTGATCGTGGACGGTGCACCAGGCGGCGACGGAGACCACCTTGAAATCGCCTTCGCGGCTCATGAAACGCATCGGGACCAGGGTGCCGTATTCCAGTTCCAGCGAGTCGAGCTGGTGCGACAGGGTGTAGACGCCCTTGTCCGACGCCGCTGCCGCGATGGCATCGCCCAGGGCCGGGTTGCCCTCGTACTCATAGGGCAGGTTCTGGATGAACTGCGGGAATTCGTTGGAGGTGAACAGCCCCTTGAAACGGCTGTTGGCGTTGATGTGGTAGCCCGCGTTGATCACCCAGTGGGTGTCGCAGATCACGATGGTGTCGGCGCCGAGCGCCTTGGCGCGGCGGGCGATTTCCCGGTGGCCGTCGATGGCGGGCTTGCGGGCGCCCTCCAGCCGACCGGGCTGTTCCGACATCAGCATGGTGGGCACATGGGTGCATTTGGCGGCGAGAACGATTTCTCCCATGGTCTTCTCCTCAAAGACGGGTTGCGCGTTTCCTTGAGGTCAGGCACCGAGGCGCGGGATCTTATGGTGGCCCAGGGCAAAGCCGATGTGTTTCTGTTCCATGTAGAACTCGAACGACCAGTCGCCGCCATCGCGGCCGATGCCGCTGGCCTTGACCCCGCCAAAGGGGGTTGGCAGGTGGCGGACGTTTTCCGAGTTCACCCAGATCATCCCGGCCTCCAGATGGTTAGTGAAGCGCAGGGCGCGGGTGAGGTCGTTGGTCCAGACATAGCCGGTGAGGCCGTACTGCGTGTCATTGGCCAGTGTCAGAGCCTCATCCTCGTCTTTGAAACGGATCGCGGTGAGGACCGGGCCGAAGATTTCCTCCTGCGCGATGGTCATATCGTTGGTCGCATTGGTGAACAGCGTCGGGCGGACGAACCAGCCCTGATCGCCAACGCGGGTGCCGCCGGCGGCGATGGTGGCGCCGTCCTGTTTGGCTGTCTCGAAGTAGGATGTGACCTTGTCGAAATGCACCTTGTGGATCAGCGGGCCGACCTCTGTGGCGGGGTCCAGCGGGTGGCCGACGCGGATGTTGTTCACGCGTTCGATCAGCTTGGCCTCGAACTCCTCCGCGATGCTCTCCTGCACCAAGAGGCGCGAGGAGGAGGTGCAGCGCTCGCCGTTCAGCGAGTAGATCATGAAGATCGCGGCATCGAGCGCGCGGTCGAGGTCAGCGTCATCGAAGACCACCACTGGGTTCTTGCCGCCGAGCTCGAAATGCACCCGTTTCAGGGTATCGGCGCCCTGTTTCATGATCATCGATCCGGTTTTGGACTCGCCGACAAAGGCAATGGCCTTGATGTCTGGATGCTCGGTGAGGGCCTTGCCGGCATCCTCGCCAAAGCCGTTCACCAGGTTCCAGACACCGGCGGGCAGACCTGCCTCGTGGGCGATTTCGGCCAGGATGCGGGCGGTGAGCGGCGAGAATTCAGCCGGTTTGTGGACCACGGTACAGCCTGCGGCCAGGGCAGGTGCGATCTTCCAGGTCGACAGCATGAAAGGCGTGTTCCACGGGGTGATGACGCCGACCGGACCGATCGGGACCCTGGTGGTCACGTTCATCAGCGTCGGCGATTGCAGCTGCTGGCCGTCGCGGGCGGAGGTGGCCTTGTCGGCAAAGAAGCGGAAGTTCTCAGCACCGCGCAGGGCCGCCTTGGACATGAAGCGCAGGGCCTGGCCAGTGTCCCAGCATTCGCACAGCGCGATTTCCTCGGCGCGTTCGACGATTAGGTCGGCGATGCGGTGCAGGATTTTCTTACGCTCCAGCGCCGGCATGTCGCGCCAGGCGGGGAAGGCCGCCTTGGCGGCCGCTGCCGCAGCGTCGATGTCCTCAGCGCCGCCTTTGGCAACAGAGCAGATCACGCTTTCATCGACGGGTGACGATGTTTCGAAGGTGTTGCTGGAGGCGGCGGGGCGGCTCTCGCCGCCGATCAGGTTCAGGATGCCGGTCTCGCGGAAGCGGGCCAGGTGGCTTTTCAGCGTTTCGATGTTGGTGGTCAGATCGCTCATCACTGGTCCGCCTTTTGCATGTGCTCGCGGATGGTGCCGCATTTCGGGGAAAGCTCCGGGTCGACGTTGCGCATCTCCAGCGACAGCGCGATGGAGTGCTGTTGCATGGCCGGCTCAAGGAAGGATTGCGCTGCCTCGAACACCGCCTGGGCTGCGCGTTTGCGGGTGTCCAGGTCACGGCCCGCGCGCAGCCGGATGGAGATGTCGAGATAGCCGTGCCGGTCATCGCCGTCGGCAATGGAGGTGTGATTGGCCGCAAAGGCACGCACCCGGATGCCCGCAAGGGGGAACACGCCGGTGGCTGCCGCTGCCTGCCGCAGATGGCAGCACAGGGCGGCGATGTCGGTGCGCGCCTCCATATTGGCTGAGTAGTCCAGCGTGATGTGCGGCATCTGCGTTACCTCTCCTGAATTACTTAACATGTTTAGCAATTGTGCGGCGATGAGTCAAGCGGAAGAAACCCAAGCGGCAATTGCGTTTAGCCGGAAGCGGGGCGATACTCGGGTATGACCAGGATGATGCCCTCCACCGACCGTTCGCTGCCAATCGCCCTTTTGCGGGCGCGGGAGCGTGTCATGGGGCCGATCCGTGCCCTGCTGAGCGGCGCGGGGCTTACCGAGCAGCAGTGGCGCGTTTTGCGGGTGGTGCAGGAGAGCGGGCCGATTGATCCAACCCAGATCGCCGACAAGGCCTGCCTGCTGCTGCCCAGCCTGACGCGGATCCTGCAGAAGCTGGAGGAAAAGCAGCTGATCAGCCGGGAGCGCGACAAAGAAGACCGCCGCCGTCAGGTGGTGCGGATTGCGCCTGCAGGGGAGAAGATCATCACCGACAACCTGGAGGCCAGCCTGGAGCTGATGGAGCAGACCCGCCGGAAGATGGGGGTGGAGCGCTATGAGGCTCTGCTGGATCTGCTAAACGAGCTGGACCAGATCGACCTGCCGGAGTGAGTCGGATTTGCCGCATTTGGCGCGGATGCCGGGGTGCGTGACGCAAATGGACCAGATTATTCAGTTTTGTGGCGGGTCAATGATTTTCATGCTATTGTCAAATAAAATCAATTGTCTAGATGTGGTTTGAGACTGCATTGCTGCAACCTGTGATGCTGCATCTGCACAGGTGATTTCCCGCCTGTGACGCAAATGGCGCTGCCGATGTCCGAAATCCCTCTGTGATGTGACGCATTTCTCACTCATCCTGCCGGGGACAGTTGATGAGGACATCATGCGGTACTCTGGCCTGAAAGTGATCAAGGAGGCCCTGACGGGCCACAAGGGATGGCGCCCGACCTGGCGTGATCCGGAACCCAAGAAAAGCTACGATGTGGTGATCATCGGCGGCGGCGGGCACGGGCTGGCGACGGCCTATTACCTGGCCAAAAACCACAACATCACCAATGTCGCGGTGATCGAGAAGGGCTGGATCGGCGGCGGCAACGTGGGCCGCAACACCACCATCATCCGCTCCAACTACCTGCTGGACGGCAACGAGCCGTTTTACGAGCTGTCGCTGAAGCTGTGGGAAGGGCTGGAGCAGGACTTCAACTATAACGCCATGGTCAGCCAGCGCGGCATTCTGAACCTGGTGCATACCGATGCGCAGCGTGATGCGGCGCGGCGGCGGGGAAATGCGATGATCCTGAACGGGTCCGACGCGGAGCTGCTGGATACCGATGGCGTGCGGGCGATGTACCCGTTCCTGAATTTCAATGATGCGCGTTTCCCGATCAAGGGCGGGCTCTTGCACCGCCGCGGCGGCACCGTGCGCCACGATGCGGTGGCCTGGGGCTATGCCCGCGGGGCAGACCTGCGCGGCGTGGACATCATCCAGAACTGCGAAGTCACAGGTTTCAAGATCGAAAACGGCAAGTGTCTGGGCGTGGAAACCACCAAGGGTTTCATCGGCGCCAACAAGGTCGCGAGCTGTGTGGCTGGATCTTCCAGCCGGGTGATGGAGAAGGCGGGCATGCGCCTGCCGATCGAGAGCCACGTGCTGCAGGCGTTTGTCTCTGAGGGGCTGAAGCCGGTGCTGGACGGGGTCATCACCTTTGGCGCTGGTCACTTCTATTGCAGCCAGTCGGACAAGGGCGGCCTGGTCTTTGGCGGCGATCTGGACATGTACAACTCCTATGCGCAGCGCGGCAACCTGCCGGTGGTCGAGGACGTGATGGAAGGTGGCATGGCGCTGATCCCGGCGCTGGGCCGGGTGCGGATGCTGCGCAGCTGGGGCGGTATTATGGACATGTCGATGGACGGCTCCCCCTTCATCGACAAGACGCATATCGACGGTCTCTATTTCAACGGCGGCTGGTGCTACGGCGGATTCAAGGCAACCCCGGCCTCGGGCTGGTGCTATGCGCATCTGCTGGCGACCGATACCCCGCACAAGGTGGCAACGGCCTACCGGCTCGACCGGTTCCGCCGCGGCTGCATGATCGACGAAAAGGGCCAGGGCGCCCAGCCGAACCTGCACTGAGGAAAGGAAGACAGCGATGATTATCAACCATCCGATCCTCGGGCCGCGGGATTTCCAGGAGTTCACTTACCTGGGTGATGCGTCCCTGATCGACCGGCCGGACTGGCAGGCTGACAATGCGTCGGATCAGTTCCACGACTACCTGTATCTGCGCGACAACCCGGCGGGCGAACACCGTGAACTGTGGTTCCATGAGCAGGGCGACCGGTCCTGGCTGGTGGTGACCCGCAACACCGTGACCCACGAAATCCTGAATGTCGAACTGGCCCGTGATGTGGCCCGGGCAAGGGGGCGCAGCAAATGACTGACGCAGTGATGAATGCCGGCCGCGTGGCCTTTCAGGCCGACGGCAGCACCGGTGCCCGCAAGGGGGTGCAGGTGAACCGCTTGGACGGGGGGCTGATCAAGGGCGGCAAGCCGCTGAGCTTCACCTTCGATGGCAAGCGTTTCAAGGGATTTGAGGGCGACACATTGGCCTCGGCCCTCTTGGCGAATGGCGTGCGGCTGATGGGCCGGTCGTTCAAATACCACCGTCCGCGGGGCGTGCTGACCTCCGGCTCCGAAGAGCCGAACGCGCTTGTCGAGCTGCGCAGCGGCGGGCGGCAGGAGCCGAACACCCGCGCCACCGTGGCGGAGCTGTATGACGGGCTGGAAGCGAACTCGCAGAACCGCTGGCCGTCGCTGCAGCATGACTTCATGGCGATCAACGACCGGTTCTCGAACTTCCTGACCGCGGGTTTCTACTACAAGACCTTCATGTGGCCTGCAGCGTTCTGGGAGAAGCTGTATGAGCCGATCATCCGCAAGGCGGCAGGTCTGGGCAGCATCAGTTTCGAGGCGGACCCGGATGCCTATGACAAGGGCTTCCTGCATTGCGATCTCTTGGTGATCGGGGCCGGTCCCACCGGCCTGATGGCAGCGCTGACTGCGGGCCGGGCCGGTGCGCAGGTGATCATTGCCGATGAGGATTTCCTGCTGGGCGGGCGTCTGAATGCGGAAACCTTTGGCATCGGCGATCTGGCTGGGTCTGCCTGGGTCGAGCAGGCGCAGGCGGAGCTGGCGGCTATGCCGAACGTGCGGGTGATGCCGCGCACCACCATTATCGGCGCCTTTGATCACGGTATCTATGGCGCGGTGGAGCGGACTGCCGACCACGTGCTGGCGCCGGAGGCGGGCAAGCCGCGGCAGATCCTGTGGCGGATCTATTCCAAGCGGGCGATGCTGGCGGCGGGCGCAACTGAACGCCCCATTGCGTTTGAGAACAACGACCGTCCCGGCGTGATGCTGGCCGGTGCCGTGCGCGCCTATGCCAACCGCTGGGCGGTGACGCCGGACCAAACCGTTGCGGTTTTCACCAACAACGACGACGGCCACCGCACTGCCGCCGACCTGATCGCCAAGGGCGTCAAGGTGACCGCGGTGATCGACACCCGCGCCGATGCGCCCGCGGTCGAGGGGGCTGAGCTTTTTGCCGGTGCAAAGGTGATCGACACCAAGGGCCGGCTGGGCCTGGAATCCGTCCGCCTTCGTCTCGCCAGCGGCATCACCCGCGACGTGCCTTGCGGGGCACTGGCGGTGTCCGGCGGCTGGAACCCGAACGTGCATCTGACCTGCCACCAGCGCGGCCGCCCGGCCTGGCGCGAGGATATTGCGGCCTTTGTGCCGGCAGGCGAGCTGCCGCAGAGCATGGTCGTCGCCGGTGCCGCCAATGGCGATTTCTCCACCGCCGCCGCGCTGCGCGCCGGTGCCGAGGGCGCCGTGGCCGCATTGTCGGAGCTGGGTATCGAGGCAAAAGCTGCCGATCTGCCTGAGGCTGAGGATGCGCCGGTCAACGTGACCCCCTTCTGGTATGTGAAGGAAGGCAAGGGCCGCGCCTGGCTGGATCAGCAGAACGACGTCACCGTCAAGGACGTAAAGCTGGCGCACCAGGAGAACTTCCGCTCTGTCGAGCACCTGAAGCGTTACACCACCCTTGGCATGGCAACCGATCAGGGCAAGACCTCCAACATGGGCGGCCTGGCGATCATGGCTGAGCTGGCGGGCAAGCAGATCCCCGAGGTCGGCACCACCATGTTCCGCCCGCCCTATACGCCGGTGTCCTTCGGTGTGATGGCAGGCCGCTCTGTGGGCGAGGAGTTCCGCCCCACACGCAAGACGCCCAGCCACAAATGGGCTGAGGAGCAGGGTGCGGTGTTTGTCGAGGTCGGCCAGTGGCTGCGGGCGCAGTGGTTCCCCCAGGCGGGCGAAACCCATTGGCGTCAGTCGGTGGACCGCGAGGTGCTGCAGACCCGCAATTCGGTCGGTGTCTGCGATGTGACCACGCTGGGCAAGATCGACGTGCAGGGCAAGGATGCCGCCGAGTTCCTGAACAAGATGTATGCCAATGCCTTTGCCAAGCTGCCGGTGGGCAAGGTCCGCTATGGGCTGATGCTGCGCGAGGACGGCATTGCCTATGACGACGGCACCGCGGCGCGGTTTGCCGAGGATCATTTCGTGGTGACCACCACCACCGCCAACGCAGTTCTGGTCTACCGCAACATGGAATTTGCGCGCCAGTGCCTGTTCCCTGACATGGATGTGCAGCTGATCTCGACAACCGAGGCCTGGGCGCAGTTCGCGGTGGCGGGTCCGAATGCCCGCAAGCTGCTGCAAAAAGTCGTGGACCCCGAGTTCGATATCTCGAACGAGGCGTTCCCCTTCATGGCCTGCGGGGAAGTGACCGTGGCGGGCGGCTGCCGGGCGCGGCTTTTCCGGATCTCCTTCTCGGGCGAGCTGGCCTATGAGATCGCGGTGCCGACCCGCTATGGCGATGCGATGATCCGCAAGCTGATGGAAGCGGGCGAGGAGTTCGGCGCTGTGCCTTACGGCACCGAGGCGCTGGGCGTCATGCGGATCGAGAAGGGCCATGCCGCCGGCAATGAGCTGAACGGCACCACTTCGGCTCTGAACCTCGGCATGGGCCGGATGGTCAGCAAGAAGAAGGATTGCATCGGCAATACCTTGAGCGAACGCGAAGGCATGAACCAGGAGGATGCGCTGAAGCTGGTGGGCTTCAAGCCGGTGAATGCCGCCGATCCGGTGCAGGCCGGGGCACATCTGATGAACGCCGATGGCGAGGTCAGCGCGGCCACCGATCAGGGCTATATCACCTCTGCCGCTTATTCGCCGGTGCTGGGGTGCTCGATCGGGATCGGCTTCCTGAAGCGCGGTGATGCGCGCAAAGGGGAGGTGATCCGTGCGGTCAATCCGCTGGAGGGCCGCGAAATCCAGGTCGAAGTTGTCAGCGCGCATTTTGTGGATCCGGAAGGGGAGCGTCTCCGTGGGTAAGTTTGATAATCATGGGCTCAAAGCCATCTCTCCGCTGGGCGGGTATGAGCCGCGGGTGGATGTCTTCACGGGTCTCCAGATCCGGGAAGTCACTGACCGGGCGCTGGCCTCCTTGGCGGCGCGTCAAGGCAGCGAAAATGCGGTGAAATCTGCGGCCGCGTCTTATCTGGGCGGGGCGTTGCCGGAGGCTGCCAGCTGGACTGAGCACGGCGTGTTTGCTGCCTGGTGGATGGGGCCGGACCTGTGGATGATCTCTGCTCCGCATGACAGCCATGAGCTGATGGCGGCGGATCTGAAGCAGGCCGTGGGAGAGGCGGGCTCTGTGGTGGAGCAAACCGACGGCTGGTGCCGCTTCGACATGGAGGGCCCGCGCTGCTTTGACGTGCTGGAACGGCTGTGCAACGCCAATGTCCGTGCGGGCAAGGCGGGCGACGCCACCCGCACCTCGATGGAGCATCTGGGTGTGTTCCTGCTGTGCCAGGCGCCGGGGCAGGGTTATTCGATCATCGGCCCGCGGTCCTCGGCAGCATCGCTGCATCATGCGCTGGTGGCGGCTGCGAAGTCTGTGATCTGAACAAGAAAAGGCCGGTGGTTTCCTGAAGAATCACCGGCCTTTTTGTGTCTGGTCTTTCCTGCCTGGAGGGATCAGGCTGAGGGGATCGGCCGGTTGTCCTGGACCCTGAACAGGTTCACCTTGCGGCGTTCCTCCTGTGGAGTGACGCCG
This sequence comes from Leisingera sp. ANG-S5, assembly GCF_000813925.1. NCBI lineage: Bacteria > Pseudomonadati > Pseudomonadota > Alphaproteobacteria > Rhodobacterales > Roseobacteraceae > Leisingera > Leisingera sp. ANG-S5. Next base: position 18,516 of record NZ_JWLH01000008.1, on the reverse strand, counting down.
AAGCTTTCGCGGTAGTGCTGCGACAGGGTGGAGGAGGTGGCATAGCCCACCGCATTGGCGATCGAGGTGATCGAGTCGCGGGAATACATCACCAGCTGCCGTGCCGCATTCATCCGCAGGGTGCGGTAATAGATGGCCGGGCTTTGGCCGGTGGCGGCCTTGAAGCTGCGCTCCAGCTGGCGCGGCGAAACGCCGATTTCGCTGGCGGCATCACGGATTGAGACCGGGTGCTCCAGATTGTCGGCAAACAGCTCAACCGCCTTGGCAACCGGCGGCGGCAGGCTGTCGGCGGTGCTGTCGGTCTTGAAGGCGGGGATTTTCTGACGCACGCCCTCGGCCCGGACCATCGGGTGTTGGAACCAGCAGGCGACCTCTGTCATCACGGCGTCGCCCATGGCGCGCTCTATCAGTTTCAGCGACAGGTCAAACATTGCCGCGGCGCCGCTGGCGGTGAACCGGCGGCGGTCCAGCACGATCACGTCATCGACGGTGGCGAGGGACGGGAATTCGGCGGTGAACGCTGCCTTGTAGCACCAGTGGACCGAACAGCTGTGGCCGTCGAGCAGGCCGGAGCGGGCCAGCGGGAAAACCCCGCCGGAAACCGCGCCCATGGTGGTGCCGTGCCGGGCCAGGTGGCGCAGCTTGCCGTTGGAGGCCTTTGGGTCCTCGAACTTGCCTTGCGGGCTGGACAAGAGGAACAGGGTGTCGACGCCGTCGGCCTCATCCAGGGCGCAGTCTGGCTGGAAGGCCACATTGGCGGAAGCGTTCACGCTGTCACCGGTTTCGGACACCAGTTTCCATCGGAAGGTTTCAGAGCCGGCAATTTCATTTGCCGCGCGCAGGGGTTCGATGGCCGAGGTCAGGCAGGCCATTGGAAAGCCGGGAAAAATCAGAAAACCGAGTGTCATGGTGTTATCGCGCTGCATGGGGTGAATTATAGCTTGCGAAGAGAGATTCGCACAGCGGCGAAGGGGGGCCTGCGCCGTACAGGAAGGGGAAAACGGCGCAGGCGTATCTGCCGGGGACGAGTCCCTAGTTCTGCAGATATGCTTCCAGCGAGTCGTCCAGGGCGTCCTTCCACGGGGTGTGGTGCACGGGTGCCATGGTGCCGGTGATCACTGATTTGTAGGAGTTGTTGCGGAAGGCCATGATGTCCTGGGCCTTGTGGCCTTTCCACTCATAGAAGGCCTGGCAGGCGCCCGCCACGTCGAAGGTCGGGTAGTCGGTCTCCTCGATCAGTTCCAGCACGTAGTCGCCCTGGTACTTGATCGCGTATTTGACGTCGTCTGAGGCTTCCTCGCGCTCTTCGCGCTCCTTGACGTCGGCCAGAAGGGTTTCCTTGTCCGCCGGAATCTGGATCTTGCCCATGATCGCGTCGCGGACCCACCAGGCCTGGGCGTCGAACATGTTGAAGGTGAACCACTGATCCTGCATGCCCAGATAGAACATCTTGGGGTTATGGGCAAAGACCACGCCTTTGTAGAGGTCGGCGGTGGCCAGGCGATTGGCGGTTTTCAGGCGCAGGTCGTCCGGCAGGAAGTTGAAGAAGTGCTTGTAGCCGGTGCAGAGGATGATCGCATCGACTTCCTTCTGGGTGCCGTCAACGAAGGTGGCAGTGTTGCCGGACACCGATTCCAGCGCCGGAACCTCGTCCCAGTTGTCCGGCCATTTGAAGCCCATCGGTGCTGAGCGGTAGGAGGTGGTGATCGACTTGGCGCCGTATTTCCAGCACTGGGAGCCGATGTCTTCGGCAGAATAGGAAGAGCCCAAAAGCAGGATGTCCTTGCCTGCAAATTCGCGGGCATCACGGAAGTCGTGGGCGTGCAGGACGCGGCCGTTGAAGGTGTCGAAACCAGGGTAGAACGGCACATTCGGGGTTGAGAAGTGGCCCGAGGCGCAGATCACGTGATCGAAGTCTTCCTTGTAGGTGCTGTCCTTGGCGTAGTCATGCACGGTGACGGTGAAATTGCCCTTGTCCTCGTTGTATTCGACCCAGCGGATCGGGGAGTTGAAGCGGATCCACTTGCGCACATCCGCCTTTTTCACCCGGCCTTCGATGTAGTCGAACAGCACGGCGCGCGGCGGGTAGGAGGCGATCTGTTTGCCGAAATGCTCTTCGAATGAATAGTCGGCAAACTCCAGGCCTTCCTTGGGCCCGTTGGACCACAGGTAGCGGTACATAGAGCAGTGCACCGGCTCGCCGTTTTCGTCCAGGCCGGTACGCCAAGTGTAGTTCCACAGGCCGCCCCAGTCGTCCTGCTTTTCAAAACAGACGATTTCCGGGATCTCCTCGCCCTTGTTGGCCGCGGACTGGAAGGCGCGCAGCTGGGCCAGGCCTGAAGGGCCGGCGCCGATGATGGCAATACGTTTCTTGGTCATCTGGTTCTCCCGTTGGTTCGGACCAATATCTTAATTTGGCTCATTTGGTCTGGTCCAATTAGGTCCAAACTTGCACCAATAAGTCAACATTTTTTCACATGCGGAATGTTTTTGGGCGCAATTGGACTGGAAACGCGTTGTTTTCTTGGTAGGATTTCAAATATGAAGACGACCAGTTTTGTGCACCAGTTGACCGCCCGCGCGGCGTTGCCGCGGCTGTCCGTGGGGATGGCAGAATCAGTGAATATCGGGTTCCTTGGCCCGCTTTCGGGTCCTGTGGAGAGCTGGGGGCTGCCCGGATTGAACGGCTGCCGGATCTGGGAGGACGGGCTGAACAAGGCCGGCGGGGTGCTGATCGGCGGCCGCCGCTATCCGATCCGGATCCACTCATACGATTGCGGCTACGACCCTGAACGCGCGCTGGAAGGTGCGGTTGAACTGGTTCAGCAGCACAACGTGAAGCTGATGCTGATGCTGGGCGGTGATACCTTCGCGCCGGTGCGCGACTTCCTGATGCGCAACAAGGTGCTGACGTCCACGCTGCTGCCCAGCGACCTGTCGCCGGACACGCCCTATTTGATTGCGCCAAGCGAGGCGCACCCGATTCAGAATGTGACCGGGGTGTCCTGGCTGGCGGAAAACCGGCCGGAGCTGAAAACGGTGGCCCTGTGCAGCCAGTTCGATCTTCTGGGGCTGCCTTCGCAAGCTGTATACCGGGCGGCGTTCAAGGCGGCGGACAAGGAGATCCTGCACGAGGTGCAGTATGATCCCGGTTCCAGTGATCCGGCGCCGGTGGTGGATCCGATGCTGGAAAGCGGCGCCGATATCCTGTGCTGGTGCTCGTCTTATGCGCCGATGGTGCACGCAATGACCGAATATGCCCATTCCAAAGGCTTCAAAGGGCAGATCATCAGTTGCACCATGGACGGTTATGACCGGCTGGTGGAGCGGACCTCGCCGGACTTCATGGAGGGGGTGGTGTTCCAGTTTCCGGATTTTGATGATCCGATGCTTCGGGAAAAGGCGTTTTTCTTCAACCGGCCGCATGTGTTCTATGAGGAGTACAACCGGCGTTTCCCGGGCAGCTGGTCTGCGGTGAGCTGGGAATATGTGGCGATCCTGGATATCTGGCACAGCGCGGTGGAGAAGGCGGGATCGGTCGCGCCGCCCTCGGTGCTGGCAGCAATGAAACAGCTGGGCCATGTCACCCACGCCTTTGGCCACGCGGAATGGTGGGGTGAAGAAATATTCGGTATTTCCAATGCCTTGGTGGGCGATTGGCCGGTGGTGACGATCCAGGACGGCAAGGCGCGGATTGCGGATTTCAAGTCGATCCCCGCCTGGCTGGCGCAGCATTCAGGTCTGCTGAAATCAGAGATGGAAGCGCTGGGGCAGCTGTGGCACCAGCGGCTGGAAAGCGATGCGCCGGGCAGCGAGGTCAGCTCGCGTGCGGTGGAGGGCTGAGCGGGATCAGACCTCCTGCAGCAGCAGCTTCTGCTCGTCGATAAGGTGCAGCTTGATGAATTCCACCGCCGATTCCACATCGCGCGAGGCGATGGCGTTGAACAGCGTGTTGTAGCGCTTTTGGTAGTCCTGAATCCGCTGCGGCGTCAGGTGGCGGCGGCGCAGCGCAGTGCGGTAGGACAGGCGGCAGGCCTCGATCGTCAGCTCGTAGCAGGAGTGCAGCAGCGGGTTGCCGGTGCCTTCGGCGATTTTGCGGTAGAGATCCTCCTCCGCATCGATGAATTCACCTGGGTCAGTGCGCACGGCTTCGACACGGGACAGGATCTGATCCAGCTCCTCGATCTGGCGCGGGGTCATGTTGATCACTGCCAGCCGCACCAGTTCCGGCTCCAGAATGCCGCGCACCACAAGATGGTCGAGCGGTGAAACCTCGTTGGCCAGCGAGCTATAGGAGGTGGCTTCCGGCTTGGGGTCGGAGCGGTATTTCACAAAGCTGCCGGAGCCGGCCCGGCGGTGGATCACGTTCTGGGTGGCCAGAACATCCAGCGCCTCCCGCACGGTGTTGCGGGCGACGCCCAGTTCGGACGCCAGTGTGCGTTCCGAGGGCAGCCGGGTGTCCACCGGGTAGGTGTCGGATTTGATCCGGGCAAACAGCGTGTCGATCACCACCTGCACCGTGGCGCCGACGGAATGGGTGGTCAGAATTTGCGAAGTGGTTTCTTCCGCTGAGCTCATGGTCTGTCTTTTCCGGGCCGTGTGAGCGGGAAACCCTGCTCCTGAGTGCTGTGCGCTCGCTGCTTATGCCAGTGTGGGTGGCGGTGTTGCAGGTGTTTTCACAGCGGTGATTGGGTCTCAGATTAGCGGTTCCGCTGCTAGTCAGCAAGGACAGCTCTGCGAATTGGTTCTGTGTTGTGGTGTTTTCACAGGTTTAGACGGACGGCGCTATCTCTCTGTTTTTCTGCCATTTTTAGGTCGCAGAGCGAAGTCACTGTCTGGAGGGCCGCAAAATTGGTGCCTTTTTGGTCTGGAGGCCGCAAGCGCGAACCGGGTCTGTCTTCTGGCGGCGGTGGCCCTGTGTCCCTGCCGGCTTGATTTTCAGGTCACGCCGGATGCCGCCCTTCGGTAGGCGGGCGCAGCGCCGCGGCAACAAATTTCTTTCCTGTGGCGGTAAGGGGTTGGGAAAAATGAGTAATGGCAGTAAAATAATTTTCGCAGCATTCCTTGCGTTTGGGAAAGTTTTTACATATCGGCTGCTGCGCGCTTGTCAGAGGCCATCCATAAGGAAGATAACACAGTGGCTAAACTCAAAGATGATAGTGACGCAGTGGCAAATAACCTTTCCCAAGACCCGCACCGGGTCCGTGATGGTGCAGAAAAAGTTCTGGAAGTGGCGATTGGCCGCGAGGTGCGGTCGTTCCGGCGGCAGCAAGGGATCACAGTGGCGGATCTGGCCAATCTGACCGGGCTGTCAATCGGGATGCTGTCGAAGATCGAGAACGGCAACACCTCGCCTTCGCTTACCACTTTGCAGCTTCTGGCCAATGCGCTGAGCGTGCCGATCACGTCGTTTTTCCGGCGGTTTGAGGAAAGCCGCGAGGCGGTGCACACCAAGTCCGGTGAAGGCGCGGAGACCGAGCGTGCGGGCACACGGGCCGGGCATCAGTACCAGCTGCTGGGGCATCTCGGCGCCAATGCATCCGGCGTGATGGTGGAGCCTTACATGATCACTCTGACCGAGGAGTCGGATGTGTTTCCGACCTTCCAGCATGACGGTGTGGAGATGCTTTATATGCTGGAGGGTGAGGTTGACTACCGGCATGGCGACAAGGTGTTCCCGCTGAAGCCGGGCGATACGCTGTTCTTTGATGCGGATGCGCCGCACGGGCCGGAGCAGTTGGTCAAGCTGCCGGCGCGGTACCTGTCGATCATTTCCTACCCGCAATCGAGCTGACGCGCGGCGGCGGTGCTCCCGCCGGTTCCGCGGCATCAGAAGATGCCCCTCACCGTTGGGCCAAGCGCCGCGCGATGCGCGGCGCTGTTGTGTTCTGCTGCTGCCTGGCCGGTTGCCGCCCGCGGCGCGCAAGGCGCGCTGCCCGGCCCAACGCCGCACCGGGTGCGGGAGCAGCCTGCGGCTGGATGCGGGGGCGGGAGTGCGCCGTTTCCGAACCGCAGGCAAAAAGAAACTGCCGGAGCCAGAGGCAGCGGCAGTCAGTGAAGCGGGCCTAAGTGACAGGGGTAGGGACGGCCCGCAAGTCCGCTCGGGATCAGTCGTCGTCGGGCCAGATGCCGTCTGAGGTCGGGGTGCCGTCGTCAAACTGCGACAGCCATTCCACCATCAGCGGGCGGTTGTCGATGAAGCCCTTGTAGGTCGCCAGCTCCTCCGGCAGGTCGCGGATCACCCGGTGGAGGCGGCGCGCCCATTTCGGCACTGTTACCAGATCGTTGAAGCTGATCAGGTAGCAGCGGATCGGGAACACCAGCGCGTTGGAGCGCGGCAGGCGGAAGAAGGTCTGCAGTTCGACCCGCAGGTGCTGTTTCTCGCCGATGTTCTCCATCGTCAGCCCCTGCTTCATCACGCCCCATTTGTGGTAGTTCTCGGGGCTGGTGTCGAGCAGCGGATTGACCGTCATGGTCCAGTTCAGGCGGCGGGCGGGCTGGCCCTGCTGGATGTTCAACAGGAACTTCAGCGCGCGGACGAAGATGCCCATCTCATGCGCCTTCGGCACCGGGGCGTGCCATTCAAAGAAGTTCATGCCAATGTCGAAGTCCAACGACCAGTCGGCCTGTGTGGTGACCATGCCGGCGTCCATCCACAGGTTGTCGTCGCGCTGGTCCAGCACCGCAAAGTCGCCCTGGGTCTGGCGGGTGATGTATTCCATCGGGCCGTAGGGCAGGGTGCTTTCATCAAGGAAGGTGAAGGTGTCGTCGATGCCCAGCGGCTTGTTGATCCAGCGCCAGCGGTTGCCGTCCTTGTGCAGTTCAAACAGGTCCGGGTATTCGGCTGCCTTGGCTTCCATGATCAGCTCGACCAGATCCCAGCCCGCAAGAGTCATATGCGGCAGCGACTGGCAGCGCAGCGGGTCGTTTGCCAGCACCCGGGCGCGGTCCTTCATTTCCGAGACATAGTGTTCGTCCACGTCGAAGGTGCGTTCGAACACCGAGCCGGGCCGGTAGGATTTATGCGGCTCCATGTTCACCGAATACATGTAGCTGTCTTCGTGGAACGGGAAGGGGAAGCGTTTGATTGCCCAGTCCGAGTTCTTGAAGGTGAAATCGCCGTAGAAGGTTTCGTCGTTGAATTGAATGGTCATCTTTCTCTTCCTCAGCGATCCAGAACCAGTGTCTTGCCTTCAAAGCGCGACACGCAGGGCATGATGTGTTTGCCGCCGGCCTTTTGCTCGTCGGTCAGCCAGTGGTCGTAGTGCAGGAACTTGCCGTCGTAGCCGATGACATTGGTTTCGCACTGGCCGCAGGCGCCGCCGCGGCAGAGGTAGGGGGCGTCGATGCCCGCCGCTTCCAATGCTTCCAGCAGCGATTGATGCTCGCCGACCTGAACGATCTTGTTGGAGGCCGCGCATTTCACCTCAAAAGGCTTGCCGGAGGCAGGTGCCAGGAATTCCTCGGAATGCACCGCCTCGCGCGGCCAGCCCATGTCCTCGGCTGTGCTATGCACCCAGTTGATCATGCCCTTGGGGCCGCAGACATAGACGTTCGTGCCTAGCGGCTGATTGGCGAGCAGGGTCTTGAGGTCGATCGCCTCTTTCTGGTCGTCATGGTAGATGTGCACCTTGCCCGGGTAGCGCTCGGACAGTTCGTTGGCATAGGTGCCGAGCGAGGCTGTGCGGACCGAATAGTGCAGTTCGAAATTGCCGCCCATCATCGACAGCTGATGCATCTGCGCCATGAAGGGGGTGATGCCGATGCCGCCGGCCAGCATCAGGTGCTTCTTGGCCCGCAGGTCCAGCGAGAACAGGTTGACGGGGTTGGAGATCACCATCTCCATGCCCTCTTTCACCTGGGAATGCATGAATTTGGAGCCGCCGCGGCCCTGGTCGTCGCGGCGCACAGAAATTGTATAGGCGCCGCGGTCGGCCGGGTTGGACATCAGCGAGTAGGCGTTCAGGCGGGTGATATCGCCGTCCTGCATCTCGACCACGGTATGCGCGCCGCCCGAGAAGGTGGGCAGGTCGCCGCCGCCGGTGCGGACGAATTTGAAACGGGTGACCAGGTCGTTGATCGGTTTGACCTCGGCCACGGTGACATTCAGTTTTGCGGTGCCAGCACTCATTTGAACAGCTCCACTTTCTCGGGGATGTTGCCCGGATCCTCGGCATCCACCCGCACACCCTGAAAGGCGGCGAGGCGGCGCGAATAGTGATCGCGCACGAACAGGCTGAGGCCGCAGTGACTGCATTCGAACGGGTCGGTGGTGACGTCCTCGGTGATGCCCTTGCAGTGCACGCATTGCATGCGCCGCGCGGTGGAGCCGCGGTGTTCAGTCTGGATGGCGGTGTGCGGAATGCCAGCGGCTGTGGCCTCGGCCATGGCCTGGCCCATCAGGCTTTCGGTGCCTGAGAGGTAGACCTGCGTGCCCATGTGGCAGTCCTGCAAGGCGCGGCGGATGCGGCTCTGTGCGGCTTCGTAAGACGGGCCTGCGTAATATTTGCCGGCCCCCAGTGCCTCCAGCTGGCTGCTGTATTTGGTGCCGGTCTTCTTGGGGATGTAGATGATATGGGCCTTGGCCCAGAAGTCCGCGTCTGCGGAATTGGCCAGATCCAGGATCGCCTCGGCGCCTTCGGCGTCGGCGATCATCAGGTGGCCGCTGCCGGAGCGGGCCTCAAGCTCGCCGTAAACCGGGCGGCTGGTGATGGAAGGGGGGAATTCGGTCTTAGACATGTGGGTCGCTTTTCCTGCAGTCCGGGTGAACGAAAGCGGGCGCCCCCGAACGGGGACGCCCGGGATCCGGATCAGCCCTTTGCGGTGCGGATCGATTTGTCCTTGTCGTAGAAGGGCATCTCTTCGGCGGTGGCGGCAATCTCTGTGCCGTCGCCGTTGCGGACAGTCAGCTTGGTGCCCGGCTTGGCGCAGGCGACCGGCATCCGGGCGATGCCCACGTTGTGGTTGTTCACCTCGGAGTACATGCCGTAGGTGACCACGCCGACCTTCTCGCCGTTCTGCAAGAGATCCGCGCCTTCGTCCGCGGGGGTCTTGCCCTCCAGCATGACGCCATAGATCTTGAAGCGTTCCTTGCCTTCGGCGGCATAATGGTTCTCGGCGCCGATGAAGCCGGTCTTGCCCGGGGAGACGGTAAACTCGAGGCCCAGTTCCCACAGAGTGTCGCCGCAGGGCTCATCGTCGAACGGGTAGGTCTCGGAGTTGTCGCCCGGATAGAACAGAAGGTAGCTTTCGGTGCGCAGCAGGTCGAGGGTGGAGAATTGCACGGGAACGATGCCCATCCCCTTGCCCTTGTCCAGGATGCTGTCCCAGAGATGCACCGCGTCCTTGGCCTGGCAGAAAATTTCATAACCGCGCTCGCCGGTGTAGCCGGTACGCGAGATCATCACCGGGCAGCCGAACAGCTTGGTCTGGATGATGCCGAAATAGGCCAGATCGCGGATGCCGGGCACATATTCGGCTAGGAAGTCCACGGCGACGGGGCCTTGCAGCGACATGTCGTGCAGGTTGTCGTCGAACACAACCGAGCAATTCTTGCCGGCGGCAACGCTGCTGAGCTGTTCCATTCCGGTGCCGGTGCCGTGGACCACCATCCAGCTGTTCACCGACAGGCGGTAGATGATGCAGTCATCCACGAACTTGCCCTGTTCATTCAGGATCGAGGCATAGGTGGAGCGGCCCGGCATGATCTTTTCGACGTTGCGGGTGGTGACCCGGTCGATGACCTGGGCAGCGTGCTCGCCCACGACGTGGACTTTCTTGAGGCCGGACACGTCCATGAGGCCCGCCTTGGTGCGGACCGCCTCATAGTCGGCCTTGGCGCGCTCGGGGGTGTGGTCATAGAACCAGGCGGTTCCCATGCCATTCCAATCTTCCAGCTCGCCGCCGATTTCCTTGTGGCGCTGGGCCAGTGCTGAAGTCCGCCAGATGATGGCCATTTTTTGCGTCTCCCTATTGGTGCGGACCAAAACTCTTGATTTGGTTCCTTTGGTCCGGTCCAGTTAGCCAAGGGAGGAGGGTTCATGTCAACGATTATTCCTAACAGGAAAAAGATTTCTCTTAAAAGGCGGTTTTTGAACGTGTTTGCGGCATGAATTGGCCTGAAACGGTCTTTTTGGTCTTCGGCTTGGGGTTGCGGCGGGCCTTTGGTGGCCCGCTGAGAGTGAGAATCGCTGTGCGGCTGTGCCGGAGATTCGCGTGATTCCGTCGCAAATTGACGATGCGCCCTTGGATTGGATGGCCCTTCCTTCCGCGGTCTCCTGCCTGAAACTGTTGCGCTGCGGCAGATGTTTAGCCCTTGAAAGTCCAAGGCTTAGGGGTCGCATCGGGAGTGGTAAGTGCCGTTTCTTGGTTGCAATGATTTCCCCAAAGGTAACAATTTTTCACATGATTATTGACAGCTCGCCCCCCTGAGACCCAATAATATAGGAAAATAATTTTCCCAAGAGGCAAAAAGCCCGGGATACTGCCAACAGGAGGGCAAAACATTGGATGGAAATCTGAACGCGTTAACGACGGTGTTCACCGAGTTCTATTACTGGGTGACCGTCGTCTTCATGTTCCTCATTCACGTGGGGTTCTGCATGTATGAGGTTGGCGCCAGCCGCCACCGCAACCACATGCATACACTGATGAAGAACATCATGATCATTCCGCTGGTCACGGTGACCTTCTTTTTCTTCGGCTGGTGGATCTACTGGTCCTTCCCGAACTTCCCGTTCTTCGGCGGGCTGAATCATGATGCGGGGGCTGCGAACCTGCCGTGGTCGGAAAACATGGGCACCAACCTGTCGGACCGGATCACCGGTGTGTTCTGGGCAGCGTTCCTGCTGTTCTCCTGGACTGCGGCCTCGATCGTGTCCGGTGCGGTCATTGAGCGGATCCGCTCTTCCGCTCTGTGGGTGCATGCCGTCATGATCGGTTCGGTGTTCTGGATCATCGACGCGGCCTGGGGCTGGCACGCCGAGGGCTGGATGGTGAAGTACCTGGGCTACCATGATGCCTATGCCTCCGGCGTGATCCACGCGATTGCCGGCGGTTATGCGCTGGGTGTCATTATGGTGCTTGGCCCGCGTCTGGGCAAGTTTGCCGCCGATGGCACTCCGCGGGACATCCCGCCGCATAACCCCTGGATGCTGACCATCGGGATCTTCCTGATCTATTCGGGTTTCTGGGGTTTTTACGCAGCCTGCAACATCCCGGCGATCTCGCCTGAGGGCATTGGCGGCCTGCTGACTGGCGAGACCTGGACAGCCACCAATATCTACCTGGCGCCGACCTCGCTGTCCGCAATCACCTTCAACTTCCTGATGTCGCTGTCCGGCGGCCTGATGGCAGCCTATGTGGTGTCCAAGGGCGATGCATTCTGGACCTTCTCCGGCGGTCTGGCGGGCATCATCACCGCCTCTGCGGGCAACGACCTGTACCACCCGATCCAGGCGATGCTGGTCGGCGCGGTTGGTGTCGTCATTGTTTACAAGCTGCACTACTGGGTCGAGCGTACTTTCAAGATCGACGATGCGGTCGGTGCGGTTGCGGTGCACGGTTATTCCGGCATCGTGGGCCTGATCATCGCAGGCTTCCTGCTGTGGGGCGCGCCGAGCTCGCCGTATGAAGGCTATGCCACCGTCAACCCGGTTGGTCAGACCATCGGCGCGGTGATCATGTTCTTCGTGCTCGGTTTCCTGCCTGCCTTTGTGATCTCCAAGATGCAGGCCGCGGCCGGCGTGCTGCGGATCCCGCTGGAGGTCGAACTGCAAGGTCTCGATTACGCTGAACACCATGCCTACGAAGATGCCAAAGCCGAAATCATCGCTGCTGACAAGGCTGCGCTGAATGGCGGCACTGTCCCAGCTGAATAAGGAGAACTGGAATGTCTACGATCGGTTATGACAGCTGGGCGGTGGACCTGGCAGAGGTTGGAGCGGTCTATCCGTTCCAGGGATCAGAAGGCCTGATGGTTGTTCTAGGGGTAATCTTCTGGATCGGCTGGCACAGGATCCAGTTTGTCCGCGAAGGCGCCCATCTCGATAAGGCTAAAGAGATGGGGGACAAGGAGAAAATAAGCGCTCTGCTCGAAAAATACTGATGTGGAGACCTGCAAAGGCGCGCCAGGACGGCGCGCCTTTCTTCCTTCTAAGGAAAATAAGTTTCATAAGAGTTGAATGAGTGAACGCAAACTGCTAGCGTTGATTCGAGATGAAAAGCAGGAGGCGCACCCATGTGCGGGATTGTCGGTCTTTTTCTGAAAGACAAATCACTAGAGCCAAAATTGGGCGATATGCTCACCGATATGCTCATCACCATGACGGACCGCGGTCCCGACAGTGCGGGCATTGCAATCTACGGATCCGAGGAGGGCGGGCGCACCAAGCTGACCGTTCAGTCGGACGTGCCTGAAGAGGCCTTTGACGGGCTGGACGGGGCGCTGGCCGAGGCGCTGAGCACCGATGTGTCGATCCGGGTCATCGATACCCACGCGGTGCTGGATGTGCCCGCGGGCAAGAGCGAGGAGGCCCGCGCTGCGCTGGCTGAGCTGCGCCCCGGCATGCGTGTCATGAGCGCGGGCGACACCATCGAGATCTACAAGGAAGTGGGTCTGCCCGAGAAGGTTGCCGAGCGTTTCAACGTGCGCGGCATGAGTGGTACCCACGGTATCGGCCACACTCGTATGGCTACCGAATCCGCCGTGACCACTGAGGGCGCACACCCGTTCTCCACCGGCTCGGACCAGTGCCTGGTGCACAACGGCTCACTGTCGAACCACAACTCCCTGCGCCGCAAGCTGCAGCGCGACGGTGTGCGGATCGAAAGCCAGAACGACACCGAAGTGGGTGCGGCTTACCTGACCTGGAAGATGCAGCACGGCGCCACCCTTGGCGAAGCGCTGGAGGGCACGCTGGAGGACCTGGACGGTTTCTTCAACTTTGTCGTCGGCACCAAGGACGGCTTTGGCGTGGTCCGCGACCCGATCGCCTGCAAGCCGGCCGTGATGGCAGAGACCGACCAGTATGTGGCCTTCGGTTCCGAATACCGCGCGCTGGTGAACCTGCCAGGCATCGAAGACGCCCGCGTCTGGGAGCCTGAACCCGCAACCGTTTACTTCTGGAACCACTAAGATGCAGACATATGATCTTGAAGCAAATGGCCTGCGCGGTCTGAACTCGGCCCTGCAGGAACTGAACGGCAGCTCCAACAAGACTGCCTGGGAAATCGTCAACCCCAAGGGCAGCCATGCGATTGCCGTTGGTCTGAACTCGCCTGTCGAGGTGACCGTCAAGGGCTCCACCGGGTACTACTGCGCCGGCATGAACCAGCAGGCGACGGTCCGGGTCGAGGGCTCGGTCGGGCCCGGTGTGGCGGAAAACATGATGTCCGGCACCGTGATCGTCGAGGGTGACGCCAGCCAGTATGCCGGGGCCACCGGCCACGGCGGCCTCCTGGTGATCAAGGGCAATGCCTCGTCACGCTGCGGTATCTCAATGAAGGGCATCGACATCGTCGTGCACGGCAACATCGGCCATATGTGCGCCTTCATGGGGCAGGCCGGCAACTTGGTGGTGCTGGGCGATGCCGGCGATGCGCTGGGCGACAGCTGCTACGAGGCGCGTTTCTTTGTGCGCGGCTCGGTCAAGAGCCTGGGTGCGGACTGCATCGAAAAGGAAATGCGCCCCGAGCACATCGAGATCCTGAAGGATCTGCTGGCCCGTGCAGGCGCCGACGCCAAGCCGGAAGAGTTCAAGCGCTACGGCTCCGCCCGCAAGCTCTACAACTTCGACGTCGACAACGCGCAAGCGTACTAAGGACAGGGATCAAAAGACATGGATAGCAATAACATCCCCCGTACGGTCCCGATCCAGTCGGCGACCTTCTCCAACCCCATCAACGCGGAAATACGCCGCGCCTCGGCCACCGGGATCTATGACATCCGCGGCGGCGGCGCCAAGCGGAAGGTGCCGCATTTCGACGACCTGCTGTTCCTTGGCGCCTCGATCTCGCGCTATCCACTGGAAGGCTACCGCGAGAAATGCGAGACCAAGGTGACGCTGGGCACCCGCTTTGCCAAAAAGCCGATTGAGCTGGATATTCCGATCACTATCGCGGGCATGAGCTTTGGCGCGCTGTCGGGTCCGGCGAAGGAGGCCCTGGGCCGCGGCGCATCGGCTGCGGGCACCTCGACCACCACAGGCGACGGCGGCATGACTCCGGAAGAGCGCGGCCATTCCACCAAGCTGGTCTACCAGTATCTGCCGTCCCGCTACGGCATGAACCCGGACGACCTGCGCAAGGCCGACGCGATTGAAGTTGTGGTCGGCCAAGGCGCCAAGCCGGGCGGCGGCGGTATGCTGCTGGGGCAGAAGATCTCTGACCGGGTTGCGGAAATGCGTACTCTGCCGAAAGGCATCGACCAGCGTTCTGCCTGCCGCCACCCGGATTGGACCGGCCCCGATGATCTGGAAATCAAGATCCTGGAGCTGCGCGAGATCACCGACTGGCAGGTGCCGATCTACATCAAGGTCGGCGGCACACGCCCCTATTACGACACTGCGCTGGCGGTGAAGGCCGGTGCTGACGTTGTGGTGCTGGACGGCATGCAGGGCGGCACCGCTGCCACCCAGGACGTGTTCATCGAACATGTCGGCCTGCCGACGCTCGCCTGTATCCGCCCTGCCGTGCAGGCGCTGCAGGATCTGGGCGTGCACCGCGAGGTTCAGCTGGTGGTCTCCGGCGGCATTCGCACCGGCGCTGATGTGGCCAAGGCGATGGCGTTGGGCGCCGACGCGGTCGCCATCGGCACCGCCGCACTGATCGCGCTGGGTGACAACGATCCGAAATGGGAAAGCGAGTACCAGAAGCTGGGCACCACCACTGGCGCCTATGACGACTGGCACGAGGGCAAGGACCCGGCCGGCATCACCACCCAGGACGCGGAACTGATGAAGCGCCTGGACCCGGTTGATGCGGGCCGCCGCCTGCGCAACTACCTCAAGGTGATGACGCTGGAGGCCCAGACCATTGCCCGCGCCTGCGGCCACAACCACCTGCATAACCTCGAGCCCGAGGATCTGTGCGCCCTGACCATGGAGGCCGCCGCGATGGCGCGGGTTCCGCTGGCCGGCACCGACTGGTACCCGGGCAAAGCAGGGTTCTGACGATTGGCGGGGCGCGGCCGGCAACGGTTCGCGCCCCATTTCCGAAATACGTTCAACAGGGAAAGGAAGTAAGACCATGACCACAGATCTGGCTGCTTTCGCAAAAGAAAAAGGCGTCAAATATTTCATGATCTCCTTCACCGACTTGTTCGGTGGCCAGCGCGCCAAGCTGGTGCCGGCTGAGGCGATCGCGGACATGCAGGAAGACGGGGCCGGCTTTGCCGGTTTTGCCACTTGGCTTGACCTGACGCCCGCGCACCCGGACATGCTGGCGGTGCCGGATCCGTCCTCGGTGATCCAGCTGCCGTGGAAGCCGGAGGTCGCCTGGGTGGCGGCTGACTGCGTCATGGAGGGCGAAGACGTGGCCCAGGCGCCGCGCAACGTGCTGCGCCGCCTGATCAAGGAAGCTGCGGACGAAGGGCTGCATGTGAAGACCGGCATCGAGGCCGAGTTCTTCCTGCTGTCGCCGGACGGGGAGCAGATTTCCGACCCGTTCGATACGGCTGAAAAACCCTGCTACGACCAGCAGGCGGTGATGCGCCGCTATGATGTGGTGCGCGAGATCTGCGACTACATGCTGGAGCTGGGCTGGGGCCCGTACCAGAACGACCATGAGGACGCCAACGGCCAGTTCGAGATGAACTGGGAGTTCGACGACGCGCTGTCGACCGCCGACAAGCACAGCTTCTTCAAGTTCATGACCAAGTCGGTGGCGGAAAAGCACGGTTACCGGGCAACCTTCATGCCGAAACCGGTCGAGGGTCTCACCGGCAACGGCTGCCACGCCCATATCTCGGTCTGGGACGCGCCGGGCAAGGATTCCCGGGTCAACGTCTTTGCCGGTGAAAAAGGCACGGGCCAGATTGCCGAGCTGGGCCTGTCGGAGCAGGGCGGCTGGTTCCTGGGCGGCATCATGAAGCACGCATCAGCCCTGGCGGCGATCACCAACCCGACGGTGAACTCCTACAAGCGCATCAACGCGCCGCGCACGATGTCCGGGGCCACCTGGGCGCCGAACACCGTGACCTGGACCGGCAACAACCGCACCCACATGGTGCGCGTCCCCGGCCCCGGCCGGTTTGAGCTGCGCCTGCCGGACGGGGCGGTGAACCCCTACCTGCTGCAGGCGGTGATCATTGCGGCGGGCCTTTCCGGCGTCCGCTCCAAGGCCGATCCCGGCCCGCGCCACGACATCGACATGTATGCCGAGGGCCACAAGATCACCGATGCGCCGAAACTGCCGCTGAACATGCTGGATGCTCTGCGCTTCTACGACAAGGACGACGGTTTGAAGGCGATGATGGGTGAGGAGTTCTCTGCTGCCTACCTGAAGATGAAGCAGCAGGAGTGGAACTCCTTCGTCAATCACTTCTCCCGCTGGGAGAAGGACAACACGCTGGACATCTAGGCACTGATTCCCCTGTCCGGCTTTCGGGCCGGACTTTGCACGGCCCGGGTTCTGCCCGGGCCCTTTTTGTTTGCGGCAGCGCCTGCCGCATATGCGCCGTTTTCACCCCGGGTGAAAAACCGCCTGTTTCCTATCGGCGGCGGAAATGCGGAAAATGCCCGCTTTTGCACTGAAAACCTGGCAGGAGGGTGTTGACGGTCAGGAAAATAAATTGAGTAATAGGAATATATCTTGCCTCGCACTCAACAAGTGCCGCGGGGAGTGAACCGGAACGGATGGCAGCAGGGAGATGGCCATGAGCTACAAGAGTGACATCGAGATTGCGCGTGAGGCGCAGAAGAAGCCGATCCAGGAGATTGGCGCGAAGATCGGGATTTCCAGCGATGACCTGCTGCCCTACGGCCATGACAAGGCGAAGGTGAGCCAGGCGTTCATCGACTCTGTGCAGTCCAAGGAAGACGGCAAGCTGATCCTGGTGACCGCGATCAACCCGACGCCGGCGGGCGAAGGCAAGACCACCACCACCGTGGGTCTGGGCGACGGTCTGAACCGGATCGGCAAGAACGCGATGATCTGTATCCGCGAAGCCTCGCTGGGCCCGAACTTCGGCATGAAGGGCGGCGCTGCAGGCGGCGGCTATGCCCAGGTTGTGCCGATGGAGGAGATGAACCTCCACTTCACCGGCGACTTCCACGCCATCACCTCGGCCCACTCGCTGCTGTCGGCGATGATCGACAACCACATCTACTGGGGCAACGAGTGCGACATCGACACCCGCCGCGTCGCCTGGCGCCGTGTGGTCGACATGAACGACCGCGCTCTGCGCCAGATCACCGCGTCGCTGGGCGGTGTGTCCAACGGTTTCCCGCGCGAAGCCGGCTTTGACATCACCGTGGCGTCGGAAGTGATGGCGATCCTCTGCCTCGCGAACGACCTCAAGGACCTGGAAAAGCGCCTGGGCGACATCATCGTGGCCTACCGCCGCGACAAGACCCCGGTCTACTGCCGCGACATCAAGGCAGAGGGCGCGATGACCGTGCTGCTGAAGGACGCGATGCAGCCGAACCTGGTGCAGACCCTGGAAAACAACCCGGCCTTCGTGCACGGCGGCCCCTTCGCCAACATCGCACACGGCTGCAACTCGGTGATCGCCACCAAGACCGCCTTGAAAGTCGCCGACTATGTCGTCACCGAAGCAGGCTTTGGCGCTGACCTCGGTGCCGAGAAGTTCATGAACATCAAGTGCCGCAAGGCAGGCATCGCGCCGTCGGCGGTGGTGCTGGTGGCCACCGTGCGCGCGATGAAGATGAACGGCGGCGTTGCCAAGGCAGACCTCGGTGCCGAGAACGTCGATGCGGTGAACTCCGGCTGCGCCAACCTCGGCCGCCACATCGAGAACGTCAAATCCTTCGGCGTGCCGGTTGTGGTTGCGATCAACCACTTCGTCACCGACACCGATGCCGAAGTTGACGCGGTCAAAGCCTACTGCGCCAGCCATGGCGTCGAAGCAGTGCTGTCACGCCACTGGGAGCTGGGCTCCGAGGGCTCCGCGCCGCTGGCCGAGAAGGTTGTCGAGATCGTCGACGCCGGTTCCGCCAACTTCTCGCCGATCTACCCGGACGACATGCCGCTGTTCGAGAAGATCGAGACCATCGCCAAGCGCATCTACCGCGCCGACGAGGTGCTGGCGGACAACAAGATCCGCAACCAGCTGAAGGAATGGGAAGACGCGGGCTACGGCAACCTGCCGGTCTGCATGGCCAAGACCCAGTACTCCTTCTCGACCGACCCGAGCTTGCGCGGTGCGCCGGTGGGCCACTCGGTGCCGGTGCGCGAAGTGCGCCTGTCGGCCGGTGCGGGCTTCATCGTTGCGGTCTGCGGCGAGATCATGACCATGCCGGGCCTGCCGCGCACCCCTGCGGCGGAAACCATCCGCCT
>NZ_JWLH01000007.1:0-232708 GCF_000813925.1 Leisingera sp. ANG-S5 | reverse complement strand
CTTTTCAGGGGAGCACGTCATGGGGTGCAAACTTCATCGCAATCAAAGAGCTGATTGGCTTTACGGGGCCAATTTCAATTCTGGCGGTTCAGTTTCTAGCCTGCTGGCTGTTCTTGCCCTTTGTAAAGCGTCCAAAGAACCTTCACCTCGTCGCCCTTTGGGGCGTGGCTGCTGGCGGGTGCCAATATGGGTTCCAGAATATCGGACTGGATTTGGGAGCCTCTCCGGGGATTGCGTCGGTGCTGCTTCAGCTGCAGGCGTTCTTCACTCCAGTTCTCCTATCTGTTCTCTATCGCAAACCCTTCGCCCTCTCCACAATTGGCGTGCTGCTGCTGGGCCTTTTCGGCGTCTATTTGGTTGCTGCCGCGGGTCGTGGGGCAACAGCGACAGGTACAGTTGCCGTTCTGTTTTTGGTCATGGCGGCGTTTTCATGGTCGGTAGGCAATGTCACCATTTCCCGGATTGAACAAAAGACCCCTGACGTCGCCATGTTCCCGGTTCTAATCTATGCCAGCGTTTTCATCAGCATCCCTGTGACGATCTGGGCGAACGCAACTGAAGGGATGATTCATCACAATCTCGTTGGCCTTACCGCCACTGAGCTGGTCTATGCTGCGGTTCTTATCGGCTGGATTTTGATTGCATACCTCGGCGGATACGGGATCTGGAATTACTTGATCAGCCGGTATGGCGGTGAAAAGATTGTGCGCTTTGGCTTGCTTGTCCCCGTATTCGGATTGATCCTCTCCTACCTTGTGTATCAAACACAGGTTACAGCTCTGCAGAAGGCAGGTATTGCCTTGATCCTGTCTGCGCTCATAGCCAATCGATACTTCGATTTGCGATCTGCAAAGGCTGCTCAGCAAGCATGTGTGGTGCCCGCTGAGTAATGCGGACGGGCCAAGGCACAAACACAAGCCCCATATTCACGCATCGTTTCCTTGCCTTCGCACTCAGATCCAAGCTGCCTCCTTTACCTGTACAGGCAGATTAAATCTCCTCACCTGTGCGTGAATTTTTTCAACGTTGCAGATTCCCGGAGTGTCCAAGAGTTTGAAGTTGCCTCTTAAATCCTGTCCACCCTCTCAATGGCCACCCGGAGGAACCGATGAACTTTACTTTTGAAACTTTTGTCGAAGACGTACGCACAGCAGCGGCAAGCAGCATGCCGAATGAAGAAATTCGCTTGGTACTGGAGCGCTATGTAGCTGACCCAGAGCCTATCATCACGGCAACAGAAGTTGATGGTGAAGACGAAATCATGCTTTATCAGGACGAACAGGTCTCAATCTGGCGCTGCCGGTTTCAGCCCCACGTCACCATGCCGCCTCATGAGCATAGGCTGAAGGTTCACATCGCGGCTTACTCTGGGGGGGAGAAGAATATTCTCTTCAAGCGCGACGGGGGGCAGTTGCAGCACGAAAGAACTCATATAGTGAAAGCCGGAGAGGTTTTCACTCTGGAAGACGATGGAATTCATGCAGTTGTTGGTGATGGCGAAAAACCGTCCCTGGCCTTGCACGTCTACATGGGGCCACTTACGACCCTCAAACGCGACCTGTTTGATTGGGAAACTGGGGAACCGGTAGAGTTTTCAATGGACAATTTTGACAAGATGAAGCGCCACTCAGCAGAATTGCCAGAGTACTGACGTCTTCAATTGAACTCCTTTTGCGGTGTTGCGAAGTCGCCAGTTGCAAACCAAAGGATTGCGGTCAGGTGTTTGGCTCGGTCACCTGGAATGCCCACCTGCCGTTTGACATGCGGTGTGGCCACGCCTCTCCCGAAAGACCGTACCTTCCTGTTTCTAAATGAGCAGTATGTCAGCTTCGGGTTATAGTGCAGCCCTTTGCGTTTGCAGCAATCAAGCTTGGTAGAAGCGGCCGCTTAGGGCTCGAACCGTAACACTGCAGCGGTGCGACCGTAGGTCTGGTCTGGATTGGCGAACGGCAAGTGCCGCCCGCCAAGGTGGTTCAAATGTCGATTTGCTCGGCGATGCTCAACGCATCTTCAAGTTCGATACCAAGATATCTGACAGTGCTGTCAACCTTTGTGTGCCCGAGCAACAGTTGAACTGCTCTGAGATTTCCGGTTTTGCGGTAGATCTCCGCCGCCTTGGTCCGGCGCAGCGAATGGGTGCCGTAGCCGCTGGGTTCCAACCCAATCGCAGCCACCCAATCCCGCACAAGTCGGCCATATTGGCGGGTTGAGATATGTAGGCGGTCATGAAACCGGCTAGGAAACATGAAACGGCAGCCGATCATTTCCGGCGACTTGATCCATGCAGTAATGGTATCCCGCGTGTTTTCAGAGAGTTCGAACTGAACGGGTCGCCGGGTTTTGCTCTGGATCACAGACACCCTCTCGCGAACGCGGTCATCTCTGACCAAATCGCTGACGGACAGTTTCACTAAATCGCATCCGCGAAGCTTGCTATCAATCGCCACGTTGAACAGCGTGAGATCACGCAGATTCCTGGCCAATTCGAGCCGCGCGCGGATTGCCCACACTTGTTTCGGCAACAGCGGCCTTTTCTGGCCGACGACCCGGCCCTTGTTCCAGGCTTTTCGTTTCGGGGTGACTGCGGGAAGTTGGACCCTTGGCATATTGGGCCCTCCAATCCTCCCGCCAAGCCCAGACATCAGCACCGCGCTGACACCTGAATTTTACTGTTGGTTTGAATGACCGTTGTCCGATTGCTTGTTCTTCGGGAAACGTTACGGGTGCATTGGGTGCTCTGAACCCATCGCGACAGATGCTGCAGAAAAGACGAACGGCAGCATCACGGGTTTGCAGATCTTTGAATACCTGCAAATCCGGAACTTGAGACCGGAGGCCTGCAGAGCTCCAAAAACCGGTCAGTCAGGCCTGATTGAACTGCTAGGCGTGGGCGGGCAATCACCACCCTGTAGTGCCCGATGCTTTCCTTGAGCGGTCGCGCAACGATTGAGTCGCCTTCAGTCGTGCAGTTCTGTTTGGGCGGGAAGCCTGCAAGCGTGAAACCGAACCCCTTGTCGACGTAAGCCTGAACAAGCTCGCGGGATTGGGATTGGAACGGCACTTCGGGGTGGACGCCCGCGGCCTGCAGCAGTTGCAGGTAACTGGGGCCGGGGCCAGCGGGCGAGACGGAGATATAGGGCAGACCGGTCAGGTCGGACAGGCTGATCCGGGATTTCGCAGCCAGAGGGTGTGCGCCTGACAACAGAACCAGAGGCGGCAGCTCCAAAAGAACTTCAACCTCATGCCGACCGGGGTCGAACCCCTGGTCAAAGACCACCAGCGCATCCACCTCGCCAGTGTCCAGCGCGGCCACCAATGCCGGGTATTCCGCTTCCTTCACCTCGATACGGACACCCGGATGGCTTTCGCGGAAAGCAAGCACCGCAGGCAGGACGATCTGCTGCGCCAGTGCGTGATGGGTGCCGATGTGGATCCTGCCGGTGCGGCCAAACGCCAGATCCGCGGCCTGCCGGTCCAGTGCAGCGGCCTGCTTCAGCAGCGCCTCGGCCTGGGTGGCGAACGTCCCGCCAGCGCGGGTCAGCCGCATGCCTTGTGCCGGAAACCGGTCGAACAGGGTCAGGCCGGTGGCGGCCTCCAGCTTGTCCAGTGCCGAGGCGATAGCCGCGGCAGAGACATTAAGCTGCCGCGCCGCCTGGGCAATACCGCCCTGCCGCGCGGTTTCCGTCAGGTAGGTGAGCTGGCGAAGGGTGAAGCGAACCATTGGAAAAATCTTTCTTTGAAGCAAGTTAAACCAGTTTTTCCAGTTTTAGGACAGACCTTATGCTGCCTGCAGGCGACAGCGGAGGATATCATGGAAATATTGCCAATGACCGGCGGTTTGGGCGCGGAAATCCTGGGGGCGGATATCCGCCGCAGCGAGGATTTCAGTGCCATCCGGGACGCATTTGCGGAATATTCGGTGATCGTTCTGCGGGGGCAGACCGCAGGGCCAGAAGATCACCTGGCCTTTGCCCGCCGTTTCGGGCCAGTGAATGTCAACCGGTTCTTCAAGCCGGTCGAGGGCCACCCGGAAATCGCCACTGTCCTGAAAGAGAAGGACCAGACAGAGGCCGTTGGTGAGGGGTGGCATACCGATCATTCCTATGATCAGGAACCGGCGATGGGCTCAATTCTTCACGCCATCGAGATGCCGCCCTATGGCGGCGACACGCTGTTTGTGTCCATGGGCGCCGCCTATGAGGCGCTCTCAGCGCCGATGCGCCGTTTTCTTGATGGTCTCACGGCCGTGCATTCCTCGCGCCATGTGTTCGGCGCCGCCGCGATGGGCAGCGAGGCGGTGAAATCGGGCCGTCTGGGCAATGCAGAGGCCGCCACCCAGGACGCCCGGCATCCGGTGGTCATCACCCATCCGCTGAGCGGGCGGCGCGGCCTTTTTGTGAACCCGGTTTTCACCACCCGCATTGAAGGGCTGAATCCGGACGAATCCTCGGCGCTTCTGGTCATGCTCTATGCCCATTGCCAGCAGCCGGAGTTTCAATGCCGCGTGCGCTGGCGGGCCGGTGACATTACCATGTGGGACAACCGTGCCACCTGGCACAAGGCGATCAACGACTACCACGGTTTCCGCCGCCTGATGCACCGGGTCACCGTCGAGGGCGGCCCGCTTGCCTCCGCCCGCGCATCCTGACCGCTGATGAAAGCTCAGCCATGACCAGCCACAGCTCCAAGACAGACACCGGCCAGCCCAATGTCATCCTGATCCTGGCGGACGACATGGGGTTTGCCGACCTCGGCTGCACCGGGTCTGAAATCCAGACTCCCAACATCGACGCACTTGCGCGGGGCGGCGTGATGCTGTCTGCGATGTACAACTGTGCCCGCTGCTGCCCGACGCGGGCGTCGCTTCTGACCGGGCTCTACCCGCATAACGCCGGCGTCGGGCATATGGGCGCGAATTTGGGCACGCCTGCCTATCAGGGGTTCCTGCGCAACGACAGCGCCACCATAGCCGAGCATCTGCGCGCCAGCGGCTATGCCACGCTGATGTCCGGCAAATGGCATGTGGCCGGCGATTTCGAGCCGCGAAGTGTGGACAGCTGGCGGATCGGCGACGTCGAGCATCCGACACCGCGCCAGCGCGGCTTTGACCGTTTTTACGGGATCATGGACGGCGCCACGCATTTCTTCTCGCCGCATTACATGCTGGAGGATGACAGCCGGGTCGAAACCTTCCCGGATGATTTCTACTTCACCGACGCCATCACCCATAAGGCCATCGGCATGATCGAAGGCGCGGTCGCGGACGAAAAGCCATTCTTCCTCTACCTCGCCCATACTGCGCCGCACTGGCCGCTGCATGCCCATCCTGAGGACATCGCAAAATACGATGGCGTCTATTCGAAAGGCTGGGACCATATCCGCACCGCACGCCATGAAACGATGAACGGCCAAGGCGTTTTCCAGCGCAGCTGGGACATCTCCCCGCGCGACAGCACCGTGCATGGCTGGGAACAGGAAAAGAACCAGGACTGGGAGGCCAGCAAGATGGCAACCTATGCGGCAATGGTGGACCGCATGGACCAGTCGGTCGGCACACTGATTTCGGCCCTGAAACGGCTCGGGCAGTTCGACAACACGCTGATCCTTTTCCTCAGCGACAACGGCGGCTGCGCCGAGTTCATGGCCGAGGACGGCTGGGCGAAGTTCTACCCGGACAAAACGCACGACGGCAGGCAGATCACCATGGGCAATGTGACCGGCCTGCGCCCGGGCGATGCCCAGACATTTCAAAGCTATGACAAGCCCTGGGCCAATGTCTCCAATGCGCCGTTCCGCCTGTACAAGCATTATGTGCATGAAGGCGGCATCTCGACCCCTCTGGTCGCCCATTGGCCAAAGGGGTTCAAACCGCGCAGTGCTGCCCATGCAGCCTGCCATGTGGTCGATATCCTGCCGACCATTCTGGAAGCCGCCGGCACCGCCTATCAGACCGAGGTCGGCGGCCATGAGATCCAGCCGCTGCAAGGAGAGTCGCTGCTGGGCCTCTTTCAGGGCAAGGACTGGCAGCGCGCGCAGCCGATCTTCTGGGAGCACGAGGGCAACGCCGCGATCCGGCTGGGCCGGTTCAAGCTGGTGCGGCTGCATGATTGTCCCTGGGAGCTCTACGACATCGAGGCCGACCGCACTGAACTGACCGATCTTGCAGGCCGCAGCCCCGCCTTGGAGAAAGACCTGATCCGACAGTATCAGGTCTGGGCCCAAGCCGCCGGTGTGCTGGACTGGAACGAAGCGCTGCCGAAACTTCTGGCGGCGTGGAATATGGAGAGCGCCAGCGGTTGAAACTGATGGCTAAGCGGCTACTGAGGGTCCCCTGGTAAAGGACGGGTTTGTCCCGCATTGTGCAGTTTCACGGTTTGAACTTCGTCCCTGTTCCCGGACAGCGGGGTAAATTACCCCTGTCCACGAAAGGAGCATGGAATGGGACAATCGAGACGGACGTTCACAGATGAGTTCAAAGCCGCAGCTGTTGGTCGGCTTTATAAGCCTGGTGCCACACAAGGCGGTGTTGCCAAGGAGCTTGGAGTGACGAGCTCGCAGTTCCCGGCAGATTTGCTTGATCGGCTTGTTCGGCATTGGCCTCGGACCAATGGCGGCTCAATTCCTCAATCCTGAAAATACGCCCGCCGGATCTTTGCTATCGTCTCCACGACCAACATCCCACTCTGTGCTCCCCGATAACCTCGGGGGCATGATTCACATCAGTGTAAGGGGGTCATCTTTGGACGCCGATTTCCCCGCTACGGGGTCAAAATTGCATGCCTGTTCACAGTTGACCTGCCAGCCTGCCCCTCTCAGCAATGCTGCGATCCGCCGATAGCCGCAGCGGCCATACTGGCGGGCAAGCACGATAATGTCCGCAACCAGGCGTGTTTTGTCCGCCCGGCTCTTGGGCGGCTTGCGCTGCGTGGATCTGTGTTGCTTCAGGACGCGGCAGGCGCGCCGCTCAGACACCCTGAACAGGCTGCGCACATGGTCAATGCAGGCCCGGCGGCGGGCGGGGCTCAGAAGTTTCCCTTCGCAGCTTCCGTCAGGATGAGCTTGTCCAGGGTCAGGTCCGATACGGCGCGACGCAGCCGTTCGTTTTCTTTATGCAATCGTTTGAGTTCCCTGAGTTGGTCGGTTCCCATCCCGCCATACTGTTTGTGCCAGCGGTAATAGGTCTGCTCGGTGATGCGCACTTCGCGGATCGCATCCACCCGCGCCATCCCTTGCCCGACAAGCACCTCAACCTGCCGCAGCTTCGTGACAATTTCTTCGGGTTTGTGCCGCTTCGTTCCCATTCTGATCCTCCGTTTTCCTAAACATAACGGCGGACCACTTCACTGGGGGAGGATCAAAAGGCCAGTCATGCACTAACAATCAAACCGGACCACTCAGGTGGGGCTGATCATCCGAACGTCCCAGTTTTCAGGGAGCAGAGCACCTTCTCAAGGGGCGGAGGACTGCGGCCCTTCTCATTGAGTGCGAAGGTGTCTTGCCGTGAGTTTTCATTTCCTTCTTGGCGGCTCTTCATGGAGATTTCTTGTACTTTGTGAACTTGTTCACAGGCAAAAAAAGCCAAAGAGACTATGCCGCACCGATCCCGGCATCTTGTCTTGCACCAGTGGATGCGCCACCTGAAATTGCCATACGATGCGAACAGCCAGAAAACTGCCCCGAAGGAGTGATACGCATGCGCTGGACAACCTCATTTGCCGTTGCTTTGATTACTGGGTTTGCAACCTTGCCTGCGGTTGTGCTGGCTCAAGGGGCGCTGAAGCCGGTCAAGCTGCTGCAAACCTCCTCGGAAGCATTGGTTCTGGAACGGCAGTTTTTTGGCCAAGTGGCAGCTAAGCAGACAGTGGACCTTGCGTTTCAGGTTTCCGGGCAAATACTGAAATTTCCGGTTGCCGAAGGCCGTACGGTGGCCAATGGCGGGTTGATTGCCGAGCTTGACCTGGAACCGTTCGAGCTACAGTTGGAGCAGGCGCAGCTGCGCAAGGAACAGGCCGACCGGACTGTTGCGCGCCTAAAAAATCTGACCGGCACTGTCAGTCAGGTCTCGATCGACGACGCTGAGACCGAGGCAGGGCTGGCACGCGTGGCGCTGCGCGATGCAGAGTATGAATTTGAGCATGCTACCCTGAACGCTCCTTTTGATGCGCTGGTGTCCAGCCGTGAAGTGGAGCAGTTCACCACCGTCAGTTCGGGGACCCCCATCGTGCGGCTGCACGACATGTCTGAATTGCATATCAAAGTCGATGTGCCTGAAGTCCTGTTCCAAAGGGCTGAGGAAAGCGACGTGCTGACGATTTCCGCGAATTTTCCCGGCCAGGACGCAGAGTATCCGCTGGAGATCCTGGAATATGATGCAGAGGCCAGCAGCGTCGGTCAGACCTATCAGGTGACACTCCGCCTGACCCCGCCTGAAAACCGCCAGATCCTTCCGGGCGCATCTGCAACTGTGAAAGTGCGGGTGAACACCGGCGAAGCAGGCATCAGAGTGCCCGCAACGGCCCTGGTAACCGCAACCGACGGCAGCACCGGCGTCATGGTTTATTCCCCTGTAGGCGCTAAGGAAGGCACCATTGCATGGACCAAAGTGAAGGTTGAAGCCACTCAGAACGGTGATTTCCGCGTGGCGGAGGGCCTGGCCGGAGACGAAGAAGTGGTGCTGACCGGGGGCGGCGCGCTGAAAGACGGCCAGAAGGTCAGGCGCTTTACCGGTTTCGGAAACTGAGGGCAGGCAGATGGACATTGCACGCGGGTCGATCAACCGGCCGCTCTATACTTGGATCATCATGCTGGCGGCCCTGCTTGGCGGCATCTGGGGATTTCTGAACCTGGGACGCCTTGAAGATCCGGCCTTCACCATCAAGTCCGCGGTGATCGCCACGCAGTATCCGGGCGCCAACAGTGAGCAGGTTGCGCGCGAAGTCTCCGAGCCTCTGGAATCAGCGATCCAGAAAATGGGCGAGGTCAAGCTGATCACTTCGGTGAACCAGCCCGGCTTCTCCCTGATCGAAGTGGAGATGCAGGATACGTACGATGGCACCGAATTGCCTGCCATCTGGACCAAACTGCGTGCGGAAGTACGCGATGCCGCCCGCGCTTTGCCGGAGGGTGTCAGCCAGCCGGTTGTGAACGACGGCTTCGGCGATGTGTTCGGCCTATTTTATGCGGTAACGGCGGAGGGCTACACGGACGCCGAAAAGCATGATCTGGCAACCTACTTGCGGCGCGAGCTGCTGACGGTGGACGGGGTGGCCGATGTTGAAATCGCGGGGTTGCCGCAGGAGGCGATCTTTGTTGAACCCACGCTCGCGGTTTCGGTCAATCAGAATGTTCCGATTGACGCGATCAGCAACGCGCTGGCCACGTCCAACTCGGTCCGCTCTGCAGGCAGTCTGGACGCCGGGCCAGCCGAAACTCTGATGCGCGCGCCTGAAGGCTCGGACTCGGTTTCCGAAATCCAGGGCCTAGCGATCGGCTGGCAGGGTGAGGTGGTTAACGTGATCGACATGGCCGACGTGCATCGTGGCCGCATCGACAATCCGGATCTGATCATCCGCTTTGATGGGGTTGAAGCCTTCACTCTCGGGATTGCCGGCCTTGCCACCGAAAACATCGTCGAAGTGGGCAAGAACGTTGACGCCAAGCTCGCCGCACTGGACAGCCAGATCCCCTATGGTGTCGATCTGAAACCAATCTATCAGCAGCATGTGGTGGTCGAGCAGGCCTCCAACGACTTTCTGGTAAACCTTGCCATGTCGGTTTCCATCGTGGTGGTCGTGCTGGCGCTGTTCATGGGTTGGCGCGCCGCTGTTGTGGTGGGCACAACCCTGCTGCTGACAGTGGTGGGCACACTGTTCTTCATGAACATGTTCTCGATCGAGATGGAGCGGATTTCGCTTGGTGCGCTAATCATTGCCATGGGGATGCTGGTCGACAATGCCATTGTTGTGGCGGAGGGGATGCAAATTTCCATGCTGCGCGGCAAGACTTCCCGCGAGGCGGCACACGATGCGGCGTCAAAAACCCAAATCCCGCTGCTTGGCGCTACGGTGATCGGCATCATGGCCTTTGCCGGTATCGGTCTCAGCCCGGATGCGACTGGTGAGTTCCTGTTCTCGCTGTTTGCGGTGATTGCCATTTCGTTGCTCCTTAGCTGGTTCCTGGCTCTGACGGCCACCCCGCTGCTGGGCCACTACTTCTTCAAGCAGGGCAAGGAGGGGGACAGTGATGCCTATGATGGTGTTCTGTTCCGCACCTACGGCGCAATTCTGCGGGCATCTCTGAAGCTGCGCTGGATGGTCGTCGCTGGGCTGATTACCGTCACCGTGGTCTGCTTTTTCGGTTTCGGGCAAGTGCGGCAGCAGTTCTTCCCGGACTCCAACACCCCGCTGTTCTTTGTTCATTACAAGCTGCCTCAGGGCACATCGATACACACCACTTCCGAGCATCTGCAGGTGTTCGAGGACTGGCTGGGCGCCCGCGATGATGTGGTTTCGGTGGCCTCCTTCACGGGACAGGGGGCAACCCGTTTCATGCTGACCTATTCTGCCGAAAAGCCGAACCCCAGCTACGGCCACCTGATCATCCGTACCGCAAACCTGGACGCCATCCCGCCGCTGCAGGCTGAGCTGGAGGCTTTTGGCCAATCCCGCTTCCCTGAGGGTGAGTTCCGTACCAAGCGGCTGGTGTTCGGCCCGGGTGGCGGTGATCCGATCCAGGTGCGCTTCTCCGGTCCCGACCCGCGCGTCCTGCGCCGCCTGGGCGAAGAAGCGATCCGGCGGCTGGAAGCGGCTTCCCCCAATATCCTGCTCCCGCGTCAAAACTGGCGTGAGCAGGAGCCGGTGCTGAAACCTGTCTATGCTACCGACCGGGCACAGACTGCCGGCGTCACCCGGGAAAACATCGCCGACGCGCTGCAGTTCTCCACCGATGGTGTGCAGATGGGCGTCTTCCGGGAACATGACCGGCTGATCCCCATCGTGGTACGCCGAGCGCAGGAGGACTCCTACAACATCTATGATCAGGTTGTTTTCTCTTCTTCTGCCGGAAAGTTCCTGCCGCTGGAGCAGATGATTGATGGCATCGATGTCGAGGTGGAAAACACGTTGGTGCATCGCCGGGACCGACTGCCGACGCTCACTGTTGGCGCCGACATCCCGCCGGACATGACTGCGGCCACCGTTTTTGCCCAAGTGCAGGAAACCATCGAGGCGATGGACATCCCGCCCGGCTACATGATGGAATGGGGCGGCGAGCATGAAAGCTCTGGCGACGCTAACGAAAGCCTTGGCAAGCAGCTGCCGGTGACGTTGCTGATAATGGTGCTGATTTCGGTACTGCTGTTCAACGCAATCCGCCAGCCGGTGATCATCTGGCTCTTGGTGCCGATGTCGGTGAACGGCGTGGTGATCGGGCTGCTGGGAACCGGTTTCCCCTTCACTTTCACGGCACTATTGGGTCTGCTCAGCCTGTCCGGTATGCTGATCAAGAATGGCATCGTGCTGGTCGAGGAGATCGACCTGGTGCGCGAAACCGGCAAGCCTCTGCGCGAAGCCATTGTCGAAGCCTCGGTCTCACGCCTGCGCCCGGTGATGCTGGCAGCAGTGACCACCATTCTTGGCATGGCGCCATTGCTGACCGATGCGTTTTTCGTGTCGATGGCAATCACCATCATGGGCGGGCTGGCCTTTGCGACCGTGCTGACGCTGGTGGCCGCGCCGGTTTTCTACCTGATCTTCTTCAGGAACGCGGAAAAACGCGAGATGGCGGGTGTCTGATAACCGCCTGGCCCCTCAAAAATCAGGGCCCTGGCGGAGTGCGCCAGGGCTTCTTTCCTGCCGGGGTCTGTTCGGAGGGCCAATTTCCGACTTAATTGGGTTTCAAAGGCAGCGGTCCGTTTTGTCCGGCAGCCCAGCCTTTTACAAACTGAAAAAGGCTGTACGGCACACGAATGGCGGGCCGGGCAAATCTGCGCTGCAGCACATGACACCGTGATGCAAGCCGGGCAGGAGCCAGCCACGTCGCCCTTGGAGAGCTTTCGCTTTAATATGATAGCGTTCTGCTTCAGCTGCAGAAGGTTAGCAGTCCTAGGGGTTTCCTGATTTAGTCCGGCTTGGCAGTACCGATTTTGCTCCAAAGTTCATTGGCAACGACTCCTACTGTTTGGTCCCTGCGTCTCATCTTGTAGAGCATGGTCCGGCGAAGAGGAAACCCTTCCAGGTTCAGGGACAGCAACGCTCCGGAGCGTCGCTCAGCATCTGTCATATGGTCGGGCAAACCACCCCAGCCGAGCCCGGCGAGGATCACTTTCTTCTTGGCCGTGAGATCGGAAACGGTCCACTTCAGCCCGCCAGACAGCAGGTCGCGGCTCTGTTCATGCGCCGCGCCGCCGGTGCCGGCGGCAACCACCTGCACGTGGCCTTGCATTTCGGATGCGGACAATGCGCGGGAACCGGACGGCAGGCCAAGATCAGGGCTGGCCACGGGCCGGATCGTGACCTCGGCAACCGGTTCAGCCTCAACTTCGTCCAATGGCACCCCATCAAGGGACGCGAGCGCGATATCTGCCTTGCCCTCCATCAGCCGGGCGATCGGGCCGCCCATCATCTCCATCCGCAGCCGCAGATGTGTTGCGGGGTGGCGCCGCCCGGTTTCTGCAAGGGCCGGCAGCAAAGGGTCCAAATCCATTGTTGCGCTGACGGCGACGGTCAGCTCCGGCTCTTCGCGGGCGCGCAGCCGGGCCGCGGTGGATCTCAGCCCCTGCATCTGGCGCAGAACCCGCGACGCCTCGCGGTAGAAGATTTCGCCTGCTGGGGTGAGTGCGGGGCGGTAGGCTTCGCGGCTGAGCAGCTCCAATTCCAGCTCCTCTTCCAACTGACGGATTGTGTGGCTGATGGCGGATTGCGATTTGTGCAGGCGCTCCGCCGCGCCGCGGAATGTGCCGGTTATGACAATGGCGTCCAGGGCAATGAGCTGGTCATGTTTCATGAGTTTCCAACATGTTCGTTTTTTTCGATCATAGTGCTGAAAACACAATATTATCAATCAATCATATTCGGAGGTAGTCAGAGGGCATCACCAACACAGGAGACTGTTATGAAACTCTACTACAAGCCCGGTGCTTGCCCTCTGGCAAGCCATATCGCCCTGCATGAAACCGGCCGCCCGTTTGAAATTGAAACCGTCGATACCGCCGCGGGCAGGACTGAAACGGGTGCGGACTACCGCGCGATCAACCCCAAGGGCTATGTTCCGGCCCTGGGCCTGGACGATGGCAGCATTTTGACTGAAGGGGCAGCGGTTCTGCAGTATATCGCGGACAGCCACCCGGAGGCAGGCTTGGCGCCGGAGGCTGGCACCCTGGCCCGGGCCCGGATGCAGGAACAGCTCAACTGGATCGGGAGTGAGCTGCACAAGGCCTTTGGCCCGCTGTTCCGCGAGGGCACATCCGAGGCCGGCAAGGACGCTGCGCGTACCGCTGTTGCGGGCAAGTTCGATTTCATTGAAGCCCAGCTGGCGGATGGCCGAGAGTGGCTGATTGAAGACCAGTTCTCGGTGGCGGATGCCTACCTGTTCGTTGTCTCGAACTGGGCAAATTTCACCGGTATCGACCTGGCCCGCTGGCCCAATCTTGCCGCCTTTGTGAACCGCAGTGCAGCCCGTCCATCGGCACAGGCAGCGATGCGCGCCGAAGGGTTGATCCAATGACGCCCGCCGATCACAAAGCGGTCGGCGAACTGATGGGGGCCTATTTTGAGGGCCTCCACCAGGCCGACAGCACCATGCTGCGCGAGATCTTCCACCCGCAGCTGGCCTATGTCTGCGCCACTGAAGGCGATGAGCTTTACTTGGATCTTGAGACCTACATGACCCGCGTCGACGGGCGTGAGCCGCCCGCCAAACGCGGCGACCTGCGCGAGGAGGAGATCCTGGAGATTGCCTTTGCCAGCAACCGTCTGGCCCATGTCAGCGCCCGGATGACCATGATGGGCCGGGACTTCCACGACCTGCTGACCCTGGTTCGCCACGGCACCGAATGGCGCATCGTTGCGAAAGTGTTTTCCTATGCTCCACGAAAGGACTGACTCATGCCTTATGTGAATATCAAGGTGACCCGCGAAGGCGGCCCTGATGGCAACGGCCCAAGCGCAGATCAAAAGGCGCAGCTGATTACCGGGGTCACTGGTCTTCTGCAGGACATTCTGGGCAAGAACCCAGCGACGACCTTTGTCGTGATTGACGAGGTCCCGCTGGAGGATTGGGGCGTCGGTGGCCTGCCGGTGCAGGAATACCGGAAGAAAGCTCAATGAAGACGCGGCTGACAGAGGCGCTGGGGATCACCTGTCCGGTGATCCAGGCGCCGATGGCCTTTGCTGCGGGCGGCGCGCTGGCCCGCGCCGTCACCCAAGCCGGCGGGCTGGGCATGATCGGGGGGGCTTATGGTGATGTCGGCTGGATTGAACAGCAGTTCACCGCCGCCGCGGGGGCCCGCGCGGGCTGCGGGCTGATCACCTGGAAGCTGGCGGAACAGCCGCATCTGCTTGATCTGGTACTTGCGAAGGATCCCGCGGCGGTGTTCCTGTCCTTCGGCAACCCGGCGCCATTTGCGCCTGCGATCCGGGATGCCGGCGTGCCGCTGATCTGCCAGGTCCAAACCCTGCGCGATGCCCGACAGGCGCTGGACTGCGGCGCGGACATTCTTGTGGCTCAGGGGGCAGATGCCGGCGGCCATGGCGAGACGCGCGGCACCTTTGCTTTGGTTCCCGAGATAGCGGACGAAATCGCGCGCCGGAACAGCACGGCGCTGCTCTGTGCCGCAGGCGGCATCACCGACGGGCGCGGTCTGGCTGCGGCCCTGATGCTGGGTGCAGATGGTGCGGTGATCGGCACCCGGTTCTGGGCCTCGCACGAGGCGCTGGTGCATCCCCGCATCCTGGATCGCGCGCTTGCTGCGACCGGTGACGATACGATCCGCACCAAGGTGGTCGACGTGGTCCGCGGCTATGATTGGCCTGCGCGCTACAATGGCCGTGTGCTGCGCAATTCCTTCATTCAGAAATGGCACGGCTCCGAAGATGCCTTGAGGATGGAAGCAGGCGCTGAAGCCGCTAAATGGTTGGCAGCTCAGGATGCAGGCGATCCGGATGTGGCAACCGCCTTTGCCGGCGAAGGCATCGGCCTGATCCGCTCGGCCGCGCCTGCAGGCCGCATTCTCGCAGACTTCATGGATGACGCGCAGCAGTGTCTGGCCCGGGCGGCTGCTGCAATGGGCGTGCCCGCGCCCGCGTAGCAATCCGGGACCCTTCGGCAGCACGAAAAACCGGCACAGGCGGGGGCGGCCCTGCCTGTGCCTTTCGCTGCAGGTGTCAGCAGGTATGGTCCAGAACAAACTTGCCGGTACGTCCGGGCGCCTCCAGCCTCCGGTGCGCCTCTGCGATCCGGTGAAGCGGCATGATCTCCTCGATCCCCGGATCCAGGACGCCCTGGGCCAGCCAATCCGACAATGGCAGCAGAACCTGCTGATTGGCGGGATTTTGAACTGTCACTGGGGTGATGCCCCGCGCTGCGGTAAAGACCCCGCCCGGCTTCCACCACTCCGGAACAATGGTTGCATAGGCCCCGCTGTCCTTCACCGCAGCAAAAGCCTGATGCGCATGTTCACCGCCGCGCACGTCAATGGCGCCATCCACGTCTTGTGCATCAGAGGCCGCGAGTTCGAACCCCAGCAAAGGCGCGATCGCTGCAGCCATTGCGCCAACCGCCCCTTTGGGATTGTTGACCAGAACACGGGCGCCCGGCGGCAGATCCAGCGCTTGATATGCCGCCAGTGCGGTGCTGCCGATCAAAGGCATTGCAGCGGCTGTGATGAAAGAAACCGCATCGGCAATCTTCACAATCTGGCTGGCAGGCAGGGTGGTAAATTCCGCATGGGTGCCTACCAGCGATCCTGGTTGCGGTGAGAGCCCCATCACCCGGTCTCCGGGGGCAAACCCTTCCGTTTCAGGGCCAAGCGTCTCGACAGTGCCTGCCGCATCCCAGCCTAGGATCATCGGAAATTGGGCTGGGTCATAGGGTAGGATCCGTCCAGACCGGACCCCCGCATCCACAGGGTTCACACTGGACGCATGGACCCGGATCAGCACCTCCCCCGGCTTGGGTTCGGGGTGCGGCTGTTCCGCTATCCGGAACACTTCCACCCCGCCAAAACTCTCGATAACTGCTGCTTTCATCCTAGCCTCCACCCATTCTGTAGTGATTGATAAACAATGGGCGGCTTGCCGGGTCAAGCACATTTGTGTAGTGATCGGTAAATAATAATGGAGGCAGCCATGGGGCGGCAGCGGTCCTTTGACACCGATCACGTGATTGAGCAGGCGATGCTGCTGTTTTGGGAACGAGGATATGAGGCTGCGTCCATGGCAGAACTCAGTGCTGCCATGGGATTGAACCCGCCCAGTATTTACGCGGCTTTTGGCAACAAACAGGCGCTGTTTGAACGCTGCACCGCCCATTATGTCAAGCATGTTGCGACTTACGCCCCTCGCGCCCTTGATGAAGAAGCAACTGCCGCCAAGGCTCTACGCCGCCTTGTGTCCGAGGCGATTG
Source organism: Leisingera sp. ANG-S5 (assembly GCF_000813925.1). Taxonomy (NCBI): domain Bacteria; kingdom Pseudomonadati; phylum Pseudomonadota; class Alphaproteobacteria; order Rhodobacterales; family Roseobacteraceae; genus Leisingera; species Leisingera sp. ANG-S5. The sequence continues at coordinate 216,088 of NZ_JWLH01000007.1, read as the reverse complement.
AGGCCTTTTGCACGGAACAAAGGCCCAAGGGTTGTCTCCTGATCAGTGCCGCAACCAATTGCGGCAAAGGCAGCGAATGCGCGCAGGAACTGCTTGCCGGCTACAGGCAAGCCAGCGAGTCGATGATCGCAGACCGGATCCGGCGCGGTATCGCCGCCGGGGACATGGCTGTATCCGTCAAGCCGGACTTGCTGGCAAAATTTGTCTCGGTGCTGATCCAGGGGTTTGCAGCGCAAGCCCGTGACGGTGCAACAGCAGACGCATTGCACGGGGTGGCAAACCTTGCGCTCAGACAGGTTGAGGTTTCGCTTTGATGGCACAGGCCGGTAAATCCTGGTTTTCTTACACGATGAGAAATTCAGTTCGGAAGTTCTGCTCTGCACCGAAAACTCAACCGCCCCCGGTGGTACCGGAAGTGTTCCACGCGCAGCGAGTCTGTTCAGTCGAGTCAGCGCGGAAGTTCCTAATGCAGGTCTTTCATGCCGTAATATGTGTACGCTAGAGGTAGGAGGTGGCGGCGGTAACTCAGCAATGGGAACGTTGAAGGCTGCACCTTCATGAGCTCGGGTAAAGGGGAAACGCATGGCTTTCCGGCGGCAATTCCAGCAATCAGCCGCCCGGTATATGTCGCCATTGCAACGCCGCCGCCGTGGTAGCCAAATCCGGTCCAGGCGCGCCGCCAGTCTCCGATCTGCCCGGCATAGGGGGTGAGACCGCGGGTCAGGCAGACCAGGCCGCTCCAATGGTATTCAGTTTCAGCCTTGGCAAGGGCCGGGAACATCATCTCGAAATCACGGCGGATCCGGCGTCGCATCTGCTGTGTGGAGCCGGGGGTGATGTTGCTGGTGCCGCGCATCCCGAACAGCACCCGGTTGTCCGGCAGCAGGCGGAAGTAATGCAGCAGGTTGCGGGTGTCATAGGCGATGCGCCGGGTGGTCCAGCCCTGCGCCTGTTTCTCGGCTTCGGTCAGGGGCCGCGTCACCATGATATGCGAGACCACCGGCAAATAGCGCCCGCGCAGCCAGTCCGGCAGGTTGTCGCTGCTGTAGCCGTTGCTGGCGACGATCAGCCGGTCCGCTGTAATGCGGCCCGACGGTGTTTCGATGATATAGGTGCCGCCGGGCTGCTCCTGCACCGACAGAGCCGGGGTATTGCCGTGGACCACCGCGTCGGCCTGTTGCGCCAGATGGGCCAAGCCGGCCGCGTATTTGCCCGGATTAAGTCCAAAGCCCAGAGGCAGCAGAAACCCGCCGTGGAACCCGTCGCCGTGCAGGCCTTCCTGGCGCATCTCCTCGGCAGACAGCACCGGGCAGTCCACCCCGGCATATTGGCGCAGGCCTGCGGCCATTTCCGGCAGGGCGCGGGCCGCGCGGGCGCTGTGGGCCAGGCAGTATTCGCCGTCATCCTGCGCCTCTGCCTCGATGCTGCCTGGCGAAGTGAGATCGCGGACCAGCGCAACCGCCTCCTTCTGGGCGCTGAAGAAGGCGCGCAGATCGTCCTCGCCGAAGCGGCGGATGATATCGCTGTTGCCGAGTTTGGCGCCGCCGAAGCCGCAGAAACCGGCATTGCGCCCCGAGGCGCCCCAGCCGGGCCGGGCGGCGTCGATTACCAGTGGCGCCTCGCCGTGCTCGCGGGCCAGATGCAGCGCGGCGCTGAGGCCGGTGTAGCCCGCGCCGATAATGGCCACGCCCGTGCGCCGGTCGCCGTCCAGCGGCGGATAGGCAGGGGCGGCGGGCAGCGTGGCCTCCCAGTAGCTGCCGGCAGGGGCCTGGGTGTCATAGGCGTGAGCGCTGTAGATGCGGCGGAGGATTTTCATGGCACTGGTCCGTTTTTGCAGCTCCCGTCAGGGTGCTGCAATCACCTTGGTTTCGAGGAATTCGAGAATGCCTTCGCGGCCGCCCTCGCGCCCGACACCCGACATTTTGACCCCGCCGAAGGGGGAGCCTGCACCCAGGAAGGCGCCGTTCACATTGACCATGCCGGACTGCAGCTCCCGGGCAACGCGGCCTGCGCGGGTGCTGTCGCCGGTCTGCACATAGGCCGACAGGCCGTAGGGCGTGTCATTGGCGATGGCGATGGCCTCTTCCTCGTTGCTGAAGGGGATCATCACCAGCACCGGGCCGAAGATTTCCTCCTGCGCCACGCGCATGTCGTTGGTCACATCGGCGAAGATGGTGGGGCGGGCGTAGTAGCCGGTGTCGAAACCTGCCGGCTTGCCCGGCCCGCCGGCCACCAGCCGCGCGCCTTCCGCAATGCCGGCCTCGATCATCTCCTGCACGCGGGCATACTGCTGAGCGCTGGACAGCGGTCCCATGTGATCGCCCGGTTCTGCGGAGTTGCCGACGGTCATTTGCGCGCATTTCGCCTGTGCCAACTCCACCGCGCGGCCATAGACGCTGCGCTCCACCAGCATCCGGGTGGCGGCGTCGCAGCTTTGGCCGGTGTTGACGAAACAGGCCTCCACCCCTTCGGCGATGGCGGTTTCCAGATCGCAGTCGGCAAACACCAGGTTCGGGGATTTGCCGCCAAGCTCCAGTGCCACCTTCTTGACGGTTTCCGCGGCATCGCGGGTCACTGCGACGCCGCCGCGCGTGGAGCCGGTGAAGGACATCAGGGCGACATCCAGGTGGCGTGACAGCGCGCCGCCAGCCACAGGGCCTTCGCCGTGGACCAGGTTGAAGACGCCCGCGGGCACGCCTGCCTCGTGCAGCACCTCGGCATAGAGGATCGCCGACAGCGGCGTCAGCTCGGAGGGTTTCAGCACCATTGTGCAGCCGGCGGCCAGGGCAGGGCCCACTTTCAGCACGATCTGGTTGACCGGCCAGTTCCAGGGGGTGATCAGCCCGCAGACGCCAGCCGGCATCCGCACCAGCGTGTCGCCGTTGGGCAGGGTTTCTTCGAAATCGAGCGCCTTCAGGTCTGCGATGATGGCCTCCAGGTGGTCGATGCCCACCTGCGCCTGCATCTCGCGCGACATGGTGATCGGGGCGCCCATCTCCAGCGAGATGGCCGTTGCGAAATCATCCACGCGGGCGGTGTAGATCTCCAGCACCCTTTCAAGGAGCGCAATGCGGTCCTCGCGGCTGGTGGCGGCAAAGCCGGGCAGCGCGGCCTTGGCTGCGGCCACGGCGGCGTTGACGTCTGCTTCGCTGCCAAGCGCCAGGCGGCCGAGGGACTGTTCCGTGGCAGGGTTGATCACCTCCGCCGAGGCACTGCCGCGGGGGGCGGTCCAGCGGCCGCCGATATAGAGCTGGGACATGTTGTACTGCATTGCCGTATCCATTTAGGTTTGAGGGCGGGTCATGCGGCGGCGGCCGCCGCGCGGTTTTCCTGTTTCTGGCGCCGCTCCTGCCGCCGGTTGATCAGCGACGCGGCGATGACGCCAAAGGTAACGATACCGATCAGCATCGTGGACAGCGCGTTGATCTCGGGCGAGACGCCCAGCCGGACGGAAGAATAGAGCTTCATCGGCAGGGTGGTGGAGCCGGGGCCGGAGGTGAAGGTGGCGATCACCAAGTCATCGAGCGACAGGGTGAACGAGAGCAGCCAGGCCGAGATCACCGCGGGCGCGATCACCGGCAGGGTCACCTGGCGGAAGGCCGAGAACGGGGTGCAGCCCAAGTCCAGCGCCGCATCCTCCAGCAAGCGGTCGAAACTGGCCAGGCGGGAAGAAACCACCACCGAGGCATAACACATGGCAAAGGTCGCATGGGCAATGGTGATGGTCCAGAAGCCGCGGTCGAGGCCGATAGCGACGAACAGCAAAAGGAGCGACAGGCCGGTCACCACCTCTGGCATCACCAGAGGCGCAAAGATCATGCCGGAGAACAGGGTGTGGCCGGGAAAGGAGCCCGCCCGCACCATGACAACCGCGCTGAGCGTGCCCAGCACTGTCGCCAGCGTGGCCGAGACAAAGGCGATGCGCAGGGTGATCCAGGCGGCCTCCAGATAGGCGTCGTTGTTCAGCACGATGCCGTACCATTTGGTGCTGAAACCGCCCCAGACGGTGACCAGGCGGGAGTCGTTGAAAGAGTAGATCACCACCAGCAAGAGCGGCAGGTAGAGGAAGGCCAGGCCGAAGGTCAGCGAGGTCAGGTTGAACATGTTGAAACGGCGGATCATCCCAGCTCCTCCTGATGTTTCTGCTGGTGGCGCTGGAACAGCACGATGGGCACGATCAGGATGGTCAGCAGTACGATGGCCACCGCCGCCGCCACGCCCCAGTCGCGGTTGGAGAAGAACTCGAGCCACAGGGTCTTGCCGATCATCAGCGTGCCGGAGCCGCCCAGGAGGTCGGGTATCACAAACTCGCCGATCGCCGGGATGAAGACCAGGAAGCAGCCCGCAACCACCCCCGGCAGTGACAGCGGCAGGGTGATCTGGCGGAAGGCGGCAAGGGCGCCGCAGCCGAGATCCTCGGCGGCTTCCAGCAGCCGGCCGTCGATCCGTTCCAGCGAGGCATACAGCGGCAGGATCATGAACGGCAGGTAGGAATAGACGATGCCGACATAGACCGCGATCTCCGTGTGCATGATCGCCAGCGGCTGTTCAATGATGCCAAGTTTCATCAGCGCGAGGTTCAGGAAGCCCTCGTTCTTGAGTATGCCGATCCAAGCGTAGATGCGGATCAGGAAGCTGGTCCAGAACGGCAGGATCACCAGCAGGAGGAGGGTTTTGCGCCAGTCCTGCGGCGCCTTGGCCATGGCATAGGCCACCGGGTAGCCGATCAGCAGGGTGAGCAGGGTTGCGATGGCGGCGACCTTCACGCTGTTGAGATAGGCCTTGAGATAGATGCCGTCCTCGGCCAGCCAGAGGAAGTTCTCGAAATCGAACTGCGCGAAGGAGGCGCGCAGGCCTGCAAGCCCCTCATCGAGGCTGAATGTCGGGGCATAGGGCGGGCTGGCGGTGACGGAATCGGACAGCGCGATCTTGATGACGATCAGGAAGGGCACCAGGAAGAACAGCCCCAGCCAGAGATAGGGCAGCAGGATCAGCAGGCGGCGTGATGTCCTCATGGTCCGGCCCTCACGCGTCGACCAGCACGCAGGCGCCTGCGCGCCAGCTGAGCCAGACCCGGTCGTTCCAGTCGATTTCGCGGCGCGAGGTCAGGAGGCGGTTGGCCTCCTGAGCGCGGATCAGCATGCCGCCGTCGAGCCGCACCAGGAAGGTGGAAGCGCTGCCGGTGTAGGAGATCTCCTCAACCGTGCCCTCCACCATGTTCACGTTGTGGGCGTCTGCGGGCCGGTCCTTGGTGACGTGGATCTTCTCGGGACGCAGCACCAGAGTCTTGCGGGCGCCGGGGGTCATCACATCCTCGGGCTGCGGGCGGATCGCCAGCCGGGTTCCGCCATCCCAGCGGGCCAGCGCCAGATCGCCCTCCATGCCCGCGAGCTCAACATTGATCAGGTTCACGTTGCCTATGAAATCAGCGACATAGCTGGACGCCGGATGCTCGTAGATCCGCGCAGGCGTGTCGGTTTGCAGCAGCTTGCCTGCCTTCATCACTGCGATGCGGGAGGAGACGGTCATCGCCTCGTCCTGGTCGTGGGTGACAATAATGAAGGTGAGGCCCAGCCGGTCCTGCACGTCCATCAGCTGGAACTGGGTCTCTTCACGCAGCTTCTTATCGAGCGCGCCCAGCGGCTCGTCCAGCAGCAGCACCTTGGGTTTCTTGGCCAAAGAGCGCGCCAGCGCCACCCGCTGCATCTGGCCGCCGGACAGCTGGTGCGGCTTGCGGTCCGCGAAGCCTTCGAGCTGCACCAGCGCCAGCATTTCGTCGACCCGGTCCTGGATGTCGCGCTTCTTCCAGCGCTCCTGTTTGAGCCCGAAGCCGATGTTTTTCGCCACCGTCATATGCGGAAACAGCGCGTAGGACTGGAACATCATGTTGATCGGGCGCCGGTTGGCGGGGATGCCGGTCAGGTCCTGGCCGTCCAGCAGGATGCGGCCTGAGGTCACCTCCTCAAACCCGGCCAGCAGCCGCATCATCGTGGTCTTGCCGCAGCCGGAGGGGCCGAGGAGCGAGAAGAACTCGCGTTCCTGGATATCCAGGTTCAGATCCGAGATCGCAGTGAAGCTGCCAAAGGTCTTGGTCACATTCTCGAAGCGGATCAAGGGCGGGCGGGCTGGTTTCAGCGGACTGGCGGGTTCGGCCCGGGCGGCGGCGGCACTGGCCGGATCATGGAAGTTCATTGGTGCAGGTTCCCCTGTTGCAAGTCCCTGCCGCGATGTGAGCGGGCGCCGCGGCAGGGCAATTGATGCGCGGCCCGCAGGCCGCAGCAGGGCTGGATTGGCGCGGCCCGGAAGCCGCGCCGGGGTTCACTGGCCGGTGCGGACCTTGGACCAGGTGCGGGTGTACAGGCGCTCGGTCTTGCGGTCCTGAAGCACCGGGGTGGTCAGCATCTCCATCGTCGCCTCGGTCGGATAGACGGCGGGGTTGCTGGTCAGCTCCGGATCGATCTCAGCCTGGGCGGTGAGATTGGCGCTGCCGTAGCGGATGAAGTTGGCGTTCTGGGCTGAGACCGAAGGCTGCAGCAGGTAGTTCAGGAAGGCATGGGCCTCATCCACGTTTTTGGCATCAGCCAGGATAGCGAGGCCGTCAAAGTCCAGCAGCGTGCCCTCTTCCGGGATGATGTATTCCAAGTTGACACCATTGCCGGCTTCCTTGGCCCCATCGGCGGCCCAATAGGCGTCACCGCTCCAGGTCAGGCCGAGGCAGGCATCGCCGTCGGACAGGGCGCCGATCATGGCATCGGTGGAGATCTGGGCGATATTGTCCCGGATCGCGCCGATATGCGCCCCGGCGGCGGTGATCTGATCCTTGTCGCTGGTGTTCGGGTCCTGGCCCATGTCGATCAGCGCGGCGCCGATCACGTCGATAGGAGAGTCCACGATCATCACGCTGCAGTCAGCAAGCTTGCCGGAGATCTCCGGATCAAACAGCAGGTCCCAGGACTTGGGGTGGTCCGCACCCAGCCGCTCTGCCAGCTTGCCGCTGTTGTAGGCGATGCCGAAGGTCCACCAGTTGTAAGGCACCAGGTATTCATTGCCGGGATCGAAGGTCTCGATCAGGCCGGCGATCTTGGGCCAGACGTGCTGCAGGTTGGGGATCTTCGACTTGTTGATCTTTTGCAGCACCCCGGCCGAGATCAGCCGCGCGGTGCCGGTGGAGGAGGGGACGATGATATCATAGCCGGAGCTGCCCGCCAGCACCTTGGTTTCCAGCATCGCGTTGGAATCATAGGTGTCATAGGTGACGTCGATGCCGGTCTCGGATTCAAACGCCTCGATGATCGCGGGGTCCAGGTAGTCGCTCCAGTTGTAGATCACCAGTTCGCCTTCTGCCGCAGCGGCGGCGCCCCAGATGGCAGCCGATCCGGCCAGCAGGCTGGTTGTCAGCTTGGTTTTCATGGTTCCCTCCCGTGTTGGGTTTGTTTTGGTTCTTCTAAGGGATGCGGGCCTCAGGCCCGCATTGCCTCCAGTTCAAGGCCCTGGCCCAGCAGTTCCCGGGTTGCGCGCTGGACGCCTTCGGTCAGAATGTCGAACATGTCGTCGATCTGGGCTTTGGTGATCACCAGCGGCGGCGAGAAGATCGCCATGCTGCCGTAGGGGCGGACCATCAGCCCCAGTTCCTGGCAGCGGGCGTCGATCACGGCGCCGATGGTGGCGTCAATCTCGGCGCTGGCCTGGCCGTCGCGGGTCAGCGAGCATTCGATGCAGCCCACCAGCCCCATGCCGCGCACATCCGCGATCAGCGGCAGCTCCAGCATCTGATGCAGGCGCTTCTGGAAATGCGGCGTCACCTTACGGACATGCTCCAAAATGCCGTCACGCTCGAAGATCTCGATGTTCTTGAGGCCCGCGGCGGCACAGACCGGATGGCCGGAATAGGTGTAGCCACTGGTGAAATAGACGTCCTTGGAGATATCGCCCTCGATGTCCTGAAACAGCCGGTCGGAGAAGATCGCGGCACCCATCGGCGCATAGCCCGAGGTCAGCCCTTTGGCGCAGGTGATGATGTCGGGGGTAATGCCGAACAGCTCCTCGGAGGCGAACCAGTGGCCGAGGCGGCCGAAGCCGGTGACGACCTCATCCGAGATGTAGAGAACGTCATGCTTGCGGCAGACCTCCAGGCAGCGGCTGTGGTAGCCCGCGGGCGGCACGATCACGCCGCCGGAGCCCAGCACCGGCTCTGCGATGAAGGCGGCGACATTGTCCGCGCCCAATTCCAAAATGGCGTTTTCCAGATCCGCCACCTTTTCATCCAGGAATGTGTCGATGCTCATGCCCTGGGGGCGGCGGAAGGCGTTCACGTCCGGTAGGAAATGGGGGATGGACTGGTCAGTGTCGAACCACTGGCGCTCGCTTGGCTTGCCGCTGAGCGAGGCGGTCAGATAGGTGCCGCCGTGGTAGGCATGCGCCCGGGTGATGATCCTTTTCTTGGACGGCTTGCCCAGCAGGTTGTTGCGGAAGTGGACAAAGCGGATGGCGGTGTCCACCGCGGTGGAGCCGCCGGTGGTGAAGTAGACCCGGTTGAGGTCGCCCGGTGCGCGTTCGGCGATGGCATGGGCGAATTCCGCGCTGACGGATGTGGCCTCGCTGAAGGGCGAGCAATAGGCCATCTTGCGGGCCTGCGCCGCCATCACATCGGCGATTTCCGTGTTGCCGTAGCCCAGCTGCATGCACCACATGCCGCCGGGGCCGTCGATCATCTTGTTGCCGTGTTCGTCGTAGACATAGATGCCTTCGGCGTACTCGCTGAACGTCCTGTCGGCTTTTCCGGCACCCTGGACTTCCAGCCCTTCCCACGGATGGAAGTAATTCTCCTTGTCCCAGGTTTTGAAGTTTTCGAAGTCGTTTCCAAGTTTGGTCATCTCGGCCCTCTGTCCGGAGTGTTGCTATCATGAATGAACGTTCATACATTATGCTTAAGTGAATGATCGTTCATTGTCGATGGAAATCTGTTGCAAACGCGGGCATGGTGCTGGAAAGGCGGCGGGCCTGTGGCAAGAAAAAGAGGGGCGGGCAGATGGCAAGTGCCGAAGAAGCCAAGAAAAAGCGGAAGGTAGACAAGGATCTGCACCGGGAGGTCCTGTTGGAAGCTACTGCCAGCGTAATCCTCCGGCACGGCGTGAGCGGCGCCACGATCAGCCGTATTCAGGAGGAATCCGGGCTGTCGCGCGGCATGATCAACCTGCATTTCCAGTCCAAGGACAATCTGATTCGCGAACTCGCCATCCACATGACGCGGCAGTACAATGACGCCTGGCAGAGCTTCACCAGCCAGGCCGCCGCAGGGGTCAGCACGCCGGAAGATGCCGCCGCCCGCCTGCAGGCGCTGTTCGAAACGGATTTCTCAGAAGCGGTGCTCAACAAGCGCAGCGCCCGGCTGACTTTTGCCTTCCGCGCCGAGCCAGATCTGCAGGCGCTGGGACCCGGTTATATCGAAACCCGCGGAACCGCCCTGCATGACCATGTGCGCAGCTGCTGCCGAGTGCTGTGCGAAGCCAGCGGCACCCGCGGCGATCCAGAAAAAGTGGCCATGGCAATCATGTCTTTACTGGAAGGTTTGTGGACCGATTTTCACGCCCATCCAGATGAGTTCAGCAGAATAGGCGCAGTAGAAATCTGCCGGACTACCACCCGAGCATTTTTTCCCGACTATTTCTGAGTGGGAAAAACAGGCAGGCCTGAGACGCCCTGTTTAGTAGGCCGATTAAGAAAGAGCTTCTTAGGTGCAAGGCTGGCAGTGTTGCCTTCGCAGAATTGGAACGGTTTGGTTCCAGGCGGGCTGGCGAGTTCAGGTGCAGCCAAATCACGCAACACAGTGTTCCGGAAACTGCCGTAGGTCTGTGCGCCTCTGTTAGAGGCTGTTGTTCAGTTCAGCCTGCATGTTTTCGATGGCGTTGCATAGCTGCTCTGTGAACGCCTTGGATGTCAGCGACTGGGTGGCGTAGCCCGGCGTCAGGATCGACACGCCTGTTCCGATTCGCGGTCGGAACCGGCGAAACACCAGATCTTCTTTGGTCTGGCGCTGCTGCAGGCAGCTATAGGCGGTGATCATGTCACAGATCATGTAGCACATACCTGCCGCAACGAATTGCAGGCCAGGCGCCCAAGTCCGCAATTCCAGTCGCTTATGGAAGCAGCAGCCGCTCCGGTGAAAGGCGGCCTCAGTCCGCACTGTCAGCGGGTGCTGATCGAACAGCACCGCCATCGGTTTGCCGTCCAGATCCTGCGGGGTGATCTCTGCGGCTGCCGCAAGCGGGTCGCTGGCAGGAACGACGCAGACGCACTCCAGATCGAAATCCATCTGCCGGACAGAGGGGCGCGGGGCAGGGGTCTCGGCAAAGCCGATGTCGAACTGCTGCGAGGCGATCAGATCCTCGATCACGTCTGAGGAGCGCATGATCAGGGCGACCTCAAGCTCATCCTTGCCCTGCAGAAAATCCGTTAGAATCCGCGGCATGAACATCCCGGAGGCCGCCGGGTGGCACGCGACGCGCAGCTTGCCGGCCTCGTGGCTGCGGATTTTGCTGACCGTGCGTTCGATCCGCTCGATGCGCTCCAGAACGGTTTCGCACTCCTCGAGAAAAAACTGCGCTTCCGGCGTCGGGATCAGCTTGCCCTGTTCTCGGACGAACAGGCTGAAGCCCAGCTCGCCCTCCAGCGTGGAGATCATCGTGCTGACGGCGGGCTGGGTGCGCCCGACGGTGCGCGCGGCCTGGGAGATGGAGCCGCTGCGCATGACCTCGCGGAAGGTGAAGATCTGGCGGATCGAGAAGTTCATGGCTGGGGTATCAAGTCAGTTTATGAAGTCACAGATATTTTGAAATTGATCTTATGACCCTTGTCCAGCCAAATCCACCAAACCCGGTGAGGGGACACCGGAAGGAGGACAAATGGACACATTTTCAAAATATCTGCTGACCGGGCTGATCTGCCTGGTGGCCCTTGGCCAGTTCGTCCAGGTGGTCACCCGCTATCTGCTGCAGATCCCGGTGATGGGGCTGGAGGAAACCATGCTCTACCCGACCATCTGGCTCTACATTCTGGGTGCCGTGAACGCTTCGCGCGAGGATACCCACATCCGCGCCAACGTGCTGGAAATCGCCATCAAGACAGAGCGCGGCCATACCGTGCTGGCGATCATCGGGGAAATCATCAGCCTGACCGTCGGCGTGTGGCTGCTGAGCTGGGCCTGGGAGTACACCCAGTACGCCTGGCGCGTCTGGAAGGAGAGCCCGACGCTCTACCTGCCGACATTCTATTCCGAAGTGGCGCTCGTGGCCGGTCTGGCTCTGATGATGCTCTACACCGCGGTGCACCTGTTCCGCCATATCAACGCCCTGCGCGCCGGAGCCGCAAAATGATTGAAATCGCACTCCTTGCCATCGCCGTTCTGGTGCTGACCCTGACCCTGGGCGTGCCGCTGCCCTACTGTTTCGGCGCCGCCCTGATGATTATGTATTTCCTGGGCGATGTGACCATGAAAGGCATGATGCTGTGGGGTTCCCAGCAGCTGGGCAACCCGGTTCTGCTGGCCATTCCGCTGTTTGTTCTGGCAGGAACCATTATGTCAGCCAGCGGCATCGCCGCCTCCCTGCTGAATTTCGTCAATGCCTTCATCGGCCATATCCGCGGCGGCCTGGGCGTTGTGGCGGCGGTCAGCTGCGCCATCATCGGCGCGATCTCCGGCTCCGGCCTGACCGGCATCGCCGCCATCGGCCCGCTGCTGATCCCCGAGATGGAAAAGCGCGGCTACCCGCGGGAATACGCTACTGCGCTGATTGCCAACTCGTCGATCCTGGGGCTGCTGATCCCGCCGTCTGTGACCATGATCGTCTATGGCTGGGTGACCGATACCTCGATCCTCGCCTGTTTCCTGGCGACCCTGGGGCCGGGCCTGCTGATCATGTTCAACTTCTCGGCCATGAACCTGTGGATGAGCCGCAAGTTCGACCTGGTGCTGGATGATGCGCCCACCTTCTCCCAGCTGGCAGGCGATGTGGCCAAGAAAGGCTTTAACGCGACCCCGGCACTGCTGATGCCGGTGATCATCCTGGGCGGCATCTACGGCGGCATCATGACCCCGACGGAAGCCGCCGCGCTGTCGGTGATCTATGCGCTGCCGGTCGGCTTCTTCATCTACAAGGGCCTGAAATGGGACAGCTTCCTGGAGGCCGGCAAAGAAGCCGCCACGGCGGTGGGCGCGATCATGGTGATGATCCTGTTCTCGATGATCCTGAGCCAGATGTTCGTCTATGAAGCGATCCCGCAAAAGATGGTCAGCGCAATCTTCGAGATCACCGACAACAAGGTGCTGCTGCTGATCTTCATCAACATCCTGCTGTTCCTGGTCGGTATGGTCGTGAACGACGTCACCGCCATCATCCTGATTGCGCCGCTGCTGCTGCCGCTGATGCAGGCGATCGGCGTCACCCCGGTGCAGTTTGCCGCGATCATGGGCGTCAACACCGCGATGGGCGGCGTCACCCCGCCCTATGCCTCGATCCTCTACCTTGGCGCGCGGATCGGCAATGTGAAGGTCACCAAGGTGATCCCGCCCGCAATGATCCTGATCCTGACAGGCTATGTGCCGGTGGTCTTCCTGACCTCGCTGTGGCCCGACCTGTCGCTCTTTCTGCCGCGTTTCTTCGGCTATTGACCCCACCCCTGACAAACACCTGACACCCTACGGAGGAGACTACCCATGAAACACTTTCTGACCGGCACCGCTGCTGCTGCCCTGATGTCGCTGGCAGGCCTCGCCTCGGCCGCCGACCTCAAGATGAGCCACGTGCGCCCCCAGGACACCACCATCGACAAGGAGCTGCGCGCTTTTGCAGCCCAGGTGGACGAAGCCACCGGTGGCGATGTGTCGATCAACATCTTCCCGGCCTCTGCGCTCGGCGATTACACCACCGTGCAGGAGCGCATCAGCGTTGGCGCCATCGACATGGCAACCCAGCCGGCCGCAGCCGCGGCTGACCGCCGGATGCAGATCAGCTCCTTCCCCTATCTGGCCAACAACTGGGATGAGGCACGCAAGATCTACGGCCCCGGCGGTGCGGTGCGCGACGTGATGGCAGAGCTTTATGCCAAGCAGGACATCACCATGCTGGCGGCCTACCCGGTGTATTTCGGCGGCATTGCGCTGAATACCGATGCGGTCAGCCCGGGCGACCCGTCGCAGTCCAACGGCATCAAGGTGCGGGTGCCCGGCATCAAGAGTTTCCAGCTGACCGGCGAAGCTCTGGGCTACATCCCGTCGCCGATCCCGTTCTCCGAGGCGTTCACCGCGATCCAGACCGGCGTAGTTGACGGCGTCATCGGTTCCGGCGCCGAAGGCTATTACGCTTCGTTCCGCGACGTGACCAAGGCCTATGTGCCTGCCAACACTCACTTTGAGGTCTGGTACATGATCATCTCCAACGGTTCGCTGGCTGAGCTGGATGCCGATGACCAGGAGGCGCTGAAAGCCGCCGCAGCGGAGTTTGAAGCGCAGCGCTGGACCGTCGCCGAAGAGGATCAGGGCAAATGGGAGCAGCGCCTGGCCGATGAACTGGGGGCCAAGGTGGTCGATCTGAGCGGCGACGAACTGGCTGCGATGGCCGCCAAGGTGCGCCAAGACGTCTGGCCGGTGGTTCTGGAAGACGTTGGCGCCGACTGGGGCCAGGGCATTCTTGACCAGATCGGCAAGTAATCCCGTATCAAGGACAGGGGCGGCCGCGCGCCGCCCCGCAACCGCAGCCAACCTTTGGGATACGGCAGGATGGAAGCAGATTATGCAGTGATCGGCGGCGGCGTTGTTGGCCTGTCCGTGGCCTGGGGGCTGCTCCGGCGCGGCAAGCGCGTCACGGTGCTGGACGGCGATGACGGCGCGTTCCGGGCCAGCCGCGGCAACTTCGGCCTGGTCTGGGTGCAGTCCAAGGGCATGAAGCAGCCGCGTTATGCCAGCTGGAGCCAGCAGTCCGCTGCAGCTTGGGCCGGGTTTGCGGCAGAACTGGAAGACGGCACCGGCCGCTCTGTCGGGTTGCAGCAGAACGGCGGCTATGACCTGCATTTCTCCGAGGAAACGCTTTATGCCACCGTGGCGCAGTACGATGCGCTGAAGGACAGGCTGAGCGGCAACTACCCTTACGAGGTTCTGGGCCGCAACGCGCTGAGCCGCGAGGAGCCGCATATCGGCCCCAAGGTGGCGGGCGCGATCCTGCATCATCAGGATGGCCACGCAAACCCGCTGCGCCTGCTGGTCTCTCTGGCGGAGGACGTGCGGCGGCTGGGCGGCACAGTTCTGAACGGTAAGACCGTTACCAGGGTTTCCAAGCCCGATGCCTTCAAGGTCCAGTGCAGCGACGGCACCGTGGTTACGGCAGGCAAGGTTGTGCTCTCCGCCGGGCTCGGCGCGATGGAGCTGGGCCCCAAGCTGGGTTTCAAGGCACCGGTGCGGCCGCAGCGCGGCCAGGTGCTGATCACCGAGAAGATGCCGAAACTGATCAACCGCCCTTCGCTGATTGCCCGCCAGGTGGACGAGGGCGGCATCCAGATCGGCGCTACCAACGAAGAGGTCGGGCTGGATGACGGGGTGACGCAGCCGGGCCTGTCCGGATTGGCCGCCGAGGCGATCGCGGCCTATCCGGCGCTGGCCCGCGCGCAGCTGGTGCGCAGCTGGGGCGCCTTGCGCATCCTGTCGCCCGACGGGTTGCCGATCTACCAGGAAAGCCCCGAACTGCCGGGCGCCTACCTTGTCACCTGCCACAGCGGCATCACCCTGGCCGCGGCCCATGCGCTGTTCCTGCCGGATTGGCTGGAAGGCACCGCAGCCGCCCCTGATCTGGAGGTGTTCAGTGAAGACCGATTCCCTGTTTCTTGAGCTGGCAGATGATGCCCCCCGCGTGCGGGTCTGGTTCGACGGTTTGCCGCTGGAGCTGCCTGCAGGCGCCAACCTTGCCGGGGCGCTGCTGGCGGCTGGCGTGCAGGTGTTCCGCCACACGCCCGTGTCGGGCGCGCCGCGGGCGCCGTTCTGCATGATGGGCGCCTGTTTCGAATGCCTGGTGGAAACCGGCGGCCGGGTGCAGCAGGCCTGTATGCTGGAAGTCGAGGAGGGCATGAAAATAGCCCGCCCGCATAAAGCGGAGGCAAACGATGCAGCGCTGTGATCTGGCCATCATCGGCGCGGGCCCGGCCGGCATGGCCGCCGCTGCCGAAGCAGCTAAACAGGGCCTGAGCGTCATCCTGCTGGACGAACAGAACCGCCCCGGCGGGCAGATCTACCGCGAGGTGGACCGCGCGGGCGGGCCGCGCGGCGCTATTCTGGGGCAGGAGTATCTGCATGGGGCGACCCTGACGGCGGGTCTTGGCGGGGCCGGGATCACGCATCTGTCCGGTGCCGTTGTCTGGGCCATCGAGGACGGGTTCCGCATCTCCTTTACCCGGCAGGGCCGGGCAGGGCAGGTGGACGCGGACCGGGTAATCCTGGCAACCGGCGCGCTGGAGCGTCCGATGCCGCTCCCCGGCTGGACCCTGCCGGGGGTGATGACCGCAGGCGCTGCGCAGATCCTGCTGAAACAATCCGGCGTGCTGCAGCGCCGCGCCGTGCTCGCCGGGTGCGGGCCGCTGCTCTATCTGATTGCGGCGCAGATGGTGCGCGCGGGCACGCCGCCGCTGGCCCTGGTGGAGACCCAGACCGCGGCCAGCCCGCTGGCAGCAGCCCGCCACCTGCCCGGTGCGCTGCGCGGCTGGCGCTATCTGGCCAAGGGCCTGAAGATGCTGGCAGAGATCAAGCGCGCCGGCGTGCCGCGGTATACCGGTGCCACGGAGATCGTTGTGGCGGGCAGCACCGGGGCCGAGGCGGTGACTTTCCGCAGCAAGGGGCAGGGGCACAGCATCGCCTGCGATACCGTCCTGCTGCATCACGGCGTGGTGCCGAACACCCAGGCCGCGCGCTCGATCAACGTGCCGCATGTCTGGTCCGGTGCGCAGCAGTGCTTTGTGCCTGAGACTGGAAAATGGGGCGAGACCGGCAGGGACGGTGTTCTGATCGCCGGCGACGGCGCGGGTATCAGCGGTGCAATGGCCGCCGAATATGCGGGCCGGATAGCAGCGCTGAAAACGGCAGAGGAGCTGGGCCGGATCACCGCGCAGGAGCGCGACCGCCTGGCCGCGCCGCTGTTCAGCAATCGCAGCCGGGAAACCGCTGTGCGGCCGTTCCTGGATGCCGCCTATCCGCCCTATGCGGGCGCTGTGCGGCCCGCCGACAGCACCATCGTCTGCCGCTGCGAGGAAGTCACCGCGGGCGACATCCGCAGCTATGCCAGGCTTGGCTGTCTTGGCCCGAACCAGGCCAAGGCCTTTGGCCGCGCGGGCATGGGGCCGTGCCAGGGCCGCTATTGCGGGCTGACCGTGACCGCGCTGCTGGCCGAGGCCAACGGGCAGACCCCTGACGCGACCGGCTACTACCGCATCCGGCCGCCGATAAAACCCGTGACACTGGGCGAACTGGCGGCGATGGACGACCCTGCTGCCACCGCCGCTGAATAGGAGAACAAGATGATCGAACGGATCGAAACCGGCCCCCGGATGAGCAAGATCGTGAAGCACAATGGCGTGGCCTATCTGTGCGGCCAGGTCGGGGACGGCGCTGACGTGGCTGAACAGACCCGCGACTGCCTGTCCCGCGTCGAGGCGCTGCTGGAGAAGGCCGGCTCCTCGCCGCAGCAGATCCTGCAGGCAATTGTCTGGCTGGCCGACATGAAGGATTTTACCGAGATGAACGCGGTCTGGGACGCCTGGGTGCCCCAGGGCCATGCCCCGGCCCGGGCCTGCGGGGAGGCAAAGCTGGCCCGGCCGGAGCTCAAGGTGGAAATCATTGTGACTGCAGCTTGCTGACCCTGAACGCATTCTTGCAGGCAAGCTGGAAGGCTTGGCTGACCGTAGCCAGTAGAATTGAGAAATGTGCGATAGCCTGTTGAGCCCAAGGCTATTGTCTTGCCAAGGAACCCAAATTCTTTTTCGTGCGTCATTGGCAAGCTCTAACCGTCAAGACTGTCAACTGCCTGCACCGGAAATTTGCCGCTACGTTCGTCCGATCTAGGGACAGAAAAGAAATGACCGTGACCGCCAAAGAGCGCTGGTGCTGACCCTGCACTGTATGCTTAGTGCTCATTGCAATTGGAAATGGTGGGCTTAGATAAATGGAGGCCACCCAAGTTAGCGCGCTGTACTAGCCGTTGTGGTGCTTGGCCTCGGTGGCTTCAACGCGCTGTTTGAGCTGATGTCATCGGTATGTGTAGAAGAATGGACAGCAGACTGACCGGCCGCTTGATTCGGACGCCGCGGCGTCCGGTCCAGGATCAGGTATTTACTGCGGCCAATTGGGTCTTAATCGGTAGACGCGCTTGGCAGAAGAAAAGCGCGCTCAACTTGGCTAAGCCATTCAAGTGCCGCTGGCTTACGCGCTTGCATAAGGTGGCTCCCATTTTCTTAAGCTGCGCCGTTGAAAGGCTGGCCTCTGCGTAGACAAGCACAAAGTTGACCGAAGGCAGTGCGTCGGACACGCTAGTTTTGACCACCGCCTGTTGCATGGCCAGAGAGATTTTCTACTGACCCCGTATGCAAAATTTAGCAATAGGATCGTCATTTTACATGTTCGTGAGGGCGAGAAAGCCGGTTATGCTATGAGCTGATCCGGCTAGGCCTTCCGCTCGTCACACGTTGCAAAATATCTGTGGTTGATTTCAAACAGGGCGCACGAACAGTGCTGTGCGGTAACAGGGGTTCCGGTACCGCTGAATTCTAATGTGAATTCCGCCGACGCAATAAACTCTGTTACCTGCCGCATTCCCGACCCTAAGCAGTTCGAACTTGTTCTAATTCTGGGTGCCTGCTTGAGACAGTTGATTGATTGCTTCGGCAAGATCGTCGTTTGCCACCTTCGGCTAGACTTGCAGGGCCGATAATCACATTTCCTGCAGTTGTGTCTAAAGGCAGGTTCATATCCCGCGTCCCGGTCTTGGATACGATGGATCGGTTGCATGCGGAACAAGAATGCTTGGTCTTGATTCCAGCACGGTTGCAAATGCGATTGCTTGTCAGCTTCAAAAGGTCCAGCGAAGTTAGCGGTCGTGCCTCCTGTCTGCTTCCAGGCAGGAGGTGATGTTATGTAATGGTTCAGGCATCCTGGCTGGCACGGTCGCCCAGGATCACGTTCAAGGTGACTTCTTTGCCCTTGCGCAAGACTTGGATCCGGGTCTCTGCACCAGGGGGATTCATGGCCACGGCGGAGGTCAGATCACGCACTTCAACGGTTTCCGTTTTACCGAACCGCAACACAACGTCGCCGGGTTTCAGCCCTGCCTCCGCCGCAGGGCTGCCGGGCTCGACGCCTTCGATCACCACACCCTTGCCGGCCTCGCGGCCCAGCACATTTGCGGCGTCTTCAGAGAGCGGCTTGATCTGCACGCCCAGCCAGCCGCGGGTGATCTCGCCGTCGTCTTCGAGGTCGGCAACGATCTTCTGAACCATATCGGATGGCACAGCAAAGCCGATGCCGACGGAGCCGCCGCCCGGCGAGTAGATCATCGTGTTGACGCCGACGACCTCGCCTTCGGCATTGAACAGCGGGCCGCCGGAGTTGCCCTTGTTGATGGCTGCATCGGTTTGGATGAAGTCGTCAAACGGGCCGGAGTTGATGTTGCGAGAGGTGGCCGAGACGATGCCGGAGGTCACGGTGCCTGCAAGGCCGAAGGGGCTGCCCATGGCGAGCACCTCATCCCCGACGCGCAGGTCGCCGGAAGAGCCGAACTCCACCGCGGTCAGCGGCGCACCTGTTTCGACCTTCAGCAGCGCGATGTCGGTCAGCGGGTCGGCGCCAATCATCATGGCGTCATGCTTGCTGCCGTCAGAGAGGGTGACGGAGACGGTCTGGGCGTTGTTGATCACATGGTGATTGGTGACGATCAGCCCGTCTTCAGAAATCACGAAACCGGAGCCTGCGCCCTTGACCTGGCGGCTGTTGCCGAAATCCGGCGCGCGCCCGCCGAAGCGGCGCATGAAGTCTTCCATGAACTTGTCATTGTACATTCCCTGCTGGTCCGTGGTGGGTTCCGCCTTGGCGGTGACTTCGACAAAGACGACGGCCGGGGAAATGGTTTCAACCAGATCGGCATAGCCGCCTGCAGGCACGGCCAGGGCGGGGGCGGGCGCCGGAGCCATCATTGCGGCGGCAGAGGCGGCGGCGGTCAGGGCAAAGGCGAACCGTTTGGGAGCGTTGGTTTGGGGCATCTTCAATTCCTTGCTTCACTAGGGATGCAAGGCAGATGGCAGGCCGTCATTTCAATCGCCTGACGCATTCTATACAGATCTGTAATGTGCGCTGAACCCGGATCCGGTTTAAGACCCGGGAGGCGCAGCGAAGCGGGGGATGGCTTGAAGATCCTGGTGATAGAAGACGATGCCACGACCGGCCCCTACGTTGCTTCGGGCTTGCGTGAAGAGGGGCATATTGCTGATCTTGTGACCGACGGCCGCGAAGGGCTTCTGCAGGCCGCTGCGGCGGAGTACGATGTGCTGATCATCGACCGGATGCTGCCGTCGCTGGACGGGCTGAGCCTGATCAAGACCCTGCGCGGCGCTGGTGTTCGCACACCAGCCATCATGCTGACCGCGCTGAGCGGGGTAAACGACCGGATTGACGGGCTGGAGGCTGGGGCGGATGATTACCTGGTCAAACCTTTTGCCTTTGGCGAGCTGGCAGCCCGTGTCGCGGCACTGGCCCGGCGCCCGGGCCTGCAAGTGCAGGAGACCTTTCTGCGGGCAGGGGATCTGGAGATGGACCTGGTCCGCCGCAGAGTTACCCGCGCAGGCCAAGAGATCGAGCTGCTGCCGCGCGAGTTCCGCCTGTTGGAGCACCTATTGCGCCGCAAGGGGCGGGTGCAAACCCGCACCATGCTGCTGGAAGCGGTCTGGGAAATCAGTTTCGACCCGCAGACCAATGTTGTGGAGACCCATATTTCGCGCCTGCGGTCCAAGGTCGACAGGCCTTTTGACACCGGCCTGATCGAAACCGTGCGCGGCGCGGGGTACCGCATTGCCGAATGATGCCCTGACCCGTGCGCGCGTTCTGCTGCGCTCCTCACCAGTGCGGCAGTCGCTGTGGCTGTCGCTCTTGTTTGTTGCGGCCAGTGCACTGAGTCTTGGGGTCACGTACTATGTGGCGCATGGCACGCAGGACCGGGCCATCCGGGAAAGCCTGATGCAGGACATGGCGGGATTCCGCGCAACGCCCTCTGCCGCGGCGCTGGCGGCGCTCGTCAATGCCGAAACGGCAGAGACCGACCCGCAGCGCCGCCTGCTCAGCTACCGTCGGCCCGGCGGGCGGATCGTGGCCGGCAATGCCGCCATCACGCAGCAGCAGGAGGGGTTCCGGGTGGTGGCGCTCGGCCCGGCGCCGGTGGCGATCGAAGGCCGCTTTATTTCACTCAGCGCCTATGTGCATGGCGGCCTGTTGACGATTGCGCAAAGCGCCAAGCCGCTGGACGACTTGCGCCAGACCTATCTTCGGGTGGTTCTGTTCAGCCTGCTTCCTGCCATCGCCGCTGCGGTATTGGGCGGGGTGTTTCTTGCGCGGCGCGCCGCCCGGTCTTTGGCGGGTATCGAAACCACGCTGTCGGCGCTGACCTCAGGTGATCTGTGCGCCCGGGTGCCGCAAATGCCAGATCGTCAGGGGGATATCGCCCGCATCGGCCGCAGCGTGAACCGCATGGCCGACGCGCAGCAGCAGTCCACCGAGGCGCTGCGGCAAGTGTCGGCGGATATTGCCCATGACCTGAAGACACCTGTCCAGCGGTTGGAATTGCAGCTTCAGCGCCTGCAGGAAACTCCGGAACTGCCGGAAGAGGCACAGTTACTAGCGGATAAGGCGCTGGAGCAAACCAAGGGCATCATAAGCACGTTCCAGGCTTTGTTGCAGATCGCCCAACTGGAAGAAGGAACGCCACGGTCCCGGTTCGGGACGGTAAATCTATGCGAGATCGCCAGTACTTTTGCCGACATCTACGAACCTGCAGCAGAGGAGCAGGGCCGCAATTTGGTGCTTGATCTACCGGGAGCACCGGTGATGATTACCGGTGACAAGGCGCTTATCGACCAGATGCTTGCCAACCTTATCGAAAATGCACTGCGTCATACACCTGAGGGAACGGATGTTGCGGTATCTCTGCAACAGGAAGCGGCAAAGGCAACTCTGATGGTCCGCGACCACGGGCCTGGTATCCCAGAAACCGAACACCAAAACGTGCTGCGCCGCTTGTACCGCTTGGAACAGAGCCGTACCACACCAGGCAGCGGCCTTGGCCTCAGTCTCGTGGCGGCCATCGCCGATCTGCATGGTGCAGAGTTGTCTCTTTCCAACGCAAGCCCAGGCTTGCGGGTGAGCGTGGGTTTCAGCAGTTGAAAAGTCCTGTGCCAGTTTTTTCAGTACGTTTTCCTGGCACTTGATAAACCATGGGATGATCTGCTCCTCTACACCTCAGAAGCCCGGCCATTCATCATCGACAGGACTGGTAAAACATCGACGCCAGTGAAAAGCATGACGTTTTGCACGTGATTTGGTCAGGGTTGTCTTGAAAAACGGTATCAGCCTTTTAGGGTCAGGACACATAGCCAATATATGACCATTGCTGCGAGGGCGATTGCTGATAGGTATACCTTCGGGCACCTATCGTATCGGGTCGCCAGGCGCCGCCAATCCTTCAATCTGCCAAACGTGATCTCTATCCGATTGCGGCATTTGTAACGTCGCTTGTCGTGTTTCACCGGTTTCTTCCGCTGTTTCCGGCCGGGGATGCAGGCGCGTATCCCTTTGTCTTTCAACGCTTCTCGGAACCAATCAGCATCATGGCCTTGATCACCCAGCGGCCTTTCCACCCTTGGCAAGCCGCCCACCAAAGCGCGGGCGCCGATGTAGTCGCTGACTTGCCCAGCTGTAACGAATAGGTCCAGCGGGCGTCCCTGGCTGTCGCAGATGGCGTGCAGCTTGGTATTCATGCCGCCTTTGGTTCGACCAATCAGGCGGCCACGCCCCCGTTCAGCGAGGAATTGATCCCCCGGATCAATTCCGGGCCCGCTTCACTTGACGCCCAAAAGGCGTGAGGGGCATATATCCTATGCCATCATCACGAAAGACAAAAAGACGAGCGGCCCGTGAATCGCCTTGGCCAGCGCGTCCCAGCGGTGGCGGCCGATGCCCTGTGCCGAGCCGATGGCGCGGATCAGATCGGTGCCGATTGCCTCGTCAATGGCGATTGAGACGGAGGATTTGGTGACGGCCAGCACCTCGACGACCTGCGACTAGTTGCCAAAGCTATTTTCGACCAGCTCCTGCGCGAACAGCGCCTTGTAGCCGTACATGGTACGCAGGAAGGCAACGATGCGGTTCCGCGGCGCATCCGACGGTTCATAGCGGTTCAAGAGGTAGCGCATCCAGTCGTGGCTCATGTCAGCGCAGGACTAGGCAATCACGTCCATCTGGTCGGCGGTCATGCGCAGGAATTGCGACATCGACATCACGTCGAGCATTTCCGGGTGGATGGTGACCAGCACGCCGGTTGCGGTGGAGAGCGCCGACATGGTGAGGAAGCCGAGCTGCGGCGGGCAGTCGATCACCACCACGTCATAGTCGGAATCGACATGTGTTAGAGCCTCTTTGACCCGGAAAAAGAACAATCCGGCGCTGCCCTGCGCGAGCGCACGGGGGGTGTCGTGCTCGAACTCCATCAGTTCGAGGTTGCCGGGGATCAGGTCGAGGTTCGGGATATAGGTCTTGCGGATCACCGAGGAGATCGGCGCCGGGTCGTCATAGCGGATGGCGTCGTAAAGCGTGCCGCCGTCCTTGAGGTCGAACTCCGGCTGGACGCCGTGCAGGGCAAGGTGGGACGCCTGCGGGTCAAGGTCGATCGCCAGCACACTGTAGCCCTTGAGCGCGAGGCGCTGCGTCAGATGGGCGGAGGTGGTGATTTTGCCGGGGCCGCCCTTGAAATTCATCACGCCGATGAACTGCATGTGATCACCATCGTGCCGACGGAGCAGGTAGTCGCCTGGTTTGCAATCGGTTTTTCAAGAACTCGTGCTGCACGTGGAGCTGGGCCGCAATACATTCTGAATGCAGAAGGATCACCGCATTCAGATCCTTAGGTGTGTATGCACGACCCATCTTCCCTTGTGCCTGCCATCTGCGCCGCTCTGCATTTTACCCGTGTGTTTGCTGCCTGGCGCGTTCACGGAATTTGGCGTTTGCCGCCTCTTTTCCGGGACTGTTGGCCAAAGAGCGGGATTTCGTGCAAGCGTTTTCTATAGTTGGCGGCTGCCGGGCGGGCAGGGGCGCGGTGTCAGCGGCTGGGAAACAGGCCGGGCATCCAGTCTCCGGCCAGGGTAGCCGGGAAGTTCAGCTGCAAAGGTGCGCGCTGGGTTGGCGATGCCAGGGCGCCGGCCGCCAGCAATCCGGCGGTCACCTTGCGGGCCTGGCGGTCGCTGACGCCAAGCAGGCCGTGCACGCTGCCGCGTTCCAGTTTGCCCAGTGTTAGAGCCTCGCGCATCACCGTTTCGGCGCCGGTCAGCAGGCGGCCTGCCTTGATTTCCTGCTGGCACCAGGCCTCAACCCGGGTGCGCAGGGCCTGCGGCTGCATCAGCTGCTCTATGAAGCGGACCTGATCGAGCGCGGTTTCCAGGAAGAAGGCGGCAAACTCCGCCAGCCGCTGCTCCGACAGGTTGCCGCGCCCGTCGGCGCCGCCGTGGCGGGGTTCATCGGCGGCCATCAGGCGTTGCTTGTACTCGGCCTCCTTGCGGGCGAGGCCGCGGGAGGCGGACCACAGGCCCTCGGAATTCACGTTCTGGCGCAGCATGGCGTGGGCCACCATGCGCGACACCCGCCCGTTCAGATCCAGGAAGGGGTGCACCCAGACCAGCCGGTGATGGGCGCAGGCGGTGGCGATGATCGCGCCGCTGCGGCCCTGGGTGCCGTACATCTTGCGCATATGGGCCAGCAGCCGCGCCACCGCGCCGGGGCTGGGGGCGACGTGTTTTCCCACCTGCACATAGTCGGTGCGGAAGGCGCCGGGGATGATCCGGGTCTCCGTGCCGTCGGGGGTGCGCGTGACCAGCAGGCTGCCGGGCAGGTTCTCGCAGAACCGGCGGTGGATCTCCTGCAGCACCGCGGGCTCGAGCGGATGGCCGGGCAGCCCGCCCTCATCAATCCACTTCTGCACCGCGATATGGGCAACCGCCTCCAGCTGCAGATCGCGCTTGGCCCGGTCCTGGCTGAAATCATGGTTGAGCGCGCGTTCGATATCGACCGGGTGGGTGTTGTGGCCCTCGATCAGGTTCGAGTAGTAGCAGTTCATCGACCGCACCAGGCCGGCCAGCGGGGTGCGGACGGCCTCTGGCAGGGCGGCGCGCAGGGCTGAGGAGGCCATCGCCAGCTCCACCGCCAGATCGTTGAGGGCAGGGCGGTGCCGGGAGGCTTCTTCGGGGATCATCGGCTCGACGATGGTGATCGGCTCGCCATCATCCGCCAAGTCGGTTGGCCTGTCCGCCGCCATGCAGTTCCCCTGTTCCGGTTTTGGGGTTTGACGCCCGTTTGTTCCTGTTCAAGTTCCGTTTTATAGCCCGCTTATTTCCGCCGGGAAACAGGATAAAATAACATTATTATCATTGTGTTATAAATGTTCTACGGGTTTTTTCTGCTGATTATGTTCTGCTTTTAGTTCCGGTTCATGTTCCGGTTCGCATTCGGAATGGCCCCCTGCGGCGTTGGTGCAGTTGCCGGAGGGGCCAAAGTTGCGGCAGGCTGAAAACGGCGGCCGGGGGCGGCTGCGGAGGGCAAAGCGCATGGCAAACCCGGTTCAGGACAGCAGTGGCGGGAGGCTCAGCGGGCTGACGCGGCAGCAGGCGGAAGCGGCGCGGCGGACGTATGGATGGAACGAGCTGCCGCGGGGCAGGCGGACCGGGCCGCTGCAAGTGTTCCTGCGCCAGTTCAGCAATTTCCTGGTGCTGATCCTGATCGCTGCGGGGATCATCGCCTTCACGCTGGGCGAGTATACGGACACATTGGCGATTGGGCTGGTGATCGGTCTGAACGGGATCCTTGGCTTTGTGCAGGAATGGCGGGCGGAGACCGCGCTGGAAAGCCTGCGCAGCATGCTATCGCCGCAGGCGCTGGCGGTACGGGACGGGCGCGAGCAGGTGATCGAGGCGCGCGAGCTGGTGCCGGGCGATCTGATCATTCTGGAGGCGGGCGCCCGGGTGCCTGCTGACGCGCACCTGCACGAAGCTGCCGGGCTGCGGCTGGATGAAAGCGCGCTGACCGGGGAATCGGTTCCGGTGGACAAGGCGCCCGGCACAGACACTGCAGAGGTGTTTGCCGGCACGGTGGTTGCGGCGGGCCGCGCGCTGGCGGTGGTCACCGCGACCGGCGCGCGCACCGCCTTTGGCGAGATTGCGGCGCTGACCGGGGCGGTGGGCCTGAAGAAGACCAATCTGCAGGTGCAGCTGGGCCGGCTGGCGCGGCAACTGGGGTTTGCGGCGCTGGCGGTGGCGGCGGCGATCCTGGCGCTGGGGCTGTATATGGGGCGGGACGCGGCGGAGATGTTCATGACCGGCCTGTCGCTGTCGGTGGCGATGGTGCCGGAGGGGCTGCCTGCGGTGGTCACCATCACCCTGGCGCTGGGGGCGGCGGCAATGGTGCGCCAAAGGGCGCTGGCGCGGCGTCTGCAGGCGGTGGAAACGCTGGGCGCGGCCTCGGTCATCTGCACCGACAAGACCGGCACCCTGACTGAAAACAAGATGACCGTGACGCGGGTCTGGACGCTGGACCGCAGCTATCAGGTGACCGGCACCGGCTATGATCCGGCGGGCCATATTGCCTGTGAGGGGGCCGTTACCGGTGCGCGGGAGGATGCGGTGCTGGCAGAGCTGCTGGAAGCGGGGCTGACCTGCACCCACGCCAGCCTGCACCAGGAGGGCGACCACTGGCAGATGACCGGCGCCCCGACCGAGGGGGCGCTGGTCACATTGGGCTACAAGGGCTGGGCAGCGCTGCCGCCGCCAGATGCGGTGCTGGCGGAAATCCCCTTCAGCAGCGAGCGCAAGCGGATGAGCGTGCTGGCGCGCAGCGGCGGCGGCGAAAAGGTCCTGACCAAGGGCGCACCGGAGCAGGTTCTGGGCCTCTGCACAGAAGTTTTGACGCAGGATGGCCCGCGGAAGCTGGGCGCAGGGGAGGGGGCCGCCATCACCGAAGCCTATGAGGTGATGGCAGCGGAGGGGCTGCGGGTGATCGGCCTGGCGGCTGGCGCGGCGCACGGCGGGGAGATCCGCGAGCAGGACATGACCTTCCTCGGGCTGGCGGGGCTGATCGACCCGCCGCGGCCGGAGGTGCGGGACGCCATCGGCGCGGCCCAGTCGGCAGGCATCCGGTTGATCATGATCACCGGCGACAGCCCGCTGACTGCCAAGGCGATCGCAACCCGGCTGGGCCTGCCTGCCGGAAAGACCCTGACCGGCGACGCGCTGGAGGCGCTGGAGGATGCGGAGCTGGACCGGATCCTGCAGCAGGATGTGCTGTTTGCCCGTACAAGGCCCGCCCACAAGATGCGGATCGTCTCTGCCCTGCAAGGGCAGCATCAGATCTTGGCGATGACCGGTGACGGGGTGAACGATGCGCCGGCTCTGAAGCAGGCCGACATCGGGATTTCAATGGGGGTGCGGGGCACGGATGTGGCCAAGGATGCCTCTGACCTGGTGCTGCTGGACGATAACTTTGCCACCATCGTGCGGGCCATCGGCGAGGGGCGGCGGCAGTTCACCAATGTGCGCAAGTTCGTGCGCTACCTTCTGTCCTCCAACGCGGGGGAGGTGATTGCGCTCTTGATCAATATCCTGATCGGCGGGCCGCTGATCTTTCTGGCGACCCAGATCCTGTGGATGAACCTGGTCACGGACGGGGTGACGGCGGTGGCGTTGGGGCTGGAGAAGGGCGAGCCGGACCAGATGGAGCATCCGCCCCGCAGGAAGGACGCGCCGATTGTGGGAAAGGCCGGTCTGCTGACCATTCTGGCGCTGGGGCTTTATACCGGGCTCGCCAGCTTGTGGCTGTTCCTGCATCTCTTGGACGGCAACGAAGATCTGGCCCGCACCGCCGCCTTTACTGCCATGGTGGTCTTTGAGAAGGCCAGCGTCTTTGCCTTCCGCTCCCTGCATCTGCCGTGCTGGCGGATCGGGGTGTTCAGCAATCCGCTGCTTCTGGCGGCGCTGGCGGTGACCATCGGGGCGCAGGTGGCGGCGGTGTACTGGCCGCCGCTGCAGGTGCTGCTGCATACGGTGCCGCTGCAGGTGGAGCAGTGGGGGCTGATCGCGCTGCTGGTGCTGCCGATCCTAGTGGTGCCGGAGGGGCTGAAAACCCTGCGCTATCTCGCCAGCCGCCGGACCACGCGGGCTGCGGCTGCGGCTTGACCTCCCTCAATGCGGGTTTTGCCGTTCCGGGCCATCCTGCGGGTATGAAGGGCGATCACGGGCACAGCAAGGAAGACATCGCGCGGCGGCTTGCGGGCAGCAATGGAAGCGGGCGGCTGCGGGACGCGGTTTACGGCGGCATTGACGGTGCGGTCACTACTTTTGCCATTGCCGCGGGTGTCGAGGGGGCCGGGTTTTCGCAAGGCGTGATCATTGCCCTGGGCATTGCCAACGTGCTGGCGGACGGGTTTTCCATGGCGGCGGCCAATTACCTGGGCACCAAGGCGGATCTGGACGACCGGCGGCGGCTTTATAAGGTGGAGAAGCGCCATATCCGCGACTACCCGGAGGGCGAGCGCGAGGAGTTGCGCCAGATCTTTCAGGAGCTAGGGCTGAGCGGCGAGGTGCTGGACGGAGCGGTGCAATCGGTTGCCGCCAACCCGGAGAAATGGATCTCGCTGATGCTGACCAGCGAATACGGGCTGGCGCCGGCCGAGCCCAACCCGGTGGCGGCGGCGCTGACCACCTTTGCCGCCTTTATGGCCGCGGGCATCGTGCCGCTCTTGCCCTTCATGCTGGGGCTGCCTGATCCGTTCCTGACGGCGGCCATTGCCACCGGGGCGGTGTTTTTTGGCATCGGCGCCAGCAAGAGCGTCTGGTCGCTGGCGCCCTGGTGGAAATCCGGGCTGGAGACGCTGGCAATCGGCTCCTGCGCGGCTGCGGTGGCCTATCTGGCGGGCAGCCTGTTCCGGGCTTGAGCCGGATCAAGGGGGCGGGGCCAGTTTGGCCCTAAGCTGGGGACCGGAGGGGGAGCCGATGTTTTCCAATGCCATCAAGATCGCCACCCTGCAGGGGTTTGACATCCGCATCGATCCGAGCTGGGCGCTGATCGCCGCGCTGATCACCTGGAGCCTGTCTTCGCAGTATTTTCCGATGGTCTATCCCGGTGCCGGCGGCAGCGTCTATCTCACACTGGCGCTGCTGGCGATGCTGGGCTTCTTTGCCTCTCTGACTCTGCACGAGATGTCCCATTCGGTGGTGGCCCGGCGCTACGGGGTTGAGATCAAGGGGATCACGCTGTTCATCTTCGGCGGGGTTGCCCAGCTGGGATCGGAGCCGAAGACTGCCGCCAGCGAGTTCTGGATTGCCATTGCCGGCCCTTTGATGAGCTTTGCGCTGGCTCTTGGCTTCTGGCTGTTGGCGCAGATGGGCGGGTGGCTTGCGCCGGGAATAGCGCTGAACCCGGTGCTGGACTACCTGGCGCTGATCAACCTGGTGCTGGCGGTGTTCAACCTGTTGCCGGCCTTTCCGCTGGATGGCGGGCGGATCTTCCGCGCCTTCCTGTGGAGCCGCAACCGCGACCTGCTGCAGGCGACCGCCACCGCCACGCGGATCAGCAGCTATTTTGCCTATGCGCTGATCTTCTTTGGCATCGTCGGGCTGTTTTCTGGCAATCCGGTTGCCTCGCTGTGGCAGGTGCTGATTGGGGTGTTTGTGCTGGCGGCGGCCAAGGGCACCTATGCCCGCCAGCTGCAAGAGGCTGCGTTCAAGGGCAAGACGGTTGCCGTGCTGATGACACATCATGTGATATCGGTGCAGCCGGAGGTCAGCCTGCAATACCTTGCGGATGACGTGATGCTAAGCGCGCGCAAGAGTTTTGTACCGATGGTGCTGGGCGACGTGCTGCTGGGCTATGCAGATACCAGCCTGCTGGCGCAGACCCCGCGCGCGGACTGGGCGGAAACCCATGTCGGCGACGTCTATGTTCCGGCGGATGCGGACAATACGGTCGGCCCTGAAATGCCGGCTGCGGAGCTGATGGCAAAGATCTCCTCCACCGGGCGGCGCAAGTTTCTGGTGGCAGAGGAGCGCCAGCTGCTGGGGGTGGTCACGCTGTCTGATTTGACGGGGTATCTGGCGGTGCTGCAGGAAATCCGGCTGCCGGACAGCAAAGCGGAGTGAACCCTGCGTGTCAGCGGCTTTGCTCAGTCGGTTGTTCAGGCTGGCGCTGCGCAGAGCCGCCCAGGAAGGCAAACCAGTAGGCCAGGGCGACCCCGCCCGCGCCGCCTGCGATGTTGCCGACGGTGACCCAGAACAGGTTGGCGGCTGCCGCAGAAAGGGGAAGGTCCGCTCCCGCTGCCCACGCCTGCGGGAAGAAATACATGTTGGCGATGGAGTGCTCCAGCCCCAGCAGAACGAAGGCGGTGATCGGCCAGAGGATGGCCAGAACCTTGCCGGCGGCGGTGCGGGCCGCGAAAGACAGCCAGACGGCGAGGCAGACCAGGGCGTTGCACAGCGCGCCGCGCATAAAGGCCTCAAGCGGGGCAAGGCCGGCCTTGGCCTCTGCGATCCCGGCGGCGGTTGCACCCATTGCACCGTCCAGCAGCCCTGTAAGGGCAAAGGCGGCGGCCAGCCCGGCAGCGCCGGCCAGATTGCCGACATAGACCACGCCCCAGCTGCGCAGCAGCAGGCGCAGCGGGATCTTGCGGTCCACCGCGGCGATCACCATCAGCACATTGCCGGTGAACAGCTCTGCCCCGGCGATAACCACCAGGATCAGGCCGAGCGAGAACACCGCGCCGCCGAGCACCCGTATAGGCCCTGTGACGGGGGATGCACCGGTCAGGGTCATGGTATAGGCCGCCGCGCCGAAGCCGATGAAAGCGCCCGCCAGCATCGCCAGCACGAACATCTGCGGCAGCGGCAGCCGGGCCTTGGCGGTCCCGGCGGTCTCTACCAGGTTTGCGATTTCAGCAGGCTTGTAGGCATCAAACGGGGCCTGGCTGGTCATAAGGCGGCTCCTGAGTTCATGGGCTAGGGGGCAGAGGGCGTCAGTGGGCAAACAGGACCGGCAGGTCCGTCTGCTCGATCATCGTGCGGGTGGTGCCGCCGAAAACGGCCTCGCGCAGGCGGGAATGGCCATAGGCGCCCATCACCACCAGCCCGGCCCCGGCCTCGCGCGCGCGCTGCTGGATGCCGTGGCCGACATCCTGCCCGCCGCCGGGGAATTGAGACACGGTCACCTTGCAGCCCTGGTGGCTGAGCCATACGGCGGCATCGGTGCCCGGATCCTCACCGCCGCGCTGATCGGAGGTGCTGGTTTCAAAGCAGCCGATCACGACCTCGTCAGCGTGGCGCAGATAGGGCAGCGCCGCGTGGGCCGCGCGGGAGGCAGCAGGGCTGCTGTCCCAGGCCAGGAAAACGCGGCTGTAGCTGGCAAAAGGCGCGCCGTTCACAATCACCGGTACCGGCGACTGGAAGAGGAGGCCATGCAGTGCTTCGCGGAAAACAGCCTCGTGGTCCCTGAGGCCATCGGCGAACTGGGCGATGTCGCAGGTCTTGGCCCGCTGGGCGCACAGCAGCCGGATATCCGCACCGGCGCAAACCGCATATTGCACATCGCCGGAGCAGGTGTTGCGTGTGAGGAGATCGTTCACCTCTGCGGCGCGGGTTTGGGCTGCCTGCCGGGCGTCCCGCAGTTGATCCACCCAGTCCGCAGGCATCGCAGCCGAGCCGAAAGCTGTTGTGCCGGAGACAAAGTAGGGTCTGCCGGGCGGATTATCGAGCAGCAGGCAGGCCAGATAGGCATCCTGGCTCTGCGCCGCCTCGGCGGCGGCAGTGATGGTTGCGTCGCTGGTGTCAGTGGCAAGCACGAAGAGAGAGGTTTTGCGTTGCATGGCGGGCCTCCGGGCTGGATCGCGGCAGGCGGGGTGCGCACCGCGTTCACCAGTAGAACAGGTTTGCCGGCAGGTGCCATGATCCGGATCAATCGGCGGCCTTGGGGCGGCTAACCTCCGTCAATGCGGGGCGGCGGCGGGCGGCGTACACTCGGGCGGCATCAAAGGAGGATCACGATGTACAAGCATATTCTGGTTCCCGTCGCACCGGATCACGGTGCCAATACGGCCCGCTCGCTGGAGGCTGCCCGCCTGCTGGCGGACAGCGATGCCAGGATCACCGCGCTGACCGTGGCTGACGAGATCCCCGGCTATGTGGTGCAGCAGCTGCCGGAGGGGCTGCTGGAAGGCACCCGCGCAGAGATGCTGGAGTCGCTCAAGGCGGACCTGGGCGGGGTGACGGACGTCAAGGCGGATGTAGTGACCGGCCATGCCGGGCGCACGATTACTGATTACGCGGAGGCGCATGGCGCCGACTGCATTGTCATCGCCTCGCACCGGCCGGGCCTGCAGGATTACTTCCTTGGCTCGACCGCGGCGCGGGTGGTGCGTCATGCCAAATGCACCGTCGTCGTGCTCCGCTAGCCGTCCTGCGCGACTGAGCGGCGGAACAGCACCAGGCTGGTTACCAGCAGGGCCGCGCCCAGCAGCGCCATCCACAGGAATTCGGGCCAGACGGTGTCAAAACCCGCACCCTTGAAGACGATGGCCTGGCTGGCGGCCATGTAGTGGCGCGAGGGCAGGAGGGTGGTGGCAGCCTGCAGCCAGGCGGGCTGGCTTTCCACCGGGGTTTCACCGCCCGAAAGCATCAGCATCGGCAGGATGGTCAGCATCACCAGCAGCGCAAACTGCGCCATCGAGCGCGCGACCGTGGCCAGGAACACTCCCAGCGCGGTGGCGGTGAACAGAAACAGGGCGGTGCCGCAGAGGAAAAGCAGCTTGGAGCCGGCGATGGTGATTTCCAGCACGCCCTGCATCACAAAACCCAGCGACAGCGCTGCCGCAACCAGCACCACCGCGGCGTTGGCCCAGATCTTGGCCGCGGCGATGTCGAAGGGCGACAGCGGCATCGCCAGCAGGTGCTCAATTGTGCCGTGCTCGCGCTCACGGATCATCGCGGCGCCGGTTAGGATGGTGGTCAGCCACATGATCTGGCCGATCAGCGCGTTGATGCCGGCAAAGCGCACGGTGTCGCGGTTCGGGTTGAAGGCGCTGCGGATGATGATGTCCAGCGGCTGCGGCACGGCCAGATCAGCGCCGATGGCAAACCGGCGGATTTCGGTGCTGAGGATGCTGGTAATGTAATTGGCGCCGATGCCGGCCTGTTCCATTGCGGTGGCGTCGATCAGCACCTGGATCTCCGGCACCCGGCCTGCGCGGACGTCCTTTTCGAACCCCGGCGGCACGGCAACCACGAACAGGAAGTGGCCGGCGTCCATCCGGGCGGCACCGGTACCGGGTTCAATCTGCACCACCGGCTGGAACTCCGGCGGGAAAAACGCGGCGGCCAGGGTGCGGGACAGCGGCGAGTTGTCTTCGTCCGCAAAGGCGATCGAGGCGTTGTTGACCGAGGTTGCGACCCCGGTTGCCTCCATCACCGGCGCCAGGGTGAAGGACCAGACCAGAAGCGCCATCATCACCCAGTCGCGGCGCAGGCTCATCATCTCCTTGAGGCCGAGCCAGAATATGCAGGAGAGCCGCCGCATCTACTTCTCCTGCGCGCGCAGCGCCAGCGCGGCCAGCAGGGTCAGGGCCGGTCCGAAGCAGGCCAGCGCCAGGATATCGGGCAGCAGCGCCTCCCAGCCCAGCCCCTTGGTGAAGGCGCCGACGTTCAGATGCAGGAAATAGGATGACGGCCAGAGCGCGCCGATGGTCTGGGCGCCGGGTTCCAGTGTCGAGACCGGCTGCAGCAGGCCGGAGAACTGGATCGTCGGCACCACCGAGGCGATGGTGGTGGCAAAGGTCGCCGCCACCTGGCTGGAGGTCATGGTGGCAATCAGCAGCCCATAGGAGGTGGCGGCCCAGACATAGAGCAGCGCGCCAAGGGCCAGGGGCAGCGGGTCGCCCTTGAGCGGCACCCCGAAGACCGCGATGGTCATCACCGTCAGCAGCAGGAAGTTCAAATAGGCGATCACGATATAGGGGATCTGCTTGCCGATCAGGAACTCCAGCCGGGTGGTGGGCGTGACGTAGAAATTGGTGACCGAGCCCAGCTCCTTCTCCCGCGCAACGCTGACCGCCATCAGAACCGCGGGTAGCATGATCAGCAGGATTGCGGGCATCGCAGGGGCCATGGCCGCGATGCTCTCGAAGCTCTGGTTGTAGCGGAACCGCGGCTCTATGCGGGTGATTTCGGGCTGACGGGTGCCACTGGCGGCGGCCTCAGCGTTCAGGAAGGTCTGGTGCAGGCCGGCGGCGTAGCCCTCCACCGTTTCGCCCTTGAAGGGGATAGCGCCATCGACAATCGCCAGCACCTCTGCCGGTTCACCGGCGCGCAGCTTGCGGCCGAAATCTGGGGGCAGCTCCACCACCAGCGAGACCTCGCCCGAGACCAGCCGTTTGCGCCCGTCGGCGGCGCTGGCCAGGGGCGGTGCGGGGCGGAAGTAGCGGGAGCCGGAAATCTCCGCCAGATAGGCGCGGCTTTCGGGGCTTTGCGACAGGTCGAGCGCGGCATAGTCCAGTTCATCAATGTCCAGCGAAATGCCAAAACAAAACACCAGCATCAGGATCACCGAGCCAAGGAAGGCAAAGGCAAGCCGCACCGGGTCGCGCAGCACCTCCACCGTTTCGCGCCGCGCATAGGCCAGCGCACGGGTGAGGCCGCCCGCTGCGCGGCCTTTTGTCTGAACCGTTGTTTCGGGTGCGGAGACCGGGGCAGGGGGGTCGGCGGCCCTGAGGATGGAGACAAAGGCCTGTTCCAGCGTGTCCGCAACCTGCGATGCCATCAGCGCCTTGGGCGTGCCCTCGGCCAGAACCTTGCCCGCGTGCATGAAGGAAACCCGGTCGCAGCGTTCGGCCTCGCCCATGAAATGGGTAGAGACGAATATCGTCACACCGTCGTTGCGCGACAGCTCAAGCAGCAGCGCCCAGAACATATCCCGCGCCCCCGGGTCGACGCCGGAGGTCGGTTCGTCCAGGATCAGCACCCGCGGACGGTGGATCACCGCTACCGCCAGCGACAGGCGCTGCTTGATACCCAGGGGCAGGGCGGCGGCAAGGGAGGTGCTGTGCGCCTCCAGGCCGAAGCGCCGGGTCAGTTCGGCGACCCGGGCCGCGCGGTCCTTGATCCCGAAAATGCGGGCGTGTAGCTGCAGGTTCTGCTCAACGGTCAGTTCGCCATAAAGCGAGAACGCCTGGCTCATATAGCCGATTTCGCGGCGCAGGGCGCGGTTCCTGGCATCCACCGGCTTGCCGAACAGCTGCGCCTCGCCGGAGCTGATGGGCAAGAGGCCGGTCAGCATCTTCATGGTTGTCGACTTGCCGCAGCCATTGGAGCCAAGAAAGCCGAAGATTTCCCCGCGGGCAATGCTGAAATCGACGTGGTCAACGGCGGTGAAATCGCCAAAGCGGCGGGTCAGGCCGCGGGCGGTGATGACCGGCTCGCCGCTGTGCGCCGCTGGGGCAGGGTGCTGAACCGGCGGCGGGCTGCCGTTTGCCCGCAGCTGGCGGTATGCGGTTTCCAGATCGCCGGTCTGGCGCTTCAGGTCATCCGGCGGTCCCTGGTACAGCACCCGGCCCGCATCCATGGCGACGATCCAGTCGAAACTTTGCGCCTCCTCCATATAGGCGGTGGAAACCAGCACGGTGAGGCCGGGGCTGGTTTTCCGGATGGCGCCGATCAGCGCCCAGAACTGGCGGCGCGACAGCGGGTCAACGCCGGTGGTCGGTTCATCCAGCACCAGCAGCTTGGGGTCGTGGATCAGGGCACAGCAGAGGCCCAGCTTCTGCTTCATGCCGCCCGACAGCCTGCCCATCAGCCGGTCTTCAAACGGCGCCAGCCCGGTGGCTGTGAGGAGCGATGCGATGCGGGCCTCGCGCTCTGCCGCGCCCTGGCCGAACAGCCGCGAGAAGAACTCCAGGTTTTCGCGTACGGAAAGCTCAGGATAGAGGTTGCGGCCCAGACCCTGCGGCATGAAGGCAATGGCAGGGCAGATGCGGCGCCGGTGCGCGGCGTCGCCGATGGGGCCGCCAAGGACATCTAAGGTGCCGGCCTGCAGCTTCTTGGCGCCGGTGACCAGGCCCAGAAGGGTCGACTTGCCGACCCCGTCCGGGCCGATGAAACCGACCAGCCGGCCCGGTGGAAGGTCCAGGGAGACCGTGTCCAGCGCAGTATGCTTGCGGTAGCGGTGGCTGACCTCCGCGATGCGTATCCCGGGACTGTCTGCCCGGGCAGTCATTCGAACAGCTCAGGCGGGATGCGCCGCTCCAGCGCTTCGGGCCATTCCTTGGCGGTGTCGAGCCGGATCACCGCAATGCCGCGCAGGCCGGTTTTCACATGTTCGATCCGCGCCGCCACCAGATCCTGCGGGATGCGGACGCGGACGCGGAACACCAGCTGCTCGCGTTCGCTGAGGGTCTCGACCTGCTTGGGGGTGAACTGGGCCTCTGGCGAGACGAAGGTGACGGTGGCGGGAATGGCATAATCGGGCAGGGCGTCCAGCACGATGCGGGCCTCGGCGCCGATCGGCAGAAGGCCGGCCTCGCGGGCGGGCAGGAATACCTCCATATAGATGTTTTCAAGGCTCAGGAGCGTCAGGATCGGGCCGCCGGCGCCGACCACCTCACCCGGTTCCGCCAGCCGGTACAGGACCCGGCCCGGCACCGGTGCGGTGAGGGTGCTGTCCTCGATCTGCGCGGCAATCCGGCGGACCTCGGCTTCTGCCGCTGCGATGCGGGCCTCTGCGGTGGCGACACGCGCCTTGGCCGCGCCGAGCACCGCCTCGGCGACCTGATGGGCGGTTTCGCGTTCTTCAAACACGGTTTCTGAAATGTTGTGCCCGGCCAGCAGGGCGGTGGCGCGGTCCAGCTCATGCTCTGCGCGGCGCTGCTCGCTCTGGCGCTGGACCACCAGCGCCTCGGCCTCGGCCTTGGTCTGGCGCGCAAGCGCGGCTTCGGCGGTGGCCCGGTCATGCGCCGCCGCCAGCTCATCCGTGTCCATTTCCACCAGGATGCTGCCCGCCGCCACCAGGCTGCCCTCGGCCGCCAGCACCTTGGCCACCCGGCCGGCCCGGGCGGCGGCGATCTCAACCTGTTCGGCCTCGATCCGGCCGTTGCCCTGGACGAAGCCATCCGGCAAGTCCGCGCCATTTTCTGAAATGAACAGATAGACGGCGGCGGCCGAGAGCAGAACAGCCACCGCGGCAAGAAGTGCACCGGCAGTTTTGGTCATGGCAAAGCACCCCGTCCCGTTGCAGCAGTTGCGGAGCCTAGCCGGGTTCCGCTCATCCTGCCTTGCTCTGAGTCAATCCTGCGCTGCCGGATTGCCGCTATCATCACATCATGTGCGGTAGATACCGGGTTCGGGCCGGGCGGCACGGAGGTTCCGGAGCAAAGGGGAACAGCAATGCTGATGCGGCTGGCGACAACACTTGCAATTGCGGCAGGGCCGGGCTGGGCGCAAAGCCACGGCGTGGAAGAGGGGCGGGACCTGTTCCTGTATTTCTGCGCTGAATGCCACGGCAAGGACGCGGCAAGCCTGGGACCGATGGCGGAGATGATGGCCTTGCAGCCGCCGGACCTGACTCACTTGGCCGCGCGCAATTACGGTGAATTCCCGATGGCAGCTGTTGCCAAGCAAATAGATGGCCGCCAGCCGGTTGCCGCCCACGGTGATATGCCAATGTTTGGCCCGACCCTGGATGAGGATCAATTTGTGACTTTGGCCCTGCCAAGCGGTCAGCCTATGATGGTATCCCGCTCCCTGGGCAACGTCATCACATACCTTCAGTCGGTGCAAAGTCTGGCTGAAGGGACGGACTGACTGGTCCGCATCAGGTAATTTGCTCGGTTAAATTATTTAACATAAGTATGATTATTGGAATTCATTTTTGCCCGGGTACGCGCTACCCCAAACTGCGTCTCCTATAAGGCTCAGGACCCGTTGATATCCGATTGGCGGCATGATTCACGGTTGAAAAACGAATGGTGTGTGTCTGATCATTTCTGGATGACGGACGCCCAAGATGTAGGTTATAAAATGTTTAAAGACAAAATGATACGTGCCCGTATCCACGGCCGACAGCAGCGCAAGAAAGCCATCAGATACGACAAACGCCGATATAAGCGGCGCAACCGCATTGAGATTATGTTCGGCAGGCAGAAGGACTGGCGGCGGGCCGCCACACGGTACAGCAATGCTCAAAAGTCTTCCTGTCAGCTATATCTCTTACCGCCCTCGTCATCTGCTGGCGTTGAAATTCAATGAGACCAGAGCCTGATCTTCTGCAATGCTCAAAAACTCGCGCCGCATGGCAGAAGGAATTTCGCGCGTTCCGGCAGCCCGCCTAAGGCCGTGCTATTTGCCGGCAAGACTTAGTTTTTGGGAGAGAAACCTGCCCGGACCC
This sequence comes from Leisingera sp. ANG-S5, assembly GCF_000813925.1. Classification (NCBI taxonomy): domain Bacteria; kingdom Pseudomonadati; phylum Pseudomonadota; class Alphaproteobacteria; order Rhodobacterales; family Roseobacteraceae; genus Leisingera; species Leisingera sp. ANG-S5. The sequence goes on along the minus strand of NZ_JWLH01000007.1, from coordinate 178,344 downwards.
GAGTTTTGGAAATGTGATGATAATTGCTGCACAACCGGAGATTTCATGAAGTTTCAGGGTGTCCGGAAGCACGCTGAGGCCACAAGAGACGGTCCGTGCACTTGGCTTGGAAACATCCGCAGCTATCGTGACCGGAGTGGAGGCTGACAAGCCTTGGCCGAGCAGACCGTCGCGCACCCGCGGTGCCTGCTCCACCGACATGTAGTAGGCAATTGTGGTTCCCGGCATTTCATGCCGGACGTAATCGGGCAGAGAGTCGCCGGCTTTGCATCTGGCAGTGGTCAGCACAAGCGTGTCAGACAGGCCGCGTTCGGTCAGTGGCGTACCGGATTGCGCAGCGGCGGCGCAGGCAGTGGTGATCCCGGGAACGATCTCCGCATCGATGTCTGCTGCAAGCGCGGCGGCCAGTTCTGCCGCAGCACACCCGAAGATACTGGGATCTCCCGATTTCAGGCGCACGACCCGGCGGCCCTTCAAGGCCTCCCCCACAACGGCCGCGTTGATCCTGTCCTGCGGCCAGCTGTGGGCCCCGACGTGTTTCCTGGCAAAGACCCGTTTGGCTGCAGGCCGAGCAAGGCTCAGAACCTCTTTCTCGACAAGGCGATCGAAAAACCGTATCAGCCTGCTGCAGCCCTTGCACAGCGCGCAGAGTGAGCAGATCGCGGACGCCTTTGCTGGAGGAACCGGCATCTGAAACCCTCCTATTCCGCGGCCTGCCTGAACGGGCGCCGTGCCAGCAGGTCTGCAATGTCAGGGCGGCAGGAGCCGCAATTTGTGCCCGCGTGCAAGGCAGCGCCGACCTCGTCCACGCTCAACAGCCCGCCGCTTTCGATGGCCTGCAAGATGGTGTTGGCACCGACGCCGAAACAGGCGCAGACCACAGGCCCTGGATCAGGCCGCCCCGCCGCCGGAACGCCGGTCAGCACTTCTGCCGTGCAGCTGCCCGGCAGACCCGCCAGGTAGTCACGGCTGACCGCTATCGGCTCCGGCGCAGTGAACAGCGCGGCCATGACCCTGCCGTCTTGAAACAGGGCCAGCCGGGCGATGCCCTTGCGGCGGTCGGTCATCACCTGAACGCCGACGTCCGGCAAGCCGAAGAGCCCCCGCGCAACGGCTTCAAGATCCACAAGCGGAGCCAGCCCCGCTAGTTCCGCCCGGTATCCGGATCCGGTGCGTGCCGCGGCCCAGTATTCTGCCTGGGGGGTCATTGGACTGCAGGATACGGCAAAGCCGTACCAGGCGGGCTGCCAGCGTTCCGCCGCAACAACGGCAGCTTTGCTTTCGGGCTGGCCCGAAACCGGATCAACAGCGGCGGCGACAAGGGTATCGATGCGCGCAGAAGGGGCGGTTTCTCCAGTCCAGTGGATCGGCACAAACAGGTCGCCGGGCTGCACATCCGCAGTGATCCGGGCGCGCAGGATGACCTGCCCGTGCGGGCTGCTGAGCTGCAGCAGGTCGGCGGGCTGCACGCCCAGCCGCCGGGCGTCCTCCGGGTGGATATCGGCGAAAGGCTCGGCCAGATGTCCGGACAGGCGCGGCGCCATGCCGGTGCGGGTCATCGTGTGCCACTGGTCGCGGATGCGGCCGGTGTTCAGGCGGAACGGGTACTGGCGGTCCGGGGCGGCCGCCGGGGGCCTGTGCCGGACCGCCAGCATCCGGGCCTTGCCGTCGGGGTGAAAGAACCGCCCGTCCGCAAAGAACCGCCCGCCCTGCCTGTCGCGGTTGACCGGCCAGCGCACCGGGGCCAGCCCGTCATAGCCAGCATCGGACAGGGAGCTGAGGCCGGAGATATCGAAGTCCAGCCCGAAGCCGCCTGCCAGCCCGGACAAGGCCGCATGTTCGCGGAAGACCTGCGCCGGAGACTGGTAATCAAACGCCGCGCCCCAGCCCATGCGCCGGCCCGCACCGGCCAGAATGTCCCAATCGGCGCGGGCCTCACCCGGCGGCGGCAGGGCGGCGCGCTGGCGGCTGATGGTGCGGTCCGAATTGGTGACGGTGCCGTCCTTTTCCGCCCAGGCGGCAGCGGGCAGTAGCACATCCGCCAGACGGGCGGTGTCGGTTGCGGCGGTAATGTCGCTGACCACGGTGAAATCGCAGGCCTTTATCGCGGCGGAGACGGCATCGGCCTCCGGCATGGTGACGGCGGGGTTGGTGTGGATGATCCACAGCGCCTTGAGCCGCCCGTCGCCTGCAGCGCAGAACAGGTCGACCGCCTTCAGGCCCGCGCGGTCAGGCATCGCGGGCGCGTCCCAGAAGGCCTGCACCGCATCGCGGTGGCGGCTGTTGTCCAGATCCATATGGCAGGCCAGCATATTGGCCAGCCCGCCAACCTCGCGCCCGCCCATGGCATTGGGCTGGCCGGTCACCGAAAACGGCCCGCAGCCGGGTTTGCCGATCCGGCCGGCTGCCAGATGGCAGTTGAGGATCGCATTCACCTTGTCCGCGCCGGAGGTGGATTGGTTCACCCCCTGGCTGAAGATCGTCACCACCTTTTCCGTGTGCATCCACAAATCGCAGAAAGCCGTTATTTCGCTGTCAGACAGTCCGGTCTCCCTCGCATCGGCGGCATAGGCAGCGTCCAGCGCCCCGCCCAGCCCGTTCACATGCCGCAGATATTCCGCATCCAGCGCACCGCCTTCGTGAAGCGCCGCCAAGAGCCGGTTGAACAGCGCCACATCGCTGCCTGCCCGCAGTTTCAAATGCATGTCCGCCTGATCGCAGCTGGCGGTGCGGCGCGGGTCGATCACCACCAGTTTGGTGCCGCGCGCCTCCCGCGCCGCCAGGATGCGCTGATGCAGCACCGGGTGGCACCAGGCCAGGTTGGAGCCTACCAGAACGATCAGATCGGCCTTTTCGAGGTCCTCATAGGTGCCCGGCACCGTGTCGGTGCCAAAGGCGCGTTTGTGCCCCGCCACGGTAGACGCCATACAAAGGCGCGAGTTGGTGTCGATATTGGCGGAGCCGAGAAAGCCCTTCATCAGCTTGTTGGCGACATAATAATCCTCGGTCAGCATCTGGCCCGACAGGTAAAAGCCGACGCTGTCCGGGCCGTGCTGTTCCACCGTCTGCCGGAACCTGGCGGCCACCAGATCCAGGGCGCTGTCCCAATCGGTTTCCTTCCCGTTCACCTGCGGCGCCAGCAGGCGGCCCTCCAGGCCCAGCGTCTCCCCCAGCGCCAGCCCCTTGGAGCACAGCCGCCCGCGGTTGGCCGGGTGCTCCGGGTCACCGCGCACCGCCAGCCCGCCCTGCCCGTCCGGGCGCAGCAGCACGCCGCAGCCGGTGCCGCAATAGGGACAGGCGGAACGGATCTCGTCCGGCGTGCTGCCGGCCATCACGCCGCGCTCCGCTTGCCCACGGCAGCACCGTCGATCAGCAGACGGCCGGCCTCCACGCGCAACGGATAGGTGCCGATCCGGCCCTCATCCGCCCCCTGCGCCGCACCGGTGTTCAGATCGAACACCCAGTTGTGCAGCGGGCAGGTCACGCTTTGGCCATGCACGATGCCCTCGGACAGCGGGCCACCCTTGTGCGGGCAGCGGTCGTCGGCGGCAAAGACCTCTGCCGCACCGGTGCGGAACAGGGCAACGCAGCCCGCCGGGGTTTTCACCACCCGCGCGCCATGCAGCGGGATGTCGTCGATATGGCCGATGTCGATCCAGTTCATTCCGCAGCCTCCAATGTGAGATTGGCAAGCGGCGCATATTGCGCCCTTGTGGTGCTGTCCTGCGCGTGCTCCGCCCAGGGGTCCTTGCGGTAGACGGACTGCGACAGCCCAAACCGCTCCGCCAGCGCCCTGCGGTTCTCCACGTCGTCCACGATCTGTTCCTTGACCCAGTCGAGCCCCACTTTGGCCAGCCATTTGTAGATCCGGTCCAGGTACCGGGCGTTTTCACGGTAGATCTGGGTCATGGCCGAAATCACCTCGATCGCCTCCTCCCCGGTTACCACCTTGCACAGCAGCTCAGTGCCCTTGATCTCCATCCCGGCTGCGCCGCCGACGTGGATCTCGTAGCCGCTGTCGACGCAGATCACGCCAATGTCCTTGCAGGTTGCCTCGGCGCAGTTGCGCGGGCAGCCGGAGACCGCCAGCTTCAGCTTGTGCGGCGTCCAGGACCCCCACAGGTGCTTTTCCAGCTTGATGCCCAGCCCGGTCGAATCCTGCGTGCCGAACCGGCAGTGATCGGTGCCGACACAGGTTTTTACCGTGCGCAGCCCCTTGGAATAGGCATGGCCCGAAACCAGGCCGGCGCGGTTCAGGTCGGACCAGATCGCGGGCAGGTCCTCACCCCTGACGCCCAGCAGGTCAATCCGCTGGCCGCCGGTCACCTTGACCGTCGGAACCGCGAATTTGTCAGCAGCATCGGCAATCGCGCGCAGCTCATCCGGCGTAGTGATACCGCCCCACATCCGGGGCACCACCGAGAAGGTGCCGTCCTTCTGGATGTTGGCGTGCTTGCGCTCGTTCACGAAACGGCTTTGCGGATCGTCGCGGTATTCCAGCGGCCAGTCTGCCAAGAGGTAGTAGTTCACCGCCGGGCGGCAGACATGGCAGCCGTTGGGCGTGGTCCAGCCCAGCTCCTGCCAGACCGCGGCCTGGCTTTTCAGCTCCTGCGACTTGATCAGGCGGCGGACGTCCTCGTGGGTGTGGCTTGTGCAGCCGCAGACGGGCTGCGCCTGCGGGGCGGCATAGCCATCGCCCAGCGTCACCGCCAGCAGCTGTTCCACCAGCCCGGTGCAGGTGCCGCAGGAGGCGCTGGCCTTGGTCGTGGCGCGGATCGCGCCAAGATCGGTGGCACCGCCTTCGATGGCGCGGGTGATCTGACCCTTGCAGACGCCGTTGCAGCCGCAGATCTCCGCCTCAGGCGGCAAGGCTGCAACGGCTGACAGAGGGTCCGCGGAGGCGCCCCCCTGAAAGGCCGGGCCGAAGATCAGCGTTTCGCGCATCTCCTCGATAGCCGCGCCGTCCTTGATCAGGCCGAAGAACCAGCTGCCGTCGGCGGTGTCGCCGTACATCACCGCGCCGATCAGCCGGTCGTCCTCGATCACCAGCCGCTTGTAAACCCCGCGGGAGGGATCGCGGAAGACGATGTCCTCGCGCCCCTCTCCCTCGGCAAAATCCCCCGCACTGAACAGATCGCAGCCAGTGACCTTGAGCTTGGTCGCCAGCTCCTTGACCGCAAAGGCGTTGGGCTGATCCAGCAGGCTGTCCGCCAGCACCCTGGCTTGATCGTACAGCGGCGCGACGAGGCCGAACAGATGGCCGCCGAACTCCACGCATTCGCCCACGGCATAGACATCCGGGTCGGAGGTCTGCATCTGCGCGTTCACCTCGATGCCGCGCGCCACATCCAGATGCGCGTCATTGGCAAGCCGGGTTTCCGGACGGATGCCCACCGCCATCACCACCAGATCGGCCCCCAGCGTCTCGCCGCTCTCCAGCAGCACCGCTTGCGCCCGGTCTTCGCCCAGGATCGCCTTGGTCGCGGCCTGGGTTTTCACGGTGATGCCGCGCGCCTCCAGATCCTTGCGCAGGAGGTAGCCCGCGGCCTCATCCAGCTGGCGCTCCATCAGGTGGCCCGTCAGGTGCAGCACGGTCACATCCATGCCGCGCTCCTTGAGGCCTGCGGCCGCTTCCAGCCCCAAAAGGCCGCCGCCAATCACTACCGCCTTGCCGCCCTTGGCGGCGGCCTCGATCATCGCGTTGGTGTCATCCAGGTCGCGGTAGGAGACCACCCCCGGCAGGTCGTGTCCGGGCACTGGGATGATGAAGGGGGCAGAGCCGGTGGCAATCAACAGCTTGTCATAAGGCACATGGCCGTTTTCACCCTCGACCACCTTCATTTCCCGGTCGATCTTCACCACATGCTCGCCGAACCTGCAGGTGATGCCGCGCTCCGCGTACCACTCGTCGCTGTGGGTTACGATCTCCTCATAGATCTTTTCGCCCGATAGCACCGGGCTCAGCATGATGCGGTTGTAGTTGCCGCGCGGCTCGGCGTTGAACAGGGTGATGTCATAGGCGCCGGGATCGGCATCAAGCAGATGCTCGATCACCCGGCCAGAGGCCATGCCGGCCCCGATGATGACGAGTTTCTGGGTCATGGTCTTACTCCGCTGCGATCTGTTTTGCGGCTGGTTTGGGAGCGGGTTTCGCCCCGTGCTCGTATTCCTCCAGGAAATCGAGCACCTCCTGCCGGTAGGTGTAGTAATCCGGGTGCTCCAGCAGCGCCTTGCGGGTGCGCGGGCGCGGCAGGTCCACGTCGGTGATCTTGCCGATGGTGGCTTGGGGTCCGTTGGTCATCATCACCACCCGGTCGGCCAGCAGGATCGCCTCATCCACGTCGTGGGTGACACAGATGGCGGTCACCTTGGTGCGGCTCCAGACCTCCATCAGCACCTCCTGCAGCTCCCAGCGGGTCAGGCTGTCGAGCATGCCGAAGGGTTCATCCAGCAGCAGGAGTTTCGGGGAAAGCGCAAAGGCGCGGGCGATGCCGACCCGCTGTTGCATGCCGTTCGACATCGCATGTGCGGGCTTGTCCATCGCATCCGCCAGGCCGACGCGCTCCAGGTAGTATTCGACCACGTCCTGCCGCTCGGCCTGCGACGCCTTGGGATAGACCTTGTCGACCCCGATGGCGCAGTTCTCCCGCGCGGTCAGCCAGGGAAACAGGTTGGGCGACTGGAACACCACGGCGCGTTCCGGGTCGGCACCCTCGACGTGGCGGCGGTCCAGCTTGATCGCCCCCTTGGAGATCGGGTTCAGCCCCGCGGCCATGGTCAGCACCGTGGACTTGCCGCAGCCGGAATGGCCGATCAGCGAGATGAACTCGCCCTTATTGATCTTGAGATTGAAATCCTCGACCACGGTCAGCGGCCTCTTGGGCGTCGGGTAGATCTTGTGCAGCTGCGAGAAATCCAGAAACCGCTCCTCGGTGATCGACTTTGCAGCCTCCGCCACAGCCGTCGGCAGCCCGTGGATCGGGGTCACGTCCGGCAGGGTCTTCGTGCCTTCGGCCCTCGCTTGGATGCCCACATCCATCAAGCGGGAGGTGACCGACGCCCGCAGGCGCTTGAAGCTCTCGTCCGTGTTCATCGCGGAGCGGTCGCGCGGGCGGGGAATGGCGACGGTGAACGCCTCCCCCAGGCTGCCGTCCGGGTTCAGGGCGAGGATGCGGTCGGCCAGCAGAATGGCCTCATCCACGTCGTTGGTGATCAGCACGCAGGTCTTCTTGTCCGCCTCCCAGATCGCCTCGATCTCATCCGCCAGATTGGCGCGGGTCAGCGCGTCCAGCGCCGACAGCGGCTCATCCAGCAAGAGCATCTCCGGATCCATCGCCAGCGCCCGCGCCACGTTGACCCGCTGGCGCATACCCCCCGACAGCTCCGCCGGGCGGCGGTGCGCAGCGTGGCTGAGGCCGACCATTTCCACATAATGGTCCACTTTCGCCTGTTTCTCCGCCTTCGGGAGGCCGGGAAAGACCGTGTCAACCGCAAGCGCAACATTGCCGTTCACCGTCAGCCACGGCATCAGCGAATAGCTCTGGAAGATCACCCCGCGCTCGGGACCGGGGCCGGTGACCTCCCTGCCCCGGTACTTGACCGACCCCTCCGCCGGTCTCTCCAGCCCGGCCATCAGGTTGATTAGGGTTGTCTTGCCGGTGCCGGAAAAGCCCAAGAGCACAAGAAACTCGCCCTCCTGCACCTGCAGGCTGATGTTGTTCAGAACGTCGGTGCGGCTGTTGCCCTCGCCAAAGCTCTTGGAGACGTTTTTGAACTCAAGAATGCTCATGACGGCTCACCGGTTGTTCGTGAAGGTAAAGAGCGACTGCAGCGCGTACATCACCCGGTCCAAGAGGAAGCCGATGATACCGATGGTCAGCACCGCAACAATGATCCGGGCCAGCGACTGGCTGGAGCCGTTCTGGAATTCGTCCCAGACGAATTTGCCAAGGCCCGGGTTCTGCGCCAGCATCTCCGCCGCGATCAGCACCATCCAGCCGACCCCCAGCGACAGCCGCAGCCCGGTGAAGATCAGCGGCAGTGCCGAGGGCAGCACCAGCTTGGTGATCTTGGTCCAGGTGTTCATTTTCAGGACCTTGGAGACATTCACCAGGTCCTTGTCGATGGAGGCCACCCCCAGCGCGGTATTGATCAGCGTCGGCCACAGCGAGCACAGGGTCACGGTGACTGCGGAAACGAGGAATGACTTGGAGAACAGCCCGTCGTTGCTGGCATAAAGCGCCGAAACCACCATGGTCACGATCGGCAGCCAGGCCAGCGGCGACACCGGTTTGAAAATCTGCACCAGCGGATTGATGGCCGCGTTTGCAGCCGGTGAAAGCCCGGCCAGGATGCCCAGCGGGATCGCCACGGCGGCAGCAATCAGGAACCCGAAGAAAACGGTCAGGATCGAGGTCCCGATCTGCCGGTAATAAGACGGCGCGCCGGTAAAGGGGATGTCTTTCACCCGCTCCGGCTGGCCGCGGTCGATGAAGCGCTGGTTGCGGGCCTCCACCTTCTCGTAATGGGCGCGCTCCTTGGCGGCCTTGGCCTGCGCATCCTGATGCAGGTTCACCGCTTCGCTCCACACAGCAGCGGGCCCGGGGATGGCGCCCAGTGAGGTCTGCACCTTGGGCGCCAGCACGGCCCACAGCATCAGGAAGGCGGCAATGGCGATGACGGGAACCGCCAGCAAGCGCCAGATTTCCCTGATCTGCGCCCTGGGATTGTCCCCGGAGGCGGCTTTCAGCACCGGCGTCACCCAGGCCAGGCCAAAAACCTGGAACCAGGCGTCCATCTTGCTGATGCGGGTGAACAGCCGGGCGCGGCGGGCCTCCTTTTGTTCACTGGCGGGGTTCAGAGTGTCGGGGTCGGCGATCGTCATGGTGTCGTCCTCTGGGAAATGCTGAGGGAGGGGAAGGCCGCCCGCTCTTGCGGGCGCACCGCCCCCCTGCCCTCCTGTCCGGGGTCAGCCCTGAATGGCGCTGCCAACGACGGTCTGGCCGGACTTCAGTCCGAGCGGCAGGCTGTCGATATAGGCGTTGGGTGTTTTGCCATCGAAGGGAATGCCGTCGATGATGTCCTCTGCGGGCGTCGGGGCCTTGTAGCCGTCACTGTCCCAGGGGAAATCCTCCGGGCTGGCAAGCCCTTCATCCACCAGCATTTTCGCGGCTTCCAGATAGATCTCCGGCTTGTAGACAGAGCGGGCAACCTCGTCATACCAGCTGTCCGGCTTGGGTTCGGCAATCTGCCCCCAGCGGCGCATCTGGGTCAGGTACCAGACCGCGTCCGAATAAAACGGGTAGGTGGCGTTGTAGCGGAAGAACACGTTGAAATCCGGGACGTCGCGCTTGTCGCCCTTCTCGTATTCAAAGGTACCGGTCATCGAATTGGCAATCACCTCGTAATCGGCGCCGACGTACTCGGGGCGCGACAGGATCTCCACCGCTTCCGGGCGGTTGGCGTTTTCGTTTTCATCCAGCCACTGGGCCGCGCGGATCAGCGCCTTGACCACCGCCAGCATGGTGTTCGGGTTTTCCTCGGCAAATTCCGCGGTGATGCCGAACACCTTTTCCGGGTTGTTCTTCCACAGCTCGTAATCGGTGATCACCGGCACCCCAATGCCCTTGAACACCGCCTGCTGGTTCCACGGCTCGCCGACGCAGTAGCCGGAGATCGTGCCGGCCTCCAGCGTCGCGGGCATCTGCGGCGGCGGGGTCACCGACAGGAACGCCTCTGCCCCGATCTGCCCGGTCACGTTCTCGGGCGAGTAATAGCCGGGGTTGATGCCGCCCGCCGCCAGCCAATAGCGCAGCTCATAATTATGGGTGGAAACCGGGAACACCATGCCCATGTTGAACGGCTTGCCCTTGGCGTTGAAATCCTCAATCACCGGCTTCAGGTAGGAGGCGGAGACCGGATGCGCGATCCTGCCGTCCGCGTCCGTGGGCAGGTTCGGCTTCATCATCTCCCACACTTCGTTGGACAGCGTGATGCCGTTGCCGTTCAGGTCCATGGAAAACGGCGTGACGATATGCGCCTCGGTGCCATAGCCGATGGTCGCGGCCAGCGGCTGGCCTGCCAGCATATGGGCGCCGTCCAGCGTGCCGCTGATTACGCCATCCAGCAGAACCTTCCAGTTCGCCTGCGCTTCCAGCGTGACAAACAGCCCCTCGTCATCAAAGAAGCCCTGTTCATAGGCCACCGCCAGCGGCGCCATATCGGTCAGCTTGATGAAGCCGAAGGTCAGCACGTCCTTTTCCAAATCCAGGGTGGCGGCCAAAGCCGGTCCGGTCAGTGCAGTTGAGGCCGCAAGCGCCATGATGAGTGTCTTCATCGGGTTGGTTCCTTTTCCTAGCTGCGTCCGGCGGCAGTCGCCGGAACAGAAAAAGCCGCTGACACGCACCGCCGGAAGGAGTGGCGGTGGGTCGAGCGGCTTTGCTCAGTGAACCCCGGTCTTCGGGAAAATTCTCAGTCAGGCTCCGTTGCCTGCCTGACCTCAGATTGCCGCAAGGCCCGGCCTGCGCCAAAGGTTTCTTTGCTCTCGCAGCAAGAAATTCTGCGTTGCAGCGCTGCGGCGCGGCAAGCTGCCTGTATTTTCATCAGTCCGCGATCAGGGGATCAAAAACGCGGCCATCAAAAAACCGGTTCTGCAGCAGGCCGGCAGGTTCCGATTCTCTGCCAGCCGTCCGCGGCGCGCCAAAATCGCCCTCCGGTTTCGAGGCGGCGCCCGGCAATTCCGCGCCAGTGCCCCGCAGGGCGGCACGGTACAGATCGCTGCGGAAAACGGCTCCCGCGGTTTCCAGCGCCGTCTGCTGGTCCAATCCGTTCCGCTGGGCCAGTTGCAGGGCAATCCACTGTGCCTGGGTGCGCCAGGGAAACCCCGCCGCTCCCTCGTGAAAACCGATAAAACCGGGCGCTTCGCGCTGCAGCCCCTGCGGCGTCACCGTGAACGTCCCAGACAGCGCGCGCTCGATGATTTCAGCGGGCAGATCCAGGTATCGCCGCGCGGACAGGATTTCCGCCGCCAGCCCGCGCGAGGCCGGATCGGCCAGCCAGCGCCCTGCCCGCCACAGCGCCCGGATCAGGCGGTTGGCCAGGCCGGGCTCCGCGTCTGCCCAGGCACTGCGCACGGCCAGCACCTTCTCCGGAGCAAAAGACCAGATCGCCCGGCCCGGCAGCAGCAGCGCGCCGGCCCCCTGCTCCACCGCCATCGACCCCCAGGGCTCGCCAACGCAGAAAGCGTCGATTTCGCCGCGGCGGATGGCCTCCACCATCTGCGGCGGCGGCACCGTGCGGATGCCGATGTCCGGGGGCGTGTCCGCCCCCAGCCCCTTCAGCCAATAGTTCAGCAGTTCAGCGTGCATGGAAAATGGAAACGGGACGCCGATCCGCAACTCCGGGCCGCCCGCAACGATCAGCGCCTGTCCAGCAGACAGGGCATCGTCAAAGGAAAACCCATGCCCAGTATCAGCCAGTCTGCGGGCCAGGCTGCTGCTGACCCCGATCACCGTGCCGTTGACGGACAGCACCGACAGCACCGACAAAGGCGCGCTGGCGCCGCCCAGGCCAAGCGCCGCCGCAACCGGCACCGGCGCCAGCATCTGGGCCGCGTCCACCTGTCCAAAGGCCAGCATGTCCCGCAGCGACGACCAGGAGGGCGCGCGGTGCAGGTCCAGCGCCAGTTTCTCCTCGGCAGCAAACCCCATTTCCTGCGCCGCAATCAGCGGCGCCGCATCGGTCAGCGGGACATAACCGGCCGGGATCCTCGTCACGCTCATGCCAGCAGCCCCGCCGCCGTGACCAGCGCCTGCGCCACCTCGGCCACACGCTTGTTCTGATCCATCGCCGCCTTGCGCAGCAGCGCATAGGCTTCATCCTCGCCAACGCCCCGGGCTTTCATTACCATCCCCTTGGCACGGTCGATCACCTTGCGCTCTTCCAGCGCCCGCTTGGTCTCGGCAAGCTCCGTGCGCATCCGCTGAAACAGCCGGAAGCGGGCAATTGCAGCATCCAGAACCGGTTTCAGCCGGGCGGGCTGCAAACCGTCAACCACATAGGCCGAAACCCCCGCCTCCACCGCAGCAGCAGACAGCCCGTCCGCGCTGCGGTCGGCGAAAATCGCCACTGGCCGGTCCTTGGGGCCGGAGGCCAGCGTCAGTTCCTCGAGCGCGTCTCGCGAGGGATCTGCAATATCTATCAGCACGACATCCGGGTCACGCATCTGAATCTGACGGGCCAGGCCCGAAGGGCTCGAAATGACCTCAATGTCGAATTCCCCGGCAACCCGCAGCCCCTCTACAATCAGGAAGGCGCGTTTGCGGTCGGCTTCGACGACAACAATGGACAGGGTATCGGGCATGCGGCAGAGCGTGATGAGAATGCCGGAGGGCTGTAAAGACCGCGGAGCCGGGCTGATTTTCAGACAACGTGGTTGCGCCGCATTTTTGAGCGGGCTGCCAGAACATTTGGCATGGAGAAAACACGCTGGCGACTTCCCTGAAGCGGGCTGCTTGGAGGCTGTCCGAAGTTTGCAATGTGTGACATGTGCCTGCAGCAGACATGTGCAGGCACATGTCTGCAAGTTCTGCGAATATCTGGAAGGACCCGATCTTGCCCATCAAGCCCCGGTTCCGTTCCGGGCCAGGCTGGACCTCACCGCGCTGAAGGCGCTGAGGGGCTTCTGACGCGGCATTCCGCCAGCGGCCTTCCCAGCTGACATGTGGTCCCGGACCACGCGATTGGCGCCTGGTGAACGTCGTGACGGCAGCGCCTCCTATGATCTGGCAAGATCAAATCCCCTGGCAATCTGTCTCAGTGGCGTTTGGCTTGCCCGAACCCCAGAACAGGCTAGGAAAGCAGGCTTCACAGAAGCCTGGCAAGGCCAATGAGGATCTTGAGATGAAGGCTCAGAGCCTTGTTTGCGCCAAGCAACGCAATAATACACTGCCTCAAACAGACAGCGGGCCGGCGGCGTTCAGCCGCCGCGCATCCTCTTGACTACCACTGTGCTGCCAAAAAACCGGACACAAGGCCCAGCCCCTGCTTCAGGACTTCCGGCCCATTGGCATAGCCGATGCGCACATAGCCCTCCATGCCCAGGGCCGACCCCGGCGTGAACATCACCCCTTTCTCCTTCAGCAGTGCCACGCAGAACTCCCGCGAAGTCATCGGAAGATCGAACCTCAGCAGCGCGGTGGTACCCGAGCGCGGCTTCACCCAGGAGATCTTCGGCTCCTGATCCACCCAGTCGGACAGAATCTCCAGATTGCCGCGGGTGATCCGCTGGCTGCGCGCCAGCACCTGTTCGCGGTTTTCCAGCGCCAGCGCGGCAAAGTGATCGTCGATCATGCCCACCGAGATGGTGTCGTAATCGCGGTGAATGGCCACCGCCTCAATCACCTCCCTCGGCCCGGCGATCCAGCCCAGCCGCAACCCGGCCAGTGAATAGGCCTTGGACATGCCGGCGGTGGAAATCCCCTTTTCATAGATATCCGCGATCGAGGCAGTCATCCCGTCCCCTTCCTGATCGGTGCCGCGGTAAACCTCGTCGCACAGGATCCAGGCACCCGCCTCGCGGGCAATGGCGGCGATCTCCTCCAGCATCGCCCGGTCCATCAGCGCGCCGGTCGGGTTGTTGGGATTGTTGATGGCAATCAGCTTCGTCCCCGGCGTCACCTGTGCCCGCAGCTCGTCCAAGTCAGGCAGAAACCCGTTCTCCTCCCGCAGGCGCAGCTGATGCACATCCGCACCAATGCTGGCCGGGATCGAGTAATGCTGCTGATAGGTTGGCACCACCGCCACCACGCGGTCGCCACGCTCGACCAGCGCTTTGTGCACCAGCATGTTGGCGCCGATGGTGCCATGGGTGACGATCACATTTTCCGGGCCTTGTCCCTGATACAGAGCCGCAATGGCACTGCGCAGCCGGTCCGAGCCATCGATCGCGCCATAAGTCATCTTCATGCCCAGAAGCTCTGACAGATCGGCAGAGTTTTTCCCGGCCAGCTGCAGCAGCTCCTCGATGGTCAGGCTTTCAACACAAGTCTCGGCGAGGTTCCATTCGCATTTGGTCTCCCACTCGTTCATCCAGATTTCGACACCGAAAGGTTCGATATGCATGTCTCTCTCCTGTCTCTCAAGCGCTGGCGGCGCGGTAGATAGCGTTGGCCACGGCGATATCCTCCAGCCCCAGCCCGATGGAGCGGAAGAATACCAACCGGCCGACTTCAGGCCCTTCGCAGGTTCCGGCAGCAAGCCCCGCGAGATCACCCCGAAGCTGATCCGCGCTCCAGCCATGATCCCGCGCGGCCAGCACCATCTCCCCGGCGCTTGCCGGCGTGGTCTCGCGGTAGTCGCAATAGACCTGCGCCGAGGCCAGGAAGGCAGGCGCAATCTCATGCGCCTCTGCCGCATTGGTGCTGATCGAGGTGACCAGCGCGCCGGGCGCCACCACGGCTGCATCCAGAACCGGTGTCCCCGAAGAGGTGCAGAGCATCACCACATCCGCCCCCCGCGCGGCCTCTTCCGCACTGGCGGCAAACTCTGCCTCCGGGCAGATCCCGCGCCACGCGGCCTGCTTGCCCGCATCCGCACCCAGGCCGGGCGAATAGACCCGCACCTCCTGCCAATCGCGCAGACCCTGCACATGCCGCCAATGCGCCTGCGCCACCGCGCCGGAGCCGATCACGGCCACCCGCGCAGCCCCCTCGCCTGCCAGCAGATCCACCGCCAGCGCCGTGGTGGCCGCGGTGCGTTCGGTGGTCAAACGGCCGGAGTCGCACAGCATCAGCGGCTGGCCCGTCTCCATCGACATCAGCACGGTCCAGGCGGTGATAACCGGCCCGCCCGCGCGCGGCAGATAAGGCGACAGCTTGGCGCCAAAGGTGCCTGCCCCGGCAGCCGCCCCCAGATAGGTGATGAAATCCCCCTGCCCTTCCGGAAACAGCGTCAATGTCTGTGCAGGTTGCACCGCCTGACCAAGGCCCAGGTCTGCAAAAAGCGCGCGCATTTCCTGCAGCACATCGACCTGCGGCAGCAGCTGCGCCACGGCTTCGGCATCCAACACAATCGGGGTTTTCATCATCGGCATATTCCTTCTTTGCCCGAAGGGTAGCGCGCGCGCCTGCCCCGCCGCCATCATCCCCAAGGATGATGCACGCCCCCCTGCCGCGTGCTATGGCGGATCAACCGGGAGGATCATGTGGAATTTCAAGGCACTGACATTGCGGCTGCGAACAGCGCGCTGGCCAGCGTCATCAGCGGCCAGCGCGGCGCGGCCGGGCTGATCGCCGCCGCCCGCCCGCTTTTGCCCTTCACTGCTGCCTTTTGTGTTGTGAACCGCCCCGGCCAGCGCCCGCACTACCTGGATGACAGCTACCCGCAAGGCGCCGCCAAGGACGCAGTGCAGCTCTATGTGAACAGCACCTACTTGCTGAACCCGGTCTATAACGCGCTGCTCGACGGGCTGCAGCCGGGGCTTTACAGGATGGCGGACCTGGCACCCGACAATTGGAACCCGGCGCCGGAGACCCCGGGCATTCTGGTCGAGGACGCCGAGGAAATCGGCTACCGCACCCCCGGCTGGCCCGCAGGGCTGGTGGAACTCACCCTGCTGACAGAACTGCCCGGCGGAGCCATGGGCGAAGTCAGCTTTGCCCGTCCTGCGGCAGACGGCGGTTTTCCCGATGATCTGCTGGACCGGCTGCGCCCCTTCCTGCCGCTGTTCGGGGCAGCATTCGCCCGGCTCTGGTCCCGGCAGGCCCCGGATCTCAGCGCAGCCAAACCAGAGCGGACGCTGCAGGACTTTGCCCGCACCATCCTCTCCCCGCGGGAGGCGGAGATCGTGCAGATGATCCTCAAGGGCCATTCCAGCCTGTCGATCAGCCTGACCCTCGGGATTGCCCTGCCGACGGTCAAGACCCACCGCAAGAACGCCTATGCCAAACTGGGCATCAGCACCCAGCAGCAGCTGTTCAATGCCTTCCTGCAATGGCAGAGCAAGGCGCGTTAGCAGCGGCATTCTTCTCAAGTTCTGAGACACCAGCTTACACCGTGATGCCAATGACGATGATTTTGAGTGTCTTGCCTAACAGTCTTACGCTACGCGCGATCTCTTCAGGTCAGGCAAAGTGGCAAAGGGATACGCGCTGCATCCCCGGCCGGAAACAGCGCAAGAGAGCCATCAGATACGACAAACGTCGCAACCGCATTGAGATTATGCACGCAGGGCTGAAGGACTGGTGGCGGGTCGCAACGCATTACGGCAGATGCCCAAAAGCCTTCCTGTCAGCTATCGCTCTTGCCGTCCTCGCCCTCTGCTGGCTTTGAAGTTCTATGAGACCAGGGCCTAACGCGCTTCCAGGCGGCTGGGTCACGATGAATATTCTGCTTCGTACAAACTTCTGCCGGCCTTGTTTCACCCCTTGCCCCGCGGAGCGGCAAGCCTCTCCACCTTTTGAATTCATAGCGGAAACCACCAATATTTCTCTCAATCCGTTGCTTTTTCTCTAAAATTTACCGCACCGTCCCCAAATTTGAGGCTTTTCAACCAACCGGTTTTGCTAAGCTGGAAAGACAGGCCGCGCGTCTGAAAGCAAACCGCGCGCCGCCTGAACACGCCCAGACAAGAAGGAAACCGCATGAGTGATGACTTCCCGCCGCTATCGCTGAATGTGCCGGAACCAGGCTGCAGGCCGGGCAGCACGCCTGATTTCTCGGACTTCGAAATTCCGCGCGCCGGGGCAGTCAAACGCCCGCCAACGGATGTGGATCCCGACTCGATCCGCGACATGGCGTTTTCCATCGTCCGCGTGCTGAACAAGGACGGCGAGGCGGTGGGCGACTGGGCCGGCGCGCTCAGCCCGGAGGAGCTGCGCGAGGGCCTGCGCCACATGCTGACCCTGCGCGCCTTCGATGCGCGGATGCTGAACGCGCAGCGCCAGGGCAAGACCAGCTTTTACATGCAGCACCTGGGCGAAGAAGCCGTGTCCTGCGCCTTTTCCCGCGCCCTCCGCCCGGGCGACATGAACTTCCCGACCTACCGTCAGGCCGGGCTGCTGATTGCGGGTGGTTATCCGATGCTGACCATGATGAACCAGATCTATTCCAACGCCGACGACCCGCTGCACGGGCGCCAGCTGCCGATCATGTATTCCTCCAAGGAACACGGGTTCTTCTCGATCTCCGGCAACCTCGGCACCCAGTTCGTGCAGTCGGTCGGCTGGGCGATGGCCTCGGCGATTTCCGGCGATACCAAGATCGCCACCGGCTGGATCGGCGACGGCTCCACGGCGGAGAGCGATTTTCACTCCGCCATGGTCTTTGCTTCGACCTATGACGCGCCGGTGGTCCTGAACATCGTCAACAACCAATGGGCCATTTCCACCTTCCAGGGCATTGCCCGCGGCGGCGTCGGCACCTTTGCCGCCCGCGGCCACGGCTTTGGCATCGCCTCGATCCGGGTGGACGGCAACGATTACCTGGCCGTGCACGCGGTGGCGAAATGGGCCTGTGAAAGGGCGCGCCAGGGGCATGGCCCCACCCTGATCGAACATGTCACCTACCGCGCCGGCGGCCATTCCACCAGCGACGACCCCTCCGCCTACCGCTCCAAGCGCGAGGCCGCCGCCTGGCCCCTGGGCGACCCGATAGAGCGGCTGAAGAAACACCTCATCACCATCGGCGAGTGGAGCGAGGACCGCCACAAACAGGCCGAGGCGGAAATCCTGGACGGCGTCATCGCCACCCAGAAACAGGCTGAGGCCGTCGGCACATTGGGCGGCGGCAAGGCCCCCAGCCCGCGCGACATGTTCGAGGGCGTTTATGAAACCATGCCGCCGCATCTGATCCGGCAGCGCCAGGAGGCGGGGTACTGAGATGGCCAGCATGACCATGATCGAGGCCATCCGCGAGGCCCATGATGTTGCCATGGCGGCAGACGACCGCGTCGTCGTCTTCGGCGAGGATGTGGGTTTTTTCGGCGGTGTGTTCCGCTGCACCGCGGGCCTGCAGCAGAAATACGGCAAATCCCGCTGCTTTGACGCGCCGATCAACGAATCCGGCATCGTTGGCACCGCCATCGGCATGGCGGCCTACGGGCTGAAGCCGGTAATCGAGATCCAGTTCGCCGACTACGTCTATCCCGCCTATGACCAGATCGTGTCTGAGGCAGCGCGGCTGCGGCACCGCTCCAACGCCGATTTCACCTGTCCGCTGGTGATCCGCATGCCCACCGGCGGCGGTATCTTCGGCGGCCAGACCCACAGCCAGAGCCCGGAAGCCCTGTTTACTCATGTGTCGGGGCTGAAGGTGGTGGTGCCCTCCAACCCGTACGACGCCAAGGGGCTGCTGCTGGCCGCCATCGAAGATCCCGATCCGGTGATCTTCCTGGAGCCAAAGCGGCTCTATAACGGGCCGTTTGACGGCTATCATGACCGCCCGGTCACTAGCTGGAAGAACCACCCCAAGGGCGAGGTGCCGGAGGGTGCGGAGATCGTGCCGCTGGGCAAGGCCAGCATCACCCGCGAAGGCGCGGATGTCACCGTTCTAGCCTATGGCACCATGGTCTATGTGGCCGAAGCCGCGGCAGAGGCTTCTGGCATCGACGCCGAGGTGATCGACCTGCGCACCCTGCTGCCGCTGGACCTGGAAACGATCCAGGCCTCCGTCGAAAAGACCGGCCGCTGCGTGATCGTGCATGAGGCAACCCGCACGTCGGGCTTCGGCGCCGAGCTGATGAGCCTGGTGCAGGAGAGCTGTTTTTACCATCTGGAGGCGCCGATTATCCGCGTCACCGGCTGGGACACGCCCTACCCGCACGCGCAGGAGTGGGAGTATTTCCCCGGCCCTGCCCGCGTTGGCGAGGCATTGAAAAAAGTGATGGAGGGCTGACCGGATGGGTGTGTTTGCGATGCGCCTTCCCGATGTCGGGGAAGGCATTGCCGAGGCGGAACTGACAGAATGGCACGTCAAGCCCGGCGATATTGTGCGCGAGGACGATATCCTGGCGGCGGTGATGACGGACAAGGCCGCGGTCGAGGTGCCCTCAGCGGTTTCCGGCAAGGTACTGGAGCTGGGCGGCGAGATCGGCCAGATGATGGCGATCGGCTCCGTGCTGATCCGGATCGAGGTCGAGGGAGAGGGCAACGAGGCGCCCGGCTCTGCCTCTGCCTCTGTCTCTGACACAGCCAAACCCGCCGCCCCGGCGCCGCAGCCCACGCCGGACCCGGAGGAAGCGGCACAGCCTGCGGCTGAGGAGGCACCGCAACCGGCGCCTGCAAAGGCCCCTGCCCCGGCTGCTGCCAAGAAACCCGGCCACCGCCTGCCCCGGCCCGAGGGTGCCAAGCCGCTGGCCGCACCGTCCGTGCGGGCGCGGGCGCGCTCCGAAGGCGTCGACCTGCGCCATGTGCCCGGCACGGGCCCGGGCGGGCGGATCAGCCATGAGGATCTGGACAGCTGGATCGAATCCGGCGGCATCCGCCAGGGCAGCGTCACCCGCGGCCGCAACACCGGCGTCGAGGAGCAGCGCGTCATCGGCATGCGCCGCAAGATTGCCGAGAAGATGGCCCTGTCCAAACGCAACATCCCGCATATCACCATCGTCGAAGAGGTGGAGATGGGCGCGCTGGAGGATCTGCGCGCGGCGCTCAACAAGAAGCACGAGGGCAGCCGCCCCAAGCTGACCCTCCTACCCTTCCTGATGCGCGCCATCGTCGAGGCGGTGCGTGAACAGCCCGGCCTCAACGCGCGTTTTGATGATGAGGACGGCGTGATCTACCGCCACGGCGGC
The DNA here is from genome assembly GCF_000813925.1 of Leisingera sp. ANG-S5. NCBI lineage: Bacteria > Pseudomonadati > Pseudomonadota > Alphaproteobacteria > Rhodobacterales > Roseobacteraceae > Leisingera > Leisingera sp. ANG-S5. Next base: position 158,555 of record NZ_JWLH01000007.1, on the reverse strand, counting down.
GTCCACATCGGCATCGCCACCCAGACGCCTCAGGGCCTCAACGTGCCGGTGCTGCACCATGCGGAGGCAAACAGCCTGTGGGACAACGCAGGCGAGCTTGCCCGACTCGCCGACGCCGCCCGCGACGGCTCGATCAAGCGCGAGGAGCTGACCGGCGGCACCATCACCATCACTTCGCTGGGGCCGCTGGGCGCGATTGCCACCACTCCGATCATCAACCACCCCGAAGTGGCCATCGTCGGCGTCAACAAGATGCAGATCCGCCCGGTCTGGGACGGCCAGCAATTCCGCCCCCGCAAGATGATGAACATCTCCTGCTCCTTCGATCACCGGGTGGTCGACGGCTGGGACGCGGCGGTGTTCGTGCAGAAACTGAAATCCCTGCTGGAAACTCCGGCCATGCTGTTTGTCGAGGGCTAAATGACTGACCTTAAATGCAAATTGCTGATCATCGGCGCGGGCCCCGGCGGCTATGTCTGCGCCATCCGCGCGGGCCAGCTGGGCGTCGACACCATCGTGGTGGACGAGGCCAACCCCGGCGGAACCTGCCTCAACGTGGGCTGCATCCCCTCCAAGGCGCTGATCCACGCCGCGGATGAGTTCCACAAGATGGCGCACGCGACCGGTGGGCCGCTTGGCATTTCCGCAGGCACGCCTGAGATCGACCTGAGCCGGACAATGGCCTGGAAAGACGGCATCGTGAAGCGGCTGACCGGCGGCGTCAGCGGCCTGATGCGCAAGGCCGGCGTGCGCCTGGTCGAAGGCCGCGCGCGGTTCATCGACGGCAAGACGGTGGCGGTGAAACGCGGTGAGGAAACCACTCAGATCCGCGCCGAACGCATCGTGATCGCCTCCGGCTCCGCGCCCGTGGAACTGCCCGCCCTGCCCTTTGGCGGCGATATCCTGTCCTCAACCAGGGCGCTGTCGCTGCAGGCGGTGCCGGAAACCCTCGCCGTCGTTGGCGCGGGCTATATCGGGCTGGAGCTGGGCACAGCCTTTGCCAAGCTCGGCACCAAGGTCACCGTGGTCGAGGCCGAGGACCGCATTCTGCCGCTTTACGATGCGGCCCTGACCCGGCCCGTCGCCAAACGGCTGGAGGCCCTGGGCGTCAAGGTGATGACCGGCGCCCGCGCCGAAGGCTATGTCGGCGGCGTTCTGGCCACCAGCCAGGGCGGGATCGAGGCCGGCAAGGTCCTTGTGACCATCGGCCGCCGCCCCCGCACCGAGGGCATCGGCATCGATGAGCTGGCGCTGACCCTGAACGGCCCCTTCATCCGCATCGACAAGACCTGCCAGACCTCGATGCGCGGCATCTACGCCATCGGCGATGTCACCGGCGAGCCGATGCTGGCGCACCGCGCCATGGCCCAGGGCGAAATGGTGGCCGAACATGCCGCGGGCTACGCCGTGGAATGGGACAAGCGCGCCATTCCCGCCGTCTGCTTCACCGACCCCGAAATTGTCACCTGCGGCGCCCTGCCGGGCGAGGTGGAGGGCAGCAGCAGCACCGAGTTTCCCTTTGCCGCCAATGGCCGTGCGATGACGACAGAGCGCGAAGATGGCTTCATCCGCGTTGTCTGGCGCGACGCCGACCGCGCGGTTCTGGGGCTGCAGGCGGTTGGCGCCGGTGTCTCGGAGCTGTCGGCCGCCTTTTCGCTGGCCATCGAAATGGGCGCCTGCCTGGAAGACATCGCCGCGACCATCCACGCCCACCCGACCCAGTCGGAAGGCCTGCAGGAGGCCTGCCTGCGCGCGCTGGGGCACGCGCTGCACATCTGAGACCCGCGGGGGCGCAGACGCCGCGCCCCCGTCCCCAGGACCGCCCCCGTCCCGTCGACAGAATCGCTTTGCGGGCGTAACGTCGCTTCTGCACTGTGACGCCGGCCCGCCCCAGCACGCCGCAGCCCACCGCCTGCGCGCAGCGGCCTCCGGACTGGAACCCGTACTGCATTTGCGACAGGAAACGTTTCTGTGACCAAGGAAGGCCCGATCCCGCCCCGGAACGCCGATGTCACCTGCCTGCGCATCGGTGCCATGGATTTTGACGGCAGCGACCCCGCGCTGCACAGCTTCCGCAAGAACATCCAGACCGTGCCGGCCAACCGGCTGCTGCTGCAGGACGGCGAAGACAGCGGCAAGATCATCATCGTAATCGACGGCTGGCTGGCGACCTCGAAATCCTCAATGAACGGCGAGGTGCAGCTGATCGATTTCCTGTTGCCGGGGGATGCAGCGGATCCAACCTCCGCGGACGGAAAAACAGCCGGCCTCAGCATCGAGGCGGTGACGGACGCCCTGGTCTGCGTCATCCCCCTGCCCGCCTGGCACGCGATGCTGGCGGCCTCGCCGCGGCTGGCGCGGGCAAATGAAATTGTCCAGGCCGCCGAACGCACCCGGCTGTCCGAACGCATGCTGCGCCTGGGCCGCGGCAGCGCCCAAAGCCGTATCGCCTATGCTTTGATTGAACTGTGCCTGCGGCTGAAACCGCTGGGCTTGTCCGAGAATTGCGCGTTCCACCTGCCGCTGACCCAGCAGCACATCGGCGACTTTACCGGCCTGACGGCGGTGCATGTCTGCCGCACCCTGCGCCGCTTTGTCAGAAACGGGCTTGTTGATACCGCCGATCACATGGACATCCGGATCAATAATCTCTCCGCCCTGGCAGAGGTTGCAGGCACCGACCCTGACCGGCTGGCAACCGAGATCACCCCGGTTCTGGGCTAAGCCCCCGCGCCTAGCGGTATTCGGCAATTTCCCCCAGCGCTTCACCCGCCAGCTGTTCCGAGGCATGTACGGCAATGTCGGTGACCGACAGCAGCCCCGCCAGCCGCCCCTCCTCATCCAGCACCGGCAGCCGCCGGATCTGGTGGTCCCCCATCAGGGCCGCCGCTGCTTCGACGGTGTCCTCGGCCCGGCAGCAGACCGCCCCGGGGCTCATAACGGCAGCAACCGGCATCCCGTCCAGCGCGCTGTCTTGGCCAGCCAGCGCCAGCACCAGATCCCGGTCGGTGAGAATGCCCACCACCCGGCCCTCCTCGACCACCGGCAGCACCCCGATGCCAAGGTTTTGCATCTGCTGCACCGCGCTGCCGACACTGTCCTGCGGCGCCGCAAAGCGCGCGGGCACGGTCATGATCTCATGTACAAGCATCGGCCTATCCTTTCTGGACCGCCCCCGGCCTGCTCCTGTCTTGCCGCCTGCCGGCTGAATGCGCCAAGGGCCGCCTTCAGTTTCCTCCGAAACCGGGTGAGTCGCTACCCTTCCAGCCTCAGCCAGCGCCGCCGCCGGTGCATTAACCGGGGTAAACACCCCCCTGCCCCGTGCGCCAGCCCTTGACCACGGTCAAGCGCGCTGGCGGCTGAACCTGCTATAATTCACTGGCGGCCCGGGCATGTGCACACCGCACCCTGACCGCCACACCGGGAGGAGACGCCATGAGCTACAAGACCATTCTGGCCTGCCTGACATCAGAGTTTGCCGCCAGACAGCTGCTGCCCGCGGCCTGCGGCCTGGCCGCGCGGTTCAATGCCCATCTGACCGGGCTGCACACGCGGGAGGCTTTTGTGCCCTACTCCGGCATTGCCATCGCCGCAGACGAAATCACCATCGGGGATTTCAGCAGCCGGGTGACAGAGGAAGACCGCAAGATCGAAAAGCTGTTCAAGGCCGCAGCGGATCAGGCCGGCTGCCTTTCGGAATGGCGCTCGCAGGCCGCCCGCTCGCCGGATGCCGCGGATCAGCTGCGGGAATCCGCCATCCGCTCAGATCTGACCGTGGCCCTTTTCCCGGACGCGGAGCGGGAACGGTTCGACCAAAGAGGATTTCAGAAGGATCTAGTTGCCAACAGCGGCCGCCCGCTGCTGCTGCTGCCGGATGACTGGGGCGACCAGCCCATCGGCACCCGGATTCTGGCAGCCTGGAAACCCTCCCGCGAAGCGGCCCGCGCCCTGCACGACGGGCTGCCGTTCCTGCAAACCGCCGCCTTTGCAGAGGTCGTCACCATCGAGGAGCACCCGCACACCTCCGCCGATATCTCCACCGAAGGGCACGAGATCGCGCGCATGCTGTCCCGCCACGGGGTGACGGCAGAGGTGCGCGATATCCCGGACGGCGAGCACTCGGCCGGCCTCCGCCTGCTGATGGAGGCGGCCAGCCAGCAATGCGACCTCTTGATCATGGGCGGCTACGGCCATTCCAGGCTGCACCGGCTGATCTTCGGCGATGCCTCCGAGCACGTGCTGCAAGAAGCACGGATCCCGGTGCTGATGTCCAGCTGAACACGGCCGCAATGACCGCACAGGACACCCGGCGCCAACTGGCAGCGCCGGGCCAGTTTCAGCGGCCTTGTCAGGTAGCTGATGTCAGGCTGAGTTTACCGGTGATGGCGAAGTTCACCTCTGGTACTGTCGGGCTGAGCCCATACGTTCAGCGTCCATTCGCACAACCTGAGCCAGCAGTCCCGTCCGGGGCGAAATCGAGCCCTTTCAGCTCACCAAATTGCATACCAGTCACTGCCGCTGCCTGTTGGCTCGCACTGAGATGAAGAAAGTTGGAAGTGTGGTTCGTAAACGATTGAAAAAATGTGACCAATGGTTGGAGAGATTTTGCATAAGATTTTGATTTATTGTGAAAAATGGCAACCCTCAAGGGCTCGTCAATTTTCTTTGAAGTCAGTATGCCGCGCCTTTGCAGCTGACTTGACGCCGCTCGGCTATGCCCTTTGGCGGCACAGGCTAGAAACCTACCTCGTCAGCTGCCGCCGCTTTGCGGCGCGGATCTCGCGGGCTTGCTGCTCCTGGCCGGCACGGAAGGATTCCTCAACGAAATCCATATGCCGCCGTGCAGCGGTCTCGGCGCGGTCCGGGTTGCCGTCGATGATCGCCTGGGCAATCTCTTTGTGCTGTTTCAGCAGCTCCGCGCCGGTGCCATCCATCGTGCGTAGGAATTCCCGGTTGTAGAACACCCCCTGCCGGGTCAGGTCGTAGACCGAGGCCATCATGTGGATCAGCGTGGTGTTCTGGCTGGCGTCGACCACTGCGGTGTGCAATCGGAAGTCGGCCTCCTGGCTGGCGTCCTGATCGTCCTGCTCCCAGGCGGTCTGCATATCGGCGACGATCTCGGCGAGTCGTGCCTTGTCAGAGTCTGTGGCACGGGTGGCGGCCAGGCGGCTGGCGAAGGCCTCCTGCTCGCGGCGGTATTCGAGGTAGTCGTAAAAGGCGCCGCCGTGGCGGGTGTAGAGCGACAGGAGCGCGGGGGACATGGCCCGCCCGGTGAGCGGCGCGATGAAGGTGCCCTCGCCATGGCGGACATTGACCAGGCCGCGGCTTTCCAGCGTTTGCAGTGCCTCGCGCAGCTTGGGGCGCGACACCCCCATGGCCTCTGCCAGCTCCCGCTCGGAGGGCAATTTGCGGCCTTCCTTGAGGATGCCGTCGACGATCATCGCCTCAATCTGCTCGACCACGGCATCGGCAATTGATTCGTGTCCAACGGGGTCAAACGGGCGGATGTCGGTCATGGCGTCCACTTAGATGCTGGGAAACCTCGGAACAGAGGTCATTCTGAAACTTTACCACTGCCCCGAAAAACTGCAAGCTGATGTACCCAGAAATACGGATATCCGGGGTTGATACAATAGCATGAAAGAAAACAATCTTTTCTGAACCTGCCTTCAAAGTGCGGAAAAACATGCGGTTTTGTACGCTTCACGTTCCCGCGGACAGTCAGCTCAGTGGTAAATAAAGTTGTTGACTGAGTTGTGTGGTCAACAATATTTACCAGTCATGCCGCATCAGCGGTTGGAATTGCGGCCGGAGGAGCGGCCGGACTGAACCCGGAGGAGACCCCATGAAAAAGACCCTGACTTCGCTGGCCGTGGCCGCATCGCTGCTGGCAGCCCCTGCCGCGCAGGCCGCTGACAAGCTGCTGCTCAAGACCCCGATTGCCTTTTCGACCGCGCTGCCGGGCCTCGGCACGCCGATCCCGCGGGTGGCAGAGCAGCTGGACCTGATGTCCGGCGGCAGCCTGAAGATGAAAGTCTATGAGCCCGGCAAACTGGTGCCGCCGTTCGAGATCCTGGATGCGGTGTCCTCGGGCAAGATCAACTCCGGCTACACCACCGCCGGCTACTGGGCAGGCAAGATCCCGGCTGCGCCGCTGTTCTCTGCCGTGCCGTTCGGGCCGGAGGCGGGCGAATACATGGCCTGGCTCTACTATGGCAACGGCATGACCCTGTATCAGGAGATGTACGATCAGGCGGGATACAATGTGAAGGTGCTGCCCTGCGCGGTGATCGCGCCGGAGACCTCCGGCTGGTTCGCCAAGGAGATCAACAGCGCCGAGGACCTGAACGGCCTGAAGATGCGTTTCTTTGGCCTCGGCGGCAAGGTGATGCAAAAGCTGGGCGTGGCGACATCGCTGCTGCCCGGCGGCGAGATCTTCCCGGCGCTGGAGAAGGGCGCCATCGACGCAACCGAGTTCTCGATGCCTGCGATCGACGCCCGTTTGGGCTTCCACAAGCTGGTAAAATACAACTACTTCCCCGGCTGGCACCAGCAGGCCACCGTGTTTGAACTGCTGGTCAACAAGGATGTCTGGAACGAGGCCAGCGCCCAGCACAAGGCCATCATCGAAAATGCCTGCAAGGCCTCGATGGCCGACAGCTTTGCCGAAGGCGAGGCGATCCAGCACGCGGCGCTGATCGACAACGTCGAAAACAACGGCGTCCACATCAAGCAGTGGGACGCGCAGATGCTGGAGCTGTTCCGCGCCACCTGGGATGAGGTTGCCGCGGAAGAGGCCACCAACGACCAGTTCTTCGGCCGGGTGCTGCTGGACATGCAAACCTTCCGCGAAGGCTATGCGGTCTGGAAGGAAAACGCATTCCTCCCGCGCAAGTAAGCCGCTTGCGCAACCTCGGGGCGGCCATATTCCCGCCGCCCCGCTTTCCCTGATTTTCGTCATTTCCCTGACTGACACGGGCGCATTCACGTCCGCGCACGCCACGTTCCGGAGGAGGAAACCATGGCTGAGAATCTGCACCTGCAGGACGACCCGATCGAACGCTACGAAGAGATCCTTGAGCATGGCGACGAGGACCGGCAGCAGCTGGCGGTGTGGATCGACAACGCGGTCAAGGGCACCGGAAATCTGGTGATGTGGGCCAACCTGCTGCTGGTGCTGGCCGTCGTCTCGCAGGTCGCCTTGCGCTACATGCTGAACCAGAACTATCCCAAGCTGGACGAGATCCAGTGGCATTTCTACGGGCTGGTGACGATGATCGGCATTTCCTATGCGCTGGTCACCGACAGCCACGTGCGGGTCGATGTTCTGCATATGCAGCTGAGCCGCCGCGCCCGGCGGATCATCGAGGTGATCGGCATCCTGACCCTGCTGGTGCCGTTCATCTATCTGATGATCGATCAGGGCTATGATTATTTTTACGAAAGCTGGCGGGTGAGCGAACGTTCCGACAGCCCCACGGGCCTGCCGGCCCGCTGGGCGCTGAAAGCGGTGATCCCGCTGAGCTTTGTCCTCTTGGCGGCAGCGGCGCTGGCGCGGCTGATCCATGACGGCCACGCGCTGCTGGCCGGTCCGGCAGAGGAGCGCGCCGGCAAGAGTCTGCGGCTGGTGATCTGGGCGCTGGTTGGCTTTGCTGTTGTCGCGACCGCGCTGACCTTCCTGGTGGAGACCACCGAGGAAAAGCTGGTTATTGCCATGTTCCTCACCTTTATTGCGCTGCTGTTCACCGGCTTTCCGGTGGCCTGGACGCTGGCCGGGGTCGGGGTGGCCTATTGCGGGCTGGCCTATCTGTTCGACAACGGCATGATGAACTGGACCGGGTTGGAGGAAACCCTGACCGGGCTGGATTACCTGACGCTGGGGGCGGTGGTGAACCGGGTTTATGCCACCATGTCGAACGCGGTGCTGGTGGCGTTGCCGATGTTCATCTTCATGGGTCTGATGCTGGACGAAAGCGGCGTTGCCGAGCGGCTAATGGGGGCAATGCAGCGGCTGTTCGGCACCGTGCGTGGCGGGCTGGCGATCACTGTCACCATGATCGGCATCATCCTAGCGGCCTCCACCGGCATCATCGGGGCCTCTGTGGTGCTGCTGGGCGTCCTGTCGCTGCCGTCGATGATGGAGCAGAAGTACAGCCCCGCGCTGGCAGCGGGCGTGGTCTCGGCCTCCGGCACGCTGGGCATTCTGATCCCGCCCTCGATCATGCTGGTGATCATGGCGGACCAGATGGCGTTGAGCGTTGGTGATCTGTTCATGGCCGCGGTGTTCCCGGGCGTGATCATCGGCGCGCTCTACCTCACCTATATCTTCGTGATTGCGCTGATCAAACGCGACGTCGCGCCGGTGCCTGCGGGGGCCAAGCGTCCGGACTGGGCCGCGGTCAAGGACGTGCTGATTGCGGTGCTGCCGACGCTGGGGCTGATTCTGGCCGTGTTAGGCTCTATTTTTGCAGGTCTCACCACGCCGACGGAGGCGTCGGGCGTGGGCGCATTGGGGGCGACGCTGCTAGCGCTTGGCTACCGCAAGCTGACGCTGGCGAAGCTGGTCAATGTGCTCAAGGCGACCTTCAACACCACCGCCTATATCTTTGCGATCTTCCTGGGCGCGACGGTGTTTTCCTATGTGCTGCGGGAGCTGGGCGGTGATGCACTGATCGAGGAGATGATCCAGGGCACCGGTTTCGGCCCCGAGGGCACCGTCTTCATGATCCTGTTCATCGTGTTCCTCTTGGGGTTTGTGCTGGACTGGATCGAGATCACCCTGATCGTGCTGCCGCTGATGCGCCCGATCGTGAACGGGCTGGGCCTGGATATCCCCGGTTTCGGCGCCATTGATGAACCGGCGCTGGTGTGGTTCGTGATCCTGGTGGCGGTGACGCTGCAGACGTCCTTCCTGACGCCGCCGGTTGGCTTTGCGCTGTTCTACCTCAAGGGCGTCTGCCCGCCGGAGATCCGCCTGGGCCATATCTACAAGGGCATCATTCCCTTCGTGCTGCTGCAGTTGACCGGCCTGATGTTCGTCTACCTGTGGCCGGCACTGGCAACCTGGCTGCCATCTGTGGCTTACTGAGCAGGGAAAGGCGGCTGTGATGACCGATGCAGAACTGATCCAGACCCTGAAATCCCTATGCGGGCGCCGCCATGTACTGACCAGCGCCCGCGCCACACGGCGGTTCCGCAAGGGGTTCCGCTCCGGCGAGGGGGAAGCGCTGGCGGTGGTCCAGCCCGCAACCCTGCTGGAGCAGTGGAAGGTGCTGCAGGCCTGTGTAGCGGCGGACAAGATCATCATCATGCAGGCGGCAAACACCGGCCTGACCGAGGGGTCCACCCCCAAGGGCAGCTATGACCGCGGTGTGGTGCTGATCAACACCCGGCGGATGGACCAGCTGCAGCTGCTGGACGGCGGCAAGCAGGTCGTCAGCTTCCCCGGCAGCACCCTCTTTGCGCTGGAAAAGCTGCTGGCGCCGCTGGGCCGCCAGCCGCATTCGGTGATCGGCTCCTCCTGCATCGGGGCGTCGATTGTGGGCGGAGTCTGCAACAACTCCGGCGGGTCGCTGGTAGAGCGGGGGCCGTCCTATACCGAGCTGTCGCTGTTTGCTCGCATTACCGGGGACGGCCAGCTGGAGCTGGTTAACCACCTGGGCATAAATCTGGGCGCCAGCCCGGAGGAGATCCTGACCCGACTGCAACGCGGCGATTACCGCCCTGAGGATGTTGAGACCGGCAACCGGAAAGCCTCCGACACCTCCTATGCGCGCAGGGTTAGAGACATCGACGCGCCGACCCCGGCGCGGTTCAATGCCGACAAGTCGCGGCTTTACGAGGCTGCGGGCTGTGCGGGCAAGCTGGCGGTCTTTGCGGTGCGGCTGGATACCTACGCCAAGAATGCTGAGGAGCTGACTTTCTATGTCGGCAGCCAAACCACCGCGGCGCTGACCGCCCTGCGCCGCCGCATCCTGGCGGAGTTTGCCACCCTGCCGGTGAGCGCCGAATACATGCACAGGGATGTCTTTGACTTGTCGGACCGCTATGGCAAGGACACCATGGTGATGATCGACAAGTTGGGCACAGACCGGCTGCCGGTGTTCTTTGCCCTGAAGGGCGCGGTGGATGCGCGGCTGGCGGGCATTCCCGGCCTGGGCAATCTGACCGACCGGGTGATGCAGATGCTGTCGCGCCTGTGGCCGGACATCCTGCCGCGGCGGATGCGGGCGTTCCGCCAGTCCCACCCGCATCACCTGATCCTCAAAATGCGCGATGGCGGCATCGCCGAGGCCCGCGCGCTGCTGGATAAAATGGCGGGGGACGGCGACCTCAGCTACTTCGAATGCACCCCGCGCGAGGCCAAGATGGCAGGGCTGCACCGCTTTGCCGCGGCCGGCGCCGCGGTGCGCTATATGGCCGTGCACCGGGCAGAGGTGGAGGACATCATCGCCCTGGACATCGCCCTGCGCCGCAACGATCAGGACTGGTTCGAGGAGCTGCCGCCGGAGATCGGGGATCAGCTGGTCAGCAGGCTCTATTACGGGCATTTCATGTGCCACGTGCTGCATCAGGATTACATCGTGAAGAAGGGGGCAGACGTGAAAGCGCTGAAGGACGCGATGCTGGCACTGCTGGACAAACGCGGGGTGGAATACCCGGCTGAGCACAACGTCGGCCATCTGTACCCGGCCAAACCGGACCTGGCGGCGTTCTACAAAACGGTAGATCCCACAAACAGCATGAATCCCGGAATCGGCAAAATGTCCCGGAACAAACACTACGCCTGAAACGGTGCTGTTGTTGCAGGTAAACGGAGCGCTCGCTTGTTGGCAAGAGGCCTGATGCACAGATGCCGACACGCCCCGGCTGACACCGGGGCTGAATTTGCAGGCGCCTCGGGAGGGGCTTATGCCTTGTTGTGGAAGATAAAGCCGATGAAGTTCAGCAAAAGCTGGGCCGCCAGGATCTGGGTGCTTTCGGAGGGGTCATAGGCCGGGGCCACTTCAACAAGGTCGATTCCGACAACTTCGCCGCGTTTGCTGAGTCCCTGCAAGATTTCCAGCACGTCGTAGTATTGGAAGCCTCCGTGACTGGGGGTACCAGTTCCGGGTGCGATCGACGGGCAGAAGGCGTCGATGTCGATGGTCACGTAATAGCGTGCACCTGCGGGGATGCGGTCCAGCACGGCGTCCGTCCCCAGCTTGCGCACCTGGCGCACCGAGAGGATGTCCGAGCCGCGTTCACGCGCGTCGATATAGCCTTCCTTGGCAGTTGATGACACATTGCGGATGCCCAGCTGAGTCATGCCGGAGACGTATTCCTTTTCGATCGCGCGGCGCATCGGGTTGCCGTGGCCATCGGTGACGCCCTTGCGCTCGTCGACAAAGTCCAGATGGGCGTCGATTTGGACCAAATGGAGAGAGCCGTTCCTGGCGCAGTCCTCGGCAAAGGCGTTGATACATGGGATGTTGACGGAATGGTCGCCACCGATAGTGACGGGCAGTGCGCCTGCATCCAAAATTTTCCTTACGGCGTATTCGATGTTGGCGTGGCTTTCCTCGGTCTTGGTGTGAATTATGTCGGCATCACCCAGGTCGACGATGCGCACGTCCTCACCCATGTACGTGGCATCATCTTCGTGATCATAGGCGCCGGCATGACCGAAACTGAACAACGTCGAAGCTTCGCGCACCGCCCGTGGGCCGAACCGCGCGCCTGAGCGGAACTGGCAGCCGAAATCAAACGGGGCGCCCAGGATTGCCACATCGGCGTCGATGCTGTCCCAATCCTCGACATAGGGTTTCTTGCCGAAGGTGGCGATGCCGACAAAGGGCAGGTTCAGGCGGCCGGATTCGTAACCGTGTCCAGACATATGATTCTCCGAATTTCTCTATGATAGACCGGCCCCGGAAGGAGCAGGACGATTTGCGGAAAGGCGGCCGTCCGCTGTCTGCTAAACGGTCTCCACCATGGAGCCGAGCTTACCCATCGGGCAGACCGCCAAGGAAACGCAGCCGGCGGCGCGTTCGTGAAGCGCTATTGAACTCCTGCTCGTGGGTGTTCGTGATTAAGTCCGGAAGCTTCACTATGGCGAATTCCAGTCCACAAAAAAGGCAAGGGCGGGGGCCGGGCATAGCAAAGGTGAAGCTGCCAGTTTTAAGTCATTATTCATGTGAGTGCCCTTCCCCTTTACGTTTTTGACGGGGTCTTGAGAGACATCACCACAATCTGCAGTGTGGCAAAATATTATGTTGCCTATCTTCACATGAAAACATTTTATGTAAGCAGCGCCGCTTTACAGGGAACACACTGACTATGAAACTGCTGCGCAACACTTTGCTGGAAACCTTTGTCACTGTAGTTGAGTGCGGCGGGTTCTCCGATGCGCAATATGCCCTTGGGGTCACACAGTCCGCGATCAGTGTTCGTATCCGCGACCTGGAAACCTCTCTAGGTTACCGGGTTTGCGAACGCGGCCGTGGCGGGTTCCGGCTGACGGAACGCGGCGCGATCGCCTATCAGAAGGCACGTGATATGCTGCGCAGTGCCCGCGATTTCGATGCCGAGCTACTGGAGCTGCGTAATACCCTGGCAGGAGACCTGCGAGTCGGGATGGTGGATGCAATCGACAGCTTACCAGACCTTGATCTGGTCAAGGCATTGCAGCGGTTCTTATCTCGGCCGAATGAAGTCCGAATTAAGATGGTGGTTGCCTCCCCCACGGATCTGACGCAGCAGCTGATTATGGGTGAGCTTGATGCGGCCTTCGCGCCGTTCCGTCATCAGGTGCCAGAGCTTGCTTATGTGCCGCTATGCGCTGAAGAGCACTGTCTGTATTGCGCACCGGGGCATCCCCTCTTTGAGCAACAGGACAAGGAGGCCAGCCTAGAAACCATCTTTCAGTACCAGTTGTGCCAGCGCTCTTACGATATGCTGGTATCGCCCGACCTAGGAACACCGGAACCAAAGGCCGTCGTCGCCAATATGGAAGCGATGGCAATGCTGATCGAAACCGGTCATTTTCTGGGGCCGCTGCCAAAACACTTTGCTGATAGCCGGGTAGCAGAAGGCAAACTCAAAGAGGTCAGGAACAAGCAGCTGCGTTGGAATTCGACCTTCTATTTGGCAACACGCCGCGGTCAGATCCCGCGATATGCAGTAGAGCTATTTGTTCAAGATATTTTGCACGTCTGCCGTGACGCCGGCAATCCGCCGGTTTGAAGCACGTTTTTTCTGCAGCGGAAGCTTTGCATAGTTCTGTCCTTGATTAGGCCTTTATCAAATTCGGCGGCCCAGCGGACTCGGCGACTTGCAACTGGGTCAAAGAGCGAAAATATCCAGCGCTTCTGAAAACCCCTTGAACTCCACTTGCTCAATCTTTTCAGCTTTGGCGGAGTCCGGCAGGCCGTTCCGGGTTTGCTCGTCAATCAGTATTCTGCGGCAGGCAATCTTGGTATGCGCCTCCAGACGGGCCGCCAGATTGACGGTTTTCCCGACGCATGTGTAGGCGGCCCGGTCGTCCGTGCCGGCATAACCTGCCACCACTTCGCCGGTGGCAATGCCGGCTCCCAGCTGGATTTCCGGCGCGCCCGCCGCGCGCTGCTCCTGGTTCAGAACCGTGATCATGCCGAGCATTTCCCTGGCCGCCGCCACCGCGCTTTGCGCCGGGTTTTCCAGAGGCTGCGGCGCGCCGAAAAGCGCCATCAGCCCGTCGCCAATCATCAGGTTCACGATGCCGCCGTTGCTGCTGACGGCGTCGAACATCAGCGTGTAATAGGTGTTCAGCAGCTCGATGGTGGCCTCCGGCGGCAGATCTTCGGACAAAGCCGTGAAATCGCGTATGTCGCAGAACAGGACCGATGCGGTGAGCCGCTTGCCCCCAATGGAAAAACCGGAGTTCTGCAGGTCCAGCGCCACCTCGTGGGTTGCAAACCGGTCCAGCAGCCGCTTCTGCTCATCCCGCAGGCGCTTCTTTTCCAGGCTCGAGCTGAGCCGGGCGCCCAGCAGAACCTGGTTCACGGGTTTTGGGAGGTAGTCTTCCGCGCCCAATTCGATGCAGCGCACGATATTTTCCAGCCCTTCCAGCGAAGAGGTGACAATCACTGGCATATCGCGCAGATCCGGTGCCGCCTTGATTGCCGCCAGCACTTCGAAGCCGTCCATCTCGGGCATTTCAATGTCCAGCAGGATCAGGTCAAAGGTTTCGGCCCTGAGCCGCTCCATCGCGACCTTGCCGTTTTCCGCGGCCTCGGCGCGGTGCCCCAGCAGCTCGACATTGCGCGCCAGCAGCAGCCGGTTGACCTTGTTGTCGTCCACAATCAGCACATGCCCCAGCGCCTCAGCCATCCAGCAGCCCCCGCAGCGCGGCATCCGCGCGGGTGTATTCCCTATCCAGCGCGGCAAGATCCGGTGCCGGGCCGCCAAGCCCGGACAGTTCCATCTGCCGTGCCAGTGCCGCCAGCGCAGTGGCGCCGAAGGTGTTTGCGTTGGACTTGAGCGAATGCGCGGCGCGGCGGAAAGCGTCGCCATCGCCGGCCGCCGCCGCCTGTTTCAGCTGTGCGATCATGCCCGGCGCCTCTTCCAGAAAGGTGGCGGCCAGTTCTGCCGCGAAATCCGCGCCGGTGGCGGCCTGCAGCTCTGCAAAGACAGCGGGGTCCAGGGGGCTGGCGCTCATGGCGTCTCCTTTCCGCGCGGTTGAATGCCTTCCAGCGCCTCGATCAGCCGTTCGACGCGGATGGGTTTAGCAATGTAGCCGTCCATGCCCGCTTCGAGGCACATCTCCCGGTCGCCTTGCATCGCATTTGCGGTCATCGCGATGATCGCGGGCCTGCCGTCCTGCGGATATGCGCCGGTGATCCGCCGCGAGGCTTCCAGCCCGTCCATTTCAGGCATCTGCACATCCATCAGCACCACATCGTAGACCTGGCGTGCCACGCTTTCCAGCGCCTCGATCCCGTTGCTGGCAAGGTCGGCGCGGTAGCCCATCTGCTCCAGCAGCCGGACCGCCAGCTTCTGGTTCACCAGATTGTCCTCTGCCAGCAGGATCCGCAGCGGGTGGCGCGCGGCCATTTCCGGATCGGCTGCCGGTTTGCCGCCCGTGCCGGCCCTTGCCGCAGGCACAGCCGACGGCGCAAACAGCCCGGCCAGTGTATCGAACAGTTGCGACTGGCGCAGCGGCTTGGCCAGACAGGCCGCAAACAGCCCTTCCTCTGCCCCCGAGCCGCGTTCGCCAAGGCTGCTGAACAGCACCAGCGGCAGGTCCTTGTTCCGCTCTTTGATCCGGTTTGCCAGTGCCGCTCCGTCCGTTCCGGGCATGTGCATGTCCAGGATCGCCAGGTCGAACCCGCCATCCTCCGCCAGCACCTCCAGTGCCGCATCGGCCGAGGCCACGGCGGTTGTCTGCGTCCCCCATTTGCGGGTCTGCGCCGTCAGGATCTTGCGGTTGGTTTCGTTGTCATCCACCATCAGGATCCGTTTGCCGGCCAGTTCCGGCTGCGGGCCCAGCAGGCTGCGGGCCGCCGGTTTCGGCAGCGCGGCCGGTTCCGCCAGGATGGTGAAGCTGAACACCGATCCCCGGCCCGGCCCCTCGCTGGCCGCCTGCATCGTGCCGCCCATCAGCTCTGCCAGCCGTTTCGAAATCGCCAGCCCCAGCCCGGTGCCGCCGTATTTGCGCGTGGTTGAGGAATCCGCCTGGCTGAAGGACTGGAACAGGCGGCTCATCCCCTCCGCGGAAAGGCCGATGCCGGTATCGCGGACATCGAAATGCAGCTTTACCCGGCCATCTGCAGGCGGGTCCGACGTTACCGACAGCACCACCTCGCCGGTGTCGGTGAACTTAACCGCGTTGGACAGGAGGTTGAGCAGAATCTGCCGCAGCCGGGTCAGGTCGGCGCTGATGGCAGGCGGCACGCTGTCGTCCATGACATAGGCAACATCCAGCTGCTTTTTCGCAGCTCGCCCGCTGATCAGGTCCAAGGAGGTTTCGATGCAGTCGCGCAGATCGAAAGGGTGCGCCTCGATGGCCATCTGGCCCGCCTCGATCTTGGAAAAATCGAGGATTTCGTTGATGATCCCCAGCAGCGCGTCGCCGCTGTCGCGGATGGTGCGGGCATAGTCGGCCTGCTCGCCGTTCAGTTCGGTGTCCATCAGCAGCCCGCTCATGCCGATCACCGCGTTCATCGGGGTGCGGATTTCGTGACTCATCGTGGCCAGGAACGCGCTTTTGGCTTCATTCGCTTTCTCTGCCGCGGCACGGGCCTCCTGCACTTCCTGGAACAGGCGGACGTTGCCGATAGCGATCACCGCCTGGTCGGCAAAGGATTCCGCCATTGCAATTTCATCCGGGGAGAACGCCCGCGCGGCCTTGCGGATGAAGCCCAGGCCGCCGATGCACACACCGTCCCGCAGCAAGGGCAGCATCAAGGAAGATCGGAAGCCGCTGGCGTGATAGATCCGCCGGTCCATTGGAGGAAGCTCCACCTTTGACCAGTCGGGAATGTGCAGGATCTTCTTGCCGGTATAGGATTGCGACGGAAAGTTCTGTGCCGGGTCGAGGGGATGCCGGGTCTGGCTGATTTCAGTTTCCACACCAGCAGGCGTTGCAACCGCAGTCTGCCAGAACGCCTTGCCATCGCATTCAGTCACAATCGCCAAGTCGCAGGAAATCAATGAGATCGCCAGGCGCACGATCTCGTCGAACACCGGCTTGGTGTCGGTCGGTGATTTGCTGATCACCCGCAGCACATCAGCACTGGCCGTCTGGCGCGCCAGGGCCGACTGGGTCTCGTTGAACATGCGCGTATTCTGAATGGCGATGACCGCCTGGTCGCAGAAGCTCTCTGCCAGCCGGACCTGCTCGCCGGTGAAGGCGCGTTTGCTGTCCGCACGCGAAAACGCCAGCACCCCGACGCAATCGCCGTCGCGGAGCAACGGCAGGTACAGGCAGGACTGCAGGCCGAATTTTTCCACCGTTGCGACTTCATGCGGGGGCAGGTCCGTTTCGGCGAAGTCCGGAACATGCACCATCTTTCCAGTCACAAAGACCTGGCTAGGAAAATTGAGCTTGGGGTCAATCAGCACCGGATCGGGATTCAAAGTGTCCATCGGCCCGTCTCTGCGCATTCCCGCGGCCGGGGAGAAATGATCCCCATTCCGGATCAGCACTGCGGCCCCGTCGCAGTCTAGCAGCCGCACCCCTGCCGCTGCGATCGCCAGAAAAACCGGTTTTGCATCCTCCTGCGCACTGCTGATCACTCGCAGGATATCGGCGCTGGCAGTTTGGCGGACCAGCGCATTCTGCAAGTCCGTGAACAGCCGCGCATTGCTCAACGCAATCACTGCCTGCGCCGCAAAGGTTTCAAACAGGGCGATCTGCTTGGTGCTGAAGGCATTCCTGCGGACATGGGCCAGTGTGATCACGCCGATGGTTTTGCCGTTCTTGATCAGCGGCACACCGAGGCTGGACAGGAAGCCGCCCTTGCGCGCCTGCTCCCGCCAGCCGTAGTCAGGATCGGCCTCGATGTCGGGTATGTAGATTGTTCGGCCTGTCAATGCGGCCCTGCCGGTTGTCGTCGCCATCCCCGGCACGAATTCCTGCTGAGCCAGAATCTCCTCAAAGATGTCATTCGCATTGTGGGTGACGGCCACGTCATAGGCGCCGCTCTCTTCGTTCAGCAGCGCCACATAGGCCACCTCAGGGCTGCAAATCCGCACAGCGACTTTGAGCACCGCTTCAAGAACCGGCTCCAGCTCATTCGGCGAACGCGAGATAACGCTGAGCACTTCTGATGTCGCGGTCTGATACTCTAGCGCCTCGCTCAGCTCTGCGGTGCGCGCCCGCACCTCTTCGAATAGCCGGGTGTTACTGATTGCAATTACCGCTTGAGAGGCAAAGGTCTCCAACAGGCCCAGTTGTTTTTTGGAAAAGGCCCGCGGCTGGCTGTGCGCCATCACGATCACCCCGAGGACCACACCGTCCTTGATCAGAGGCACCCCCAGCGTGCTTCTGAAATTGCCAATTCCCGCCGCTTCCTTCCAAGTGTAGCTGTCGTCATTTAGCGTATCCGCAATATACACTGTCCTGGCAGTCAAAGCCGTCCGGCCGATACAGCTGCCTTCCCCCGGTGCAATCGGGTTGTCTTCAAGATAGCGAAGAAACCGAGGCCGTACGTTGTGGGACCGGCTGATCCTGTACAGCCCGTCTGTTGCGTCCAGCATTGCAAAAAACGCATATTCAGGATCGCACAGCCGGGAGGCCACCTGGAGGATAGAGTCCAGCACTGGCTCCAGTTCGCTCGGCGACCGTGAGATCACACTCAGCACTTCCGATGTCGCGGTCTGATACTCTAGCGCTTCGCTCAGCTCAGCCGTGCGCATTTGTACTTCCTCGAACAGCTGCGTGTTGCTGATCGCTATCACCGCCTGCGCCGCAAAGGTTTCTAAAAGGCTGATTTGCTTCTCCGTGAAAGCTCCGGTCTGTTCGTGGCCAAGGGTTATGACACCCGCCACGACACCATCCTTGATCAGCGGCACCCCCAGCGCCGACCGGAAATTTCCCTGCTTGGCGGCGGCTTTCCATTTGAACTCCGCGTCGGCTTCGGTGTCCCTGATATACACTGTTTTCTGCAGCAGCGCCGTTCTCCCCGTGCAACTGCCGGCCTCTGGCTCAAACGCCTGCTCCGCAAGGAACCCGCGGAATTCCGGCGTCATGCCATGCGCCGCTGCGATCCTGTATTTGCCGTCGGGATCCAGCAGTGTCGCATAGGCCGTCTGCGGTTTGCAGATGTCAGAGGCTACTTTCAGAATGACGTCAAGCACCGGCCGGATCTCATTGGGCGAGCGGGAGATCACACCCAGCACCTCAGATGTCGCGGTTTGATGCGTCAGCGCTTCCTTAGTGTCTCTGAATAGCCGCGCATTGCTGATGGCGATGCTGGCCTGTTCGGCAAAGGTTTCCAGCAAGCTGATGTCAGTTGCCAGAGCAGCCTTTCCTGTTGGCCACCCCAGAACAAGAACGCCCCATATGCCTGGCCCAGCCTTGACCGGAATAGCGGCCATCTCCTTGTAGCCGAACTGACGCGCGGTCTTGTGATCGTAATAGTCCGGCGCCTGGGCATCGGTCAGATGAACCGTGCGGCCCGTTCGGATAGCCGGCCCGGAAATGGAACCGGCAGCTGGCGGTGCCGGATAATTGGCCAGGTAACCGTCCATGAACGCCTGCGTGAAGCCGTGGCTTGCGCAGTAGTGGATCATGCCGCCGCTGCAGCGCCACAGCATGCAGAACCGTGCGCCGCACAACTCGGTGGCGCTTTTTACAATCATGTCGAAAACCGGCTGAATGTCTTCCCGCGACTGTCCGATGACCTTTAGGATTGCGGCGGTGGCGGCAAACCGTGCCTTTTCCTGCGCCAGCTGCTTCTCAAGTGCTTTGATAGCATCTGCAGGAGTGATCTGCGGCTCTGACTGCGTTCTGCGGTATCCCATCAAAAAGCAAAATCCGGTTGCCGGCAGCCTGGTGCCAATTCAGGATTCTGCCTAGGGCTGATACTAAAAACATAGCGGATCCCCCGCAGTTATCACAGATTTTGTTTAAGCCCTCACTTGCCGCGTTTTCGGCATGCTTATCATTTTGCCAGATGCCGGGCAGGCAATCGGCCAAAATTCGACCGCACCGTCGGACATCTGCGGCGTGCAAGGGGACATGGTGCAAAGTAGAGAACCCAACGCAAATAGCATGCGTGGCCAATGAAATGGCTGTCTAAGGGGAAGGAGATGCGGGAACGGACACCGTTTACTTGCAGCGGTTTCAGGCAGTGCCCGGAATGGATTGCCCATCCGAATCTGAACCATCCCTATTGCCAGTGCCAGGCTTGGCAGCTGCCGATAAGAACGCTGTCGAATCCCTGACCACCAGTTTTGATTTCAACAAGCTGGGCGTGGGCGCCTGTTGGGTTTCTACCCATGAGGCTATTGCGTCTGCCGCCGCTGTGCCCATCCGCGACACCGGCAAGTGGACGGTGGTCAGCGCGGGAAACAAATGGGCTGACGCGGCCAAGTCGTCGAGCCCCATCACCGATTTTTCCTGTGGTACAGCCACACCCTCGCGCTGAAGCTCAAACAGCACGCCCGACGCCAGCACGTCCGACAGGCACAGAACAGCGCTTGGCTGCTCCTCCGCCTGAAGGATGCCGCGGCCCGCTTCGCAGCCGCCGGCAATGGACAAAGGGACTTCATGGAAACTCAGGTCAGGCTTCGGGCTGTGACCCTCGAGCCCGGCAATGCGCGATCGCGTCCGGTCGTTGCTGGAACTTGGTCCATGCACCACCGCGATCCGGCGGTGGCCCAGATCCGTCAGATGGGTGAGAGCGGTACGGGCCGCTGCTGCGTTATCATATCCGATGGTGGGCAGACGGTAGCCCGGATCATAGAACGATGTGGAAACCGTCGGCAGCTGACAGCGTTCGATCAGGCTGTAGAACTGCGGCGCGTGGGTAATACCGGACACGATCAGCCCCTCCGCGCCGATATCGACCAGTCCCTTGGCTTTCTCCGCCTCCTGGGCAGGGTCATTGTCGGTTGTCGCCACCACCAGCGACAGCCGGTGCGCCGCCAGTCGGCTTTCCATGCTGGCCAGCACCCGGGCAAAGATGGCGTTGTCCAGCGTCGGCACAAGCGCCCCGACAAACCGTGTGCGCCCGGTGTTGATCGCGCGGGCGGCAGCGCTCGGCACCCAGTGCAGGCTATTCATCGCCTCTTCCACCCGCTTCCGGGTCGCCTCGGCCACGGTTTCCGGTGCGTTCATGACGCGGGAAACGGTGGCGACTGAGACGCCCGCCGCCGCCGCAACATCCCGCAGATTGGCGCGTTTCCGGTTGGTGCTCCGCTGCATTCCGCCTGCCTTCCTTTGCCGGTTCCGGTTCGTCCTTAATGAAATTCTTGACACATGTAACTGGTTTCATCAACCATGTAACCAGTTACATAACCAGATTCGGCATGAAAATGACCTGCTACGCAGTCCTGCGCGACTTCGACAACATGGGGTTCAGTACCCCCGCCCGCTCCTTCCCCGGCTTCCCCAAGCCCCGCGAAGGCGTGACGCACCGCCTCGCCCCCCGCCAAGGCCTGATGCAGGAGATGCGGCCGGGGGATCTGCTGTCGCTGACCGGGTCGGGATGCCAGATCGCTGCCTTTGGCGCCGGGGGCTGCCCGGCTTTGCATGCGCTGGGGCTGAACGCAGATGGCACGCTGCACCTGGCGGAATGCGATCCCGGCGCGCTTCTGGGCTGGATCAACGCCCGCGGCGGCGACAGCGCCGACGCAATCCCCGCCTGCACCCTCACCGCCGCGGAGGAGCCGCTGATCCTGAAAGCCGCGGCCAGGGCCACGGTCTGGATCTTCCGCACCGCACTGCCGCACGACCTGGTGCACGGCACCGTTTCAGGCGGGTTGGAGATCACTTGGCAGCCCGGACCGGGCTCCGCTCCGCTACTGCCGCCACTGCTGGGCGACACCCGCGACGAATTCACCGTCAGCCGCGGCACCGGCTGCGCCTACGAGGTGAAGAAAGGCGAGATCATCCAGATCATCGACGTGGAGGGGCAGCAGTGTTCTGACTTCACCGCCTTCCGCGCCACCGGGCTGGAGCGCGGCGAGGAGCTGATGATTGACAGCACCGCCACCCGCTCGATGGTGCGCCGCGCCTACCCGGGGCCGGGATTGCTGGACAAGTTCTTCGATCCCGGCATGCACCCGATGCTGAACGTGATCCAGGACACCTGCGGCCGCCATGACACATTCGGCCTCGCCTGCACCGCGCGCGGGTACGAGGAGCGCGGCTTCCCCGGCCATGTGAACTGCTCTGACAACATGTCCCGCGCGCTGGCGCCTTACGGCGTGGCGCCGCGCGCGGCCTGGCCTGCGATCAATTTCTTCTGGAACACCTGGGTCGATCCCAATTCGCACCACATCCTGACCGAGGAATCCCACTCCCGTCCCGGCGACTACGTGGCGATGCGAGCGCTGGAAGACCTGGTCTGCGTCTCAACCGCCTGCCCGGACGACATTGACCCGATTAACGGCTGGAACCCGACGGACGTGCACGTCCGCATCTACCGCCCCGAAACACCTCTGCGCCGCGCTGTTGCCTACCGCGAGAAGGAAGACGCCCCGATGTCGATCAGCCAGAATTCCGCCTTTCACGAGCGGCTGGAGCCGCTGACCCAGCATTTTGCCCCCGCGCGTGATCTCTGGGCGCCGGTGAGTTTCCCGTCGCATGGCACCACAGGCGAATACTGGGCCTGCCGCAATGCAGTGACGCTGCAGGACATGAGCGGGCTGCGCAAATACGACATCGCCGGCCCCGACGCCGAAGTGCTGCTGCAGCAGGCCACGACCCGCAACGTCGCCAAACTGGCGGTGTGGCGCGGCTCCTATACGCTGATGTGCGACCAGGCTGGAACGGTGATCGACGACGGCACCCTGTTCCGGCTCGCCCCCGACCTGTTCCGCTGGTGCTGCGGCTCCGAGGAAAGCGGCCGGGTGCTGGAGACGCTGGCGCAGCAGATGGGCCTGCAGGTCCGCATCCACGACATGCACGGCGCATTGCCCAATCTGGCCATCCAAGGCCCCAGGTCGCGCGACCTCCTACGCAAGATCGCCTTCACCCAGCCGCATGTGCCGCAGCTGGACCAGCTCAAATGGTTCGGCGTCACCGTGGCGCGGCTGCACGACCGCGAGGGTGCGCCCTTCATGCTGTCCCGCTCCGGCTACACCGGCGAGCTGGGCTATGAGATTTTCTGCTCCCAGGCCCACGCGCTGGAAATCTGGGACGCGGTGATGGAGACAGGCGAGGAATTCGGGGTCACCCCGATGGGCTCCGCCGCGCTGGAGATCATCCGGATCGAGGCCGGGCTGGCGGCTGCCAACGCGGAATTCGCACCGGGCGTGGAGGCGTTTGAGGCGGGCCTCGGCTTTGCCGTCGACCTGACCAAACCGCAATTCACTGGCAAGGTGGCGCTAGAGCGCAACGCGCGCGAGCCGCGCCGGGTGCTCAAGGGCCTGCTGCTGGGCTGCAATGACGTGCCGTTGCACGGCAGCCCGGTCTATGCCGGCGAACGGCAGGTCGGCACCCTCACCTCCGCCACCCGCTCGCCGATGCTGGAACATGCCATCGCCATCGCCCGGCTTGGTGTCGAGCACGCGGAAAACGGCACCCGGCTGGAAATCGGCCAGCTCGACGGCCGGATGAAACGCCTCGGTGCCACCGTCACGGATATTCCTTTCTTAGACCCGCAGCGCAAGCGGGCGCGCGCCTGAGGCGCTTGAAATAAACACCAACAGGAGAGAGAAAACGATGAAAAATATCATCTTCGCCACCGCCGTTACCGCCCTGGGCGCAGCTGCGGCCACTAGTGCCACGGCACAGGAGAAAGTCATGGTGGGCGAGCCCAGCTGGCCCGGAGCCAAGATCATGAGCCGGATCATCGGCCAGGTGATCGAAACCCGCCTCGGCAGCGAGGCCGGCTACGCCCCGGGCGCCAACGCGGTGATCTTCGCCTCGATGGACGGCGGCCGCGGCGACATCGACGTGCACCCGGATGTCTGGCTGCCGAACCAGGCCTCCTTCACCGATGAATATGTCAGCCAGAAAGGCACCGTGGCGTTGTCCTCCGGCAGCTACGAGGGCCGCGCGGGCATCTGCGTGCCCAACTACATTGTGGAGAAACACAACATCAAATCGATCTTCGACCTAGCCACCCCCGAAGCCCAGGCGCTATTTGACAGCGACGGCGACGGCATGGGCGAAGTCTGGGTCGGCGCCTCCGGCTGGGCCTCGACAAACACTTTCAAGGTGCGGGTGCGCGACTACGGCATCGAAACCTTCCTGACCCCGACCACCGAAGACGAAACCGTGTTCTATTCCCGCCTCAAGGATCTGGTCGACCAGGAGAAAGGCGCCGCCTTCTACTGCTACGCGCCGCACTATGTGCACGCGCTCTATGACGTGACCATCCTGGAAGAGCCGGAGCATGACGCAGCCACCTACAAGATGGTGCAGCCGGATCAGCATGCCGATTGGTACAACAACTCGCACATCTCCACCGGCGAGCCGGTCAAGACCGTGACCGTGGCCTATTCCAGCTCCTTGAAGGACCGCAACCCGGCCGCTGCCTCCTTCCTGTCCAGCATCGACATGAGCGCCGAAGCCCTGTCCGAACTCACCTACGAGGTGGTGGTCAAAGGCAATGAGATCGACGCGGTTGTTGCAGACTGGATCGCCGACAATGGCGATACCGTCGATACCTGGCTTGGCCTGAAATAACACGCCCTCCCACACGCGCGCTCCGGCGGCGGCCTGCCGCCGGGGCACCTTCATTAAGTTAGACGGGGGTCCGGATGGAAAAGGACATTGCAATCGACGCACGCGGCGTCTGGAAGATCTTCGGCGCACGCTCCGCCGAGGCGCTGAAGGCCATTCACGCCGAACGGCTGACCAAGCCGCAGGTGCTGGAGCGGTTCAACTGCGTGGTCGGCGTCGCCGATGCCAGCTTCCAGATCGAACGCGGCGAGCTGTTCTGCGTGATGGGCCTGTCTGGCTCCGGCAAATCGACGCTTGTGCGCCATGTGAACCGGCTCTTGGAGCCGACCGACGGCCATATCTACATCAACGGCGACGATGTGATGGGGCTGAACGCCGAAGGCCTGCGCGACCTGCGCAACCGCCGGGTTGCCATGGTGTTCCAGAACTTCGGCCTGATGCCGCACCGCACGGTGCGCGACAACGTGGCGATGCCGCTGGAAATCCGCGGCACCGGCAAGGCCCGCCGCTGGGAGGAAGCCGACCGGGTGCTGGAGCTGGTGGAGCTTTCGGGCTGGGAGGACAAATACGCTCATGAGCTGTCGGGCGGCATGCAGCAGCGCGTCGGGCTGGCCCGCGCCATCGCCTCCGACCCCGAGATCCTGCTGATGGACGAGCCGTTTTCAGCGCTGGACCCGCTGATCCGCAAGCAGCTGCAGGACCAGTTCATGGAGCTTTCCCGCAAGCTGGGCAAAACCACCATGTTCATCACCCATGACCTCGACGAGGCGATCCGCATCGGCCACCGCATCGCCATCATGAAGGACGGCCGCATCGTGCAGATCGGCACGCCGGAGGAGATCATCCTCAACCCGGCTGATGACTACGTGGCGGATTTCGTGGCTGGCATCTCCAAGCTCAACATGATCTTCGCCCATTCGGTGATGAAGCCGGTGGCGGAGTTCGAAGCCACCCACGGCGCCCTGCCCGCCGACGCCAGGGAGGCGCGGCCCGACATGGACCTAAGCGGCCTGATGGAACTGGCAGTGGACGGCCACGGCATCGTCAAAGTGGCGGATGATGGCGCCACCGTCGGGGTGATCAACCGCGCGGGCCTGATCCGCGCGATTCAGGACAGCCAGGCGTAAGGAGAAGGGTGATGCAACACATCGACCAATCACAGATCAAACCGGAGACCGCCGGACGCCTGAATGCGCTGGTGGCGGAATTCACCGGTCAGTCGCAGGCCTATTACCAGCGCGTTTTCTCCTACATGATGGAGGCGCCCGGTTACCGCTTCACCCTGAACCGCGCCGCCGCGCTGCTGGGGCCAGTCTGGTTCGGCGCCCGGGGCCTGTGGTCCTGGTTCCTGGGCTTTCTGCTGCTGGAAACGCTGGCCTATATCCAGATCGCGATGGGGCTGTTCGGTGACCTCGGCCGGGTCTCCCGCCTGCGCGCGGAACAGATTGCCCAGACGCTGGACCTGCGGCACCAGCAGATCGCTGCAGCCGAGGCCTCGGGCGCGTCCTCGCTCGAGTCCCTGAAACGCGCGGCAGAGTCGCTGGAGGCGGCGATGGCCGGCGCACAGCAGGCCGCGGCAGCCGCCAATGCCAGCGGCACCATCTACCTGATCGCCGGCGCGGCGCTGTTGCTGGCGGTCAAGTTCCTGGCGGCGTCGCTGGCGAACTGGACGCTGGAGGGGCAGTTTGCCCGCTGGCGCTCCGACCGCCGGGTCGCCAGCGGCTGGTCACTGCCGCGGCTAATCGTCTCCTCCGTGCTGGCCGCCGCCGTGGTCGTGCTGTCGGCGCTGAAATTCGCGATGCCCGATGCCTTCTCGCTGCTGAACGCCTTCCCCACCAACCGCGACTGGCGGCTGAACGTCGGCGACGGGGTGCAGGCGGCGTTCGACTGGACCAAGACCTCCGGGCGCGGCTTCTTTGACGGGCTGACCGCCGGCATGCGCACGCTTCTGGACTGGATCGAGGTGGTGCTGGTCGATACCCCCTGGCCGGTGGTGGCGCTGGTCATTGTGATGCTGGCCTACCTGTCGGCAGGCGCCCGGGTGGCGATCTTCACCGGCGCGGCGCTGGCCTACCTGGGCCTCTTGGACTTCTGGGAAAAGGCGATGACCACCATTGCCCTCCTGGGCGCCGCGGCGCTGATCTCGATCACCCTGGGTATCCCGCTCGGCATCTACTGCGCCCGCCGCCCCAAGGTTTTTGCGGTGGTGCGCCCGGTCTTGGACTTCATGCAGTCGATGCCCTCCTTCGTCTACCTGATCCCGGTGGTAGCCTTCATCGGCTCCGGCAAGCCCGCGGGCGTGGTCGCCACCATGATCTTCGGCAGCCCGCCGGTGATCCGCTTCACCGTGCTGGGCCTGCAGCAGGTGCCGGAAACCGTGCGCGAGGCCGCGCTCGCCTTCGGCGCCACCCCGCGTTACCTCCTGTGGCGGGTGGACCTGCCGCTGGCGCGCAAGACGATCATGGCCGGCGTCAACCAGACCATCCTCTTGTCACTGGCGATGGTGGTCGTGGCCTCGCTGATCGGCGCCAAGGGGCTGGGAGAGGACGTGCTGGAAGCGCTGCAATATGCCGCCGCCGGCCAAGGCATCCTGGCAGGTCTCGCAATCCTGTTCTGCGCCCTGATCCTCGACCGGATCGTGGCAGGCAAACGATGACCTGAAGACGCCGCACCCGGCTTCCGCCGGGTGCGGCTTTCTTGACTGTCCAAAAAACTTCTTCAGCTGTAACCTGCTATCGAAGCTGGAGAGTGCCTCTTCTGATGCTGACAGGAGAGGACGTTTAATTAATAGAGCCTTTAAAAAAACAGTCTGAAACGGTGTGCGGTTGAGTTGGCTGTGTGCCTTTATCATATCAAACACGCGGTCGCCGACGACCTCGATACCGATTACGTTCACGCGGAGGATGTGTTTAGCCTTGCAGGCTTCCAGATGCTCAAGGCTCCTTAACAAATAGCTGGAGCCAAAGTGATCCGTGCCGGCCTTAAGGGTCCAGATTTTCTGGCAACACCTGGTTTCTGGGCAGTGCTTTTGCCAGGCTGTTTGGTGCCTTGGAGGAAGTCTTCGGTGACGGGCCATCATAGGTCAGCTGGATGGGTAATCCCCCATTTTTTCGGAGCGCTTACTCCATCAGGTCCTGAAGATCAGGTTTTCCGGTTCAAATGCAGCAGGCTTCTGTATGAAAAGCTGTTGCTTGTGGCAGTGCGGGCTTGTCCAACTGGCGCTGTTGGTTTCAAACAGCACCGGTTGTTCCGCGTAAAACGTGCTCCAGTTTACAGCAGATTCTGAAAGGCTCCGGCGTTTCAGAGGTTATGAAGGCTGTGAACTGCTCGCCGGCGAGCGTCCCGATGGTGCCAGCAGGGATGCGAACCGTTGTCAGCCCCGGTTCGACTTCGGCGGATCCTTTGAAATCGCCGATGCCGATGACCGACAGCTGCTCCGGCACCCGCAGCCCACAGCGCTGCGCTGCATAAAGCGCGCCCTGGGCAATCACGTCATTGCCGCATAGCAGCGCGCTCGGTCGGGACGGTGCCGACAACAGCGCAAGGGCCGCCTGCTTGGCCTGCGAAACACTGTATGGCGCTTCCGACTTGCGCCCCTCCGGCACCGCCACGCCAGCGGCTTCAAGTGTTTCCAGAACCGCCTCCAGCCGGTGCCGTGCCCGGTCGTTGCCGCTGGTGTCGGGAAAGATTAGGCCGATGTCCCTGTGCCCCAGGGCTACCAAGTGCTCTGCGGCCATCCGCCCGGCCAGTTTGTTGTCGGCGCCGACGCAGGGCAGCTCGGCATCCTCTGCATAATTCCAAATCGCCATTGCCGGCGTTTCCTGCTGCGCAATCAGCCGCGAGGTTGCTTCGGAATGCTCCAGCCCGATCAGCGCCACACCATCCACCCGGTGCTCCATCAGCTTGCGCACCATCTCGTATTCCCGCTCCAGATCATAGCCGTGCGAGGCCAGAAGCAGGGTAAAGCCGGCCCGGTCGATCGCATCCGAGAACGCCTGGATCACCTCGGCAAAGATCGCGTGGTTGATGGTCGGCACCACCAGCCCGATGGTGCCCGACCGCTTGCCGTGCATCATCTGCGCCGCGCGGTTTCTGACATATCCCAGTTTCTGCACCGCACGGGTGATCTTCTTGCGAGTCGCCGGGCTTACCAGATCGGGGTGATTGAAGGTGCGCGACACCGTTGAGGGCGACACTTTTGCAGCCTTTGCCACCGCAACGATATCCACGTTACCCTTCTGTTTCGGCGCCATAATCTCCCCTCCCCCCGGCAAGATTTATGAAAACGTTTGCAATACTATTTTCATAGCCTAACCTGTTTTGTCAACAAAAGTAAAAGCGCGATCAGCCGGGTTGGGAGGCCCCGAATGGACTTCATATTTTACTTCGGAGATGTGTTCTCGCCGCTGTCATTCCTGCTGCTGCTGGGCGGCACAATCGGCGGGCTTATCCTGGGGGCAACACCGGGGCTTTCGCCGACAATGGCGGTGGCGCTGCTGATCCCCTTCACCTTCCATCTGGAGGCCGTTCAGGGCCTGATCCTGCTGGGCGCCGCCTATACCTCCACCGTGGCCGGCGGCGCAGTCAGCGCGATCCTTCTGAAGATCCCCGGCGCACCCGCAAACATCGCCACCACGCTGGACGGCCACAAGATGGCCAAGCAGGGCCAGGGCGCCAAGGCGCTGCAGCTGTCGTTCCTGGCCTCCGCCGTCGGCGGCATCTTCGGCGTGCTGCTGCTGATCTTCCTGACCCCGCTGCTGGCCCAGTGGGCGCTGGCCTTCGGCCCCTCGCATCTGTTCTGGCTGGCGATCCTGGGCGTCACGGTGATCGGCTCGCTGGACTCGGCCTCGGTGGTCAAGGGGCTGCTCTCCGGCTGCATCGGCTTGTGGCTGGCCACCATCGGGTTCGACGACATCATGGGCGCCCAGCGGTTCATCTTCCATCCGTCGCTTGGCGGCGGTATCAACATCATCGCGGCGCTGATCGGCCTCTTTGCCATCCCGCAGGTGCTTACCATGTTCGCCAAGGGCCGCCGTGCGGACGGCGCCGAGGTGATCGAGGTGCAGAAGCATTCCGTGCTTGACGCCACCCGCGAACTGCTGCGCCGCCCGCGCGCCCTTAGCATCGGCACCATCACCGGCTCCATCATCGGGCTGATACCCGGCGTCGGCGGCCAGATCGCCGGGCTGGTGGCCTATGACCAGACCAAGAAGTTCTCCTCCGAGAAGGAGAAGTTCGGCAAGGGCCACAGCGAAGGCGTGATCGCCGCAGAGGCCGCCAACAACGCCATGGTCGGCCCGTCGCTGGTACCACTCTTGACGTTGTCGATCCCCGGCAGCCCTACCGCCGCGGTGCTGCTGGGCGGGTTGCTGATCCACGGCATTTTCCCCGGCTCTGATCTGTTCGACAATCACCCGGATGTGGCCTGGACCTTCATCAACTCGATGCTGGTCGGCCAGGTCCTGATGTGCCTGTTCGGTCTCTATGTGGCGGGCCTCGCCGCCCGCGTTGCCCAGGTGCCGCAATCGGTGATGGCCGCCATCGTGCTCGCCCTCTCCGCCTTCGGCGCCTACTCGGTGCAAAGCTCGATGGGCGACGTCTACGTGATGGCCTGCCTCGGCATCGGCATGTACTTTCTGGAACGTTTCGGCTTTTCCGCCGCGCCGCTAGTGCTGGGCCTGATCCTTGGTCCAATCGCTGAGGCGAACTTCATCCAAGGCGGCATGATCGCGGACGCCACCGTCGGCAAGGCCAGTTACTTCCTGTCGGGCGGGCTGAACATCTTACTGATCGCCGTGGTCGTCGCCTCCATCGCCTACTCGGCCTGGATGGAACTGCGCAGCCGCCGCTACACCACCAAAGAGGAGGCGCAAGCATGAACCGGTCTCAGCACATCCTTGGCTCCGGTCTGGTCTTTGCCGTCGGCATCTGGGTCGCCTGGGTCAGTTACACCCAGCAGCCTGCCGAGGCCTTCCTGTTTCCGCGCCTGATCGCATCCGTCTTTGTGGTGCTGGCGGGCTGGACCTTCGGCAAGGCTGCCCTCGGCCTCAGCAAGGTCGGCTCCGGCGTGTCCCGGACGATGTTCCTGAACATGGTTCCGGGTCTGGCGGTGATGCTGATCTATGTCTTTTGGGCAGCCAAGGCGCTGGGGTTCTACACCGCCACCGCCATCGGCTTTTTCATCCTGCTTTCGCTCTACGACCCGGCGCCGCACTCCAAAGGCAAAACCTGGATCCGGCGCGCGATGATCACCGCGGTGTTTGTGGCGGTGATGTACGGCCTCTTTGCCAAACTGCTGAGCGTCTACACGCCGCGGGAAATTCTGTTCTGACCACCGGAACGCGGTCCGAAACCAATAAGGAGGAGAAGAAAATGAAGAAACTGATTGCAGGCGCTGCCATCGCGCTGATGGGTTTGGCAGGCGCTGCCATGGCCGAAGAGTACCCGGAACGCCCGATCATGATGATGGTCTCTTACGGGGCCGGCGGGGCAACTGATTTTCAGGCCCGGATCGTCACCATGACCGCCGGCAACGAGGATGCGCTGGGAATGCCCATCGCCATCATCAACAAGCCCGGCGCGGGCGGCCGTGTCGGCTGGAACTGGTTTGCGACCCAGGCCGATGCCGACGGCTACACGCTTGCGGCCTACAACGTGCCACACTTCATCGCGCAGTCGATCAAGGGCGGTGTGTCCTATTCCGCAGACAGCTTTGAACCCATCGCCAACTGGGGCGCAGACCCGGCGGTCTTTGTGGTCGGTGCTGACAGTCCCTTCAATTCGATGGCGGATGTGGTTGCCTATGCCACGGAAAACCCGGGCAAGCTGACCTTTTCCGGCGCCGGCCTGTTTGTCGGCCACCACATCGCGGCGCTGCAGATCGAAAAGGCCGCAGGCGTGAAAATGGCCTACATCCCGACCAAGGGCGGCGGTGCCGCTGCGATGAAGGCAGTGATCGCCGGTGAGGTAATGGGCGGCATCAACAACCTGTCGGATGCCTACCGTGCGCAGGAGGCCGGCAACGTCAGGATCCTGGGGGTTGCCGACCTGCAGCGCTCCGATTTCCTGCCCGACGTGCCCACCATGCAAGAGCAAGGTCTGGAGGTCGACAATTCCTCCGTCAATTTCCGCGGCGTGATGGTGCCCAAGGGCACGCCGCAAGAGGTGATCGACAAGCTCGCTGTAACCGTGCCTGCGATGTTCGCCAATGACCGGGTCTCCAAGAAGATGGCGGCCGGCGGCTCACCCATGCACATCATGACCCGCGACGAGGTCAAGGAGATGTGGGCCGCCCGCGAACAGACACTGAAAGAGCTTCTGGCAGGGCTCTGATCCCAGCCGAAACTCCTCCGGGGCGCGCACAGCCGCAGCGCGCCCCGGCCTAGAAATCGAGGTAAGACATGAACGCTCAGGACGCACTCGCCTCCGGCGCCGCCGAGGTGGAACAGATCGTGGTGCGCGCCCGCACCGCCCAACAGGACTTTGAAGCCAAGGGAAGCCAGGCTCTCTATGACAAGGCTGCCCTGGCGGCCGGATGGGCCATCATGGAGCCCGCCCGCAACCGCGCCCTGGCCGGGCTGGCGGTGGAAAGCACCGGCCTCGGCAATGTGCCGGACAAGATCACCAAGAACCACCGCAAGACACTGGGACTGCTGCGCGACATCGCGGACGTCCAGACCCATGGCATCATCAGCGACGACCCTGAAACTGGCATCACCGAGATCATGCGCCCCATCGGCGTGATCGGCGCCGTTGTCCCCTCGACCAACCCAGCGGCAACCCCCGCCAACAACATCATCAACGCGCTGAAGGGCGGCAATGCCATCGTTGTGGCCCCCTCCCCCAAGGGCGTCGCCTCCTGCGAGCTGCTGCTCAGCTACATCCATGCCGAATTTGCCAAGCTGGGCCTCAACCCCGGTCTGGTGCAGATGATCCCGGCCCCCGGCTCCAAGGACAAGACCCAAGCGCTGATGGAGGCGGTCGACCGGGTGATCTGCACCGGCAGCCAGAACAACGTGCACCGCGCCCAGTCCTGCGGCACCCCCGCCGTGGCAGTTGGCGCCGGCAATGTAACCGTAATCGTGGACGAAACCGCCAATCTGGCCGATGCGGCGGGCAAAATCACCGCCTCCAAATGTTTCGACAATGCGACCTCCTGCTCCTCCGAGAACGCGGTGGTGGTGGTGGACGCTGTCTATGACCAGTTCATCGCTGCGCTTGCACAGGAAGGCGGGGCACTTGTTGAAGAGGCAGACGCTGCCGGCATCATTGCCAGGCTTTGGCCGGACGGCCACCTGAACCGCGAGGTCATCGCCCAGGACGCGGACAGGATGCTGGCGGCACTGGATATGGCCGGCAAAGCCCCGGACGGCACCAAATTTCTGGCGGTGGAGACCCGGGGCATCGGCCCGGACCACCCGCTCTCCGGCGAAAAGCTGAGCCGCATTCTGGCGGTCTACCGGGCCGCAGACTATGCCGAAGCCAAGGCAATCGCCGCCCGTATCCTCACCTATCAGGGCGCCGGCCATTCCATCGGCATCCACACGGCCAAGGACGAACGCGCCGTCGAAATGGGCCGCGAAATGCCCACCTGCCGGGTGATCGTCAATCAGGCCCATACCTTCGCCACCGGCGGCGCCTTTACCAACGGGATGCCGTTCTCCCTGTCGATGGGCTGCGGCAGCTGGGGCGGCAATTCCATCGACACCAACCTCAACTGGCGTCATTTCGTGCAAACCACTAAAATCGTGCGCGAAATCCCGGCCCGCGAACCTGCGCTCCAGGACATCTTTGGCAGCTATTGGGCGGAGGCAGGCCAATGATGGAACCGCCCAAGGGAACCGTCCGCGACTGGCTGGACACACGCGCGGCAGAGGGCGGAACCGGCTTTGTCTTTCCCGATGGCGGCCCCGCTCTCAGCTGGGCAGATTTGCGCCGGACGGCAGAGGCCATCGCCCGCTATCTGACCGCCCAGGGCATCGCCAAGGGCGAAAGCATCGCCATCATGCACCCAAACGGGCGCGAAGCGCTTGAATGCCTTTT
The DNA here is from genome assembly GCF_000813925.1 of Leisingera sp. ANG-S5. NCBI lineage: Bacteria > Pseudomonadati > Pseudomonadota > Alphaproteobacteria > Rhodobacterales > Roseobacteraceae > Leisingera > Leisingera sp. ANG-S5. The sequence continues at coordinate 125,194 of NZ_JWLH01000007.1, read as the reverse complement.
CGGCGTGCTCTACGGCGGCTTCCGTGCCACCATGATCAACCTTGTTGCCGGCAACAGCGCGGTGTCTTACGCCCTGCAGCACAGCGGCGCTCGCTTTGCCTTTGTCCACCCCAGCCAAACGGACCTGTTTCAAGAGACTGCCAGCCTGCCCTTTCTCTCACCTTTGGACCAGGCGGCAGCAACCGGCGGGTCACCGGCAGAGCTGCACCCGCTTTCTGCCGGTGACCACGCTTTGCTGATGTACACCTCAGGCACAACCGGCCAGCCCAAGGGGGTGGTGCATACGCACGCCAGCCTGCTGGCGGGCGGCTGGACCACCGCCGTGGCGCACGAGCTGACACCGCAGGACCGCGGCCTCTGCGTGCTGCCCATCTACCATATCAACGGGCTCTGCGTGACGGTGATGGGCGCGCTGACCTCTGGCGGCTCGCTGGCCATGTGCGAACGCTTTTCCGCCAGCCGCTTCTGGGCCCATGCCGACTGGTCGCAGGCCACCTGGTTCTCTGTGGTCCCCACCATCATCTCGCATTTGCTGCACTCGGATCTGGACCCCGTTGACAGCACCAAGGCGCGGCTGCGCTTCGGCCGTTCCGCCTCTTCCGCACTGGCTCCCGACGTTCAGCGCGCGTTTGAGGATCGCTTTGGAGTCCCGATCATCGAGACCATGGGCCTGACTGAGACCGCTGCCCAGATCCTGTCCAACCCCCTGCCCCCGGGCATCCGCAAGATTGGTTCGCCCGGTTTTGCCTACGGCAACGAGGTGACAATCCTCGATGCCCGGCTGCAGCCCGTCAGTGATGGCAGCGAGGGCGAACTGGCGGTGCGCGGCCCCAACGTAATGCTGGAATACCTGAACAACCCGGAAGCCACGGCCGCGACCTTCACCCCGGACGGCTGGCTGCGCACCGGCGATCTGGGCCGTATCGACGTCGATGGCTACGTCTATGTCACTGGGCGGCTCAAGGAACTGATCATCAAGGGCGGCGAAAACATCGCCCCGCGCGAGATCGACGAGGCGCTTTATTCTCATCCTGACGTGATAGAGGCCGCCGCCTACGGACGCCCCTGCAATACCTACGGTGAAACAGTGGAAGCGGCGGTGAAAATCCGCGACGGCTCCAGTCTTACCACGCTGGAGCTTATTGAAATCTGCCGGTCCCAGCTCGGTAATTTCAAGTCGCCTGACGAGGTCCACATTCTGGACGACCTCCCCAAAGGCCCATCCGGTAAGATCCAGCGGAACAGGATCCTTGAGGAGATCACGGATCGCGTGGCCCGGAAGAGCGGCTGAGAGAAGCGTAAGGCAGGACTTGCTAGTTGGATACAGCGCGACGACGGACCAATACCAGAATAGGATCTGAAGCGGTAACGTCCCCGCCAGATGAGGTTTCCTCGCTTCGCAATTTGGAGTAATTGGAAATAGACCCTAACTGGCTGTAATTCGTGAAGGTAACGGGGCCCGGCACCCGCATGTCAGCAGTGCAAAGCCAGTCGGGGAGATACTGCTTCCTACAGTTCTTCCAGTTGGAAACTATTTTATTGGCTCGTTCCTGAGCGACCAGAAATAACTAAGAAAGGGAGTGTATTCGCCATGACCGTGTCGGCCGCGGCATTCCGGATGCCTGGGAATATGGTATCTGAGCGAACTTGAGGGTCAGCCGTGCCACGCTCTGTTCTGTGGCGTCAGACACCAGCTTCGAAATACGCTTACAGCAATTCGGTGGATGAACTGGGTGCTGCTATAAATTTTCTGCGAGCATATCCGCCTCCAGCTGCATGCATTTTCTTGAAAGCTCAGAATCGCTGTAGCGCACGACTGGTTCACTGTGGTCGGCAGCACAAGGAAATAGTCCCATTCTCTATTCTCCCATCAGCCCCTCAATCAGAACCGGACAGTCTAAGAGGATTGCAAATGCCGCTTGTACGTTGCTGAGGCTGTGTTTGGAGGAAAACCTTGTGCATCCTTGGGTTGACGTCAGGAAGGTAAGTCGCACTCTTGGTTCTAGGTGAACCGAAACTACTGCAATATCAGTTCACTGGCCTTTTCCCCGATCATGATCGCGGGCGCGTTGGTGTTGCCCGACACGATCTCCGGCATGATTGAGCAGTCCGCCACCCGCAGGCCCCGAATGCCATGCACGCGGAGTTCCGCATCAACCACCGCGTCGCCGCCCTGTCCCATCTTGCATGTGCCGGTGGGGTGATAAATCGACGCGGTGTTGCTGCGTGCCCAGTCCAGCGTCGCCTCGTAATCGTTCATCGGCAGATCCGCACTTGGGCGGAACTCCTCAGAGATCTTCGAGGTCAGCGGCGCGTGGCGGGCGATCTTGCGGGCAATGTTCACCCCGGCCACGATGGTCTGGCAGTCGGTTTCGGCCGACAAGTATTTCGGTATGATTTTGGGATAGGTGTTCGGATCGGCGGACACGATCCGGATCTCGCCTTTGCTTTCAGGGCGCAGCTGGCAGACCGACATGGTGAAGGCCGAGAAGGGATCTGCCCCCTTGCCCGGGTTCTCGGCCGACAGCGGCTGCACGTGGAATTGGACGTCCGGGGTCTCCAAGTCGTCGCGGGTCTTCATGAATCCGGTGGCCAAGCTCGCGGCCATTGTCATCGGACCGGCCCGGAATAGCGCATATTTCAGGCCTATCTTGGCCTGGCCGAACAGGGTGCGGACCTCGTCGTTCAGCGTCGGCTCATTGCATTTGTAAACCAGCCGCGCCTGCAAATGGTCCTGCATGTTTTTGCCGACGCCATAGAGGTCCTTTTTGACCTCAATGCCGTGTTCGGCAAGCTGTGCCGCCTCGCCGATGCCCGACATCATCAGGATCTGGGGCGAGTTGATGGCGCCGCCCGACAGTACGATCTCGCGCCGCGCGGTGATGCGCTGCACTTGCCCCGACCTGTCCTTGTACAAAACCGCCACGGCGCGGCCGTCCTGGATGTCGACCTTCTGCACCATCGCTCGGGTGATGATCTGCAGGTTCTCGCGTTTCTTCACCGGATTCAGGAAGGCCACGGCGGCGCTGCAGCGGCGGCCTTTCTTGGACGTGAGCTGGAAGAAACCGACGCCCTCCTGGGTGGCGCCGTTGTAATCCGGGTTGAACGGGTATCCCGCCGCCTGCGCAGCCGCGACCCAGGCATCCGTTATGGGGCGCTGGATGCGCATGTTGGAAACCGACAGCGGACCGCCGGTGCCATGGAATTCATCTTCGCCGCGCTCATTGTTCTCGGAGCGTTTGAACAGCGGCAGGACATCCTCCCAGCCCCAGCCGACATTACCCATCTGTAGCCAGCGGTCATAGTCCTGCGGCTGGCCGCGAACGTACAAAAGACCGTTCAGCGAAGACGAGCCGCCCAGCACCTTTCCGCGGGGCCATTCGATCGAACGGCCGTTCAGGCCCGGATCCGGTTCGGTCTTGTAGCACCAGTCGACCGAGGGGTTGTGGATCGTCTTGAAGTAGCCAACAGGGATGTGGATCCAGGGATTGATATCCCGCCCGCCTGCCTCCAGCAGCACCACCTTGTTGCTTGGGTTGGCGCTCAGCCGGTTGGCGATGACGCACCCCGATGACCCCGCTCCGATAACAATGAAATCTGCTTCCACGACCTTCTCTCCGGCTTGTGTGGAAAAAACTTCTATACAGATCGCAGGAAATAATCTAGGCTTTTTTGATACGAAACGTCTCAATAATTGATCTTAGGGAGGAGAATTATGGGGCTTACTAACAAACTGAGCCGTATTTCGCGGCGGGATCTGTTCCGCGTTGCAGGCACTTACGGGATGAGCTCGACGCTGCTGGCAGCAGGCGGTTTCGGCGGCGCGATGAGCCTGGCGAATCTCGCCTCGGCTGCGGAATCGACCTATGAGAAGCGCTACGCTAAGCCCGCCAAGCACACGCTGAAGTTCGGCGCTTCCGGCTTCAACGCGCGCAACCTGCTGATCGAACGGGCCGGCGCGCTGGAGTTTGCCCGGGACCTTGAGGCCCGTACCGACGGCGAGATCCGTATAGAGTTCATCGGCGACAACCAGATCTGCGGCCAGCTGAGCTGCGTCGAGAAAACCCAGCAGGGGATTGTCGACATCTACGCCGCTTCAACCCAGAACTCGGCCGGCGGCGCACCCTACCTGAACGTGCTGGACTATGCCTTCATGTTCCCAGGCCGCGCGTCCCAGTACCATTTCCTCTATCACCCGAAGAGCCAGGAAATCCTGCGCGACCCGCTGGAGAAGCGCCACGGCCTGAAGTTCCTGTTCAGCCATTGCGAGCTGCGCGGCATCCAGCTGGGCTTGAAATACAAGGACCAGCCGACCATCACCAAGCTGGAGCAGCTGTTCGGGACCAAGAACCGCGTTACCGGCACCCAGCTGGGCCGGATTGCGATGAATGCCCTGAACCTGAACCCTGTGCCAGTGGCATGGGAAGAGACCCTCGACGGGCTGAAGCAGGGCCTGATCGACGGCGCCGAAACCTGGGCTTCCGCAGTGGCCTATGCCAACATGGCGCCAGTGGTCTCGCAGTCCGTCGATCTCAAGTTCTTCTGCGGCACCGAGCATACCTCGATGTCGGCGAAGGTCTTCGACGGCCTCGAGGGCTATCTGCAGGACGCGGTGATGGAGAGCGCCTATTGGGCACAGGCCCATGTGCAGGCTGCAAACGAGGCGGCGCTGGTGAAGACCGTCGGCTTCTCCGACCCGCAGCTGCCGGGCACGGTGTTTGCGGAACACGGCGTCCGCCCGGCCTTCCTGCCAGACAGCGAAATCCGCATGGCCGAGGAAATGTGCTCGCCCGAGTTCCAGCCGCAGCTGTGGGAGCAGTGGCGCGACCGCCTGAACAAATGGGCTGGCGGCATCGACACCTACCAGGAAATCTACACCATCGCGCGCGAAGTCGACAAAGACATGAAGCCCGAAAACGTAGAACCGCGCCGCTGGTGGAAGGGCTGACAAAGGCCTGAACAATGAGCATAGGGCCGGTGCCAGATTGCGTCGGCCTTGTTTGCCCGACAGGATCCGGCAGGATCACAGGGGCAATGAGGGGAGGAACACATGCAGCTTTGGCCGGATATCGCTGCCATTTTCAGCGCCTTCGCGTCCCAGGATAGCTGGGAAATCCGCAATGCCCTAGAAAGCAATGCCGCTTGGGTGCTGGGCACCGCCGCCGCCGCGCTCGGCGGCCTTCTGGTGATGCTGGTCTACCGGCTGGTGCCGCTGATGGACCGGCACCTGGAGCGCACCATCATGGTGTGGAGCTACCTGGCGATTGCCTTCATCATTTTCTGGGGTGTGATTGACCGCTTCGTGTTCAAGAACCAGCAGCCCTGGTCCACCACCATTCCGCCGCTGCTGTTCATGATCATGGCTTGGTTCGGGGCCGCCTTCAACGTGCGGCTGCGGACCCATCTCAGCTTCTCGGAATTCCGCACCGTCATGCCCCGCTGGGCGCAGATGGGCTGCCTGACGTTGGATGCGGTCCTGTGGTTCGGCTTTGCGGTGATCGTCTTTGTCACCACCACCCGGCTGACGGCGCTGTCGGCCTCGAATTTCCAGATCGTGCTGGGCACCGACAGCGTGCTGCAGTGGTGGTTCCTGATCACCGCGCCCCTGTCCTTTGTCCTGATGATCGCCCGGGTGTTTGAAAACCTGGCCGACGACATCCGCAACTACCGCAGCGGCGCGCCGCTGATCAAACAGGCTGTGATCGGAGGAGACGTGTAATGGATACGGGAACCTGGGTCACGCTGATCTCGATTGGGGTCACCTTCCTGTTCATGCTGGGCGTGCCGGTGCTGCTGGTGATCGGCTATTGGGTGATCGGTTGCTCCTTCGTGCTGGGGCTGACGCTCGACAACATGGGGGCGGAGCTTCTGAATGTGTTCAACAAGGGCTTTGCGCTCCTGGCGATGCCGCTGTTCATCCTGACCGGCGACCTGATCAACCAGTCCGGCATCGCCCGGCGCCTTTCGGATTTTGCCTATGCCTGCCTTGGCTGGATGCGCGGCGGGCTGGCGATGGCCTCGCTCGGCGCCTGCGGGCTGTTTGCCGCCATTTCAGGCTCTAACTCGGCGACAACGGCCACCATCGGCTCGATGCTGCACCCGGAAATGGTCAAGGGCGGCTATGACGAGCGTTTCTCGGCGGCCACCGCCGCCGCGGGCGGCACCGTGGGCATCATCATCCCGCCGTCGATCATCTTTATCGTCTACGGGTTCCTGATGAACCTGCCGATTTCCGACCTGTTCGTCGCGGGCATCCTGCCTGGCGCGATGATGGTCATCGGCATGCAGCTGGCCTGCTGGATCATCTGCCGCAAGAACGGCTGGGGCTTCCTGATCCCCTTGCAGCTGAACCGGGTCCTGAAAACAGCCTTCGGCGCCTGGCTTGGCTTCTTTGCCATCGGGCTGGTGCTGTGGGGCATCTACACCGGCAAGTTCTCCCCTACTGAGGCGGCGGGCGTTACCGTTGGTTTCTGCGTGATTGCGGGCGTGCTGTCTTGGGTGGTGACCAAAATCACCGGTGCCCGCAGTGACAAGACGTGGGAAGAAAAATCCTATGCTGAAATGCTGGTGGTTGAGGGTTTCACCATCCCGCAGATCCCCGGCATCGTGGTGCGCTCGGCCCAGATCACTGGCATTCTGGCGCCGCTGATCGCGATTTCCGTGGTGATGCAGCAGATCCTGTCGCTCCTCGGGGCGCAGCAGGCGATCGGCGGGTTTGTCACTTCAATGGGTGGCTACCATGCGGTGCTGTTCACCTCGATGGTCATCGTGTTCTTCTCCGGCATGGTGCTGGAAAGCCTGCCGGTGACCATCATCCTGGCGCCGATCCTGGCCCCCATCGCGGCCTCTGTTGGGGTCGACCCGATCCATTTCTCAGTGATCTTCCTAGTCGGCGCCTCCATCGGCTTCATCACCCCGCCCTACGGGCTGAACCTCTACGTCGCATCCGGTGTGACCGGTGTTCCGTATTTCCGCCTGCTCCGCTATACGGTTCCTTACCTTGCAGCCCTGATCGGGGTCTGGGTACTGGTCTCACTGGTTCCTGATTTCGCGCTGGTGCTGCTGCCCAACAAGTAGCGATGAGGCGGCGATGGCAGCAGATGCGCCGGAAAAGAAAGAGGGGCAGATCCCCACCAACCTGCGCCTTCTGGTGCTGCTGGAGGAGGTCGCCCGCCGCGGCGTCGCGGTGAAGCCGGCCGAGATGATCGAGGCGATGGGCCTGCCCAAGCCCACCGTGCACCGGCTGATGCAAACAGCCGAGGCCGAGGGTTTCCTGCAGCGCGACCTCGACGGGCGGGCCTACGGGCCCGGGCCGAGGCTGCGCAAGCTGGCACTTGCTACTATGTCGTCGGAACATTTGAGCACAGCGCGTTTGATCATTCTCAAAGGCGTTGCTGAAGAATTGGGAGAAACATGCAATCTGGCAATCCCGGACCGTGAGGGGATGCTTTATTTGGACCGGGTGGAAACCAAATGGCCACTGCGTATTCAACTGCCAATAGGCACTCAGGTTCCCTTCCATTGCACAGCAAGTGGCAAGATGTATCTATCTACTCTAAAACCAAGCACACGGGTAGCTGTCTTGCGTGCGCGTACTCTCGAAGCGTTAACCGGGCAGACCTGTACGGATCCTGATGCGCTCAGCGCAGAGCTTGAGACGATCGAAAGCCGCGATTATTCCACTGATGATGAGGAATTCATAGCTGGAATGGCCGCCGTTGCTGTTCCAGTCAGGGATGCCCGCAACCGGCTGCTAGCAACACTCTCGGTTCATGCCCCAGTGCAGCGCCGCAGTTTGTCTGAGTTGATGGAGTTTCTGCCGTCCTTGCAAAAAGGAGCCAGAGCTCTTGGGAAATTGATCTGACACGTTTTGGTGCAAAACTCATTAGCCAGTCCGAAACCTGATGTTTCTTGAAGCGGAAGTGAGGTAATTTTCCGGCTTGGCAATTCACCGTGTCATGTTTGGAGGAAAATGCTCCAATCAGACTGTCCTCATTTGGGGCGACAGGGAGCGGTGGTGCCGGAAATGAAACGATCAGGTGAGCCTCGGGCGGACCATTTGGAATTTGCTATTCCGTAAGTGTCAGGTGCACTAACCTATTTTGCGAGTCTTTCTTTATGAAAGAAAAGGCGGCATTGCCAAAGAGTCGCGGGTAACAAGCCTTGTACTGATGCAGATTGTTCTGCCTTCCGACTTGCCTTCAACCATTGCTGTCAGTTCGCACGCTGCCTTGCGTCCCATTTCTCGGTGCGGAACGTGAACGGTGGTCAGGGCTGGGCTAACGATCTCCGCCAGCTCGATATCATCAAAGCCCGTGACGGATACCTGCTCTGGTACCTTAATCCCCAACTTTCGTGCTTCGTGCACGGCCCCTGCAGCCAGTACATCGTTGCCGCATATAACCACTGTTGGGCGAGGCGTCAGGTCCATTAACTGGGCGAAGGCCTCAGCCCCCTTGTCAATTTCATATGCTGTTTCGATCACTTTTAAGTCGCTGGTGTCCAGTCCACCCTCCTCCATTGCCTGCCTGACGCCCTGCAAACGGCCCTGCGCCCGGTCGTTGCCCTGTGTCATGCCCGAGATCATGGCAATCCGCCGGTGGCCGGCCGAAATCACGCTCCGCGCCAGTTCGCACATTGCGTCTGTGTTTCTGAAACCGACAGAGGGCCGCTGTGCCTCGGGATCGTAGGACCAGGCGACCAGTGACGGGATCTGGTGGCGCTCCAGATACTCGTAGATTTCTGCGTCGCGCGCGTGCCCGATCAGCAGCAGCCCGTCGGCGCCGCGGGCCACCAGGGTGCGGATCTGCTCGCGTTCCGCCTCAGAGTCGTAGACCGAACTGGACACCAGGAGCGTATAGCCCTTCTCGTGCAGCTGGTCTTGAAAGGCCTGCAGGCCGCGGGCAAAAATGGCGTTGTCCATGGTCGGAATGATGGCGCCGATGGTGAAGCTGCGTTTGGCTGCCATCACGCGCGCCGCGAAATTCGGCGTGTAGCCCAGTGATTCGACCGCCTGCATCACCCTCTGGCGGGTTGCCTCGATCACCCGATCCGGAGAATTCAGGCAGCGCGACACCGTGGCGGTGGAAACGCCCGCGGCCTTTGCAACATCGTTAAGTGTCGGAGCTGAGCGGGTTTTTCCCATGTGACGTCTGCCATTTCCTTTGCCCCTCGTCATACCACAAAATGCAGCGCTTGCCAGCTATCAATGTAAGCGCTTGCATTATTAATGTAAGCGCTTACAAATGGGATTGGGATAACAAACCGGGAATTTGCGATGTTTCTCTGGGCTGCCGCTGCCGTCTTTGCCGTGTTCTTTGCCAATGTCGCCATGGGTGCGTTTGGCGGCGGCGGCTTCCTGGGCGATGTCGGAGAGATGCTGGTTCTGTTCGCTGCCTCGATCCTGTTCGTGGCGGCCATTCTCAAGCGCGAGGCTGACCACAAGAACAAGAACGGCAGCTGACGGATCTTTAGGGAGGAAGACAATGACGAATGGCAAGGATGGCCTCAAATCTGCTGAGCGCCGCAATTTTCTGAAACTGGCCTCGACCGGCTCTTTCACCGCGGCGCTGGTGGCCGGCGCCGGCGGGGTTCTTTGGTCGTCCGAAGCCGCCGCGCAAACCGCCAAGGAAGAGAAAGAGCGGGAACGTGCAGCGGAGCATATCATGACCGTTGCCACGGCCTATGTGCTGGGCGCGTCGCGCAGCTATCCGATCATGCAGCTGGATCTCAAGGAGAACATCCAAAACGCCACCAATGGCAAGATCTATGTCAAGCTGGCCCCTGGCGGCCAGCTGGGTGCGGGCGGCGCATTGGTGCAGAAGGTGCAGGGCGGAACCATTCAGGCAGCGCAGCATTCGCTGTCGAATTTTGCGCCTTTCGCCTCCACTGTTGACTTGATCAACATGCCCTATCTCTGCGGCTCCAACCAGCGTTTCACCAATCTGGTGACCTCCGATTTCTGGAACGCGGAAGTGCACCCAAAAGTGGAGGCCGCAGGCTTCAAGGCGCTGTTCTATGTCAATATCGACCCCCGCGTCGTGGCGGTGCGCAAGGGCGGCAACGCGGTGATGTCGCCGGGCGACATGGCCGGAGTGAAATTCCGGGTGCCGGGATCCAAGATGCTGCAGCAGTATTACCGCATGGTCGGTGCCAACCCGACGCCGGTGGCCTGGGGCGAGACGCCCTCCGCCATCAAGCAGGGGGTGGCGGATGCGCTCGATCCCTCCGTCGGGGCACTCTATGTCTTTGGCTTCAAGGATATCCTGAGCCATGTGACCTTCACCCAGGCGGTGCCAGACAGTCAGGTCTATTCCTGCAATCTGGAATGGTTCAATTCACTGCCTGCCGACGTGCAGGACGGCGTGATGTGGGGATCGGAAATGACCGCGCATCAGAACCTGTCCAAAGTGCCCTCCGCCCGCGCCTATGCGATGGCGGAACTGACCAAGGCCGGTGTCGAATTCCATGCTCTGAGCGACGATCAGCTGGGCGAGTGGCAGGAAGCCGGCGGCTATCAGCGCAGCGAGTGGGATTCCTTCAAGACCGAGCTGGCAGGCTCGATGGACAACTTCGCCAAGCTGGAAGAGGCCGCAGGCACCCAGGGCAAATACTACGTCCACGACGCCTGAGCCTAAGAGGGCGGGAGCGCCTTCATCCGGCCCCCGCATTTTTCAACAGCAGCCTTCGCAACAGCCCGCCGGGCTGGCTGTGGGGGTGTGCCTGAACCCCGGGAATGGCAATGCACATCCTGCGAAACATCGACAAGAACGCAGAACGCTGGCTGCTCCTGGTGTTCTATGTGATGCTGGTCATCACCATGGCGGTCGAGGTGATCCGGCGCGAGTTGTTTGCCTTTTCCTCGATCTGGGGCGAGGAAATCGTCCGCTATTCCTTTATCTACCTGGCTTGGATCGGCGCCGCGGCGGCGGTCAAGGAGCGCGCCCACATCCGTATCGACGTGATCCTGCATTACCTGGGGCCTCGCACCAAGGCGCTGGTCTACATCTTCGGCGACCTGGTGATGTTCATCGTGGCCTTGGTCGCGCTTTACTGGTCGTTCGAGACGGTGCTGGTCTCCGCCAAATTCGGATCGGTCAGCCACGGGCTGCGCATCTCGATGGTGTGGTTCCTGATGGCGGTGCCCGCGGGCTTTGCCCTGATGATCTGGCGCCTGCTGCAATCCTTCCTGCGCGATTACCGCAGCCTTCGCGACGGCACCCCCGTCTTTGAAGGCGACAAGCTGTTTGATTGAGGGGCCTTAAGCGATGCTGTGGAATTCACTCAACCAAACAGTCGAGCTGGGCTGGGACTTCTACCTGCCAGTGATCATGTTCGTGGCGCTGATTGCGCTGGCAGTGCCGGTCTGGGCCGCCATTGGCGCGGCGGCGATCACCATGCTGGTGATGTCTGGCGACCTGCCGCTCAGCGCCATCGGCGAAAGCCTGTTCACCGGCATCGACGCTTTTGCGCTGACCGCGGTGCCCTTGTTCATCCTGACCGGCGATGTGCTGGTTCGGACCGGGCTCAGCAAGAAGTTCCTGGATGTGGCCGAGGCGCTGACCTGCTGGACACGGGGCGGCTTCGGCTCTGCCACGGTGCTGGTCTGCGGCATGTTCGCGGCGATCTCCGGCTCTGACGCCGCCGGTGCTGCCGCCGTGGGCCGGATGACCATCGCGCGGCTGGTCGAAAGCGGTTATCCGCGGCCTTATGCTTGCGCGCTGGTGGCGGCGGGCGCCTGCACCGGCATCCTGATCCCGCCCTCCATCGCCTATATCATCATCGGTCTGGTACTCGGCATTTCCGCATCCACCCTGTTTCTGGCCGCGCTGATCCCGGGTCTGGCGATCCTGGTGTCGATCCTGGTCACCAACATCATCATGAACCGGCTCTATACCTATGAGACCGGCGGCAATATGGGACTGGGCGAGTGGCTGGGCAACCTGGGCCATGCGCTAAAATCCGGCTGGTATGCCTTCATCGTGCCTGGGATCATCTTCTACGGCATCTTCTCAGGCCGCCTGACCCCGACCGAGGCCGGCGCCACCGCGGTCGTCGTCACCATCCTGATGGGCTTCCTGCTCGGCACCCTGAAGCTGTCGGACTTCCCGGCGATGCTGGTCAGCTCTGCCAAGGTGAACGGGGTGATCTTGCCGATCATCGCCTTCTCCGCCCCGCTGGCCGAGGCGCTGGCCATCATGGGCGTGCCGCAGGGTTTCGTGACCGCGGTGACCGGGCTGACCGATGATCCCTCGCTGCTGATCCTCCTGATGATCTGCATCCTGATTGCCGCCGGCTGCGTGATGGAGACGACCCCCAACATCGTGATCCTGGCACCGATCCTGAAGCCCTTGGCGGACAATATCGGAATGAACGAAATCCAGTTCTGCATCATGATGATCACTGCTTTGGGTGTGGGCTTCATCACCCCGCCGCTGGGGCTGAACCTGTTCGTTGTCTCCGGCATCACCGGCGAATCCATCCTCAAGATCGCCGCCCGCGCCGTGCCCTTCGTGCTGACCATGCTGATCGTGGTGCTGCTGATCGCCTATTTCCCGCCGATCTCGACCACGCTGCTTCCTGATATCTACAAGTAGGACCCCCGGAAATGACCCGTGAATACCTGAAAAAAGCCGCCTTGACCCCCAAGTCGGATGCCTCCGAGACTCATAAGATCGTGCAGGGCATCCTGGATGATATTGAGGTCGGCGGCGATGCCAAGGCTCTGGAATATGCCGCCAAATTCGACCGGTACGAAGGCAATGTGCTGCTGACGGCCGAGGAGATCGAGGCCGCCTGTGCGCAAGTGCCGGAGAAGCTGAAGGCCGACATCCGGTTCGCCCACGACAATGTGCGCCGCTTTGCCGAGCTGCAGAAAAGCACGATGCAGAATGTGGAGACCGAAATCTCCCCCGGATTTGTCACCGGGCAGAAGGTGATCCCGGTGGATGCGGCGGGTTGCTATGTGCCGGGTGGCCGCTACAGCCATATCGCCAGCGCCATCATGACCGTGACCACCGCCAAGGTCGCGGGCTGCAAGCACATTACTGCCTGCTCGCCGCCGCGCCCAGGTGTGGGCGTGGCCCCTGCCATCGTCTATGCCGCCCATATCTGCGGCGCCGACAAGATCATGGCGATGGGCGGCGTGCAGGGGGTTGCGGCGATGACATTCGGCCTCTTTGGCCTGCCCAAGGCCAACATCCTGGTCGGCCCCGGCAACCAATTCGTGGCCGAGGCCAAGCGGATCCTGTTCGGCCGGGTTGGCATCGACATGATCGCAGGACCGACCGACAGCCTGATCCTGGCCGACGGCACCGCGGATGCGCATATCGTCGCCACCGATCTGGTGAGCCAGGCAGAACATGGCTACAACTCTCCGGTCTGGCTGGTGACGGACAACCGCACCCTGGCGGAAGAAGTGATGCGGCTGGTGCCCGGCTACATCAACGACCTGCCCGAGGTGAACCGCGAGAACGCCACCGCGGCCTGGCGCGACTATGCCGAGGTGATCCTTTGTGCGGACCGCGAGGATATGGCGGCCTGTTCAGACGAATACGCACCCGAGCACCTGACCGTGCAGGCAGAGGACCTGGACTGGTGGCTGGAGCAACTGACCTGCTACGGCTCGCTGTTTCTGGGCGAGGAGACCACGGTTTCCTACGGCGACAAGGCTGCGGGCACCAACCACGTATTGCCGACCTCGCGTGCGGCCAGCTACACCGGCGGGCTCAGCGTCCACAAGTACGTGAAAATTGTCACCTGGCAGCGCGCCACCCGCGAAGGCTCGAAGCCGGTGGCCGAGGCCACCGCGCGGATTGCCCGGCTGGAGGGAATGGAGGGCCACGCCCGCGCGGCCGACGTGCGGCTGGCCAAGTATTTCCCGGATGAAACCTTTGACCTGACCGCCAATGGCTGACCCGCACGCCCTTTTCGACCTGTCAGGCCGGACCGCTTGCATCACCGGCGCCAGCTCTGGTCTGGGCCGGCAGGCAGCTATCGCCCTGGCGGCTGCCGGGGCGCAGGTGGTGGCGGTGGCGCGGCGGGCGGAGGCTTTGGAAAGCCTCTGCACGGAGATCGGGCCGGCGGCCGCATATGCGGCCGCGGATGTGGCGGACCGCAGCGGGCTGGAAGCGCTGCGGCAGGCGGTCTCCGCCCCCTTCGGGGCGCCGGACATCCTGGTGCATGCGGCGGGCGTCAACACGCGGCAGACCGCGGATGAGGTGACAGCGGAGGGCTGGGATCAGACCCTGGCGCTGAACCTCTCGGCGCCCTTCTTCCTGAGCCAGGCGCTGGTGCCGGCGATGAAGGAGCGGGGCTGGGGACGGATCGTCAATTTCGCCTCGCTCCAGACAACCCGCGCCTTTCCCGGCGGCATCGCCTATGGCGCCAGCAAGGGCGGGATCGGCCAGCTGACTCGCGCCATGGCAGAGGCCTGGTCGCCCCATGGCATCACAGCCAACGCAATCGGTCCGGGGTTCTTCCCGACCGAGCTGACCCAGGCGGTGTTCGGGGATGACGCCCGCGCCGCCCGCAATGCCGCGCAGACCTGCATCGGCCGAAACGGCCGGCTGGAGGATCTCGACGGGCCGCTTCTGTTCCTGTGCTCGGAGGCCTCGGCCTATGTCACCGGGCAAATCCTGATGGTTGACGGGGGGTTCACGGCGAAATGAAAGCCTTGGTTTATGAAGGGGTTGAGACGCTGGCGTTCCGCGACGTGCCGATGGCCGCGGGCCGCGACGGCGAGCATCTGATCCGCATCCGCGCCTCCGGCATCTGCGGGTCGGACATGCACGCCTACCTGGGCCACGACAACCGCAGGCCTGCGCCGCTGATCCTGGGGCATGAAGCCGCGGGGGTGATCGAGAACGGACCGCAGGCGGGCCGCCGGGTGACGATCAATCCTCTGGTGACCTGCGGCAGCTGCGCTGCCTGCGCGTCGGGGCGCGAAAACCTCTGCGCCAGCCGCCAGATCATCTCCATGCCCCCGCGCGAGGGCGCCTTTGCCCAGTTCGTGGCGATGCCGGAGCGCAACCTTGTGACCGTGCCGGAGGCGGTGCCTCTGGAAAAGGCCGCTCTGGCCGAACCGCTGGCGGTCAGCTGGCACGCCGCCCGGCTGGCGCTGGAGGCGCTGCATCCAAGCACAGAACGCCGCGCGCTGGTGATCGGCGGCGGCGCCATCGGCCTCGCATCAGCATTGGCGCTCAGGGCGATGGGGGTGGCGGAGGTGACCATCCAGGAGCCGAACGAAGCGCGCCGGGCCTTCCTGACGGACCGCTGCGGGCAAAAGGTGGTGGCGGAGTTTCAGGGCATGACGACGCTGGTGGTGGACGCCGTGGGCTATGCCGCCACCCGCGCCGCAGCCTCAGCAACTGCCGCGCCCGGCGGGGTGATTGCCCATGTCGGACTGGGCGAGGACGCGGGCGGCCTGGAAATCCGCCGCATGACGCTGCAGGAAATCACGTTCATCGGCACCTACACCTATACCGCGCAGGATTTCCGCGACACCGCGCAGGCAATCTTCGACGGCCGTCTCGGCCCGATAGACTGGACTGAGCAGCGGCCACTGTCGGACGGCGCAGCTGCCTTCCGCGACCTGCGGTCCGGCGCGGTGGCGGCACCCAAGATCATCCTCGACCCCTGGGCATGAGCCCGCGCACGGAGCAAACGGAGAGCAACCATGTATGACAAAATCCTGGTTCCCATGGCCCTGGATCACGGGGTCTCTGAGACCACGCTGAAGGCCGCCACCACCCTGTGCAATCCGGGCGGGCAGATCACCGCGCTGCATGTCTATGAGGCGGTGCACAGTTCGGTCACCGCCTACCTGGATGAAGACACCGTGCGCGAAGGCTTCGACAAGGCCCGCCAGTTGCTCGCGGCCAAGACCGCAGGCCTGGACAATGTGACGGCGGAAATCGTCAAAGGCCGGTCCTATCGCGCCATTGTCGAATACGCAGAGCAGCACGGCATGGACTGCATCGTTGTCGGCTCCCACAAACCGGGGCTTAGCGACTTTTTCCTCGGCTCGACAGCCGCCCGCGTGGTCCGCCACGCACCTTGCGCGGTGCATGTCTGCCGCACTTCCTGACTCAGAAACACGACCTCCGAAGCAAAGGCTACCCACCATGAACATAGACAAGAGGATCGCTGACGATCTGGCCGCCAACGGCGTCTCCTTCGTCACGACCGTGCCCTGCAAGCAACTGGCCGGCGTGATCGAGGAGATCGACCAGCGCGACGACATCTTTCACATCCCCTCCAACAAGGAGGACGAGGGCATGGGGCTCTGCGCCGGCGCCTGGATGGGCGGCAAGCGTCCCGCCATCATCATGCAGAACACCGCCATCGGGGTCACCATCAACACGCTGGCAACGCTGATCCAATACTACCGGATGCCGTTGCCGATGCTGATTTCCTACCGCGGCGAGCTGCGCGAGCCGGTGGCCTGCCAGGTTGAAATGGCGGTGCATACCAAGGCGCTGCTGGCCCAGCTCAATATCCCGGCCTACCACTTCCACTGGCAGAAAGATGTCGAGGAGCTGGACAACATCCTGAAATACACCTTCATGTGCAACAAGCCCGTTGCCATCCTGACCGACGCCAACTTCTGGGGAGGCTATGGCGACCAATGATCCGTTCCGAAATCCTGAAAGAGATCGCGCCCATCCTGCGGGACCAGCTGGTGGTCTGTAACATCGGCATTCCCAGCCAGGAGCTGCACGCGATCGACGACCAGCCGACAAATTTCTATATGCTGGGCACCATGGGGCTGGCTTCCTCCATCGGGTTGGGGCTGGCGCTGGCGCAGCCGAAACCGGTGATCGTGATCGACGGTGACGGCTCGATCCTCACCAATCTCGGCACCCTGCCCACCATCGGCAACAATGCCCCCGGCAATTACATCCTGATGATCATCGACAACGGCTCCTATGGCTCCACCGGTGATCAGCCGACCTATACCAGCCAGCGCACCGATCTGGCGGGCATGGCCCGCGCCGCTGGCTGCGCCCGGGTGGTGGAGGTGCAGGACAAGGACACCGGGCCGGCGCTGGAGGAAGCGCTCGCCAGCGGTGAAGCCACCGTGCTGGTGGTCAAATGCGACAGCGGCAACGCCAAGATGCCGGTGATCACGATGGACCCAGTGGTGATCCGCGACCGCTTCATGAAGGCCGTGGCCGGCTGATGGGCGCAGGCGCCATCCATTCCGCCGAGGATGCCCGGCGCCTGGCCCGGCGGCGGCTGCCCTGGATGGTGTTTGACTATATCGACGGCGCCGCCGGACAGGAAACCGGGGCGGCGCGCAACCGCGCTGCCCTGGACGCCATCACCCTGCGGCCCCGTATCCTGCGCGATGTCAGCCAGCGCTCGCTGGCCACCCGGGTTTTCGGTGCCGAGGCGGACCGGCCCTTCGGCATTGCCCCCATGGGCATGTGCAACCTGTCGGCCCCCGGGGCCGACCTGATGCTGGCCCGGCTGGCGGCGCGCTACCGTGTGCCGCATGGGGTTTCCACCGTCGCCTCGACTCCTTTGGAGACCATCCTGGCGGCGTCAGAGGGCTATGCCTGGTTCCAGCTCTATTTCAGCGGCGACGGCACTGGCACCTTCAAGCTGGCCGAGCGCGCCCGCGCGGCCGGCTATCAGACGCTGGTGCTCACGGTCGATGTGCCCGAGGTCGGCCGCCGCCCGCGCGAGCTGCGCCACGGCTTCAAGATGCCGTTCCGCATCGGCCCGCGGCAGTTCATTGATTTTGCCCTGCATCCGCGCTGGTCTCTGACCACTTTGATGAAAGGTAAGCCAGTGATGGCGAATTTCGAGATGGAGGGCTACGAATTCGACCGAACCGAAAGCCGGGCGCGCGCCACTTGGGACACACTGGCGCGGCTGCGCGATCTCTGGCCCGGCAAGCTGGTGGTGAAGGGCGTGCTCGACGTAGAAGATGCCCGCACGCTGGTCGCTGCAGGCGTTGATGCCATCCAGGTTTCCAGCCATGGCGCGCGCCAATTGGAAGCAACTCCGGCACCGATAGAGATGCTCAGGAAAATACGTGCGGCGGTGGGTCCGGAGGCCCCAGTTTTCTATGACAGCGGCCTCCGGTCAGGCGAGGATGTTCTCAAAGCTCTTACAGTGGGTGCGGACTTCGTCTTTATCGGCCGGATTCTGCAATACGCGATAGCGGCTGCTGGTGAGCCGGGGCTGGAACAACTTTGGAATGCCCTTAGCGAAGAATTGAGCATTGCCATGGCGCAAACCGGAAGAACTTCAATCGTTGGTGACGGTCTGCGAAAGTAAGAGGGGTACTGCTCATTCCAAACTCCGCTGCACTTCTAGAGATAACAACTAGCTTGATGTGCAGGACATTTCCGCGGTTTCAGCCCTGATCGGCTGGAAGGAGCTCTTGACCGCCGCCGGGAAAATACCGGCCACAGGAGGCGGTTACAAACAGCTGCTGGTGCATGCGGGCCCTTTCGCGGCCTTCTGGCAACACACAATATGAAACTCATGGATAAGCAAAACTAATGGGGCATTTGCTGCTTCGGCGACTAAGTTTGGCGAAAGAAGACAAACTAAGTTAGCGCTTGCGGGAACCACGTTTTGCAGAGCCGCCAGCTCCACCAAGTTAGAGGTGGATGGCCACACCCCAGTCATCCGCTCGCGGTATCTGGCGCAAACTTACACAACAGGTGCTGAAACTGTCATCCTGTGTTTTAGCTGGCGCTGAAGACTAGTCTTCGTTGCGCCAGCAGGTTCCAAGGGAAGCGAAGCATCAGAGTTCAAATTGCTTTTCACGTCTAGCAGACAACGTTGTTTGCAGCACCTGCCCAATGGATTTAGCTTGTGCATGACTAACGGAGCATTTTTTGCTCCGTTGCCAATGCGGACCTGGACTGAGCACCTCTCTCCGCTGAGCTTAATCAGGCCTTCAGCGTTTCGGTGGACGAAAAGAACATCGCCTGGCTCACTGCCGAACGCACCTGCTCCTCAGTATAAGGTTTTGAAATCAAGAACGCCGGTTCCGGCCCCTCACCTGTCAGCAAGCGTTCAGGATAGGCCGTGATGAAAATCACTGGCCGTTCGCCATGAGTCGCCAGAATCCCATTCACCGCGTCGATGCCGCTGGAGTTGTCTGCCAGCTGGATGTCAGACAGGATGAGGTCCGCCGAAACCTGTGCGGCCACCTCCTTCGCGCGGGTTTCTGTGCGGGCGATACCCGTCACGCTATGGCCCATTCCGGTCACGATCGCTTCGAGATCCATTGCAATAACCGCCTCATCTTCGATGATCATAACCTGGCCAGAGGTGGCGCGAGCCATTTCCTCGTAAGCAATTGAAATCAGTTCAGAGGCTTCTTTTTCACTCACGCCCATGATTCTGCCGGTATCTTTTGCGCTGAACTCTTCGATGGTGTGAAGCAGAAGCGCTTCTCGGGTGTTCGGTGTAAGCCGCCGCAAGTGTTTCTGTGCCTTGGCTGCCAGACTGGGCTCGTCTTCATTTTCCGCGGCGGGAGCTCCTGAAGAGGACCAGATAGCATGAAAGACGCGGAACAACGCTAATTTGGGAGACAGCGTGCTGTCATAATCTTCTTCGCCAGCAAGAATGGCTTCGAGCGTCGCCAGCGCATACTTGTCACCGGTGTCCTGACTGCCGGTCAGCGCCCTGGCATAGCGGCGCAAATAGGGCAGGTTAGCGCCGATCTGACTGGCGATCAGTTCTCCCGATTGAGCGGTCATTTTGCGTAGTCCCTTTTTTTACAATAGATATGGAACCAAACGCGCCTCAAAGCGTTTAGTTCCAAAAGCTGCGCAGAAAACTGTTGGATTGCATGAAACGACCACAACACGCCCGGCCGCGCAACGAACAGGCCGACCGCGAAATTGATGAGAACCTTAAGCGAGCCTTTGATCAGATCGCAAGTGAGCCTGTGCCCGACAGGTTTACTGATCTTTTGAAGAAACTGAAGGAAAAGGAAGCGCTCGAGGCGCACAATCCACATCAGCTGGAAGAGAAATCTTCCGATGACTGAGGCCGCGCCAGATCCCAGAGATGAGTTGGTCAACCACTTGGGTGCACTGCGCGCCTTTGCCATCAGTCTTGCCCGCAATAGCGCCACTGCCGATGACCTGGTGCAAGACACTGTCGTCAAGGCCTGGGCTAATATCGAGAAGTTTAATCCCGGCTCGAACATGCGGGCCTGGCTATTCACCATTTTGCGCAATACTTATTATTCTTTTAACCGCAAACGCAAATCCGAAGTGGAGGACGCTGATGGTGTGCTCACTGGTGCCCTTGCCCAGAAACCCGATCATGACGGGCGGCTCCACATGCGGGATTTCAACGCGGCATTTGAGCACTTAAGTGACGAGCAGCGTGAAGCCTTGGTTCTGGTTGGCGCGGGAGGTTTTTCCTATGACGAAGCCGCGGAGATGTGCGGCGTGAAGACCGGAACGATCAAGAGCCGTGTGAACCGTGCCCGTGCCCGTTTGACGGAACTGATGGAGCTGGATGGCGAAGAAAAAATGGAACTGACTGATACCGTCACGGCTGGGATCGTTGCCCAGCGAAGCGCCGCGTGATCGCAATGCCGCGGCTTCAGGCTGGCAGCCTTCTAATACGCTTGGCGGCGCTGATGACATTTGCGTTGCTGCCATTGGGCCTGATAGCGCTTTACCAAACCAATGCTGTGGTCGAGGAAGCCAACCGCTTGTCTCATGCTTCGCTTCTGGCGCGCACGCAGCAAACCGCAGCTAGGGAGCGTGAATTGCTGCAAAGGGCTGGCGGAGCTACCGAAGGCCTGGCCGCGGCGATCGTTCCACTGTCCGACAACGGCGGCTGCACAAACCTGATGAAGGCTTTTGTAGAAGGCCCGAACCCGTTCACTTTTGCAGCGTTCATCACCCCCGGCGGCAAAATGGAATGCACATCAGACGGCAGTACGGGGGATGTGTCTGAGAAGTGGATGTTTCTGAAGGCCCAGCAGGCTTCGCGTCTTTCGTTTGCGGCGGGCGAGGGTTTGCTGGGCGCCGGAGGCCCTCAATTGGTGGCAACCAGTCCAGTACAGCGCGCCGGAATCCTTCTGGGTTATGTTTCCATTGCGATCCCGCACCGCCTTACCAAGCTGCCTTCCGAAGTGAATTTGGCGGAACAGGGAATCCGGTTTGTTACCTTGGACGCACAAGGTGAAATTCTGTCCGCAACCGAGGAAGAACAGCAGGCAATTCAAGCATTGCCAGTTTCCGTGCCGCGCCGGGAGTTGCTTCAGCGGGCCGGCGGCACTTTCTTTGAAGCCGCGCATTCCGGCCAGGAACGTTTCTTTGCTGTGAGCCAAATCCTTCCCGGTCAAGTGGTGGTGGTTGGGAGCTGGCCAGTGGAGAATGCTATGTCAGTGAGCGCCAGCCCAACGTCCTGGATGACGCTGGTTTTTCCGGTGCTGATGTGGCTTGCCGGGATATCAGTTGCTGTCCTCGGCCTTCAGCAGATGGTCATCCGCCACCTGAATGCACTTCGCAAAGCAATGCGCCGCTATGCATTGGGAGAACGCGAAGACGCCGCACTCGAACTGGTCTCGCCCCCACGGGAGTTTGGGGAGGCGCAGCAATCCTTCAATCGCATGGTGGCGATCCTGAGTGAAGCAGAAAGGCGGCGCGAGCTTGATCTGGAAGAAAAAACAATGTTGCTGCGCGAGGTGCATCACCGTGTGAAGAACAACCTGCAGCTGGTGGCATCCATCATGAACATGCAAGGCCGGAACGCCCAAACACCGGAGGCCCGGCGAATGCTTGCACAGCTGCAGAGACGGGTGCGCGGCTTGGCCACCATCCATCGCAGTCTTAACACCAATCCGGACGTTTCCACCGTAGACAGCCGCGAACTTATTAACGAGCTGATAGAAGAGATCGGCACTATGAGTTCTGGCACCGGACAGGATGTAGCAATCGAAACCGACGTTGCGCAAAGACCGCTCAGCCAGGATCAGGCGGTAACCCTTTCGATGCTCGTCTCGGAGGCAATGACCAATGCTGTGAAATACACCGGCGTACCGGAGGGCGGACGGCCGGCAATCAGTGTCAGCCTGCGCGAAACGGCAGAAAACTGGCTGGAGCTTGAGGTGACCAATACCAAGGGGCAACCGATGCTGGACCCTGACGAGGAATTCGGGGGCACCGGTATCGGCGCACGCCTGATGGCAGCCTTTGCCACACAGCTTGATGGTGATGCCACCACCCATGAAACAGAGAGCAGGTATACATACCGTCTGGGGTTCCCCGCCGTTGCAGGGGCATCACCGCCAGAGGCCTCAATGACGGAGCAGGAGCAAGATGCAAAAGAACCCGCCGCATGAACACCGCCGCGGGGATTTTGAGGTACTGATCACCGCCGAGCAGGCCTGGCCCGCCTTCGAACGGGCAGTACTGAAAGCCCGCAAGGAGATCATTGCCAGCTTCCGCTTGTTCGATTTTGCCACGCCTCTTCTTTCTCCGGAAACATTGCAATTCGGGGAAACCTGGGCAGATCTCATTTCAGATGCGCTTCGGCGCGGTGTCCGTGTCAGGCTGGTGGTAAGCGATTTTGATCCGGTCATGGCCACTCCGCTGCATGCAGCTGCACAGAAGACATTGAAGCAAGCACAGCAAATTGCTGACTCTCTCGGGCCTGAGCAGGCGGCCCTGCTCTCGGTCTCCGCCGCGATGCATCCCGCGCGAGCAGGGCTGTTGCCGCGGATAGCCTTTTCACCTTTCGTTTTGCAAAAACTGCGCAACCTGCCCAAACGATTGCGGCCCCAAGCGGCCAGCCGTCAGGGGTTGCCGCAGCTTCACCCGGTTTCTCAACACCAAAAAATTGCGGTGATCGACCGTAAAATCCTTTACATCGGCGGCTTGGATTTGAACCGGCGCCGGTTCGACACTCAGAAGCACGACCAACCAGCGCACGAAACATGGGCTGATGTGCAGCTGATGGTGCGTGGGCCAGAAGCCGCTGAGGCAGCAAACCATCTTGAGCAGTTCCAGGAGGAAATCGCCCTGCGCAAGCGCCCCTCCGAAGGCAAACACATCCGTCGAACGCTTTCTGTGCCGCGCCGCGGCGGGTTTTGGGCGTTGTCGCCACGGACGGTCCTGAAAGAAATTGAGGACGATCACTTAGAGGCCTTCGCACAGGCCCGGCATCTGGTCTACCTGGAAACCCAATACCTGCGCTCCAGCGTAATTGCCCGCGGGCTGGCCGATGCGGCGCGCCGCAACCCGGATTTGTCCTTGATCCTGATTTTGCCTGCGCTGCCCGAGGAGGTTGCTTTTGAGGGCAGCCGTGAATTGGATGCGCGTTATGGCATGGCATTGCAGGCCGAAGCACTGCAGGAGATCAGCACAGCCTTTGGCACACGCGCCTGTATTGCCAGCCCGGTTCAGCCGCGCATGGCGGCCCGCGATGCGCCCTCTGTATTGACGGGATCCCCCATGATCTATCTCCACAGCAAGGTATTAATCACTGACGGGTGCTTTGCTATGGTTGGTTCAGCCAATTTGAATGGGCGCTCAATGCGATGGGATACCGAAGCGGCTCTGCGGATACCGCAGAAGGACAGGGTCAGACAGCTGTGGCATGCGCTGGCGCGGCACTGGTGGCAAGAGGATCTGCCGCTTGAAGCGCTGAACCCGGCAACAGCAGCTCCATGGTGGCAAAATGAGATCCGCCGCAACAACGTGCGGCGCCCGGAAGCGCGCCGCGGTCTACTAGTGTTGCATGATCAGGACAGGATGTCGGATTTGCAGCAACCTTTGCCCGGGGCGACCGAAGACATCGTTTGAACCGCCAGCAGTCAGGATGGCCCGCAGGTGCTTTGCTGCGGACGAAAAAATGGCCCGGCACCCGAATGAGCCGGGCCATTCAGTTTTGGAAAAACAAGTAAGGCTTTACTGCGCTTCCTGAGATTCTTCGGTGATCTCATTGCCGAGGTTCGAAACATCCCTGCCGAAGCCCTCGGCAGTTTCACATGCGGCCAGACCGGCCAGCGCGAAGAACGCGAGAATGATGCGCATAACGTTTTCCTTATTTCAGTTTGGATGCCACGTTACCGGCAAAGGCACCGATGATGGCGGAATAGAACGCATCGCTGTCAACGGTAACAGTCGCAGGATCGGTGCCCTCAGGGTAGTAGGCATCAAGCTGATCCGCGGAGACCGTGAGATCGTATCGCATGTCCTTGGATGCATCAGGCATGTCGATATCCACATCGCCCTTCAGCACCCATTCGCCGACACCAAGCGCCTGTTCGAAGTTGCTGGCCAGCAGAACCGAGTCAATCTCGACATGAATTTCCGCACCCTCAGTATCAGCATCCGCGATCTGTCCGATCAGACGCTCAGCCAGCGCCGTCTCCAGGTCCGTTTCCAGGCTGGTCCAAACTGCGGCGGCTGAGTGGTTTTCGATCGCGCTCAGATCTGCTGTTACGTCGATTTCGGAGACTTTGGGGCCGGCCACAGCAGCCGTCGCCATAGCCGAAACGAGGGCGGCAGTTCGGATCAGTTGAGTCATCTTTTTGCTCCTTACATTTCTGCCCCGAATGGGGATGCAACGGAGAAACGCACGAGCTTCTTGAACGGTTCCTAAATTGATTGGCTAAAGTTGGAAACGCTCAGGTTCGCTCCTGATTACCACTGAAGAACAAGTGTTGAAATTTGGAAGACGAAGCATGGATGCGCGATTGCGGTCTGTGGAAAAGCCCCCGAATTGTTTCCTGGCAGCTCACCCGAAGATATGCCAGGCTAGGGAACTCTTTGCCGGTTCAAGTGTTTGTCGTGCAGATCCCTGCAGCCGCGCAGGGAAAAGCAGTGGTGCCGGGAGGGTAGGCAGAGTGGACTTTTTCGCGAGCGCAGCAAGCCATTCAACACAGCTGGACTGGGCATTGCGATTGACCGTTGCCCTGGCCGGCGGCGCACTGCTGGGACTGGACAGGGAATTGCGCCACCGCAGGGTAGGCATCCGCACTTACATGATGGTTTCACTTGGTGCAGCGGCTTTCATCATCGTAGGTCTGGAATTTGGCCGTCAGATGCAGGCCGAGGGCCTGTCTTCAGATCCGACCCGCGTGACCCAGGGCTTGATGGGTGCGATAGGCTTCATTGGCGCAGGGGCGATCATCAAGGGCGACAAACGTGTCGGTGGTATCACCACGGCTGCCAGCATCTGGGTTTCTGGAGCGGTTGGAATGGCAGCAGGGCTCGGCTTCACAGTGATGGCCTTTCTTACTGCAGGGTTGGCAGCGCTGCTTTTGTCGGTCAGCCGCTTGATGGCACACCGTGGCGCAGATGACCGGCCCGACATGAACTAACTTTGCAGGGCAGATGATGACAGCAACGCGCCAACTGATTTCTGCATTGGTTGAGCAGTCGCCCGGGCTAGTCCTCTTTTCAGCATCGCAGGAACCATTTCGCTGCTTGACGCGTTGAGAACCTGTGAGCGTCGAGCAGAGGGAACAATGGCGAAGCAAAAGAACATCCACCGCGTCCCCCGTGAAGCGGACCATATCGACCGCAGCCTGAAGCATGCCTTTGACGAGCTGGCGGCGGAACCGTTGCCGGAGCGGTTCACTGATCTGCTTGAGCAGCTGCGCAAAGCTGAACTTCACAAGAAGGACATCCAATGACAGCTGATCCGCGAGATGAGTTGACTGAGCATCTGGGCGCGCTGCGTGCCTTTGCGCTCAGTCTCACCAGGAACTCGGCAACTGCAGATGATCTTGTGCAGGACACTCTGATCAAAGCTTGGAGTAATATCGAGAAGTTCAATGCCGGCTCGAACATGCGGGCCTGGTTGTTTACCATTCTGCGTAACACTTTCTATTCGCTGCGCCGCAAGCGCAAGCGCGAGGTTGAGGATGCTGACGGATCGCTGGCCTTGGCGTTGGCTTCAAAACCCGATCACGATGGCCGCCTTAACATGCGGGATTTCATGCAGGCATTCGAAAAACTTCCGGACACTCAGCGCGAGGCGTTGATCTTGGTCGGTGCAGGCGGGTTTTCCTATGAAGAAGCTGCTGAAACCTGCGGTGTCGCTGTCGGGACGATTAAAAGCCGGGTTGGACGCGCGCGTGCATCGCTTGCTGATTTGCTTAGCCTTCAAGATGACGAGGCGCTGGAACTCACAGACAGTGTAACTGCGGGAATTCTGTCCAATGGCCCAGTCAACTGAGGACTCTGCCGGTTTCTGACCCGATTAGTTTGCGGGCCACGCAATCGTGGCCCGCGCCTGTTTTCATTTCTGGGCATTACCAAATGGGGACAACGCTACGCTCCCCATCCATGCCCTGAAGAAATTGAATGAGTTTTCAGCCGATGCACATGTTTTCGAGAGCGGGGGCTGGCCAATGCCTTTTTTGCTGGGCTAGTCGATAAGGAGATATGTTTGCGTTCAAGGACTTTTTCGGAACCGAACCCGGCATTGTGCGTCTTACAACTGCTGGCAGCCTTAAAGCGCTGCACGACTTGTCCCCAACTTGGTCGTTCCACTGGGCTCCCGACATTGCTGCGGCGGGGGTCATTTTCTCTTGTGTCACCCAGTTTTGCCTAACCGAGACAAGCAGGTCTCCACCGTATTTGGCCGCTGTTCAGGTCCCCTTCCGTCCGCGGCCGCATTGAATGAGGCTTGCAGCCTAAAAAACTGTGTCATGAACCCTCCTGCTTCAATTGCCTTCGATGCGGGCATCCCTTTGCTGGTATTCGGCATCTGCACGAGCGGCATCGGCCAGAGTCTAAGAAACCCGCCTTCCAGACATCGTCGCCTTGGACGAAGGCGGCCAGCTTCTCGAATTTGACGCCGGAGTTGAAAGCATCGAATTCGGCATAGAGGATGTGTCGGTTACCTTTCCCCGAAATCAAGTTCCAAAAACCTGAAAAAGAGATCCGCAGCGGCAGCTGATCAGGTGCTGGAATACCTGAAACGCAGCTTGGCAGCCGCGCTTTCTCCTGATCCAGCGGAGCTATTACAGCACCGGCGGCAAGGAAATCCGGAACCAATCGCCCGCAAAGCCGTTGATGTTAAAGATGGCGCACAGCAGCGCGTAAACATTGAAGGAGAAGAGTCATGCTTGGCTGGGCAATCACATTTCTAGTAATCGCGCTTGTGGCCGCAATTCTTGGTTTCAGCGGCATCGCCGGAGCCTCCGCCGGGATCGCTCAGATCCTGTTTGTGATCTTCCTGGTGCTCTTCGCTCTCTCGATCATTGTTCGTTTTATCAAGCGCTGACGCGGCAGAGCTCCCGCGGACTGCAGAACGGCAGCTAACAAAAGGATATCGACACATGACCAACACAGCCGAAGCAAAAAAGCATTCACCTGAGGGCACCGGAGCCACAGCAGAAGCGGCAAACGGCAGCCTTACCGGCCGCGTGAAAGAACAGGCCGCAGAGACTGTCCAGCAGGCGCAAGAGCAAATTGGTGCCGGGCTGCAGTACAGTTCTGGTGAACTTCAGCGTGTGGCTTCACAGGGGCGGGCATTTGTAAAAGAAAATCCTGGCCTTGCCATCGCTGGTGCTCTGGGGGCCGGCGTATTGCTTGGTTTGGCCATGCGCAGCCGTTTCTAAGGCAACGGTTCAAAACAGTAAATGAAAGCCGCGCTTTTTGGCGCGGCTTTTGGTTTTTCCAAGCGGTCTGAAAACGGCATCGCCGGTAGCGCGACAAGGAAAATTACCCGGTGTCAGGGAACCATTTTTCTTCCCTGTGCGTTTTCTGATCAGAACAGGAAACTGAAGGGAGACTATCATGGAATATGGGCTGATCGGCCTGCTTGTGCTGGCCGCAGATATCTACGCAACCATTCAAATCTTGTCCTCCGGCGCCTCCACCGCAGCCAAAATCCTCTGGACCCTGGTGATTCTCATTCTGCCCGTCGTGGGCTTTATCATCTGGCTTATTGCAGGCCCGAAATCCTCTGCCGCAAAGATTTGACCAGCCGGCATTGGCCTGAAGCGGTCCGGCAATTACAGGCCGGGCCCCGTTTGTTCCAAGAGAACAAACAACGCCAGCGCACGCGTCCTCTTTGTATCCCCGATACCGGAAAGGCTGATGATATGACCGATACTTCTGAATTGGAAAGGCAGGCTCGCGCGCAGGCCGCGGATCTGGGCCGCAAGGCAAAGGATGCAGTTGCAGACACCGTCCGCAACACCGCCGGCGCCGCAAAAGAGCACGCTGCGCGAGAGGTGCAGTCGACTGCAGATGCCGCGGATGCCGCCGCAGATGCATTTGAACCGGGCACCGTTCAGGCGCAGGCGGCGCAGATGATTGCGGGCCATCTGGAGGATGCCGCGCACCGTGTCCGCTCAATGGACTTCGAACAGACGGTACGGGATATCGGTTCATTTGCTCGCAAAAACCCACTGCTGTTTCTCAGTGCCGCATCCCTTGCCGGGTTCGCGGCCACCCGCTTTCTGAAGGCGCGTGCACCGGCGGATGCCGCCTCATTTGCTCAGGAAGGAATGCTGAGTCCGGCGCGTGAAGGGAGTGGCCATGACGCATCCTGATTTACGCGCGGCCCCAGAGCTGTTCCTTGGCACTCTCCGTAACTTCGTTGCCCTGTTGCGCAGCGAATCGGAGCTAGCCAAAGGTGAATTAAAGGAGAAGGCCGCGCAGGCTGGAACCGGGCTCGCCTTCATGACTGCCGCTGCCATTGCCGCTCTGGCAGGTTTGCACGTCCTTGCTGCGGCACTTGTCGCTTGGATTGCCGCCGCCGGGCTATCCCCAGGCCTTGCCGCCCTTGTAGTAGGCGGCGCTCTTCTGACCGCGGCTGTGTGCTTGCTTCTGGCGGGCAAGTCCCGCCTCAGCAGCAAGGCGCTTCTGCCGTCGCGCACCATTCGCAGTATCAAGCAGGACGCTGCCAGTATCAGGGAGGCTGGAAATGCCGGAAATTGACAACCTCGAAAAAAAGGTGGATGCAGACCGCCGCAAACTGGCTGCCTCGCTGTCGGGAGTGACAGATATGCTCGCTCCGCAATCGGTGACCAAGCAGCTCAAGGCCACGGCTCACGGGTACGGCGGCCAGCTTAGTCAGCAGGCAGTGGCCGCAGCCAAACGCAACCCAGCGGCACTGGTGCTGACCGGCGCGGGGCTTGCCCTGATGTTTGCGGGGACCGGCCGCCGTCCGACTAGCCCCGTCGCCAATCCAACAGCAGTTCCGCTGGAGGACTCCTTTGCCGGTTTTGATAACCGCGTCGCCGCCGCGGATGCTGCTATGAAAAAGGAGATGACCGGGATGAGTAAAGAAAGCTTCCGCTCGACCAATATGCGCGAGACTTTGAACGCAGGACTGGACGGCTTGCCTGAGGCCGCCCGGAAACGTGTGCTCAACGCCCGCAGGGCAGCTCTGCAGGCGCAGGAGAAGCTTGAGGCACACGCATCCAAAGCCGCGGCCAGAGGCCAGACCTTTTTTGAAGAGAACCCACTTGCTGCCGGCGCGATTGCGCTTGGCCTTGGTGCGCTGATCGGCGCCCTGCTGCCTTCCACTCGCCGGGAGGATGAAGTTCTAGGAGCGCATCGAGATGCGCTGGCGGCAAAAGCTGAAAAGGCTTTGCGCGACGAGATGGACAAACTGTATCAAACAGCCAACGCCAAGCTGGATCCATCTGCCAGCAAAAAATCACTGCACACCGCTGCCAGCTAATAATGTCCGGAATTCTAGAAAATGTCCTCAGCGGCCGGGGGGTTCGTGTGATGCTGATGATTCTGACAATCATCGGCATCACTGCAGCCCTGCACCTGGCACAGCAAGTCCTCGCGCCGATGAGCTTTGCGCTAGTCTTGGGTGTAGTGGTTTCGCCGCTCGCCGACAAACTGGCCCGGTATGGAGTGCCACGGCTGGCGATCGCCCTGTCGCTTTTAATCCTTTCTACGCTGTTCGTAGCAGTCATTCTTTTGCTGATTGAGCCGCTGATCAATGTCCTCATCGAAGAGCTACCCCGCATCAAGTCCGTGATGGGAGCTTTGATCGACCAAGCATCGTCTCTGCTGCGCGGAATCGAGACAATCAGCCAGGAAATTGAGGAAAGCGTAGGCGCCGAAGCCGTGGAACCACAAACTGCGATCCCTTCGGTAGGGGATGCACTCTGGCTGGCCCCCAGCTTCGTCTCCCAAGTGTTCATATTTGTTGGAACGTTGTTTTTTTTCACTCTGACACGCAATGACCTGTACCGCCTGACAGGGCCACTGGAAATCCGATTGAAACACGCCGACACCGTCGTCGCCAAGTATTTCGCTGCCATCACTTTGGTGAATACCGGACTGGGTGCCGTCACCGCGGCTGCACTAATTGCGCTCGGCGTTGAATATGCTTTGATCTGGGGGCTGGCGGCAGCTTTGCTGAATTACGTCCTGTACCTTGGCCCTTTACTGATTGCAGTCAGTCTGGCAATCGCCGGAATGCTTCAGTTCCATGGGTTGTTTGCTGTTTTGCCACCACTGGCGTTTTTGCTGATCAACCTGACAGAGGCTAATATTGTGACACCTCTTGTTGTTGGGCAGCGCATGGCAATAAACCCGCTGCTGATATTCCTGGCAATTGTATTTGGCCTGTGGCTTTGGGGACCGGTCGGAGCATTTGTCACACTGCCGCTTTTGCTTTGGCTGGGGGTTCTGCTAGCCCCGCAGCCCGGGGCCGCGGACGAACCTGCGCAGGACCCCTTAAACAAGGTGATTTGACCGCTGTCCGGCACCGCAGGGGTGCAAAAACTCTTCACTCCGCTTGTTGTTGATCGTCTAAAAGGTTTTCCCCGCCATCCAGCACTTCACGCTCCCGCTCCGCGGCATCCGCGATTGCCGGCTCTGCCCGCGCTGGATCGGCAGCCTCGGGCAATGCTGCCAATTCAGGTTTAGGAGCCCGCTCTTCTTCAACGGAGTCTCGCTTTGCCGCCGCAGTGGCGCTCGCCCCATCCAGCCGCACCCGGTAAATCGGCTCCGGCAGACCAAATCCTGCGCTTTCCAGCGCCATCTTGGCAGCCCGGATCGCCTCACCGCGCGCCTTGGCGAAATTCACTTCCGTCTGGTTCACCCAGCCGGTGAAAGTCAGGATCACATTGGAGTCTCCGACTTCATTGATCCAGGCGCCGACCTCCGGCTCCTTCAGCACGAATTTCTGAGCCTCCAGCGCAGCAACGGCGGTGGCCAGCGCAGCGGCCAAGTCGGCATCTGCATCTACCCCTAGGTCAAAACAGAACCGGCGATGGGGATCACGGGTAAAATTCACGATACGCCCCTTGTACACTGTGGCATTGGGAATGCGGATATGGTTGCCATCGGGTGAGATCAGGATGGTCGCCCGCGACGTCAACCGCGCCACCGTTCCTTGATCCCCTTGGATGTCGACGAAATCATTTGGCCGGAATGGTTGGCGAAGACTGAGAAGAATGGAGGCAATGAAATTCTCAACCGTGTCGCGCACTGCAAAGCCAAGCGCGAGGCCAACCACGCCTGCCGCACCCAGAACTGCCCCGATCAGCGCTGTTGCGTTCATGATATCCAGAGCCAGAACCAGTCCGGTCAGGATGAAAAGGATGCGTGCAACCGCCCTGTAGACATCCGCAATGAAAGCGTTGGGTGCCAGCCGGGTCCAGATGCCTATCCGCGTCGTCAGCAGCCACCCGCCCGCAGCCACCAGCAGAAAGGCCGCCATTGCGACCAGGAAGATCGGACCGTTTGCCAGCAGATTGCGTGTGCGGGCAGCAATCCGCTCCATGGCCGGAGCCAGCCGTTCTTCAAGGGTGCCGCTGATTTCGGTTTCATTCTCAATAGCCACAACACCGGCCACGCGGTTGATGATCTGCGTAAGCCGGTCTTGCGCCGCATTGTCGATTACTTGACCCGAAACACGAACAACACCTTCGGAAACTGACACTTTCACGCTTCCATAGCCGTTGATTTCAGCCAGCAGGTTTTCAATTCTGCTCAGAATCTCACCATCCCGTACGGCCGCATCACCAACTTCGATCAGGCTGTCGGTCTGCACCGGTTCACGAGCTATCTCCGCTTGACCGGCCACAGTTCCCAAGAACAGCACTGCCGATACAGCCACGCAATGCAAGAACAACCGCAGTTTGCTTAGCGGGGCAACGGTGCTTTCCCTGCTTGGTTCAGCAAAACACTCTACGAGTTCCAATTTTTGCATTCTCCCGATCAAATTCGCACCCGCTGCAAAAGACAGGTCCGCGTTGCGCGGATAAAGGCAGTTCACCCGCCATGACGATGCGTTGTCTACCCCCAGTTTCTGCAAGTGTTCAGCAGGAAAGCAGAGGAACACCTCCCGCTGGGTTGCGTTTGGCCCCCACCAATCCGGGATGCCCGCTTCAAATACGCCTGGTTTCCGCCATGTCGTAGGGCCGAGACTGCGTTACCATTGCTGCCAACGGCCGTTTCGCACTTCGCTAGGCCTTCGGATCCAAAGCTGAAAGGAGCGGCTGCAAGATCGGATTGTCACACGACAAGTGACTTCTCAGGGCGATCGGACTGAAATTTGCTTCGGATTTTCTCCATCACTGGGCGCGGCTCCCCGGAGAAACAGCAAATTATTTATATATATCAAATATCTGGATAGATTTTGTCTAGCTATTTTTTGTTTTCTCCTTTCGGAGGGGACTTTGGAAATAAAACGTTTCAATGGCATGATTTGCCCAGAACTATGTCACAGTTTAATGCATGACGCCTGGCACGGCGCCAAAGCTCCTCCAAAAAATGGAGGCCATATGGGCAGCGAAACTCAAGGTGCGGAAGCACCCGTACTGATCCTTACCAACAACGCGTTTGAAGCAGTTGATATCAGCGATTACCTGACACGCCGTGGTTTGAACGCCATCTTGACCGAAAGTAAAGTCGAGCATTGCACTGGCTTTCTGGAAGACGGATTGCCACCGCCACGACTGGTGTTCTTTGCCTTCCCGCTCAGCAACTCTGCTGCTCGGGACTGGCTTACCGACGCGCTATCTAAGAAGTGGCGGGTCATCTTGGTCAATGGGGATACGGCCGAGCCAGAATTGAAGGCATTGCCCATGCTTACCCGCCCGTTCAAAACCGCCCATCTTGATGCTGTTATGGAGATGGTCGGCGAATAAGGGCTCCTCAGCGCAAAGCAAGGCGGGCGTTCCCGGACTATGATCCCGATCACCAGTTTACCGAGAACACCTATGTGCTGCTGTCGGCGGCTTAGCGGGTATCCGCAGCCGCCGGAGTGCGATGGTCGGGCTGAGAGAGGTTCTGGACTGCAAGGAATCCCGCAGCATTGCGGTGCTGTCCGCCCTGAAACTGGGGCTGTCTCTGTTCGCAATCATGCTGCTGATCGTGGCGGGCACGCTGACGCGCCCTGCCAGCCTTTGCCCGCTGGACCTGCAGATTCTTGCTTGAGCAATTGTTCGGGCTGGCCCGCTTGCCGGTACTGATGCTGACCGGTGCGTTCGGGATATCAGTTCTGTGCGGCTACGGCCAAAACCGCCCGGCTGCCGACCAGCCTTGGATCACCAAGGGGAGCCGCTGCCGCTTGCCTGCTGTGGTTCACCGCCAGCGCAGGGATCACGGTTCATACTGAAACCTTCGACTCCTACAATCAGGTCTTCGGCGTATTGAGCGGCGTCAATATCCGGCTAACCTGATTGTCGCTTTCGGCTTATGCCATGCTTCTAGGTGCCGCCTCCGACACGGACACGGACACGGCGTGACACCGGAACCAAGCAGCCGCTGGCGCGTTTTCTGTCCAAGGGCGCCGCACCGCGACTGACCCGGATTCCAAATGATTTTCAAAGGAGAACGACTCATGGATGACGACCGGTTCACCGGCAAATGGACCGAACTCAAAGGCCGACTTCGCGAGGCCTATGGCGACCTGACTGATGACGAGCTGGAGCAGGCGAAGGGCGAACGCGAGCAGCTGGAAGGGCTGCTGCAGCAGAAACTGGGCAAGACCAAGGATGAAGTCCGCCAGACTGTCGACCGGATCCTGGACAGCATCTGACCAGGCAGGAAAGCCCGGGAGCGAGAGCAATGGGGGCGCAGACTAGATAAGAAATGGGCTTTTCCAACTGGTCTGGTTCAGCATTAAATAAAAAAGGAGGTGCAAGAAACGCGGCAGGCAACCGAAGCCCGAAGACCTGATCCGAAAATTTTGACAGGTTGACGTAGTGGCGGGCCAGGCCGCACGCTCCTCGGCATGTTAACGGCTGGCCCGTTTATTTTGCTGCACTCAGCAGCGCCAAAGGCCGTATACTCTGCTCGATGGTGCTCATGGATCAATCTGAATTCTTCGGTTTAGCCCCCTATCACCTCATGCTTGCGGCGGTGGGTGTAGTGATCATTCTCGCCCATTGGTCGCCGCGCCTTTTTTCCACAAGGGAACCCGCCGCCGCGCCGCTTCTCATGCTGTTGGGCATGGCGGCATACTGGCTGGTCCCGGGCCTGCCTGAGCTTCCTGATCCGCGCGTTCACCCGAAGCCTTGGGAAGTCGTCAGCGAGCTGACCGTGATAGTGGCGCTTTTTGCTGCCGGCCTCCGCTTGGACAGCTTGAGGTCGTGGAAAGATTGGGCTCCGACAGCCAGACTCCTCCTCATCGCGATGCCGCTCACAATTCTGGCGGTTGCCTTACTGGGGTGGGGATTGGGCGGCATGACGGCTGCGGGGGCAATTCTTCTGGGGGCCGTGCTGGCCCCGACAGACCCGGTGCTTGCGGGTGACGTGCAGGTTGGTCCGCCTATGGAAGGCAACGAGCATCCGGTGCGCTTTACGCTGACAACGGAAGCGGCGCTCAATGACGGGCTTGCTTTTCCTTTTGTCTATCTCGGTCTCATCGTTGCCGTTCAGGGGCTGAACCCTCAGGCCTGGCTGGCCGATTGGCTGATGATTGACGTCGCCTACCGGATCTCAGCTGGTGTTGTGATGGGCGCCTGCGGCGGATGGGCACTGGGGCAGGTGCTGTTTTTGTTTCCCCGTTCGGCAGTTCTGGCCGACACGGGTTCAGGTGTGGTAGCGATAGCAGGTGTATTGCTGTGCTACGGTTCAACCGAACTGGTCGAAGGCTATGGGTTCATAGCCGTCACCGTTATGGGCCTGGCACTGCGCCGGATCGAAAATGAACACCGGTTTCACCGTAGGCTGCACGACTTCTGCGAAACTATCGAACACGCTTTGACAGCGCTGCTGCTGGTCGCGCTTGGTCACGTCCTTCCAGTTGTTCTGGAGGACTTCACATGGACGCACCTGCTGCTGGCATTTCTGCTCATCCTTGTGATACGCCCTCTAGCAGGCTGGATCTCTTTAGCCGGGTCGCGTCTGCGTAAGCGTGACCGTCTGGTGGTATCCGTATTTGGTGTCCGGGGGATCGGCTCAGTCTACTATCTTTGTTATGCCGGTGCGCATCTGGAGTTTGTCAATGAACCTGAGCTATGGGCTCTAATCGGTTTGACCATCCTGCTGTCGACTATGCTTCACGGCTTCACGGTCGGCCGCGCCATGGATGAGCTGGCAAAGTAAAACAGCCCAGCTGGACCCACACGCGCAGCCAGTCCAACCCCTATCTCAGGCCTGCAAAACACCGTTTACTTCGAATACTGTGCTGCGGCAGCGCCAGCTGTTTCAGTATCATCCGGGTGGAAACTGGCCGGGCAAGCACCGGCCACCTCAAGCGCGGGGAATGCCCGTCCAGTTCATCTTCGGCCGCATTTCCCATCAAGACAAGCCGGCCGCCGCGGCCCTGAACAGCCTGATCTATCTTGAGCTTAGTCACCTGTTCGGACCCCGCCTCCACGAAAGCTACTGCAATCCGCCGCAAAGGCGTGATCGTAACAAGAGCGTGTTCATGCCCCTCTTGCACGCTGATTTCAGCCACCGGATCGAAATCCGAGATGGTATCGCAGATATCGCAAGTGATCAGGTAATTTCTGGACACCACAAGATAAATGTGTGCTCGGTCTTGACTGGGCTCTTCCATTGCTTTCGCCCCCCTACAATGGGACATACTGGAACTTTTTCGGCGCAGGCGCATTTAACTATGACATAGGTACGAAGGGAGAGGGCCATGCCGCCAACAACCTGCCAGAACTGCCCGTTGCGAAAGCGGCCCGTGTTCACACCAATGTCGCGTGAGGAAGTCGCCTTTACCCAAGAGTTCAAAACCGGCGAGCTGACAGTGGATGCAGGCACGACTATCCTTCTGGAAGGCTCGAACAGCCCGCAACTCTACACGGTGCTCAAAGGCATGGGTACGCGCTACACAACGCTGGAAAATGGCCGCCGTCAGGTCATCAATTTTCTTTTTCCCGGCGATTTTGCCGGGCTGCAGGCCAGCCTGATGGGAGAAATGAAGCATTCAGTCGAAGCGTCTACCTCTATGACGTTGTGCGTGTTCCGCCGGGCCGCGCTGTACGAGCTTTTCCAGCACCATCCGGAGCGCGCGTATGATCTGACCTGGATTGCCGCAGTGGAGGAGCATTTTCTGGGTGAAACCATTGCGTCTCTGGGTCAGCGTGATGCCTCACAGCGCATTGCCTGGGCACTAGTGAGGATTTTTGAACGGCTCAGATCAGTCGGCATGGATGTTAAGGACACGGTACCGCTGCCCTATCGCCAGCAGGACCTCGCAGATGCACTTGGCCTGTCTCTGGTGCATACCAATAAGATGCTGAAAACACTGCGGGAGAGCAAAATGGCAAAATGGCAAAATGGAATGCTGAAAGTCAGAAACCTGCCTGCGCTGGCGGAAATGGCAATGATCGAATTGGCCGCACCAGAACGGCGGCCGCTGATCTAATGCAGCCTCCTTGAAGATCGGACGCCAGTTCGATCCATTCTCAGTTTTGAATCTCTGCGGCAGCCCAAGGCTTCGTGAAGCCGCTATCGGAACAACGCCACGAAACACGCCCTGAATGTCGTACTTGCATTATGGGCAATCGACCGCACTGACAGTTGTTCTGACTTACTGCGGCATGCAAGCGGCCATTTACGCGATTTCCTGACGCTGGCGTGGAACTTTTGGCGGCGTCAATAGTTTTCTCAACAGCAACTCGCAACTGAAAGGACACGGCATGCTCTATTGGGCCCTCGTCTTCTTGGTCGTTGCCATCGTTGCCGGCATTTTTGGATTTGGCGGCATCGCAACGGCCTCCGCTGGGATCGCACAGATCCTGTTCTTCCTTTTTCTGGTGCTCTTCGCACTGGCGCTTATCTTGCGCATCCTCCGCGGTGCCTCTCGCTGACGATCAAGCTGAGCGGCGGCTCAGGTCGTCTTTGGCGATCGCATGCTGCAAGAGACTCGCATACGTCACAATCCGATCCAGTCAACTTCATCACAAGCATCTAGTAGTGCAATCGCTTCGGCATTTTTGCTCCCGACGATCGAAAAAACACTAGATTACCAGAGTTAGGTCCGACTCAGCGCAGTGAATACGGAAACAGCTTAGCTTTGTGGCCGCGTATTTGCCCTAGTGGAACTGGCTTTCCGGCAATCGCCTGCTCAGCCTCACGCGGGAGCGCCAACCCGATGGTGAGAGGCTGCTGTTCTAAGGTCATAAGTAGCAGCGTTCGATAATGGGGCGAGAGGCCGCCGCTCTGGAAGAGGGAAATGCCGAACCAGACCTTGCCTGTTGTCCGTGCGCAAGACGGTCGCGTTCGTGAAGGCTACGTCGCCATATTTTTATATTCTGACAAAGCGTTTGCTGCGTGCTGGAAAGCTGAATTGGTCAATTCCAAGTCGCCGGAATTCAAGGCCAGAGACGGATAAAGTTTCCCAGGCGACTTAAAGACGCCGTTGGCGCGCAATGTGCTGTTCCAGTGCGCATTAAGCCCCGGATCGCTATGCTTTGCGCTTCGGTAATCGATCGGCTCCGCATTTGTGAAGAAGATGTCGAACAATGCCGGATCACCGCAAATGCGGTGGGCGATACCCTGCTCGTTGAGTGCGGCGGATTGCATGTCCATCAGGGTTTGCCCCAGTTCGCGCAGCCGTTCATACTGTCCCGGACGCCGCAGGATCTCCATCGTTTTGAGGCCAGCGGCAGAAGCCACCGGATTGCCCGACAGCGTGCCAAGCTGCATGAGCCACCGCTCTGCCCCCACGGCCGCCTTGTCAAAATGCGACATGATTTCGGTGCTGGCACCGAGCGCCGCCAAAGGAAAGCCGCCCCCGATGATCTTGCCGAGCGTGCAGATATCCGGCGTCACGCCGTAACGTTCCTGGGCGCCGCCATAGGCGAGGCGGAAGCCGGTGACAATCTCGTCGAAAATCAGCAGCACGCCGTGCCTGTCGCACAAATCGCGCAAGCCTTGCAGGAAGCCGGGCTGGGCAGGGATGATACGCTGCAAGGGTTCTGCGATGATGGCGGCGATATCCTGATGTTCGGCCAAAAGCGACCCGACCGCCTCCAAATCGTTAAACGGCGCGATCAGCATGTCGTCGGCCACACCTTGCGGGATACCTGCGCTGTCTGGCACGGGCGAGGGGAAGTTGACCTCGCGGGCCGGGGCCAGGCTCATCTGCGCCTCAGCGGACATGCCATGATAGCCGCCCTCGAATTTGAGGATCTTCGGCTTGCCGGTATAAGCGCGGGCGAGGCGGATGGCATACATGTCCGCCTCGCTGCCAGACGTGACAAAACGGACCTGTTCACAGCAGGGCACTGCTTCGACGATAGCCTCGGCCAGTTCGATGCCTTTTGCATTGTTGGCAAAAAAGGTCATGCCCTGGGGCAGCTGTTCCAGCACCGCTTCCATGACTTCCGGATGGCCATGGCCCAAAAGCATCGGGCCGGAGCCGATCAGGTAATCCACGTATTCGCGGCCATCCTCGTCCCAGACACGGCTCCCCTCGCCCC
Organism: Leisingera sp. ANG-S5; assembly: GCF_000813925.1. Lineage (NCBI taxonomy): Bacteria > Pseudomonadati > Pseudomonadota > Alphaproteobacteria > Rhodobacterales > Roseobacteraceae > Leisingera > Leisingera sp. ANG-S5. The sequence goes on along the minus strand of NZ_JWLH01000007.1, from coordinate 86,373 downwards.
TCGCAATCACGGTGGAAGCGTCGAAGTTGCCGAAACCGGCGGCGGGAAGAACCTCGCGCGCACGGGTGATCCAATCTGCTTGGGAGTGAAGGCGGTTCATGTGGTCAATCCAGTATCAGGTCGGGCGTGCCGAGACGGTCTTGGTCGATAGCGATGCCCAAACCGGGGCCATCGGGCGGAGTTATGCGGCCATCGGCGCGCGTTGGCGCGCCGGGGGCGAGGCGCGGGCTGACATAGCCCGACAGGTCGCAAACGTTCAGAACACGGCTGGGCGGGGTTGCAGCCCCAATGTGCAGTGCTGCCGCAGTAACGATATCGCTGCCCCAGGTGCACTCGATGCACATCTTTGCCCCAAGATGAAGGCACAGGTCGCGCGCGCGGCGCGCAGCCGAAAGCCCGCCGAACTTTGACAGCTTCAGCGCAACTGCGTCCATGATGCCCAGCCGGTGCCCCTGCAGAAGCGTGGCAGTATCATGTGCCAGTTCATCCAGTTTCATCGGCAGACCTGTGGCCGATTGCACCCGCGCGCACTCTTCCAGCGTGGCGCAGGGCTGTTCCAGCATTACGTCCAGATGCGCCACCCCGCGGCCCGTGCGGATCGCGTCCAGCGTGGTCGCGCCGCAGTTCCAATCACCGTAAACCAGCGGGCCGGGCCCTACCGCCTCACGTACCTTTGTCAGCCGTTCGACGTCCGTTTGCCAATCGCCCGATGCACCGAGCTTGACCTGGAACTGGCTAAGCCCCGTCGCCTGCGCCTCACGAGCGATGCGGGCCATTTCTTCCGGATCGACACAGGTGATGGAATGATACAGCGGCAGAGTGTCCTGCCGGCGCCCGCCCATCAGGGCATGGATCGGCAATCCCGCAGCTTGCCCAGTAATATCCCATAGCGCGATATCCAGCGCGGATTTCGCATAAACATGCCCTGGCAAATAGGCATCGGCCTTGGCCATGAGCGCCTCGGCACCGATAGGATCACCCCCAAGGATTACCGGCGCCAGCTCCTGCAGGGCTGGTGCCACGCCGCGGGCATAGGCAGGCAAGTAATGCGGGATCGGGCAAACCTCACCCCAGCCGGTCAGACCGGCATCGGTGTCGGCTGCGATCACAACAGTTTCGACCGTGTCGCACGTCTTGCCATCGGCCATGTAGTAGGCCGTGTGGCTGGTCAGCGGCATATGCCACAGACGCAACCGCGTGATGCGCGGCTCTACACCGGCAGGCGCGAGCGCTGGAGAGGCAAGCGGGTTCATTCGGCGGGCTCCTGAACAGCATTCGCGCGGGGGAGCAAGCCTTGCGGATCATAAGCCGGTTCGCCCAGTACACGAGCAGCGCGCGGCCGGCCGTGGATGATCACCTCCAATGCGGTGCCGGGTTCGGCGGCATGGGGCTTGATATAGGCAAAGGCGAGGATCTTTCCGGCCGTGTGGCCATAAACAACCGATGCGGTTGAGCCGACGACTTTGCCGCCATGCAGAACAGCCTCGCCGCCGTGCCCGTCGATCTCGCCGTCGGGGTCAATTTCCAGATAGGCGCAGATCCATGGCAGGCCGGTGTTCAGAGTCTTGTCCTTGCCAAGAAAATCTTTATCCGCCTGGACAAAGCGCAAAACGTCTGCCTCAGCCAAGGTGACCTCATTGGTCAGCTCACCCGCGCCTTTGAAGCCTTTCTCCATCCGCATCACATTCATGGCAAAGCTGCCATAGTCAGCGATGCCATGTGCCTGGCCCGCTTGCCAGAGCGCGTCATAAACGTCCGTCATCGCGTCGAAGGGCATGTGGAGCTCCCAGCCCAGCTCTCCTGCGTAGGACATGCGGAAGGCCCAGACAGTGTGCCTGGCAACCGTAATCTGTTGCGCCGAGAGCCAGCGGAAGGATGTATTGTCCAGCGGCGTATCGGTGCACGCGCCCAAAACATCGCGGGACTTTGGCCCGTTCAGCGAAAGCGCACCCCAGCTGTCCGAGAGGGCCGTAATGGTCACATCCGCCCCATCTCGATGCGCGGCCAGATGATCCAGGAGGCGCTGTTCAAAGAACGCAGCGCAGACGAGATAGAACCGGTCCTCCGCCATGCGCACGATCGTTGTTTCCAACTCGATCCGCCCGCGCCGGTTCAGCATGTGCGTGAGCGTGATCGACCCTGTCTTCTGCGGCATCCGGTTTGCGGTCAGCCGGTCCAGCAGCGCGTAGGCCTCCGGCCCCTCGATCTGCACCTTGGTGAAAGCCGTGACATCCATGATCCCGACGGCTTCGCGCACCGCCTTGACCTCTGCAGCGACCATGCCGTCTGCAGGTGTGCGGCGGAAGGAATAGTAATCGCGCTGTTCGATGCCTTTGGCAAACCAGCGCGGCCGCTCAAAGCCGTAGACTTCTTCAAACACTGCCCCCTTCGCCTTCAGCGTCTCGTGCAGCGGTGACGGCTTGACCGGCCGCCCGGCAAGACGGTTGAAATGCGGGAAAGGGATTTCGTGGCGCAGGCAGTAGTCCTCCTTGGCCTTAATGACCTGCCAGTCCTTGTCAGCGTAAGATCCGAACCGGCGCGGGTCATAGTCGCGCATCGAGATATCCGCCGCGCCATGCACCATCCAGCGCGCCAGTTCGCGCGTCAGGCCCGGGCCCCAGCCGATGCCGATCTGGGTGCCGCAACAGCACCAGTAATTGCGCACGCCAGGCGCGGGGCCTATCAGCGGGTTACCGTCGGGCGGGTGGCTGATGGCGCCATGGACGTCGCGGCTGATGCCAAGTTCAGCGAAAATCGGCATCCGGTTCAGGCTTTCCTCAAGCCAGGGCATGACACGATCATAGTCCGGCGCGAAAAGTTCGTTCTCTGCCTCCCAAGGGCAGTGATCCTCCCACACCGTGTTGGGGTTGGCCTTTTCATAGATGCCGATCAGGCCCTTCTTCTGTTCCATCCGGATGTAGCCCGAGACCTTTCGATCATCGCGGATCACAGGCAATTCCTGCTCCAGATCGCGGAATTCCGGCACTTCGTCGGTAACGAAATAATGGTGCGTCATCGACGTCATCGGCAGTTGCAGGCCCGACCATTCGCCCATCTGCCGCGCGTAGGTGCCGCCCGCGTTGACAACGTGTTCACAGGTGATCGTGCCCTGCTCGGTCTCAACCACCCACTCGCCGTTTGCCGCCTGAGTGATATTCGTGGCCCGGCAGCGGCGGATGATGCGCGCGCCTTTTGCGCGGGCGCCGGCTGCCATGGCCATTGTCACATTGGTTGGGTCCACATGGCCATCATCGGGCGTGTGCAACGCTCCCAAAACGCCGTCGAGGTTATAAAACGGGTGCAGCTGCGCCACGCGGTCCGGGCTGGCAAGCTCGATGTTGAACCCCAAAGACCGGCCGACCGATAGCGTGTGGCGCAGCCAGTCCATCTCATCCTCGGTATAGGCCAGCCGGAACGACCCGCACCCATGCCATGTCACAGCCTGACCGGTTTCCGCTTCCAGCGCGCCGGAATAGAGCCCGATATTGTAATCGACGCATTTCCCCAGCCCGAAACTGCTGGTGGAATGTGTGATCTGCCCCGCTGCGTGCCAGGTGCTGCCCGAGGTCAGTTCAGCCTTTTCCAGCAAGACCACCTCTGGCCCCCAACCCTCATGCGCGAGGTGGTAGGCAAGCCCGACCCCCATCACACCACCGCCTACGATGACCACGCGGGCGTGGCTGGGAAACTGCTTTTCCGACATGGTCGCTTCCTTTGTCCGGGAGTCGCAAAACATGTGGACAGGCTAAGAGTACAGATGTATCACTGTCAATCATGAATGACACAAATGTATCACGCCGTGTATTGGACCGCCTCGCCGAAGTGTGGGATGCGCTGACGCCCGAAGCGCAGAAAGCCGCGCGCTATGTATTGGAAAACCCCAATGATGTGGGGGTTTCAACCGTGCGGGAGATCGCCGAGGCAGCCAACGTCAAACCCAACACCTTCGTGCGCATGGCCCGGCAGGTGGGTTTTGAGGGCTACGAGGATTTCCGCGCGCCCTTCCGTGAGGCGATCCGCAATGGGGCCGTCAGCTTTCCTGACCGGGCGCGCTGGCTGCAGGACATCCGCAAATCAGGCGATCTGGGCGGGCTCTATGCCGACATGGCCGAAGGTGCGATCCGCAACCTGGAAGACACATTCGCAAGCATCGGCGCCGAGGCCCTGAAATCCGCGGCGGAGGCGATTTGGGCCAGCCGGCAGGTCTTTACGCTGGGTGTCGGTGTGAACAATGCGAACGCGCGCAACTTCACCTACCTCGCCTCTACCGGCATGGTGCAGTTCCACGCCATCCCGCGCCCCGGCTCCACCCCCACAGATGATCTGGCCTGGGCCGACAGCCGCGACGTGTTGATTGCAATGTCCATGCGCCCTTACCGCAGCGAGGTCATGGCCGCCATCAAGGTGGCTCGCGAACAGGGCATGACCATCATCGGCCTCAGCGACAGCCCGGCCAGCCCGATCATCAGGGCCGCAGACCATGGCTTTGCCGTCGCCGTGGACACGCCGCAATTCTTCCCGTCATCCGTCTCAACCATCGCATTTCTTGAAACGCTTTTGAGTTTCGTGATTGCCGTAGCCAGCGACGAGATCGTTGACCGGGTCGAGACATTTCACAGCCGCCGGCATCAGCTTGGCATTTACATGGAGGAGCCGGAATGAAGGACGAAACACCACCAGTCCGGTCACTGGACGCGCGTTACTACACCGACCCGCAGGTTTTTGAGATCGAAAAGGCCGGGCTGCTGGCGCGCACTTGGCAATTCGCCTGCCACGCCAGCCAGCTGGAAAACCCCGGCGACTACGTGGCTTTTGAGATGGGTGATGAAAGCCTCTTTGCGATCAGGGGCCGCGATGGCGAAATCCGCACCTTCTACAATGTCTGCCAGCATCGCGCGCATCAGCTTGTCAGCGGGATCGGCAGCACCCGCGTCGTGGTTTGCCCCTACCATGCATGGACCTATGAGCTGACCGGCAAGCTGCGCGCCGCACCCAACGCGAAATCCGTGCCGGGGTTCGACGCGTCGAAAATCTGCCTGACAGAGGTTCGGACAGAGGTCTTCCTCGGCTTTGTTTTCGTCAACCTTGATTCCGATGCCGAACCGATGGACGCGTGGTTTCCGGACGCGCGGGCCGAGATCGAGGCATTTGTGCCCAACTGGGCCGATCTGAAGCCATTGGAATGGGTTGAAATCCCGGAGAACTGCAACTGGAAAGTCTCGGTTGAGAATTACTCGGAGTGCTACCATTGCTCGCTGAACCATCCGACTTTCGCTACTGGGGTGATCCGGCCGGAAACCTACGATATTCAGCCGCAGGGCTTTTGCCTGCGCCACACGACGGAATGCAATGAGCTGAGCCAGATGACCTACGGCATCGACAGCGGGTTCCCTAACAACGACAAGTATTCCAGCTGGTTCCTGTGGCCGATGTTCAGCTTTCAGGTCTATCCCGGCAACCTGCTGAACACCTACCATTGGCGGGCTGTCGATGCAGATCACGTCGTGGTCTGGCGCGGCTGGTACTCTGCCGGCGGCTATGACGACGAAACCGTCCGCCGCATGGCGCAGCAGGACCGCGCCACCACGGTCGAGGAAGATATTCACCTTGTTGAAAGTGTGCAGCGCGGCCTGAAATCGCGCGGTTACGTGCCCGGACCGCTGGTTGTTGATCCCGCCTGCGGTGTCAATTCGGAACACTCTGTGATGCACCTTCAACGCTGGATGCGGGAGGCCGTTGATGACTGACGTGAAACCCTATTGGCAGAACTACATAGACGGCGCATGGTCCGACGGCGGCGCGGGCCGTATCAGCGTGACCGACCCTGCGACCGGCGAACGGATCGCAGAGCACGCCCTCGCTGATGCGGGTGACGTGGACCGCGCTGTGCAAGCGGCGCGCCAGGTTCATCTGTCCGGCGCATTGACCGCCATGCGCCCGATCGAAAGGGGCCGGATGGTTCAGGCGATGGGCCGTTACCTGCTTGACCACAAGGACGAAATCGCGCGCATTCTGACACTCGAGCAGGGCAAGCCCCTTTGGGAAAGCCACGTCGAGGTCGAGGGTGCTGCGCTCTATTTTGAGTATTACGGCAATCAGGCCAGCACGGTCGAAGGCCGCTCCATCCCCCTTGGCGCCGGCTATATGGACTGGACAGAATACGAACCGTTCGGAGTGTCCGCGCAGATCATTCCATGGAATTATCCGGTCGAGATGACGGCCCGGTCGCTCTCGGCCGCGCTGGCCACCGGCAATGCCTGCGTCATTAAATCACCCGAAATGACACCGCTCACCAATGCCTATCTGGCCCAGGCAGCTGAGGCGGCGGGTTTCCCGCCCGGCGCCGTGAACGTTGTCTGCGGGCTGGGGCGCGACGCGGGTGCGGCGCTGGCCGGGCACCCTGACGTGAACCAGATCGTGTTTACCGGCTCGGTGCCGACGGGCATTGCCATTGCATCCGCAGCCGCCCGGAACGTGGTGCCCTGCGTGCTGGAACTGGGCGGCAAGTCAGCAGCCATCGTGCATGAAGATGCCGATCTGGACGCCTTCGAGAATGACATCCGCTGGGGAATTTATTTCAACGCCGGCCAGGTTTGTTCAGCCATGTCCCGCGTGGTCGTTCACGAAAGCCGCCATGACGAGCTGGTCGAGCGGGCGGCGGCAGTCGCCAAATCCCTTTCAGTTGGCCCTGGCATCGACCGCCCCGGGTTTGGCCCGAACATGGGTGCGATGGTGAGCGACGGTCAGCGTGACCGCGCCGTCTCGATGATTGCGCGCGCCGAAGCACAAGGCGCACAAGTTGCCGCGGGCGGGCGCAAGCCCAACCGCCCCGGTGCGTTTCTAGAACCCACAGTGCTGTCGGGCGTGACACGAGACATGGAGATCGCCAGCCAAGAGGTGTTTGGCCCGGTCCTGTCTGTCCTGTCCTTCCGCGACGAGGCGCAGGCCGTCGAGATCGCCAATAGTACTGACTATGGCTTGGTGGCCGGCGTCTTCACTGCCGATCTTGACCGCGCAACCCGCGCGGCACGGCAACTGCGCGCAGGTCAGGTTTTTGTCAACGAATGGTACGCAGGCGGCGTTGAGACCCCCTTTGGCGGTTACGGCAAATCCGGCTATGGCCGTGAAAAAGGCCGCGAGGCGCTTTGGAACTACGTGCAAACCAAGAACATCGCGATCCGGTTGAAAGGATAAGAAATGAGCACATTTGACGAAGATCTGTTCCTGAAGGGACTCGCGCAGCGCAAGGCTACGCTTGGGGCCGGGTATGTCGAAAAAAACCTCGCCGCCGCCGATGACTTCACCCGCCCCTTTCAGGAAGCGATGACGGCCTGGTGCTGGGGTTTTGGCTGGGGCGATGATGTGATCGACGCCAAGACGCGCTCAATGATGAACCTGTCGATGATCGGCGCCCTGGGCAAGATGCACGAATGGGAAATCCACTGCCGCGGAGCGCTGAACAATGGCGTCACTCAAGATGAAATCAGAGCGATCATCCACGTGATCGGCATCTATTGCGGCGTTCCGCAAGCGCTGGAGTGTTTCCGCGTGGCGCGGCGGGTTCTGGAGGAAGGCCAGCGTCCATAATAATCTGAGCAAGCCCGCGAATGCACGAGGGCACCCCGATCAGATGAAGACAGCCCATTCAGCACACTCCCGGAACGATGGCCGAATGACCGCTTTATTATGCGACTAAGACATTTGTCCGTTCCACGGCATCAGCCGCTATGGGCTCACACAACGCCTTCTTTTCAACCACAAAGCGGCGTGGGAATCTGGACCGCCAACGTTGGGGTGGCGCTGAGGCGGATGGGGGAAACATCATGACCATCGCCAACATGCCTGCTATTCGCGCCTGCCAGCCTGGCACGAGGGCCGCGTCGTGGCCGGAAGCGCCCTCTCATTCCCAAACATGTCTTGGCCATCCGGGTGCGTCTGGAAATCGCAATGAACCAGCGCGACCTAGCGCTTTTCAACCTGACTATCGACAGCCAGCTGCGTGACTGCAATCTCGTCACTCTGAAGGTTGTCGACATCTATGCCTCTGGTCAGCTCAAGGAGCGCGTGTCAATCATTCAGAGCAAGAACAAGCGGCCACTTCGTTTCGAGATAACCGAAGGGACGCGCAAATCGATCCTGCGCTTGATGGCGGAGACGATCATGATCGGTTCCTAATTCCTTTGGCCGGGCAGTTTCCACGAATGGCTGCACATCTCGTCGCACCAAAAAGCTCACACACACGGCTACATGGACTGTGCGAGCTTCAAAACCTCATCTCGCAACCAGTTGACTGCCGGGTTGTGACGGCTGCGCTCGTGGCGCACCAGGTGATAGGCAAAGCTGCATTGCGGCTGGAATGGCGCCGAACAAAGCGGTGTCAGTTTTTGGACTTGCTCTGCCAGCCTTTTAGGCACTGCTGCAACCGCATCTCCCTGTCCGACAAGGAAAGGCAGTGTCGTGAAATAGGGCTGCTGGAACACAGAAATCGAGTGATCGCCGTTTGTCCGCATGATCGTATCCGGTTTCAAATCGGTTATGTCCGGGAAATTGAACTCGATTAACCGGTAGGGCGAAACATCCTGCGGAGTGAGAGCTGGTTTCGACTGTGCGCTTTCTTGAAGCGGGTGGCCTTGCCGGAAGAGGACTGCGTAAGTCTCATCATACAGCTTCTGGATAAGCAGATCTTCCTTGGTGTCCAAGTCTGCATACAGCAGCAGATCAATTGCGCCTCTTTCTAGGTCGGTGAAGCTTTGCGGCACCAGCGGCGTGACATCGAACCTCACCTTTGGCGCAGTGACGGAAAAGACTTCCATCAGAGGTCCCAGAACAGCAGCCACGCCGTAATCCGTCGAGGCGATGCGATAGCAGTCACTGGACTGTGCCGGGTCGAAGACGAACGGTCTGAAAACATCAGCAACTGCCGAAATCGCAGCTTCGACAAGACCATTCAGGCCCACAGCATGATCTGTCAGCTGATAACCGGTTTGCGTTCGGATCAGCACCGGATCCCCAATCAGGTCCCGCACACGGGCGAGGATCCGGCTGGCGGCGGGCTGGCTGATCCCCAAGTGCAGGGCCGTGCGCGTCACGCTGCCGGTCCGCAGCAGAAGCTGCAGGAACCGCAGGGCCCGCATATCCAGGGCCGCCAGATCTGAATCCATTTTATGCATGCTGATCATGCTATTTTTGACATTCTGATTATGTCAATAGCCCGATACCTGAAAGGCGAAACCGGCTTTGGCGTATCAGATCAAACTTCCTGGACCTGATCTTCAGACGCAGCGGCCACCAATCAGGATACGAAAGGACTGCCGCAATGCTTACTCGGCGCACATTCAACTCAATTGCGATTGCATCCTCCTTAACCGGGGCCTCGACAGCCTGGGCAGGTACTTCTGCGCCTTCTGGCGCTGGAGATTCAGCAGCGCCCGGTACCTACGAGGCCCAAACAGTTTCCTTTCCGAGCTCCGGGGAAACCCTTTCCGGCATGTTGCTGATGCCAGCTTCGGGAGGTCCTCATCCGGCGGTCGCCATTATTGGACCCGTTGCCTTCGTCAAGGAACAATCACCGCTGCATTACGCAACCCGCTTTGCATCCCGCGGACTGGCCGTTCTGATTTTCGATCCGTGCTATCATGGCGAAAGCCCAGGTGCTCCCAGGCGCTACGAATCTGGTGACGCAAAGATCGAAGACTGCCAGGCCGCGCTGGACTTTCTCACCTTTAAGAACGGAATAGACGCAAACAGGCTGCACCTTTTGGGGATCTGACAGGGCGTAAACTGGGCAATCGAAACCGCAGCCAAAGACAGCCGTGTGGCGTCTCTTGGCATCGTGGCTGGCCATTACCTGACCGCGGAAACTGCCAGAATGTATCTTGGCGGTGATGCTGCTGTTGAAGCGCGTAAAGTCCGGGCTGCAAAGGCGGCCGCCAAGTTCGCAAAAACAGGGGAGGCCAGCTACATACCGATTGTCGGCTCTGAGGATGCCATTCTTACTGCCAAAGCCATAGCAGACTGGTATCTGCCGTGGGACAATAGGGCCCCCTGGCTAACGTTCCGGGGTGGCTGGGAAAACCGCATCACCACGATGAGCGAGGCGGGAATATGGGGCTGGGAGATCGACGAAACGGCTCCCCAATTAGACTTGCCCGTATTGATGATCCATGGCGACAAAGCTGCCAGCGGGCCGGAAATACCGCGCCGGATCTTCGACAGGATCGCATCTGATCAGAAGATGCTGCATTGGATCGATGGAGCCAACCAGCTTCAATTCTATGAAGACCCGCTGATCATTGACACTGCCGTCAATGCAATGGCGCCGCATTTTCTGACCTCCGTTTGAGGCTCTGGCCGGTATCGCCGGCCCTAGCGCCATTTTTGAAACGGTCAGTGCCATGAGTACTGGCTGCAACACCTAATGCAATCACACAGGATTATCGTTTGCGATGAAACTTTCCTCTCTCTCGACCGCTTTCCTCTTGGCCGGTCCTGCTGCCGCCGGACAGAGCCTGCCGCCCTTCACCGAAGCCCTTCTGCCAATGGGCTCGAATCTTTATGCAGTTTCAATTGGCCCGGGCGGACCCGGCGAGGAGTTCGGCTCAGACGCCGCAAATGGCGGATTTTACAGGATTGTGCCCGGCGGCACAGCAGAGGAAATCGAGCTATCGGACGGGCAAGGTCTGCGCAATCCGACCGGTCTCGTTCAGGCCGGAAACCAGATTTTCATCGTAGACGGCAATCAGGTCATCTCCACCGCACCGGATGGCTTGGTCAACTGGCGGCAGTCCCTCGATGACGAAGGTGTCTTTTTCTACGACGTGGAAGCGCTCGACGACAACACCCTGATCGTGAGCGATTTCGGGTGGGGAGTGTTTGTTTCCGCAGAAGTTCAAACCGGTGCGATTCAACCCTACCTTGGGGATCTGCGCATCAACGGGCTGGCCCGCTTTGCTATCGCGGATAAGGGAATTTACGCAGTTTCCTGGGGCAGCGACGATGCATGGGACAGCGCCCTGTATTTGGTCGCGCAATCACAAGGCTCCAATACGGCTGATTTGATTGCAGACGGCTTTGGCAATCTGGAGTCCGTAGGTCTCATCAATGGCAATATTGTAGTCGGCGGCTACCGGGGGCATGAGAAGTTTCCGGAGGCACGACTGCTAAGCATTTCTCCTGAGGGAACCGTTCTGTCGCTCTCTACCGGCTCCCACTCACAAGGAGTTTCCGATATTTTCTTCGATGGAACGTCAATTTGGCTGACTTACTTCTATGACGCTTTCTACAAAAAACTTTCTTCTCAAACTTTGCAAAAAACGGAGTAGAACACCCTGGTTTGCTGGCTTCTATGGCACTGTGCCTTCGTTTCTAGGAAGCAACGGTCGGCCCAAAGCGGCTGTATGTGCGGCATTCAAATTGCTTCAGCGCGCCCTGCCTTTGCGATCACTCGCGGCAACCGCGAAACCGTGCATGGCCCGCACTCGCGCGATGGGGAACAAGCCTGTTCGCACAAAAGTTCAAAGAAGAAATTCAGCAAGATTTGCCAATCTATTGGGTTTGCAACCATCTTGAAAACGTTGCGGCGCAGTCTTGGGAAGCAGCTTTGCGCGGACGCACCAGAAAGTAGCCGTAGTCCTGTAGCACATGTGGTGACAGGCGGAACAGCTTCTCCTCTTCCAGTTCCTGCTCGATCAGCGTGTCCATCAGGGCGACCCCCTGACCATCAACAACCGCCTGGACCCGCACATTGGGGTCAGGGATGATCAGTGTGTCCCGCCGCGTCCGGTGCGGCAAGCCTGCGGCATTCAGCCAGTCTGTCCAGGCATCGCTGTCATCATGATCACGCAACAGCGTAAAGGTTGAAACCGCTTGTTCCCAGCCGAGCCGCTTCACTGTTTCTAGTGCTGCAACGTTGCCTGCGGGAAAAGCCGGGCACGGCAGGAACGGCGTAACGTCGCCATCCTCCCATTGCCCGTTTCCCCAACGGATTGCGATATCAACACCTTGGGCTTCCAGATCGAAAAGCCGGATCATCGGTTGCAGCCGGAGCTGGATATCCGGATGCGCCTGCATGAAGGACATCAGCCGCGGCGACAGCCAGCGGGCGGCGAAATAGGTGGAGACACCCACCGTCAGGGTTTTGGCAGAGACCCCTTTGAGGGCCAGAATACCCGCCTCGATCTCTTCATAGTGGCTTTGGCAGGCAGCCAGCAGCTTGAGCCCGTCCGGCGTTATCTCGACCCCGCGGGCATTGCGCTGAAACAGCGCAAACCCCAGATCCGCCTCCAGCGTTTTCACCTGATAGCTGACCGCGCCCTTGGTCATGTTCAGCGCTTCGGCTGCATCGGAAAAGCTGCGGTAACGGGCGATCTCAGCAAACAGGCGCAGGCTGTCGTGATGGCGGAATTCTACGGGCATAACAAAAAGCGTATAAAATCCCTGAACGCCCAGGGCAAATAATATCGATTGTTGGCTGGTCAGATTCCGAAAATATGGACTACGGAACATTTCTCAGGAGTCGCAGCGTTGGGAAATATGAACGCCGATACCCATATCACCCAGCGCGGCAAGTCGCGCCGGGGGCGGCTGACCCGGCACAATGCGGCCCAGGCGGCACCGGCGTATAGGCGCCGCCAGATCCCTGCATATGATTTGCTGGACGAGACTGCACTCCTGCGCATCGAAGCCCAGGCGGACTGGATCCTGGAGCATATCGGCGTCGAATTCCGCGGCGATGACACGGCACTTGCGCTGTTTGCCGCTGCCGGAGCGCGCGTTGACGGTGTCCGGGTCCGCTTCGAACCGGGCCATGTGCGCCAGCTATGCAAAACCGCTCCCGCCGAATTCGAGCTGCATGGCAGTGATCCCGCCCGCACGGTGACCTTGGGCGGGGACAACCTGGTGCTGATGCCCGGCTACGGCTCGCCCTTTGTCACCGACCTGAAGCAAGGCCGCCGCTATGCCTCGCTGGAGGATTTCGAAAACTTCGTAAAGCTTTCGCATATGTCGCCCGCTCTGCACCATACCGGCGGCACCGTGGTTGAACCGACTGATGTGCCGGTAAACAAACGGCATCTGGACATGATGCTGGCCCATCTCATCCTGTCGGACAAACCCTTCATGGGCGGTGTGACATCCGCGCAGGGCGCACAGGACAGTATAGAAATGGCCCGGCTGGCCTTCGGTTCGGAGTTCCTGGACCGAAACGCGGTGATGCAGGCCAATATCAACGTTAATTCGCCGCTGATCTATGACGGGGTGATGTCCGCCTCCCTGCGTATCTATGCGGCGGCCAACCAATGCGTCTGCATCTCGCCCGCCATCTTTGCTGGCGCCATGGGGCCGCTCTCACCGGCGGCGGTTGCCGCCCAGACACTGGCCGAGGCGATGGCGGGCATTGCCCTCAGCCAGCTGGTGCGCCCCGGCTGCCCGGTCGTCTTCGGCAGCTTCCACTCCTCTATGAACCTGCGCACCGGGGCGCTGACCTTTGGCTCACCGGAGGCGAACCTGACTACCATGGCGCTGAGCCAGCTGGGCCGCAGGCTGGGGGTGCCGGTTCGTTCCGGCGGCGGTCAGGTCACTGCCTCCAACGCCGCCGACGGTCAGGCGATGCAGGACAGCGCCGGGGCGATGTGGGCCACCCTTCTATCCGGCGGCCATCAGGTCTGGCACGCGGCGGGCTGGCTCGAGGGCGGTCTGGTGATGTCCTACGAGAAATTCGTGATGGACCTCGACCATTGCGGCGCGATGTTGAAGATGCTGCAGGGGTTCGGCACGGACGGCGAGGCCTTCGGTCGTGATGCCTACGCCGAGGCGGGTCCGGGCGAGAACTTCCTGTCTACCAGCCACACCCTGCGCCACTACACCACCGCCAATTTTGAACCGCAGGTGCCCGAAGGCGGCCCCTTCGAAAAATGGAGCGAGAACGGCCACCAGACAGCTGACCAGCGCGCTGCCGCCCGCTGGCGGCAGATGCTGACGGAGTATCAGCCGCCGGAAATGCCAGCAGCCATCCGCACAGCCCTGAACGACTTCGTGGCGGGGCGCAAAGCCGCCATGCCCGACGAATGGTATTGAGAAAGGACACTGAAACATGACCGAAGAATTGAGCCGCACCTCGGCGCTTGCTTCCCGCCACATTGCCCTCGGATCGGGGCTGGAGGACTGGAACGACATGGGCACGGCCTGGACCTACAGCACCGACCCGAATGACGAACACGACGCGGTGCGGGAGCGCGCCGGCATGTTCGACATGTCGCCGCTGAAGAAGGTCTTTGTCCGCGGCAAGGATGCGCAGGCGGTGCTGGATCACCTGACCACCCGCGACCTGTCCAAACTGGCGCCGGGCAAATCGGCCTACCTCTGCGTTTTGACCGAAGCGGGCGGTATTGCCGACGACGCCATTGTCTCAAACAACGGCGGCGATGAATGGATGATCGTGCATGGCTCGGGCGACACTATGGCGCTGCTGGAAGCCTCGGCAGAGGGCCGTGACGTCTGGCTGGAGTTCACCGACGACCTGCATGATATCTCGGTCCAGGGTCCGGCCTCGCTGGATATCCTGAACACCCATTGCGACATCGATCTTGCCGGGCTGGGCTATTTTGAACACGCGCCTGCCGTCCTGTTTGGTCGCCCCTGCCGGATCTCGCGCACCGGATATTCGGGCGAACGCGGCTATGAGATCTTTGCCAGCGCCGCGGTGATCACCGGTATCTGGGACAAGCTGGCAGAAGCGGGTGTCATGCCTTGCTCTTTCACCGCGCTCGACAAGGTACGGATTGAAGCAGGGCTTCTGTTCTACGGCTATGACATGACCGAGGCCCACACTCCTTGGGAAGTCGGCCTGGGTTTCACAGTCAGCACCACGAAGAGCGATTTCCGCGGCAAAGAGGCGGTGATGGCGTCGAAGGGCCGCGAGAAGATTTCCAATGTCTGCGTCGACATTGACCATTCTGACATAGTGGAGGGCGGAGAGACCTTGCTGCTGGATGGTGATGAGATCGGTGTGATCAACAGCCCCTGCTTTTCTCACCGGATGGGCAAATCGCTGGCGCTGGCACATGTCCGTCCTGGGATCGCCGCTGGAACGGTTCTGTGGCTTAAAGGCGAGACTCTTCAAACCGCCGCAACAGTGGTTGTCAGCCCGGTCTACGACCCGCAAAAGACACGGACGCATCAATAACCTGGCGAAATAAATACCGCGGGCGGGCGTGAGAGACATTGGTCCAATTGACACTCACGCCCGCCTTTCAGCACTTTGGCTCACCAAAAGCGGTTACAGGAGCTTCCCTATCCACCTTAAAGGGACGAAACGATCAGCCAGGGTCTTTCAGTGGACGATTGGTGCGGCTAGCACCTTACTGGCTCAGTCAGCCCATAGCCTCATTTCGCATTATCTCTCACCGCCGCAGCGCAGCTTCACCAAAACGGCCATTAAAGCATGGTGCAGCATCAACCACGTTTCATTGTCGGCTTGCAGGCACCGGGTAAGAGGCAAACAGCCATCTGCCGTCACATCTTGGGTAAGCCTCCCTGTCGCGTGATTGCATCACCGTCCCAGATTTTGAGATCAAGGACTTCCGGGAGCGGCATCTGCGGCTTATCCATTCCCAACTTTTCATCCGCAACAGACAGGAGGGTAAGCCATGACCGTAACCATCAACATTTCCCTTCCGCAGGATCTGACGCGGTTCTGATCCCCAATTCGGGGTTTCCCAACATAGTGCCGATCCATCCGCGACCCTCTCGGGCCGCTTCTATTGCTATGGAAAGATGAACGATGGGCAATCCCATTTCCGGGGAACGGAGCGCCGCGTGCGCCCGTATCTCCAAATTCTACAATCGTGCGGCCTGGATCGACGGGCGTGCAGAAGAGCAACTTGAACAGGTGGCTGGCTGGCCGGGCATGACGGCCGTCGCCGGATTTCCGGATCTGCATCCAGGCCGCTTCGGCCCCGTTGGTGCAGCTTTTCTGGCCGACCGGATCTGGCCCCAGCTTGTCGGGCCGGATATCGGCTGCGGTATGGCTTTGTTTCGCCTCGATCTGCCTCGGCGCCGGCTCAAACTCGACAAGGCCGCCCGGCGGCTGGCTGTACTGGAAGACGGGGCTGATCTTCATCAGGCGCTTGCAGCACTGGATGCAGCTGGCCTGACGGGACTGATCGGTCCAGAGGCACTCGGCACCATCGGCGGCGGCAACCATTTCTGCGAAGTGCAGGTGGTCGGCGAAGTCATGGATCACACCCGTACTGACCTGCAAAAAGATGATCTGTGCCTGCTGGTGCATTCCGGTTCGCGCGGGCGCGGCGCCGGGATTTTTCAGGGGCTGGACGACAGCTGGAAACAGGGCTTCGCGGCGGGAAGCGATGCGGCGGCGCGCTATCTCGCCCTTCATGATGCGGCTACCCGCTGGGCGCGCGTGAACCGGGCGCTGATTGCCTCTTCCGCGTCTGAAGCGCTTGGCAGTGAGGCCCGGCTGATCTGCGACACGGTGCATAATCATGCCGTGCCGCGTTCAGATGGCTGGCTGCACCGCAAAGGGGCGGCTTGCCCGGAGGGCGGCCTCGTCCCGCTCGCGGGATCGCGCGAAGCGCCAAGCTACCTCCTGGAGGTGCCGGATGCCGTACCCGGGGCGCTTGGCTCCGTCTCTCATGGGGCAGGCAGGAAGTATGACCGGTCCTCCATGCATGGACGGATCCGCAAGACCCGTTCGGATCTGGCAGCCCTGACCCGCACCCGTTTCGGCGGGCGCGTCATTTGCGGGGACCGCGATCTTCTGCTGGAAGAAGCCGGCCAGGCCTACAAAGACCCGGAACAGGTACTGCAGAACCTGGCAGGCTTTGGGATCGCAAACGCGGTGGCGCGTCTTCTGCCGCTTGTCACCTTCAAGACGACGGGAGGTGCGGCATGAGCGGCAGGGAAGCCCTTCTCTTGTCCAGCGGCAATGGTCCGGGTGAATGCCGTCAGGCTGTGGGCCACCTGTTGTCCTGGCTGAGGGCAAAGGCCACGCAATACGGTGTCGAACTCGATGTCGCGACAAGGGACGCCACGCACGGCCCCGCCTCAGCGGTGGTGATCCTGAGCGGCGCTCGGGCTGCCGAATTGGCGTGTGCTGTCGAAGGTACCGTCCTTTGGCGGTGTCAGAGCGAGCTGCGCCCCAGGCACAAACGGAAGAACTGGTTTGTGCAGATTTTCCGCCTGCCTGCGGCCACTGACGCAGTGCGGATTGAACCGGCCTCCGTTGAAATGCAGGCCATTCGCGCGGGAGGCCCTGGCGGCCAGCACCAGAACAAGACGTCGAGCGCGATCAGGGCGCGTTGGACCAGCGCCGATGGACAAGTCTATGCCGTCGTCGTGCGCGACACCCGCTCGCAACACCAGAACCGCCGTCTGGCGATGGAACGGCTTGCCGCGCTAGCTGCTGCCGAAAAAGCAGAAGCCGACGCTGCCCGCCAGGACGAAACCTGGGCGCTCCACGGACAGCTTCAACGTGGTGAACCGAGCCGGATCTTCGAAGGGAGGCAGTTCAAAGAGGTAACATGACAGGAGGGGCAGCGTTTTGCCGCCCCTCCATCTGCTGATTGCACTGTATCGGCCCATACCTGCCGTTGAAAGGGGTTACTGTCACAGCAGAGCTGCCTCCCCAAACCAGCCATTCAAGATGACCGAAAACACTCTAGTCTGAAAATCCCGGCGGCTCGGACATGGAAGAAGCCGATGTCATTTTCAGTATGCCAATGAGGCATTCCCGGAGAGCTCTAGTCGGCTGCCGGTATGGAAGGCAATTTCTCGTGTCGCGGTGGAACCCCGAATTTCCGCACATATTCACGGCTGAACTGAGTCGGACTTTCATAACCGACATCATAGGCCGCCGAAGCCACCGACTTGCCGCCACCCAGCAGCAGGCGGCGCGCCTCCATCAGCCGCAGCTCCTTTTGGTATTGCAGCGGCGTGGTGGAAGTCAGCGCCTTGAAATGCTCGTGAAACGTGGATTGGCTCATGCCTGCCTCCGCGGCCAGATCTGCCACCGGCAGCGGGGACTTGTACTGTTCACGGATCAGGGCAATCGCCTTGGTGATCCGGCTTGCCGGACTTTCGTGCAGCAGCAATTGGCGCAGCATCCCGCCGTGCTGGGCGCGCAGCAGGCGGAAATGGATCTCCTTCAGCACCAGGGGCGCCAGCGCCTGTACCTCCACCGGGTCCTGCGCCAGCCGGAACAGCCGCCCGACGGCATCGAACAAAGCGGCATCGCCGTCCGCTACGCTCATCGAATGAGAGGTCCGCCGTGCATCCGGCAAAGTGCCGATCTCGTCATAGAGGCTGCGCACCATCGCCAGATCCAGCTGCAACGCCAACGAGACATAGGGTTTGTACTGCGAAGCATCGATCACCCCGGCCGACACCGGCAAGGCATGGCTGACGATCAGCGATTTGCCTGCGCCGTAGCGGACCGTGCGGTCCTCCAGGTGCGCCTCCTTGGCGCCTTGCAGGACCAGGCACATCACCGGCTCATAGATCATCGCCTGAAATTCAGTGCGCTTCTCGCTGCAAAAGGCAAAAAGCCCGCCCACGCCGGTTTTGCAGCCGGTGTCCAGCGCGCCTTGCTCCCGGACAAATGCCGCAACATCGGAAATCAGGTCCTGCGGTACCATCGGCGCTCCTCCTCTTTGATCAGACTATAGGCGGGCAGGGGCAGGGGAAGAACTGCAAATCCCGGCATCCCGGAGGATCAGGCAGATCATCCGGAGGATCGGGCACAGGAACCGGCCCGGCGGGCACTAGGTTTAGGTCCAGCAGCATAGCCAAATCCCGGCAGTTGACCGGCAGCACGGCATTTCTGGGAGGACACATCCATGTATAAAGACGCACTTGCAGCAGGCGGCCTAGCGGTTGTGACCGGCGGCGCCAGCGGGGTTGGCTTTGCCGCCGCAGAACGCTTTGCCCGGGCCGGGCTGGACGTGGTTCTGGCCGATCTGCCGGGCGAGGCGCTGGATCAGGCGGCTGAGAAGCTGCGCAGCCAGGTTCGGCCGGGTGCGCAGGTTCTGGCCGTTCCCACCGATGTCAGCGACGCAAGGGCCGTTCAGGCCCTGGCGGATGCTGCCTTCGCCGCGGGTGAGGTGGCGGTGCTGATGAACAACGCAGGCATCGGCCGCCCCTCCGGCAGCTGGGAAGAACCCGAGGCCTGGCGCGCGATGATCGAGGTGAACCTGTTCGGAGTGCTGAACGGCGTGCAGACCTTTTTGCCGCGGATGATCGCCGCCGCACGCCCGGCGGTTGTCATCAACACCGGCTCGAAACAGGGCATCACGACGCCGCCGGGCAACCCGGGCTACAATGTCTCCAAGGCCGGCGTGAAGGTGCTGACAGAGATGCTGACCCATGACCTGCGGCAGTCCGGGGCTCCCATCACCGCGCATCTGTTTGTCCCCGGCTTCACTTATACCGGCATGATCGCCCGCCACATTTTGGAGAAACCCGCCTCTGCCTGGACCTCGGAGCAGACCGTGGATCACCTGCTGACCCGCATGGCAGCGGGCGATTTCTACATTCTTTGCCCGGACAACGACGTGACGCCGGCCCGCGACCGGCGCCGAGTTGCCTGGGCCCTGGGCGATATCCTGGAGAACCGCCCGGCCTTGTCGCGCTGGCATCCCGACTATGCCGGTGCCTTTGCAGACTTCGAAAAATCCTGAACCAGAAATTCCAGCCAAGGGGAGGCCCCATAGCCATGGCACTATCACTGAAACTCAACGGCCAGACGCATCAAGTCGAGGCCGAGCCCGGAACCCCGCTGTTGTGGGTGATCCGGGATGAACTGAAGCTGACCGGCACCAAATTCGGCTGCGGCGTCGCCGCCTGCGGCGCCTGCACCGTGCATCTGGACGGTCAGCCGGTGCGCTCCTGCCAGACCTATGTCGAGGACGCCGAAGGCGCCGAGATCACCACCATCGAAGGGCTGGACTCCAAGGTGTCCAAAGCCGTGCAGGACGCCTGGATGGAGCTGGACGTGGTGCAGTGCGGCTACTGCCAGTCCGGCCAGATCATGTCCGCTGTGGGGCTGCTGAGCGAAAACCCCAAGCCGACGGTGGAAGAGATCGACGATTACATGAACAGCAACGCCTGCCGCTGCGCCACCTACCAGCGCATCCGCGCCGCGATCCAGCGCGCATCTGAAATGATGGAGGCCTGAAATGACCCTCAATACCTCCCGCCGCGGCTTCCTGAAATCCGCTGCTGCCGCTGCTGCGGTCCTTTATGTCGGCGTCCGTCCAGACGGCGCTTTGGCGGCGGGCGCCGCACCGGCGCAGCTGAACCCGTTTGTGAAGATCGATGCAGACGGCACCGTCACTGCCATCGTCAAGCACTTCGAGAAGGGGCAGGGCCCGGCCACCGGCCTCACCACGCTGATCGCCGAGGAGCTGGGTGTTTCGATGGAGGACATCCAGTACGAATTCGCGCCCTCCGACCCCTCGCGCTATGCCAACCTGGCGTTCGGCCAGATGCAGGGCACCGGCGGCTCCACCGCGATGGCCAATTCCTTTATGCAGTACCGCCAGGCCGGGGCCGCCGCGCGCGAGATGCTCATCAAGGCCGCGGCTGAGACATGGGGCGCAGACGCCGCAGAGCTGACTCTTGAGGACGGCGTCATCAAGGGCGCAGGCCAAGAGGCGCCGCTGGCAGAGTTTGTCGCTGCCGCCGCCCAGATGGAAGCCCCGGCAGAGCCGCGGCTGAAGGACCCCAGCGAATTCCGCCTGATCGGCAACGCCTCGGTCAAACGCAAGGACTCCCTGCCCAAGACCAACGGCACCGCAATGTATGCGATGGACCTGCATCTGCCGAACCAGATGGTTGCCGTCATCATCCGCACCCCGCGGATGGGCGGGCTGGCCAGCGGGTTTGACGATGCCGGCGCCAAGGCGGTCAAAGGCTACATCCGCGCCGCCGTGCTGCCCAACCAGGCGGGCGTCGCGGTCTATGCCGAGGACACTTGGGCCGCGTTCCAGGCCCGCGATGCGATCACGGTGGACTGGGATTTCTCAAACGCCGAAAGCCGCAGCTCGGACCAGATCCGCGAGGAGCTGCTGGCCGCGGTAAACGCGGAGCCGGAGTATAACGTGACCGGCGCCGACCACGCCGCCACCACAGAGCAGATCGAAGGGGCGGCACAGGTGGTCGAGCAGACTTTCTACTTCCCGCTGCTGGCGCATGCGCCGATGGAACCGCTCACCTGCACCATCGAGGCCGACGCGGACGGCGGCGTCACCCTGCACGACGGCTGCCAGTTCCCCACCGGTCCGCACATGGCGCTGGCGCAGATCTTCCAGCTGCCGATGGAGAAGGTCCGCATCAACACGATGTTTGCCGGCGGCTCCTTCGGCCGCCGCGCCACGCCGACGGCGGATTACCAGGTGGAGGCGGCGCTGGCCTTTGCCCTGACTGACCGCACCCGCCCGGTGAAACTGGTCTGGTCGCGCGAGGATGACATCACCGGCGGCTATTACCGCCCCGCGGTGGCGCACCGTGTGCGGGTGGGTCTGGACGCGGCGGGCAATATCACCGGCTGGGACCACCGCATCGCCGCGCAGTCGATCCTCAAGGGCACCGCGTTTGAGAGCATGATGGTGCACGGCGGCGTCGATCACAGCTCGGTCGAGGGCGTGGCAGACACCCCCTACAGGATCCCGGGGCAGTTCACCGGGCTCACCGACGTGGCCAAGGCAACTTCCGTCCTGTGGTGGCGCTCGGTCGGGCACACCCACACGGCCTATGTGATGGAGGTGATGATGGACGAGGCCGCCCGCGCTGCAGGCCGCGATCCCGTGGATTTCCGCCTCACCCTGCTGGAGGGCGGCGGCGACGACCAGCAGCGGCTGGCGGGGGTATTGATATTGGCCGCCGACAAAGGCGGCTGGGGCAGCGCGCCGGAGGGCCGCAGCCAGGGCATCGCCGTCCACAAGAGCTTTGGCAGCTATGTGGCCGAGCTGGTAGAGATCTCCGGCAATGCCGATGACGGCGTGAAGATCGAGAAGGTCACCTGCGCGGTGGATTGCGGCATCGCGGTCAACCCGGATGTGATCAAAGCGCAGATGGAGGGCGGTATCGGCTATGGCCTAGGCCACGCGATGCGCAACGTGATCACTCTGACCGGGGGCGAAGTGGACCAGTTCAACTTCCCCGACTATGAGCCGCTTCGGATCGGCGACATCGGCGCCATCGAAGTGCATATCGTGCCCTCTGCAGAGATGCCCACGGGGGTCGGTGAGCCCGGCACGCCTCCCTCGGCGCCGGCGCTGGCCAATGCCATTGCAGTCAACGGCCCGCGGGTGACGGCGCTGCCAATGAACCTGAATGGCGTCAGCTTCGCCTGAACCGCAGCCTGCACCGGACGGTATTCAGCCCGGTGCAGGTAATTCGGCCCAGGGCGGCATTCAACTTTATGCGTGCAAACAGTTCGTCTGGCACCGCCATTTACTTGCCCGACGTCCAGTTTAGGAAAGTACCGCAAACGTTGTTTCAGGTGCTGAATACGCTTTGTAGGCCTCATTGCAGACTGTTGTTTAGCAGGCCCTGCCGTGTAGGCATAAGGTCCGCATTGCCGAGCTCGTCTTCAGAGCCCATTCTTGGGTCAGAAAATCCCGCACTTTTCAGCTCGTGACCGGGCTCTATCCGGATACCGACTGCATCGGCATCTGGACGGATATTGGATAGCTCAATCTCCCTGCGGCCGGGAGCGGCGGAAAGCGTCTCGTTCCGAGCCACTTTTCACCGCGGACACAAGTCGTTTGCACTACCCAGTTTCCGTCCCGGAGGGTGACGATCCTTTTTGCGGGACAAGGCTGGGCTGATTGGCAGCTGGGCAACTGCGGCCTTCAGAAAGAAACAGTAGAAGTCCTCGCGGCACGCGCGGATTGCATGTTCCAGGGGTCGCGGCAGGGCATCGACGGGTTGCGCCCGCTCCCCCCTGCCCCGGCATTTTCATTTGATTGGTCCGCCTGCCCTCCGGAAGACACGAGGTCTTCCGAAGTGAAAATCAGGGAAGGCTTCGCCACTGGCGGAACAGGAGGCGCGAGCGGGGATGTTGGAGACACGAAAAAGGCAAGGTTCTGTCGCTAATGCCAAAACTTTGTGTCGCCCGACAATTAAGTGTCAAACGTCAGACAAAACTGACCCGATGCGGACTGTTTTTAAGAAAAAATTGCCTGCACCTGCCAAGCATTTCTGATCCAAGCCGGGCCGTTTTTGGTTGCAAACGCAGCCAAGGCGCCATCCTGTGTCCTGTTTACGCAGGCAGCTAACGTTACTGATTCATGCAGTGGACGGCAGGTTCGAGCCCAACCCGATCATTGGAAAGTCCGCCGCCCAAGCGATTAGACTGGGCGGCGATAGGATCAGATTTTGCGTGCCGAAACCAGCAGCATCATAGGCCGCTCCAGTTCTTCGGCCAGGTCCGGCAACTCCGCAGTCTGTTCAGGTGTGGACGCAAACTCTTCCACCCGGCGCAGGTCGAACCCCGCGCTGATCAGCGTGTTGATCATTGTCGCCAGGGTCCGATGGTGCTTCAGCACGCCCTTGGCAAACCAGTCAGTGCGGCGCTCGCCCTCAAGAGAATAGCCGTTAACCGGCAGGTCTTTCGGCCGTCTTCATCTTGCGTCCACTGGGGGCGGGCGGCTGCCATGAAGATCGGATGCTCGATGGTGAAGACCAGATCCCCGCCAGGCACCAACGCCGCATGGATCATGCGGATCAGCCGTTCAAAATCTTGCACGTAGTGGGAGGTCAAAGCGCTGTAGACCAGATCAAACGCCGCCTAGGGCAATTCAAGCGTTTCCAAGTCAACAATCCGGTATTCGATTGCGGAATCCTCAGTGTCAGCCCTCGCACATTCGATCATGTTCTGAGACAGGTCAAACCCAAGAACTGAAGCAGCCCCCTGACCGAAGAACCACCGTGCTGCCCAGCCGAAGCTGTAGCCCAGGTCCGCCACGCGCTTGCCTGACAGTCGGGGCAACAGCGCCCGAATTGCCGGTCATTCCGGCGCACCTTCCAGCCCGTGAACCTGCCGGGGAAGCTGGCTGTAGCCAGCAAAAAAAATCGGGATTGTCGTAGATATTCTGTGCCATGTTTGCCTCCAGACAAAGGGGAGGACGAGGCACGTTTCCACGCCTAACAACCTCGTCCAAAAGGGCGAGGCCGAGGCTGGCAATCAGCGTGGTCAGTTCGCGTGATTGGCATCCCGGCATCCCGCCAAGGGGGTACCGGCCAACCGGGCGACAATGTGGATGTCCTTCTCAACCATGCAGGCTATACCGGTCTGGATGCAGAAAATGTCATATTCCTCGCTCATCTGGCGGCGCACTGACAGCGCAGCGATAGACGAAGCAGCCTGGACCGACCATTTGCCCTGACAGCAGCGAACTCACCCTCAGAGCCCAACCCGGTCATTGTGATTTTTTGCTGCGCGCGCTTGCTGCGGAAGAAATGCTTCATGCGCTCGAAATCTGGCGCTGTGTCGCGGCGATGAAACCCGCCATTGATGCAGCGCGCAGCGAGGCTGGAACGAGCCACTCACAAGGAGCCGGGCACAGTGAGTATTCGCTGCGTCTGCGCCAAAGGCTGCTAGGGGTCCTGATCTGCGTTCCTTGTTGCACTCGCCTTTTCAGCGCTGAGCAAGTTTTGCCGAACTTATTTGTCATTGGCGGCCCCAGTCAGAGTTTTCAACCAAAAAAGCCCGGGCAATTGATGCCCGGGACAGCTTGCCTATTGGGGAAATCAGGTAAGGTTCTTACTTCTTAAGGTTGGTCCAAATCTGGTCATAGACCGCCTGGGTCTCCTGATTGCAGACCTCGATAAACACCCCATCGCCCGCATCCGCATGAGGGTTCTTTTCCGGCTGCGCGGCCAGTGCAGGATCCAGGAAGCCGGCTACCCCAGTCACCCCGGCATTGTACTGGGCATAGTTGGTGACAGCCGCGATGTTTTCAGGTTCCAGCAAAAAGTCCATGAACTTCAGCGCGTTTTCCCGGTTCGGCGCGTCCTTCAGCAGCACCACATTGTCCATCCAGGCAACATAGCCCTGCGTCGGATAAGCATATTCCACATTGGCGCCTTCCTCCCGCGCCTTGGCGGCGAAACCATCGTAGATCTGTCCGACAGCCGCATCCCCTGACACCAGCACTTCCTTGGCTGTATCCGAGTTGAAGGATGCCCAATGCTGCTTGGCGTCCTGCAGCATCGCATTCAGCGCTTTCAGCTGCTCCCGGTCAGTGGAGCATTGCGGGATGCCCATATGCAGCGAGGCCATCGCCATCACTTCGCCTTGGCTGTCCAGCATGTTGATCTTGCCCGACAGCTCTGCCGGCGGATTGAACAGAATATCGGTGGTCTGGATGTCGCCGCTGTAGGCGTCGCGGTTCACCGCAAAGGAGGTGGATCCCCACTGGTAGGGGATCGAGGACGCGCGGCCCGGGTCAAAGCTGGGGTCGGCCCATTCCGGCGCGATGTTGCCTTTGTTAGCCAGTTCGCCATCGGCAATGGTGTCCAATAGGCCCTCTCCCGCCATGATGCTGACCATGTAATCCCCCGGTACTGCCAGGTCATAGGTGCCCATACCGCCCGCCTTCAGCGTCGCCAGCATGGATTCATTGGAATCGTAGGTGTCCATAGTCACCTCGATGCCGGTCTCGGCGGTGAACTTGTCGAGCACCTCCTGCGGCATGTATTCGAACCAATGGTAGAGGACCAGTTTGCCCTCGGCGGCGGCGGCAGTGGCAGCAACACTCAGAGCAAGAGCTGCGGCGCTGGATTTCAGCAGGTTTTTCATGTGTTTCCCTCCAGGTTGGATCATTTTGTATTGTCGGATTTGCTGACGAAGTAGCTGATGGTGACCATTACGATTGAGACGCTCAGCAGCATGGTCGAGATCGCCATGATGTTGGGTTTGATGCCCTGCTTGACCGACCCGAAGATCGCGGTGGGCAGGGTCTCAACGCCTGCGCCCTTGACGAAGTTGGTGATGATGAAGTCGTCGAGAGAGACGATGAAGGCCAAGAGGAAGCCCGAGATGATGCCCGGCGCCATCAGCGGCATCAGGATCTTGGTGAAGGCCTGACGCTTGGTCGCGTAAAGGTCCATCGCCGCCTGCTCAAAGCTGTCCTCGATCCCCTGCATCCGGGCCGAGATCGGCAGGTAGGCAAAGGGGATGCAGAAGGCGATATGGGCGACCAGAATGGTCATGTAGCCGCGGGTGAAGCCGATCGCGTTGAAGAAGATCAGCGTCGCAACCGCCGTTACAATCTCCGGCACCATCAGGGGCAGCGAGATCAGGCCGAAGGACACCGTGCGCAGCTTGAAGTTGCCGCCGCGGACCATTGCGGTTGCCGCCAGGGTGGCAATTGTTGTGCTGGCCGTCGCCGCGATGATGGCGATGGTGAAGCTGTTGAATGCCGCGACCTTGAACTTCTCGCTTTCCGGCCCGGTGAACACATCGGCGTACCAGCGCAAGGAGATCCCCTCCCAGTTGGTGATCGATTGGGAGGCGTTGAAGCTGTAGATGGTGACGATCACCAGCGGCGCATAAAGGACCGCCAGACACATGAGAGTGATGGAGCGGAAACCCTTGTAGGCTTTGATATTGTCATTCACATGCGCCATGGCTCAGCCCCCTGCCTTGTCCGTTTTGGCCTGCTGGCGGGCGGAGAACATCAGGATGATCAGCACCATGGTCAGCAGAATCATCGACGCGGCAGCGCCGAACGGCCAGTTGCCCGCGTTGCCCTTGAACTGCTCCTCGATGAGGGAGCCGATCATGAAGTTCTTGGCTCCGCCCAGCAGATCTGGCGCCAGGAAGGAGCCCATTGAGGGCACGAACACCAGGATGCAGCCCGCCACCACACCGGGTTTCACCGCGGGCAACACGATGCGGCGCAGGGTGGTCCATTTGCTGGCATAAAGATCCGCAGCAGCTTCGCTGAGCGAGAAGTTATATCGCTCCACCGCGGCATAGACCGGCAGCACCATGAACGGCAGGTAGGAGTAGAACAGCCCCAGTTGCACCGCAAAGTTGGTGTTGACGATGTGAATGGGGCTGTCGATCAGCCCGGTGCCGATCAGGAAGTCATTCAGCGGGCCCTGATCGCGCAGCAGGAATTTCATGCTGACGGTGCGGATCAGCAGGTTCACCCAATAGGGGATGGTGATCATGAACACCCAGACGGGCCGCACATTTTCCGGCCGCGTGGCGATGAAATATGCGGTCGGGAAGCCGATCACCAGGCTGAGCAGCGTTGCAGCTCCCGCCTGCCAGATTGAACGCCAGAAAATAGAGATATAGGTCCACTCGATCCTTGGCTGTTCATCCCCGAACAGCCCGCGGTCAAAGAAGAACTGATCGTAGGCGGCCAGGGACGGCTCCCAGATTACTCCGCCGCGGAATTCCTTGGTCAGGAAGGAATAGATCAGCATCATGCAGACAGGACCCAGCACAAAGATGCCGAGCACCGCCCAGGACGGCAGCAGCAGCCAGCCGCGGGCGTCCTTGTAAGTGTCTGCGCGGGCTGAACCGCCGCTTGCTGCGCCTGCTGCCATCAGTCCATCAGGAGGCGCCCGGCCCCCAGCTCCATGTTGACGAAAATCTCGCTGCCTGGCTCAAAGATCCGCTTGTTGCCGCGGTCGGAATTGGAAGTCCGCACGATAAACTGCGGCCCCTCGGCCAGATCGACCAGCGTGCTGATATCAGTGCCGACAAAGATGTTCTCGGCGACCCGCCCCTTGAGGCTTTCGGCCTCCACCGGTGCATCGGACATGAACAGCCGTTCGGGCCGCACCGACATATGCACCTTGGCGCCTTCGCCGATGCCGTCCACCGAATTGCAGGTCAGCGCGTGGCCGCCGCCCAGGTGGCAAGTCGCGCGGCCGTTCATCACCTGATCCACCGAAACCTCCAACAGGTTGGTTTCGCCGATGAAATCCGCCACGAACATGTTGCGCGGCTGTTCGTAAATCTCGGTCGGCGTGCCCAGCTGCTGCATCTCGCCCGCCGACATCACCGCGATGCGGTCGGACATGGTCAGCGCTTCCTCCTGATCGTGGGTCACAAAGATGAAGGTGATCCCGGTTTCCCGCTGC
This sequence comes from Leisingera sp. ANG-S5, assembly GCF_000813925.1. Taxonomy (NCBI): domain Bacteria; kingdom Pseudomonadati; phylum Pseudomonadota; class Alphaproteobacteria; order Rhodobacterales; family Roseobacteraceae; genus Leisingera; species Leisingera sp. ANG-S5. Next base: position 58,251 of record NZ_JWLH01000007.1, on the reverse strand, counting down.
AGGTGCTTCAGCTCCAGCTGCATGGCCTTCCTGAGCTTCAGGTCCAGCGCCGACAGCGGCTCATCCAGCAGCAGGACTTTTGGCTGTGGCGCCAGCGCACGCGCCAGCGCCACACGCTGCTGCTGGCCGCTTGAGAGCTGAGACGGTTTGCGTGCAGCGAATTGCGACAGCTGGACCAGCTCCAGCATCTCACCCGCGCGCTTGCGGGCGTCGGCTTTGGATTTGCCGCGCATCTCCAGGCCAAAGGCCACGTTGTCCAGGATCGTCATATGCGGGAACAGCGCATAGTTCTGGAACACGGTGTTCACCGGCCGCTGATGCGGCGGCAACTTTTCGATTTCGTCGCCATAAAGCAGGATCTCACCCTCGGTCACATCCTCGAAGCCGGCGATCATCCGCAATAGCGTAGTCTTGCCGCAGCCGGAGGGGCCAAGCAGGGTAAAAAATTCATTGTCCTTGATGGTCAGCGAAATCCGCTTGAGGGCAGTGAAGTCCCCATAGCGTTTGACCGCGTTACGCACATCAATCGCATCTGTCTTGTTGCTGGGCACTTGCGCCTCCCCTCTGCCGCGTGTCGTTTGATCCAGCATAGGAAGGCCAGGGGGTTGCTTTAAGAATTGACTCCCTCAGCAAATGTTAGCCTTTACCTAATCTTTGAAAGTCACTCCAAAACAATGCCTTAGAGCATACACTGGAGAGTTGATCACCTGCTTCGCCTGACCCTAAGCCTTGCAACGGAAACTGCATCTTCGGCTCGCCTGCGGATCTGGCTATGGCCTTGGAAAATACTTCCAGCGGCAGGACAGACGGCAATGCATAATACGCGCACGGAATGGGACTCCATCGGCCAAATGAAGCTGCCCGCAGATTGCCTACATGGCATCCAGACAGAACGGGCCCGGCAAAACTTCCCAATCACTGGGGTGCCGCTGTCGCATTTCCCGGCGCTGGTGCGAGCGCTGGCGATGGTAAAATCCGCGGCAGCCAGTGCAAACGCGGAAACCGGCGGCTTGGTGCCGGACAAAGCAAAGGTGATTGTGGACGCATGCAATGAGATTGCGCGCGGCCGCCATCACCGGCACTTCTGCGTCGACATGATCCAGGGCGGGGCCGGCACCTCCACCAACATGAACGCCAATGAGGTTATTGCCAATCTGGCGCTGCTGAGGATGGGACACCTACCCGGCGACTACGCGCACTTGCATCCGAATGACGACGTGAACCATGGCCAGTCCACCAATGACGTCTACCCGACAGCGATCCGGCTGGCGGTTCTGGCCAGCACCGGACCGCTGTGCAAGGCGCTGCACCGGCTGCAGCAGGCATTCGGCGAGCGAGCAGAGGCCTTTTGCTGCATCGCCAAGGTCGGCCGCACCCAGTTGCAGGACGCTGTACCGATGTCATTGGGCATGGAATTCGCCTCCTTTGCCACCACCGTTGGCGAGGACATCGACCGGCTGCGCGACATCAGCCAACTGCTGACCGAAGTGAACCTTGGCGGCACTGCCATCGGCACCGGGGTAAACGCAGAACCCGGCTATGCCCCGCTGGCGCTGCAATACCTTTCGCATCTTTCCGGATTTGAACTGAAGCAGGCAGGCAACTTGATCGAGGCATCTTCTGACCTTGGCGCCTTTGTCGCCTATTCCGGTATCCTGAAACGGGTCTCGGTGAAGCTCTCGAAGATCTGCAACGACCTGCGGCTGTTGTCCTCCGGCCCCCGCGCCGGTTTTGGTGAGATCAATCTGCCCGCGGTGCAAGCGGGGTCGTCGATCATGCCGGGCAAGGTGAACCCGGTGATCCCTGAGGTTGTCAATCAGGTTTGCTTCCAGGTAATCGGCAATGATCTTACCGTCACCATGGCCGCGGAAGCAGGGCAGCTGCAACTCAATGCGATGGAGCCGGTGGTGGCCTATAACCTGCTGGAATCCATCCGTATCCTAAAAAATGCCGTTGACGTGCTGACTGTGAAATGCGTTTCGGGGATCACCGCCAATGAGGGCCGCTGCGCCGCCCTTCTGGACAACAGCCTGGTGCTGGCCACCGCTCTGGCGCCGCATCTGGGTTATGATGCCGCTGCCAGGATCGCCAAGGAGGCATTGGCCTCGGGCCGCAGCATCCGTGCGGTGCTGAAGGAGCAGGGCAGCTTGCCTGCCGCCAGCATTGAGGGAATCCTTTCACCCGCTGCCATGCTAAATGAGCCGGAACGATAAACTCTGGCCTGCAGATAGGCGATTGTCGCCGTGCCGTGTTTCTCAAGTTGTCAGATCGTTCAGGATCCGGTCCATCATCGCGTCGCAGGCGGCAACCTGACTCAGCTCCAGATATTCGTCAGGTTTGTGACCCTGCCCCTCCATCGAGCCCGGGCCGCAGACCACAGTGGGCACACCCAACTGGTCAAAGAACCCGGCCTCAGTGCCAAAGGCGACCTTGGTGGTGCCATCGCTCTGGGCAAGCTTCTGCGCAAAAGGGACTACTGGGCTATCTGCAGGCACGTCCAGGCCGGGGTAAGCGTTGTACTGCTCCACCTCGATACAGGCCTCAGCCGGGTAGCGGTTGCTGACCCGTTCGGCGGCGGCCTGAATGCGGGCCAGAATGTCTTCCCCGTTGTCCGCCGCCAAATGTCTGTATTCAAAGGTCAGCTCTGACCGGTCCGGCACGATGTTGAGCGCGGTGCCGCCATTCATTTTACCAACATGCACCGTGGAATAGGGCACTGCATAGGCTGCGTCCCGCGCGCCAACGGCGGCAAAATCTTCTTGCAATGCCCGCAGCTCCGCCAGGAAATCCCCCGCGAGGTGCAAAGCGTTGGTGAAATTGGGGGCCAGCGCTGAATGGCCGCTTTGGCCTTGGCACACCGCGCGCAGGGCAGCTTTTCCCTTGTGGCCGATGGCGACTCTCATCTCCGTCGGTTCCCCCACAAAACAGGCCCGCGGTTTGCCGATCAGCGGAGCCAGGCGCTCCAGCATCTCCTGAATGCCGACGCAGCCGACCTCCTCGTCATAGGACAGCGCGATTTTCAGCGGCTCCTTTAGATCCACCTTTGCGGCACGATCCGCCAGCGCCAGTGCGCTGGCGACATAGCCCTTCATGTCGGTTGTGCCGCGGCCATAGACCCGGCCTCCATCCCGGGTCAGCCGGAACGGATCGCGGGTCCACTTCTGCCCGTCCACCGGCACCACATCCGTATGCGCAGACAGCAGAACCCCCTGCCCAGCGGGGCCTTTCTCGGCATACAGCCCGGTCTTGGAGCCATCCGGCGACGGCAGCCGCACCACTGCGAAACCGCGCTCAACCAGGAAGCCCTCCACATAGGCAGCCAGCTCCAGATTGGAGTTGCGGCTGACCGTGTCGAACCCGGTCAGCCGCTCCAGTATGTCCAGCGTTGCTGTCATCGTCAGTCCACGGCCAGCTCGGTAATCTCGCGGCGGAAGGGCAGCGCATCGCCGATATCCGGGCCATCAAGCTCGCGCGCATAACGGTGGCCTGCATAGGTCGCCCAGGCAATCGGCCCCGGCGCGCTGGCGTCGCCTATGATCTTGACCGACTTGATGCCGGCATCCGCCCATTCCGCCTCACGGGCGCGCAGTTCCTCGAAGAGGCTGTCGTTACCGGTGCGCGAGGCGACCATGACCACGGCATCCGCCTCGATGTTCCAGGTGCGGTCCGTGTAGGTGCAGTTGCTGACCACATGGCCCGCGTGGATTTCTGTCAAGCCGCGGTTCAGCACAATCTCCACCCCGGCCTCCACCAGGCGCGGATGGATCGCCACCTGCTCCAGCGTGTTGTTGGTCCAATCGCTGACAAAGGCCGACGGCGTGACCAGCGTAACCTGCGCCCCCTTGGAGGCCAGCAGTTCGGCCAGAACCCCGCCCATGTAATAGTGGTCGTCGTCATAGACCACCACACGGCCTTCGGGGATGGTGCCGTCCATCAGGTCGTCGGGCGTATAGACCTTGGCACCTTCGGCGATCGGCATCGGCACCACATGCTGGCGCGAGACGCCGTCCCGGCGCCAAGTGGAGCCGGTGGCGATACAGATGTTCTCAAAGCCGAACTCAAGAATACTGTCCGCATCCAGCGGGCTTTCGCGGTAGATCTCCACATTCGGGCGCTGGCTCAGCTGGTAGTCACGGTAATCCACGACACGGCCCCAGGCATTGAGGCCCGGCAGTGTGCGCTCGCGGGTCACACGCCCGCCGATCACATCCTTGGCCTCGGCCACCGCCACGTCATAACCGCGGCGGCAGAGCGCCCAAGCGGCTTCAAGCCCGGCCGGGCCAGAGCCCACAACCAGCACATTGGAGCTGTCGCCTTTGGTATTCATCTTTTCCGGATGCCAGCCCTTGCGCCATTCCTCCATGAAAGTCGGGTTCTGGGTGCAGCGGCTGATCGACATGGTCATGTCGCCGGTGATGCAGATGTTGCAGCCGATGCATTCGCGGATGTCCTCGATCCGGCCTTCCTCGATCTTCTTCGGCAGAAAAGGGTCGGCAATCGAGGGGCGCGCACAGCCGATGAAATCGAGCGTGCCGGATTTCACCATCTTCGCCATCACATCCGGGCTGGTGAAGCGGCCAACGCCAACGATGGGCTTGCCGGTCAGTTCATGAATGCCGCGCACCAGCTGCTCCTGCGCGGCCTCCTCCTTGAAACGGCTCGGGCCGGAGCAATCCTCCCAAGTGCCCTGCGCCAGGTCCCAGAGGTCCGGCAGGTCCTTGTTCATCTCAATGTAATCGCGCACCTCAGCGTTGGAGAAGCCCAGCTCGCCGATAGTCTCGTCCAACGAAACCCGCAGAGTGATCGCCATGGTGTCGCCCACCGCATCGCGCATGTCAGCGATGACTTCCTGGCTGAAACGCGCCCGGTTCTCTAGCGATCCGCCGTATTCGTCCGAGCGCTGATTGGTAGCGCGGCTCAGGAAGTGCTGGAAGATGCCAAAGCCATGCGCGCCATAGAGGCAGATCAGGTCGAACCCGGCCTCCTTTGACCGTTTCGCGGCATTCACGAACCAGCGGCGCAGGTCCTTGATGTCCTGCTTGTCCAGCGCTCGGGCCTGCACCGGGTCATTGGTGAAGGTGCGGATCGGCAGCGCCGACGGCGCCAGCGGCACTTCCTTGGTATAAAGGTTCGGGCCGTTGATCCCGGAATAGGCCAGCTGGATACCGGCCAGCGCACCGTGAGTTTTCATCCGCTCCGACATCTTGCGCAGCTGCGGGATGTCCTTGTCCTCCCACAGGCGCAGTTCGATGAAGGGTGTGATTTCCGATGTATGATGCATCTCGCACTGTTCGGTGAAGATCACGCCCCAGCCGCCTTCGGCCTTGATGCCCCGCATCGCTGCCGCGGCAGAGGGGTCCCGGTAGCCGCCGCCGTTGCAATGGGGCACCTGGTAAAAGCGGTTCTTGGCGGTGAGCGGGCCGATCTTCATCGGCTCGAACAGAATATCATAGCGGGGATCGCGCAATTTCCATCTCCTTCGGTGCAAGAGCCCCTCAAAGGTACAGGACCGCACCAAAGGCGAAAGTTGCGCTTACGGAAGCATTGATTAGCCGCCGCCTAAGCGCCGCCGTCCCCGATGCGGATGCCCGGCACAGTGCCGTCAGTAATCCGTTCCTGGCAGTAGCTGATGAAGGTCTTGACGGTCAGAACGTTCTCGGCGCCCTCAGCCGTCAGCAGCCCCATCCGCATAGGACGCAGCTTGCCAGCAATCGGCACGAAGCTCAGCTTGCGCCCATCCGGCGCCATGTCTGTCACTGGACGGATATTGGCAATGGAGTAACCAAAGCCGTTTGCCACCAGCCCGCGCATCACCGCCATGTCGCGGGTGCGCTCGGCAATCTGCGGTGTAGCTCCCGCGTCTTCAAAAAACGAAAGGAAGTACTCGGCACTCAGCGGCAGATCCAGCAGCACCATCGGATGCGCAGCCAGGTCGTCCACAGTGACGCTTGCGCGGTCCGCCAGCGGGTGATCCTCGCTCAACAAGGCATAGGGCGGCAGCTCCGCCAGCGCGTTGAATGTCAGATCCGCCGGAATATTCAGGTCATAGGTCAGCGCCACGTCGATCCGTGCCTGGCGGATCAGCTCGATCAGCCCGGCCTGATCGCGCTCCGTCTGGCTGATGGTCACCGCCGGATACAGCGCCTCGAACTGGCGGCGCAGGCCCGGAACGATGAGCTGGGCAAAGGTCAGCAGGCATCCCACCGACAAAGGCCCCTGCACAAAGCCCGAGATATTGTCCGCCAGCCGGCTGAGCGCTCCGGCTTCATACAGCACCGCGCGCGCCTGATCCATGAACTGATGCCCGGCCTGGGTCAGCGACAATCCTTGCGCGTGCTTGCGCACAAACAGCTGCAAGCCGAATTCGTTCTCCAGCTGCGACACCGCCGCCGAGATCGAGGGCGAGGAGACATTCACCTTCTCCGAGGCCAGGGCAATAGACCCGGCCTCGCCCACGGCGACGAAATACTCCAGCTGGCGCAGTGTGAAACGCAAAGGCATGTCAGCGACTATGCCGGAGCAGGACCGGGCCGATCAAGCCCGGTATTTGATCCAAGTGGTTTTCAGCGCGGTATATTTTTCCAGGCTATGCAGCGACAGATCGCGTCCGAAGCCTGACTGCTTCATACCGCCAAAGGGCGTCTGCGCCGACAACGCGTCCACCGTGTTAACCGAGACCGTGCCCACCTGCAGCTTGTCCGACACCCGGCAGGCGCGGCTGAGGTTGGCCGTCCAGACCGAAGCCGCCAAGCCATAGATCGAGTCATTGGCCATGGCGACGGCCTCCTCCTCGCTATCAAACGGAATGACCGACAGCACCGGGCCAAAAATTTCATCCCGCGCCAGCGGGTTGTCGTGGCTCACGTCGTCAAAGATCGTCGGCTGCACAAAACAGCCCTTGCCACCGACGGTCACGCGCTCACCGCCCGCCACCAGATTGGCCGAGGATTTGCCCGCCTCAACGAAACGCATGATGCCCTCGGTCTGCTTCTCATCCACGATGGCGCCCATTTTCGAGGCCGGATCCAGCGGATCCCCCGGCTGGGCCGCCTCGGCGCGGGCAATCAGCTTCTCGACAAAGGCATCCTTGACCGAACGCTCGACATAAAGCCGCGAGTTGGCCGAACAGACCTCACCCTGGTTGAAGAAGATGCCAAAGGCAGCCATGTCGGCAGCTGCATCCAGGTCCTCGCAGTCGGCGAATACCAGATTTGGGCTTTTGCCGCCGGTTTCAGGCCAGACCTGTTTCAGGTTCGACTGCCCGGAATACTGCATGAACATCTTGCCAATGGCGGTGGAGCCAGTGAAGGCGAGGCAGTCCACATCCATATGCAGCCCCAGCGCCTTACCCGCAGTGGCACCATAGCCCGGCACCACGTTGAATACCCCGTCCGGCACCCCGGCCTCTGCCGCCAGCTCGGCCAGCCGCAGTGCAGACAGCGGCGACTGCTCCGCCGGTTTCAGCACCACGGAGTTCCCGGCCGCCAGCGCCGCCGCCGCTTTCCAGGTCGCCATGTCCAGCGGGAAGTTCCAGGGTGTTACCGCGCCCACAACACCTAACGGCACGCGCGACACCAATGCCAGATCACCCGGCCCGGTCGGCGCCACCTCGTCATAGACCTTGTCGATGGCCTCGGCATACCACTGAAAAAAATGCGCCGACCCGGGCGCGTCGATGGTGGCCGCATCGGTCACCAGCTTGCCCATGTCCAGGCTGTCCAGCAGCGCCATCTCCTCCAGATTTTCCCGGATCAGATCCGCCAGCTTCAGCATCACCGCCTTGCGGTCACCCGGCGCCATCCGCGACCAGCGTCCGTCCTCAAACGCGCGGCGGCCGACAGCCACCGCACGGTCCACATCCTCTGCATCACATTCGGCTACTTGCGCCAGCACTTCGCCCGTCGCCGGGTTCACACTTGCAAAAGTCTTACCCGACACAGCGTCGGTAAATTTGCCATCAATGAAAGCCTGGCTGCGGAATGAGAGAGCCGCTGCATGGGATTTCCAGTCGTCAAATGTATAGTCCAGCATAGTCCCACTCCTGTTTATTCGTCGCCCGGCACGCCGTAAGACGGCGCCTCGCGCGGGTCGAGCGCGCGCTGGACATAGGCATCCAGCTGCGGCTTGTAGATATCCCAGGCCGCAGCAATGTTTTCGATCGGGCAATCCCCGGTCCAATCACAGCGCAGGTCGGCCACCGGCCAGCTCACCTTGTCGACCAGTTTCATGCCCGCAGAATGCACCGGCCCGGCCTCGCCGCCAGCTGCCAGCCCGGCCCGCATCGCGGCAATCAGCCGGTCGCCAAGATGGCCGGTTGAAGCCGCGAACCCGTCCACAATGGCCTGGCATACGCCATCGTTGGCCAGCAGGTTGCCACCCGAGGCCACATCCTGGCCTTCTGCTTGCGTCCAGATGCCCAGGGAGTTCGGCCCGGAGTGAATGGCCGTGTCGCCGCTTTTGTCTACGGCCAGCACTTGCCGGTATTCAATGAACCTGCCGCGCCGCTGAACTTCCGCAACCGCTTCAGCGGCGCTCATGCCCTGCTCCATCAGGTCCAGTGCCAGCGGACCGAGGCTTGGATCGGTTACATTCTGGCTTGCGGCAGCGCCAACACCCGCCCGCGCAAATGAACAGCGTGCTGCCACCGCCGGAGAGGAGGACGAAATCGCCACCCCGAACATGCCCGTTTCCGCGCAGCGCGCCACAAGCGAAAATGTCATCGTCTTTCCTCCTCACCAGCCACTGGAAACGGATCCATTCTTCATCTGGCCGGAAATATCCTCGGGGGTGAATTGAGCCGCAGGCTCAAGAGGGGCAGACAGCCCCCTTCCCGCTTCCGGATCAGTCCGGAATAACCGCGGTGCCGTCGATCTCCACCAGCCACTCGGGCCGCGCCAGCGCCTGCACAACCAGGCCGGTCGACACCGGATGCACCCCTTTAATGTATTCGCCCATGGTGCGGTAAACCGCCTCGCGGTGGCGCACATCGGTGATGTAGACGACGACCTTCACCAGATGCTCCATTGTGCCACCGCACTCTTCAATCAGCTGCTGGATGTTCTGCATCACCTTGTGGGTCTGCTCCACCGGGTCGTGGCTTTCAATGTTCTTCGCATCGTCCAGGTTCTGCGGGCACTGGCCGCGCAGGTAAACGGTTTTGCCGCCGTGTGTCACCACCGCCTGGCACAGATCATTGTCCAGGTTCTGTTCCGGATAAGTGTCCGATGTGTTGAACTTGCGGATACGGGTATGGGCCATGATGTCCTCCTGGCATGGCGGGATTACGTGTGCGGCCAGCGTTGTTTTTCTGGTGACTGTCGCACACACGTCGGGGCAGCAAAACTACCGTCTGGCTACCCCTTGCTTAGGCTGCTGCTAAGCGCCGCGCTCAGAGCACGTCGGCGCGGCGTTCGCTGGGGCCACGATAGCCCTCGTAGTGGCGCTGGATAGCGATCTGGTCAGCCACATGCTTGGCATCATGCCAGACCCCCCAGATAAAGGTCGAGCCGCGCCGAGACTGCCAGGGTAAGCCCAAGAAGTAGACCCCCGGCTCTGCCGAAACTCCGCGCTGATGCAGCGGGCGGCCGCGTTCGTCGAAGGCATCCACTTTCATCCAGGTGAAATCCTGGCGGAAGCCGGTGGCCCAAAGGATGGTAGTGATGCCTTCTGCCGCAAGATCCAGCTCGCGTACCGGGTTGGTCAGGCTGTCCGGGTCAGGGAAGGCCTTGCGCGCCTCCGGCTCCTCTGGCAGATCAACACCAGTGCGTTCGACATAAGCATCTGCCAAATCCAGCATCTTCAAATAGTCGGCATCACCATTGGCAATGTTTTCCGGAAGATCACCGGCAAATTTCATAGTTCCATTGTCGTAGGACTCGGTCAGCCCCAGCAGTGTCACCCCCTCGCCGGCCAGACGGCGGAAATCCATGGTCTGACCGCCATAGGCGCCGCTGACGGAAATCGTCACATGCTCCCTGCCCGGCTCCAGCGCAGCCTGATCCCACAGGCCCAGCACCCCCAGCCACCAGACAAAGTCGCGGCCCCGGTACATCCGCGGCGGGCGGTCATGCGGGCCCACCGACAAATAGACCTTGCGGCCTGCCCGGTTCAGCTCATCGGCGATCTGCGCACCGGATGACCCCGCGCCGACCACCAGCACCGCGCCTTCGGGCAGCTGGCCCGGATTGCGGTAGTGGAAAGAGTGAAGCTGGTTCACCCCTGCGCCCTCGGGCACCACAGGCGGGATCACAGGATGCTGGAATGCGCCGGTTGCCGCCACAATCCGCTTTGTCTCGATCACACCATCCGAGGTTTCGACCCGGAAACCGCCGGTGCCTTCAATACGCCCGGCCCTGGTCACTTCAACTCCGGTGCGGATGGGCGCATTGAACCGTTCCGCATATTCAACCATGTAGTCCGCAACCCTCTCTTTGGCCGGAAAGGCCTCAGGGTCAGTTCCTTCGTACTCCAGGTTCGGGAAACGGTCATGCCAAGCGGGGCCGTTGGCAACCAGCGAGTCCCAGCGCCCGGTCCGCCAGGCCTCTGCAATCCGGTTTTTTTCCAGCACCAGATGCGGTACGCCGTGGCTGGTCAGATGCTCGCTCATGGCCACACCGGCCTGCCCGGCACCAACAACTAGCGTGTCTACCTTTTCTACAGCCATTTCCAAACCCTCTTCTGACACTCCGGCGCGGGCTGCTACCCTACCGGTCTTCCCCATCAGAATGCTCACAACAACAAGTTCGGAAAAAGAATTGTGTGACTTACCCCTGCTTCGGTTGCAGCTAACCAGCAGCTGAAATCAAAATAGACAACTCACGGGGCTTTCGCGGCAAAGCCCTGAAGAAAAACCCTGATCGACGCGGTTTCGCCTGTGCAAACCTGTGGCAACATACAGTATTGTTTGCACTGCTAGTCATTCGGGACATTCCCAAACTGTCTGGGCATGAAAAGCCCTTGAGGATTGGATACACTGTGGGGCACTCGACAGCTGCCCTCAAACTAAAGCACCAATGATTCGTTCAGATGGTCCAGGCTGAACTAGACTTTTTAGTCAGCTCAACGCCTTTGCCGACCCGTTCAACCGCTGTGTGCGCGGTCATTGCCCTTGAACCAGTGGTGGGCAATTCCCACTGTCATTAATCCCGCGCTGGGGCACGCCGCCGGAGACCCGGAGCGCATACTAGTGCGCGTCGAACAGCATCTCATGGGATTGCAGAAGGTAGGCTCGGACCAGGAAGGCCCGGCTGTGCGACAGCTTGATATGGGCAATCTGGAGCTTGGTGCGCTCTCCACCGAGAATCGCCCAGTCTTCGCTCCAGTCGAATTGGGAGGCTTCGCCCGGCTGAAACGCCAGCGGAACAAACGTGCCGCGGCCTGACGACTGCTGAACGCGCTGGCGTACCGCGCGCCATGCCCGCATGAAGGCCGCCACCCGCCCGTACGAGCCGGTAAAGCCGAGAGCCGCCAGGTCCACATGCAGCTGCTTAACCGTGCGCCGCTGCTTGCGGGGCTTGCGCGATTGCGCGGCAAGCCAAGCAGACAGCTTGTCCGCGAATGGATCCAGCTTGCTCGGACGCTGCGGGACCTGAAACCGGGGCACAACAGCACCCGAACGTGTGAACAGGCATGCAATTTTGACCCCGTAGCGGGGAAATCGGCGTCCAAAGATGACCCCCTTACACTGATGTGAATCATGCCCTCGAGGTTATCGGGGAGCACAGAGTGGGATGTTGGTCGTGGAGACGATAGCAAAGATCCGGCGGGCGTATTTTCAGGATTGAGGCATTGAGCCGCCATTGGTCCGAGGCCAATGCCGAACAAGCCGATCAAGCAAATCTGCCGGGAACTGCGGGTATCGCGGAATACGGTGCGGAAGGTGATCCGGTCTGGTGTGACGGAAGCAACCTACGAACGCCGCGTTCAGCCTCTGCCAAAGATCGGGCCATGGAAAGACAAGCTCAAAGAGATGTTGGCGGCGAATGCGAGGAAGCCAAAGCGCGAGCGGTTAACCCGCATCCGGATCTTCGAAGAACCGAGAGCCCTTGGATATGACGGCGGCTATGACGCTGTCCGGCGTTACGCGGCCACGTGGTCCAAGGAAAAACAAGAGGCCACCGCGGCCGCCTATGTCCCGCTAATTTTCGATCCGGGCGAGGCCTACCAATTTGACTGGAGCCACGAGATTGTTGTGATCGACGGTGCGACCACCACTGTGAAGGTGGCGCATGTCCGGCTCTGCCACAGCCGCATGCTGTTTGTCCGGGCCTATCCGCGCGAGACGCAGGAGCCTCGCCATTGCCGCTTGGACCAATGGCGCTCCCAATGGCTCGATGTTCGATGCCCATGACAAGGCCTTCGCCTTCTTCGGCGGGGCCTGCACGCGCGGGATCTACGACAGCGGAAATTGTCCGCCACTGGTCCGAGGACAATGGACGCGAAGACGGCGGCAGACACGATCTTCGTTAGCCGCGACCGGGCCTACAATCGGCGCTTCCAGCAGATGTGCGGGCATTATCTTGTCGATCCCGTTGCCTGCACACCAGCATCGGGCTGGGAACGAGCCATTGAGGCGCCATTGGTTCGAGCCCAATGGCGAGTGGACAGGTCGAGAACCAGGCAGGCGTTGTCCGGCGTCGCTTCTTCGTGCCCAGGCCCAAGTTTAAGAGTTACGCCGAACTAAACGCCTGGCTCGAGGATCGCTGCGCCGCCTGGGCCAAATCTCATCCGCACCAAGAGCTTCGGGACCGCACGATCTGGGAGGTCTTCGAGGATGAGCGGGCGAGTCTGGTGCCATACGTCGGCCCCTTTGATGGTTTCCACGCTGTTCCGGCATCAGTCTCGAAGACCTGTCTCGTCCGGTTCGACAAGAACCGCTACTCGGTGGATGGCCGCGCCGTCGGCCGGCCAGTCGAGATCCGCGCCTATGCCGAGCGGGTCGAGTTCTGGCAGGACGGCAAGATCGTAGGGCGGCATGAACGAGCCTTCGGGCGCGACAAGGCCATCTACGATCCGCTGCACTACATCCCGGTGCTGGCCCGCAAGCCCCCTCTCGCGCATGCACGCATGCGCTGCCGGGCAGCGGGACGCCCTCAGGAATGGGGCTCCCTTCAAGGACGGGGAGCTGCCATCAGCGATCAGGCGCATTCAGCGCAAACTGGGCAAGGTGCCCAATGGCGACCGGCCTCCTCTCGGGACATTGCTGCGCAATGCCCTGCCGGGCAGTGGATGGTCCAGATCCTGAGCATGATCCCCACCGATGGGCTGGATGCAGTGGATGCTGCCTGTGCCGAAGCGCTGAACGAAGGGGGCCCCGCGGCCTCGGTCGTCATCAACATTCTGGCCCGGCATCGTGAGCCGCCGCTGACCATCGATACGCCCGACGCGTCACGCTGGATGCGTGCCTCCGGCACGACGAGCCAGCTGAAGCTCTACGGCATGAAGGCCGCCTACGATGAGACCATCGCCAAGGCGGTGAAGCGTCAGCACGAACCGCAACAGATCATCCATTGCCCGGCAGGCGCATGCGCAGCATGCTGCCGAGAGGGGGCGATCTGCTGAACGCCGAGATCAGTGAGAAGCAGGCGCGCTCGATCAAATACCAGATGACGATTGCCAAGCTGCCCCTGGCGAAAGAGGTCGATGAGTTCAGCTTCGAAGGCACGCCGGTCAACGAGGCGCTGGTCCGTGATCTGGCGACCGGAGAGTTTCTGGCGCAGCAACGCAATGTCGTGCTGATCGGCGGCACAGGGACCGGTAAATCCCACCTAGCCGTCAGCATCGCTCGGGCGTGCATCCGCCGCGGCAGACGGGGGCGCTTCTTCAACGTTGTGGACCTGGTGAACAAACTCGATGCGGAAGCCCGCGCCGACCGACAGGGGCGCACGGCAGATCTGCTGTGCCGTCTCGACTTCCTGATCCTCGACGAGCTTGGCTATCTCCCCTTCGCACAAACCGGTGGTCAGCTATTGTTCCATCTCATCAGCCGCCTCTACGAGCGCACATCGATCATCGTGACGACCAACCTCGACTTCAGCGAATGGCCCTCGGTCTTCGGCGACGCCAAGATGACTACCGCGCTGCTCGACCGCCTTACCCACCATTGCGACATCGTCGAAACGGGCAACGAGAGCTGGCTCTTCAAAACCCGAGAATAGTCGCGCCGACGCTGGCACGATACGGCTTCGCTTGGTGGAGGCTACACCGCATCGGGCCAGCTAACCGCACGTCAAACAGGGGGTCAATTTTGGATGCCTATAGGGGGTCAAAGTTCCATGCCGATTGACACCACTGGCGGAACAGGAGGCGCGAGCGGGGATGTTGGAGACACGAAAAAGGAAAGGTTCTGTCGCAAATGGCAAAACTATGTGTCGCCCGACAGTTTGTGTCAAACGTCAGGCAAAGCTGACCCGATGCTGACTGTTTTTAAGGAAAAATTGCCTGCACCTGCCAGGCATTTCCACCCCAATTGTCAAGCATTTCTGACCCAAGACAGGCCGGTTTTCGCTGCAAACGCAGCCAAGGCGCCATCCTGTGTCCTCTTTACGCAGGCAGCTGACGTCGCAGCTTCATGCAGTGGACGGCAGGTTCGAGCCCAACTTGTACCTTGGATTTCTTCGCTGCGCGTGCTCGCCGCAACAAAATCGTCGCAACTGCATCATTTTGGGCGCCGCTGAGCGGCGTAAAAAACAGCCGTTCAAGCATGCTGCAGAGAGATCTGTCACCCGAATCCACAGGTCGCCGGACGGAGCTGACTTCCGCCCCAATTGCAGCTAGGGGTGCCCCGAGTGTCGGCTTCGCGCAGGGAAGCCAACTTTATAGAGGCACTGCCTGACAGGCCGGTTCATTACAACACAGGCTACTGAGGCAATTTGGCTGAACCATTAGCTGCAAAGGTCATTTCCATTGAAACTGACCCTCTTGAAACTTGCAGCTTTTGGCCCACCTCGAGCCCTTACCTATTGGTTCGGGGCAATTGACAATTCTGTCAGCGTTCGCCTACCTGCTTTCGATGGTTCCTCAAGGCAAAATGCTGAGAGGATGAAAAGGGAACACGGTGAGGTGTAGCCAACAGGCGCTAAATCCGTGACTGCCCCCGCAACTGTAAGCGGATAGCGACGCCAAGCACCCACTGGCCGTATGGCTGGGAAGGATGGCGCAGCCAAGACCCGCAAGTCAGGAGACCTGCCATCGCGATTTCAACCACACCGGGACGGGGCGTCCTGGAAGGAGGCCTCATGGCACGCATCCTGCGTATCTCGGAAACTTGCTCCCACTGTTTGGGCTTGCTTGGACGTAGCCGCAGGTGCGGTTGCCGTCCCTGACATCATCTTGTCCATGCAGGTTCCGCAGCTGCCTGCCTAACACCTGAGCTGACGCAGCTGTCCACTGAATCAGTGCTTGTTATATTATCACATAACTTGTACACCTCACCCCAAAATTCCCTTGTCAGAAACCTAAGGACCAAGGACATGCCGAATTATTCACGCGCTTTCTGGACCAAAACCCTCGCCGCAACCTGCCTCGCCGCTGCGGCGCTTTTGAGCCCTGCAGCCGCAGAAACCAAATTGGAAATGGTGATTGCCGCGCCGTTTGGCCCCAAAAGCAGCATTCCTGATCCCCGTGCCCGCCAGAATGGCTGGCTCAGCAACCGGGCAGGCGTGTCGGAAACGCTGATTGGTATCGGCTATGACATGACCCTTCAGCCGCGCCTTGCCACCGGTTTTGAAAACCTGTCTGAACGGGAATGGAAAATCACCCTGCGCGAGGGTGTAAAATTCCATGATGGCTCTGCGGTCACCGCCCAGGCTGTCAAAGAGTCGTTTGAAAAGCTGAGCGAAGAGGGCCACCCCGGGAATAACCCGCGCCTGGTCAAGCTTCTGAACATCGAATCCATCGAGCTGGTTGACGATAAAACGCTGGTCTTCCGCACCAGTGCACCGAACTCAGCTTTCCTGTGGTCGCTGACCGAACCGTCGGCGGCTGTCATGAAAGACGGCACCGATGCAATGCCGCTGGTGGGCACTGGTCCGTTTGTCTTTGAAAATGCGGAAACGGACAAAACTTATGTGACCACTGGGTTTGCCGATTACTGGGGCGGCGCGCCGAAACTTGACCGTCTGGTGATCGACGCGATCAGCGACCCTTCGGTTGCGGCACTGGCACTGCAGGCGGGTGATGTTGATCTGGTCACCAACTACCCGGAACCGGATTTCGCCAAGCTGCTTGAAGAAGGCAAAGGCCAGCTGTTCTCGGAGGCAACCGCGCGACTGTTCTTCTTGCAGCCACGGGTGAATGACGGTCCACTGTCCAACCAGACGGTTCTGAATGCCGTTTCGCTGGGCCTGGACCGTGACACCATCGTTGCGGCGACCCTGGCAGGTGTCGGTGGGCAGTCGGCCAATGGCATCTTCCCAGCCAGCATGAAATCCTGGGTAAACGGCGATATCAGCCTGTCCTATGACCCGGCCAAAGCGCAGGCCATGCTGGATGAGGCGGGAATTACCGACAGTGACGGCAATGGCATCCGGGAGCTGAACGGCGAAGACATCGTGCTGAAGATCCGTAGCTACGAAGGCCGGGCTGCGCTGCGGCCGACACTGGAAATCTCGCAGATCATGCTGCAGCAGATCGGTCTGGGCGCGGAAATCGCAATGGGTGAATTCGGCGCAAACAACGAGGCACTTAAAGCTGGCGAAATCGACCTGCACCTACAGGCCTGGGGCACCGCCCCGCAAGGCGATCCGGATTACTTCCCCAGCACATTGGTGGCGACGGATGGCAGCTATAATGTTTCCGGCTACTCCAACCCTGAGCTGGACGCACTGCTTAAAAAGGGCCGTAGCCTGTTTTCAAGCGAAGAGCGCAAACCGGTCTATGCCGAGGTTCAAGCCATTATCAACCGTGACCTTCCGGTGATCCCGCTGTTCCACAAGACACAGGTTTCGGTCGGCAATGGCAAGGTTGAGGGCTACCGCATCCACCCGGCAGAAACCTATCTGGCGAGCCCGGAGCTGGCGATTGCCGAGTAAACAGGCACCTTTGATGAAAATCGAGGCCCTGTCCGCCGAAATTGGCGGGCAGGGTATTCTGCATGATGTCAGTCTTGAGATGGCGCCGACAGAATGGCTGGCGGTTGTGGGCGGCTCCGGTGCGGGCAAATCTACTCTTTTGCGGGCCGTGATGGGCCTGACCCGCCCTGCGCGTCCGACCAGCGGGCACATTCTGTTCAACGGCGCGCAGCGTGCTTTTGCCTCGCCCGCAAAAACCACTCTGGATGGCATTGCATATGTGCCGCAAAGCCCGGCCCATGGCTTTGATCCGCTGCGCCGCCTGCGCTGGCAATGGGACCAGCTGGCCCGCCGCAAAAGGGTAAAACACACCTCACATCAGCGGGACATTCTATCGGCCCTTGGCCTGCCGGATCCGGGCGGTAGCTACCCGCATCAGTGGAGTCGAGGTATGCAGCAGCGTCTGTTGCTGGCGATGGCCCTGATGGATGCTCCGAAACTTTTGATCCTGGACGAGCCGACCTCAGCGCTGGATCCGCTGATTGCATCGCAGGTGCTGCAGGAAACCCGGCGCATCGCCGCGGAACATGAGATCGCGGTGATGATGGTGACCCACGACCTGGCGCTGGCCGCACGATTTGCAGGACGGATTGCAATTATGCAGCGCGGCCGGATTGTTGAGAGCGGAGTTTCTGACATCCTTTTGTCCAACCCGCAGCATACCTATTCCCGCGAGCTAGTGGCGCACCGCTGCTGGGACAAAGCCAAGCCAGAGATCAGCCATGCCGCCGAATGACCCGGTCTTTCAACTCGAAGGCCTGACAGTCAGGGCCGGAGACAAAGTGCTGTTGCAAGATGTTTCCTGTGACATCCAGCAGGGTGGAATGCTATGTGTCATCGGAGAAAGCGGCGCAGGTAAGTCTACCTTGCTGAAAGCCGTGCAGGGGTTTCTGCCCGCAACTTGCCGCAGGCTAGTGTTCACACCCTCTGGCACGGATATCACCGGGGCTGTGCCAACGCACCCTGGCCTGCCGCAGACCCGCTGGGTAATGCAGGATCCATTGGCTGCTCTGAACCCGCGGCTGACACTTGGCGCCTCTATACAGGAAAGCCTTTACCGCCAAAACCTGACCGTCCAGGAGCGCAAGAGTGCCGTTCTTGCCGCACTGGAAGATGTCCAGCTGGGATCGGAGTTTTACAGCAGGTTCCCTGGTCAGGTCTCTCTGGGTCAGGCACAGCGGGCCTGTCTGGCGCGGGCCTTGATCGCCCGGCCCAAACTCATCTTTTTTGATGAGCCGCTTAGCGCGCTGGATGCACTGGTGCAAAAGAAGATCGCCCGCCAAATGGAAGTGCTGCGGCGCAAGACGCAGACCGCCTATGTTGTGGTCACACATGATCTGGGGTTCGCCGCGGCCTATGCTGATAAGGTTCTGGTTCTGCGCATGGGGCAGGTCGAAGCCTATCAGCCATGCGATGAGTTCATTGCCGCACCGGCCAGCCCCTATGCGGAAAACCTGATCGAGGCCGCCCGCAGCCTCGGCACATTGAGCCACGCCAGTGAGGCCGCATGAAGTATTTTCTGTCGCGCCTGCAGGGCCTTGCCTTTGTTCTGTTGGGGATCAGCCTGATTACCTTCACGCTCAGCTATTTCTCCCCCGGCGACCGAGCTGAGGCTATTGCCCATGCGCGCTACCCCGAAGAAATTGCCTTCCCACCAGAACTGCTCCAGGCCATTCGCGCCGAGTTCCACTTAGAGGAGCCGTTCTGGCTCCAGTACCTCTATTGGTTTGGCAATGTGCTGCGCGGTGATTTTGGCCTGTCGTATGCCTCGCAAACGTCGGTCTGGGACATTTTCATTGGCAATCTTGGTGAAACAGTGACCCTGTCGCTAACGTCTCTGGGGCTGGGGCTGGCTGTTGCGTTTCTGTTGGCCAGTCTTGCGGTGCGCCACCCGGGGACATGGCTGGACCGGGCTGCCGTGATGCTCTCCTCAGTTGGCGCAGCCATGCCGAGCTACTGGCTGGGCTTGCTGCTGATCCTGGGCTTTGCCGTGCATCTGGGGTGGTTCCCGTCATATGGCACCGGCACGCCCGCGCATCTGGTGCTGCCAGCGCTGACGCTGGCGTTCTGGGTGATGGCCTCGCAGACCCGTCTGCTTCGCAGCTTCATGCTGGAGGCGGCCAATCAGCCGTTTGTCGAAACCCTGCGCCTGCGCGGCATTTCCGAGAGCGAGATCTTCTTTCGGCACGTGCTGCGCCACGCGATGGTGCCCGCTGTGACCATGATTGCGGTCGACTTTGCTAGCCTGCTGGAAGGCGCGATCATCGTCGAGCTGACCTTTGCCCGGTCTGGGCTGGGGTCTTTGCTGGCTGGCTCCGTGCTGTCGCGCGACCTGCCTATGGTGATGTTTCTGGTGATGTTCTTTGCCGTTGCTTATGTCGTGATCAATTCACTGGCTGAGGCACTGCAGGCCGCCAGTGACCCGGCGACCCGCACGCAGGAGCAGAGGGTATGAGTGAGGTTCTCCTACAAAAAGGCGCCAAGCTGCCGGACAGCCCGCTGTCCCGGTTCAAGCGCAGAACAGGTCTGGTACTGGTGGTGCTGGCACTGGGGCTGTGCATCGGATTGTGGTTGACACCCTACCAGCCGGCACAGGCGGATTTTCTCAACCGACTGGCGCCGCCTGAGCCTGCACACTGGTTCGGCACAGACCATCTGGGCCGCGATATTGGCACCCGGCTGCTTTATGGTGCGTTCTGGTCTCTGGGGCTGGCGCTTGTGGTGTCATTGGCGGGGCTGATCGCAGGGACGCTCGTCGGGCTGCTGGCTGCCCGTTCCGGTTCCTTCCCCGACGCCCTGCTGATGCGAGTGACAGACAGTTTCTTTGCCTTTCCGGAGCTTATCGCAGCGGTTGCCTTTGCCGGGCTGTTCGGCCCCAGCACTGTCAACCTAGTGGTTGCCCTGTCTCTGGTCAGTTGGATGAAATTCGCGCGGCTTGCCCGCAGTCTGGGGTTGACCATCGGAGAACGGGATTTTGTTATTCAGGCCCGCCTGAACGGCCTGACTGACTGGCTGATCCTGTGGCGCCACATTCTGCCGAATGTGCTGCCATCACTGCTGGTTCTTTGGACCAGCAGCTGGTCACGCACGATCCTTGCAGTGTCTGGGCTCAGCTTTCTGGGGTTCGGAGTGCAGCCGCCCACCGCCGAATGGGGGGCCATGCTGCTGGATGGCAAACCCTATATGCAGACCGCTCCTCACATTATGATTTTTCCGGGTCTGGCCGTGCTGGTTTCCGTGCTGGCAATCAATCTGGCTGGAGACAGGCTCCGAGACGTACTGGCACAGACCAGATAACCCACCAAGAGGCAAAACAATGGAAGCCACAGGTATCGCACTGCGCATCGGCGCAACCTTGTTTTTCACAGTCATGGTCGTGTTTGTGAAGCTGCTTGCCGACGAGGTCCCGTTAGGCCAGGTGGTGTTTTTTCGAAGCGCCGTCGCCCTGATACCACTGGTTCTGTTCCTGATGTGGACACGGGACTTTCCTAGCGGTTTGCGGACTAAACGACCCCTGTCCCATATTGCCCGCTGCCTACTGGGCTGCACTGCGCTGTTCGCCTCATTTGCTTCGCTAAAATACCTGCCGCTCGCCCATGCGTCGATCATAGGCTATCTGGCCCCGGTCCTGGCAGTGGTTCTGGCGCGATTCTTATTGGGTGAACAAGTGAACGGGATGCGCTGGTTTGCCGTTGTCCTGGGGTTCCTGGGAATGCTCGTTCTAGTGCTGCCTGGCTTGACTGCTGCGACACCGGATCAACCCTATTTGATCGGAGCAGGCCTGGCCTTCGCCATGGCGATCTTCACGGCCGGTGCCAAAATTCAGATCCGCAGCCTTGCTCAAACGGAAAACGCCGGAGCCATAGCCTTCTACTTTGCGCTGACCTGTGCAGTGGCTGGGGGAGTTTCTGTGTTTTGGGGCTGGGTCCAGCCTGACTTTCTGCAGCTGGTCTACCTCTGCGGTGCAGGAATTGCAGGTGGCATTGCCCATATCATGATGACCCTTGCTCTGCAGCACAGCGAAATCTCAAAACTCGCACCATTCGAGTATCTGTCGCTGATTTTTGCCGTTTTAGCGGATTTCATGCTGTTCCGGCTTGTCCCAGACGGTGCTTTCTACCTTTCGACGCTGATGATCCTGGCCGCGATGTGGGCGATTACATTCAAAGACCGTGCAAAAGGAAGATCACCTGGACGGGAGCCAAGCAAACAAATGTAGGCTAGTTGCCTCACAACATAGTCTTTCATTGGAAATACCATAAACGACGGCTTTTTGCTGATCACGAAGTATGAAAATGGCGCAGGCGGCGAGCCAACTTTTGACCGCAAAGGGGCTCTCTTTTGCTGACTGCTCACGCGGCGAATCCGATGGCTCTGAGGCAACAGAAGCGGCCACCCAGAGTTACGGCCAAGTCCTTGAAATCGTGCGACCTGGAACGGTGACCAGACGTTCCCGTATCGGCAGCAGATGTTCGTGTGGCAGACGGCGAAATTTGACTGTGAGCCCAACTTGCTCATTGGCATTTCTCGCTGCGCGCGCTTGCTGCACACTGGATATCGCAGATGCAGAAAATTGCGCGCTGCCCCGCGGCGTTCAACGCGGCCATTGATCGGCGTTGCAGCATAGGTTGATCAGAGACGGATCAGGGACCGGACTTTGCGGATATTGGCCGCATTCGCAGCATGGCTAACCAGGAGCGGCGGTTTTTTAGCAGGAAGCGTGTGTGCTAAAGCCCTGTTCAGCCAAAAAACCGCTATACCCTTGTAAGTGTCCGCTCCATCAGGTGATACCCTGTTGGAGCAATCT
This sequence comes from Leisingera sp. ANG-S5, assembly GCF_000813925.1. Lineage (NCBI taxonomy): Bacteria > Pseudomonadati > Pseudomonadota > Alphaproteobacteria > Rhodobacterales > Roseobacteraceae > Leisingera > Leisingera sp. ANG-S5. The sequence continues at coordinate 36,375 of NZ_JWLH01000007.1, read as the reverse complement.
GTTCACGGAACTCAGGATCATGGCTGACCAGCAGAACCGCCTGGTCAAGCTCTTTCAGAATCTCAGCCAGCCGTGCATAATTTTCTGGATCCAGCGCGTTGGTCGGCTCATCGAGTATGAGCACTTCCGGTTCCATTGCCAGAACCGTGGCCAGCGTCACCAGCCGTTTCTCACCGCCCGACAGCTTGTGGGTGACCCGGTCACGCAGGTGCATCAGCCGCAGGCGTGACAGTATTGCATCAACCACCGCCAGGGCTTCCTGCTTGGACTTGCCTAGGTTCAGCGGGCCGAAGGCGACATCTTCGGCCACAGTCGGGCAGAACAGCTGGTCATCGGCGTCCTGGAAAACGAACCCCACACGGCGGCGCACTTCGTGAAAATCCGGTTCGCTGTTGCAAGGTTTTCCGAATGCTGTGACAGAACCGCTATCGGGTGCAATCAATCCCATGATGATTTTTAGGAGCGTGGATTTCCCTGCTCCATTTGGTCCGACAATCGACAGCCGTTCTCCCGCATTGAGCTTCATCGAGGCGCCTTCCAGCACCGGATCAAGCCCAGGGTAGGCAAAATGAATATCATTCAGATCAAGAAGCGGCATAAAAGGCCTCTGCCCAGATCAGGGCGGCAAGGGCGGCGGTAAGTGCCGCGGCAAACAACAGGTCCGCCCTGCGCAGGCGGAAGTCTTCCAGGAGGATGATACGGCCGGAGAAGCCCCGGCATTTCATCGCCGCCAGAATGCGTTCCGACCGTTCAATGGCGCGCACCAGCATCATCCCCACCAGATAGCCGTAGCTGCGGTAGGTGTGCCAGTTGGTGCCGGGGCGGAAGCCGCGCAGCTTCATCGAGGTGCTCAGGCGCTGGTATTCCTCGCGCAGGACATCGATGTAGCGGATAGTGAACATCATCAGATGCACCAGCCGCTCCGGCGTCTTGAGGGCAAAGAGAGCATGTCCCATCGTCACGGGCTCCATGGACCCGGCCAGCGTCATGACCGCCAGGATGACGGCATTTGCGGTCAGGGCAATCTCGGCCGCGCGCCGCAGGCCTTCCCAGCTCGCCTCCAGCCCCCAAACAGAAAGGACTGGGGTGCCCGGAACAGTGAACGGCAGCAGCACCAGCATGAAGATGATGAAACTGTCCATCATCGCCATCCGCTTCAGCGTCTTCCGGGGCGGCAGCCCGGAGAAAGCCAGTAGCCACATCGACAGGCCAAGCGCAGCTGACAGCACCCAAAGGTTGCTAAGGGAGACCACCACAACGGCATAGACCGCGGTCATTACGATGCGCATCCGCGGGTCAAGCGCGGTGACCTTGGCGCGGAAGGCACCGATGCCGCTGAGCGGTTTTTCATCGCCAGTCAGGACATAAGTCATGCTTTGCCACCGATCCTGCGCCGTGCGGCGATGTAGAAGCCCAGACCAAAAAGACCAAAGATGTAGCCGATGCCGCCAAGCACGGATTGGAAATCCGACTTGTTCTTAAACGCGGTAAGCTCCAGGCGCAGCGGGCGCAACTCGTTGCGCATCATGGTGGCAAGCTCAGCGCGGGTCTGATCGGACAAGCCGGCAGCCGTGTAGGCCGGAGTGATTGCTGCGGAGCTGGCCGCTGCAGACGTTGCTTTGCTGGGGCTTTGGCCCAGGATCTGCGCGACGTCCGCCGCATCCATCATCATTTCAGCAACATGGCCCGCGCCCAGATCACCGCGGAAGATATGCGTCACCGGTTCTGCCGGGGTGAACAGGAAGAAGCCGTCAGCGTCGGTCCTGGTTTCACCCAGTTTGCCGCCAGCTTCGTCAAAAACCTCGATCAGCAAGTCCGGAGCCATATCACCATTGGAAAAGCCGACCTCGCCCTCAATGTCCGACCCCGATGGAAACACCGCAGAGATCACATTGTGCGCCAATGCCGGCAGCGGTGCCAGCAGGGTGAGGATCAGAACGCAGGAGCGGATCATGCCAGGCTTCCTTTCGTGTCAGCAAACAGTTCGGGTTTCACCCGCCGGGCCAGGAAAATGGCGGCGCCGGACAACAGCGCCTCGATCAGCATCACCGGGATATGGGAAAAGAACACAAGCTTGGCGGCAAGGATGAACTCGTCACCGGACAGCATCAGCGATACTGCAACTGCGAGGGTCGTGAGGGCAATTGCTGCACCGCCGCCAATGCCGCCCCAGATCGCCCCTTGCAGCGGCGAGCCGCGCGCCACCAGCGGCCGGAACATCAGGCCGACCAGAACAGCAGGCAGGGCAATATTCACCGCATTCACGCCCAGCACGGTCAGCCCGCCGAAGCCAAAGAAGACCGCCTGCAACAGCAGCCCGACAAACAAAGCCGGGAATGCGGCCCAGCCCAGCACCAGCCCGGCAAGCCCGTTCAGGATCAGGTGAACCGAACTGGGCCCGATCGGGACATGGATCAAGGAGGCCACAAAGAAACTGGCCGAAAGAACACCTGCCGCAGGAATTCGCTCCAGCGGCAGGTTGCGCAGACCCATGGCAATACCGCCGACGGCGGCAACCGCGCCGCCGATCACAACCGGGTTCGACAGTGCGCCGTCTACGATATGCATCGGTCTACTTTCACTTCAGCTCTTCTGCGTGGATCCACAGAACAGCATCCTGGCTGAGTTCCTTGCCGTCGTGCTCGGTCGCCGGACCGGACCCGAGTGCCGCAAAGCCCCAGTAGCCTGCTTTCGGAATGCCAAAGGAAAAAACGCCGTTCTGGTCGGCGATGGCAACAATTGCGCCGCCCGGCATCTCACCCACGGTGGGATCAGTGGTTGAGAATTTTTCCAGATCCGGCTCCGACGCCATGAACTCGACTTCGATCTCGGCACCCGGAACCGGCTTGCCGTCCGCCAAAACCTGACCGGAAAAGGTGGAGCCTACGATGACGTTATAGGGCTTGTTCAGCGGCAGGATCTCGGTCGCCAGGCCAGCCGGCTGGTCCCAGTCTGTGGGCAGCGTGTTGCGGTTCAGCACGACCTTGGAGATCTGCTGGATATAGATGTCTTCACTTTCCTCGTAGTAAGGCGAAGGGACCGTCACCACGACATAGTCGCCGGACCGCTTGACCGGGACCGAGGCCTTGTAAGCCGAAGCTTCGTTTTCAGCCCCTTTGAAGGTGGCGGGTTCCAGGCGGTCCGACAGGTCGGTCTTTTCACCTTTGTGGATCATGAAAAACTCTTCCGGCTTGCCCATGTCCATCGCATGGCCGTTGGCCATCGGGTGCCAGAACACCAGGCCCATCGGCACGTCGCCGGGCTTTTCGATCAGCGCTTGTTCAGTGTAGTTCAGCTGGAAATGCGCCGAAGCGGTAACCGGCAGGGAAACGGCCAGAGCAGCGGCCAGGTAGTTCAGTTTCATTTCGTCCTCATTCGACGATACAGGCGCACCTGCAATCAGGAATGAACAACGGGGAGTAGCGGCACGGAAACGCCTGAACGGCACACGCGCCAGACGCGCACCCCGGCGTCCGGTGGAAAAGGGCAGTAACCCCGCAAGCGGAGCCTCAGTCCCCGTGTCCGGCAGGTCTCCTGACTCGCGGGTCCTGGCTCGGCTGGCCTTCCCGGGGATGTTCCCAGTGGCGTATTCAGCGTCACTCACCGCTCACAGTTGCGGGGGCAGTCACGGATTTGGTCCCTTTTGGGTACGCCGCACCGTGTTCCCTATTTCTTCCGCTGCGCATTGAAACACTCGCGGAACCGGTCACCTTGGCTGAATGGCAAACCGGAATTTCTGAGTCAAGAGAATCATGTTCTGTTCACTTGGCCGTCCGGTGCCGATGGTTTTTCTCCTGCAGTGCTGCAGGGATCAATAGGCAGGCATGTTCCTATCAGAGGAACGGGGAAACACCGCTGCCTTTCGAAGTTTTTTGTATGCGTAATCAATCATCGTCACTTGAAAAATTGGAAAGGCAAATTCGGCGATATGGATGCCAGCCCAAGGCCATTTCTACTCAGGTTGCGAATTCTCCCGCTTGACAGAATAAGTTCAGTTTGCCTAAGTCCCGACCATTCTGGTCCGGCTGGGAGACCACCCGGTTAAAAGGGAACACGGTGAGGTGTAGCCAACAGGCGCCGAATCCGTGACTGCCCCCGCAACTGTGAGCGGAGAGCAATGCTGCGGTATGCCACTGCCCCAAGGGGCGGGAAGGCGCAGCAAAGCCTCGACCCGCAAGTCAGGAGACCTGCCAGGATGATCACCCTATCGCGGTGCGGGGCGCGCCGAAGATAACGGACCTTCCGTAGTGGTGGCAGTTTTCACCGTCTGCGGGGGCATTGCCTTCCAAAGACCAAAATTATGAACATGCTGCCAGGTATGGGCAGCCGCTTGGCCTGTGCTTGCTGCGTGGGCCGGGAGGAATGGAATATGCGCAAGGCAAGCCTGTCCCTGGCCGCCGCCCTGGCCGCCGCCCCTGTAATCGCAACCGCTCAGGATGAAGAAGTCACCGATCTGGGGGAGATCATCGTCTCCGGCGGCTTCACGCCGGTCGAGGCCCAAAAATACGGCCGCTCAGTCTCAGTCCTGACCAGCGAAGAAATCGAAGATCGCGGTATCACCACCGTCCGGGACGCGCTGCGTTCGGTCCCCGGCCTGATGGTGAACGGCTCCGGCGACAGTTTTACCCAGGTCCGCATCCGCGGTGCCGAAGCCAATCACACGCTGATCCTGATCGACGGCGTCGAAGCCTCGGGCGGTGACAGCGAGTACATTCTGTCCGGCCTGGACACTGCCAATATCGAGCGGATCGAAGTCCTGCGCGGCCCGCAGTCGGTGTTCTACGGCTCCAACGCCTCCGCCGGTGTGATCAACATCATCACCAAGTCCGGTGGCATCGGCACGGAATACGGCGGCAGCGCGGAAGCGGGGTCCGACGGCTACCGGGCCTCGGCCCGAGTTTCGTCGCGGACCGAGCGCGGCGGTATCGCCTTCAGCTTCGCCCATGACAATGACGACGGCTATGACACCTCGGGCGATGGCGGTGAAGAAGACGGCATCCGCCGCAATACACTGCAATTGAAAGGCGACTACCTGGTCACCGACCGGCTGAAACTTGGCTTCAACTTCCGCACGTCGGATGAACGCTATGACAGCGACCGCACCTCCTTCACCGCAACGGATGCGGCTAGCTATGTCGTGGATGATCCGACGCAATTCAGTGACCGGGATGAGCAACTGGCGCAAGTCTATGCTGAACTGGACACATTGGGCGGCCGCCTGAAACACCGCCTGTCAATCGAACGCACTGACTTTGACCGGTCCTTCAATGGCGGCACCCCGACCGAGACCAAAACGGAAGCAGCAAAGTACCTGCTGAGCTTCGGCCTGGACGGGCAGTTAGCGGATCAAGCAGACCACCTTCTTAACGCGATGCTGGAATGGGAAAAGGACTCCAGCAGTTCCAACCCGGCCTTTGCGCGCGAAACCAATTCGATTGCCCTGGAATACCGCGGCAGCTTTGCCAACGGCCTGGACCTGCAGCTCGGGGTGCGCCACGACAACAACAGCGTATTCGAAGACGCCACCAGCTGGACCGCCAGTGCTTCTTACACTTTTGCAGACAGCGGTGTGCGCCTGCACAGCTCGGCTGGAACCGGTGTTGTGAACCCCTCTTACTTTGAGCTGTTTGCCAACAGCACATTCGGCTCCACCACCTATCTCGGCAATCCGAACTTGCAGCCGGAGGAAAATCGCAGCTTCGATTTCGGGATTGAGGTGCCGTTCCTTCAAGGGCGCGGCCTGGTTGATGTGACCTATTTCGACGAGACGCTGACAGGCGAGATCGAGAGCTACATGGTGAACGCAACCACGTTCTCCTACCGCAACCAAGCCGGTGACAGCGACCGCAAGGGTGTTGAGCTGGCAGCAAGCCTGGAAGCCAGCGAATACCTCGATCTGCGTCTGTGCTACACCTATCTGGACGCCACCAACCCCGATGGCTCGGTCGAGATCCGCCGCCCGGAGCACGAGCTTCTGCTGAGTGCCACACTGGATACTTTCAATGGCCGCGGCTCTGTCACCGCGGACATCCGGCATGTGGCAGGTAATTGGGACAGCCAGTTCTTTGGCTCCTTTGCCACAGCTGAGCTGCCGGATTACACCACCGTTGATGTGGCTGCTGAGTATGAGCTGACGGATAACGTGGTGCTGACCGGGCGTGTCACCAACCTGTTTGACGAGGACTACGCGGACGTCTGGGGCTACGCCAAACGCGGCCGCGCCGCCTATGTCGGCGTGCGGGCCTCGTTCTGATCCATGTGCTGGCTGCCCGGCATAGCCCTGGCCCTTTTGTGGGCCGCCACCGGCGCCTTTGCCGGGCCGTCACGCGTGGTGTCGATGAACCTCTGCACCGACCAGCTGGCGATGCTGCTTGCGGCACCCGGCCAGCTGGCCTCGGTCTCCTACATCGCGCGGGACACACGCGCCTCGGCCATGGCTGACGCAGCCATGGCTTATCCCGTCAATCACGGGCTGGCTGAGGAGATATACCTGCTGCAGCCTGATCTGGTGATTGCCGGCGCCTATTCAACACCTGCCACCACGGATATGCTGCGCCGTCTTGGCGTGCCGGTGGTGGTGTTCCAGCCCGCCAGCTCGCTGCAAGATGTGCGCGCGCGTATCCTGCAGATGGGTCGGGTTCTGGGCCGCGAAGAAACGGCCCGCGCACTGCTGGCAGACTACGACCAGCGGCTGGCAAAGCTGGGGCAAGCCGGACCGGAGGCACCACGCGCCGGGCTTTATGCCGCCAACGGGTTCACTTCCGGCAGTATGACCCTCGCGGGCCGGATCCTGCGCGCGGCGGGGCTGCGCAATATCGCGGATGAGCTGGGCTATGCGCACTCCGGTCATATGCCGCTGGAACTGCTGGCATTGTCGGCGCCCGAATTGCTGATCGGCACGTCGCCCTATCCGCGCGCCTCGCGCAGCGAGGACAATCTGGCGCATCCGGTGGTGCGGCAGCTGGCCGCCCGCAGCGGCGCCGGGCAGATGCGCGATGCGGATTGGGTCTGCGGCACCCCGCATGTGCTGCGCGCGGTGGAAACCCTGGCCGCAGAGCGCCGTCTGTTCATGGAGAAGGAGATCCGGGAATGACCCGTCTGATGCTGACGCTGGCCGCAGCGGTGCTGGCGCTGTTCCTGCTGTCGCTCACGGTGGGGCCGGCTGATGTGGGCGCTGGCGAAAGCCTGGCCGCTCTGTTTGACGAGGGTTACGGGCCGCTCACCCTGGTGATGCGGGAAATCCGGCTGCCGCGGGCGCTGCTGGCAGTGATTATCGGCGGCGGGCTGGGGCTGGCGGGTGCCGCGATGCAGGGCTACCTGCGCAACCCGCTGGCTGAGCCCGGGCTGATCGGTGTGTCCTCCTCGGCGGCGCTGGGGGCGGTGCTGGCGATCAACACCGGGCTGGCGGCCAGCCTCACCTTGGGCCTGCCGCTGGCGGCGCTGGCCGGTGCTCTGGCAGGTGTGTTTCTGGTGATGGCGCTGGCCGGGCCGCAGGGCGGCTCGCTGACGCTGATCCTTGCGGGCATTGCGATTTCGGCGATGGCGGCGGCGCTGACCTCGCTGGTGCTGAACCTGTCGCCCAACCCCTTTGCCGCCAATGAAATCGTGTTCTGGATGATGGGCTCTCTGGCGGACCGCTCAATGCTGCATGTCTGGCTGGTGCTGCCCTTTGCGCTGACAGGGGGCGCGGTTCTGCTGACGCTGGCGCGGGGTCTGGATGCGCTGACCCTGGGCGAGGATGCGGCGCAGACCATGGGGATGAACCTGAACCGGCTGCGGCTGCTGCTGGTTGTCGGGACGGCCGCCATTGTCGGCGGCGCCACTGCTGTGGCGGGCGCTATCGGCTTCATCGGCCTGGTGGTGCCGCATATCCTGCGGCCGCTGGTGGGCGGCCAGCCGTCGCGGCTGCTGTGGGCCTCGGCACTTGGCGGCGCCATCATGCTGCAACTGGCGGATATTGCCGTGCGGATCATCCTGCCGTCGCGGGACCTGAAGCTGGGAGTGGTTACCGCCCTGGTCGGCGCGCCGCTGTTCCTGCACCTGATCTATAAGACGCGGAAGGGGCTGGCATGAGCGTGCTTTCGGTCCGGAACCTCTCCGTCACCTTGCGGAACCGCCCGGTGCTGCGCGATGTGTCGATTGAAATCCAAGCAGGTGAGTTCGTCGGCCTGCTGGGGCCGAACGGCGCTGGCAAAAGCAGCCTGATGCGTTCCGCCCTGGGGCTGATCCCGGCGCAGGGGCACAGCTCGCTGGCAGAGATGAGCGCGGCGGAGCGCGCCCGCGCGGCGGCCTGGATGCCGCAATCGCGCGAGATTGCCTGGCCGATCCCGGTGGAGCGGCTGGTGGCGCTCGGCCGCCTGCCGCATCTGCCGCAGGGGCTGCGGCTGCCGCCTGGCGATCAGGCGCTGGTCGATCAGTCGATTGAGCGCATGGGGCTCGGCCCGTTCCGCCAGCGCGCTGCGTCGCGCCTCTCGGGCGGCGAGCAGGCCCGTGCGCTGATTGCCCGCGCCCTGGCGCAGGACACGCCGCTCTTGATGGCCGATGAACCTGCCGCCGGGCTGGACCCGGCGCATCAGATTTCCACCATGGAGGTCTTTGCCAGCCTCGCGGCTGAAGGCCGCGCCGCGCTGGTCTCGCTGCATGACCTGGGGCTAGCGGCGCGCCATTGCACAAGGCTGATCCTGCTGGCCGAAGGCAGCATCCTCGCCGAGGGGCCGCCCGCCGACGTGCTGACACCGGGCTTGATGGCCCGCGCCTTTGGCATCTCGGTCTGGCATGAGACAACGGCGCAAGGGCCGGTGTTCCAGCCGCTGGAGGTTCTGTAATGGGCGCGCTCACCCTGGAACGCCCCTGGATCGAGTTTGACCTCGGCGCCGAAATGCAGGTGCTGAGCTGGGCGGTGAACCGCCCCGGCCTTGTTACCGCCCGCCGTATCCTGTGGCGCGAAGTCAGAAACAGCGACCTGCCGCGTGATCTGGATGTCACCGAGTGGTTCGCAGGTGAACTGGCGCAGAGGGGCAGCGAGGATGCCGTGGCCTTCCTGACCTCGCGGGATGTGCGCCGCTATTGCGAGGCCTCAGCCACTGTAGAAGGCATCAGCGCACATGCGGTGGCCACTGTCGGCTTGTCCAATGCCGAACGGGCCGGCAGCCGGATGGACTACGCCAGCCGCAACTGGGGCACCATCAGTGTCGCCCTGCGCCTCTCCGAAGGGCTGACCCGCGCCGGGCTGATCGAGGCTATGAGCATTACCGTCCAGGCCCGCACCGCTGCGGTGATGGAGGCGGGCATCGTCCTGCCAAGCGGAACCGCGACCGGCACCGGAACCGACTGTGCCGCGGTGGCGGCCCCGGCTGGCGCAAACCCTTATGCCGGGCTGCACACTGCCACCGGCGAAGCCATCGGCAAAGCCGTTTACCAGGCCGTCCACGCGGGCGCCTTGAAATGGAAAACAACCAACAGGAGGGCAGCACATGCCTGAGCTTCAACAGGTGCTGAAAGACGCGCTGATGCAAGAAGATTGCGGCTGGAACATGGGGTCCTTTGGCGCCATTGCCGAGTTCCACCATGTCTATGGCGACCCGGCCCCGCAGGAGCATGCCGGGCTTATGCAGGTAACCCCCCGCGGCGGCGTGCGCATCGACACCCTGGAAGGCGTGCGCCCGGTCGCCTATGAGACACTCAGTCCAAAGCCGCACCGCTGGACGCAAGCCGTGTCGCTGTGCTTGCCGCACGATGACGCCGCGATGAACCAGCGCGGTGCGCTGACCGCGCTTGGCCCCGACGAAGATGCGCTGCGCGGCGAAGACCGCGGCGCCCAGTTGTTCGACATGGGGCTGGGCCAGTACCAGGCGGATTTCTGCATCCGCACCGCCGACCCTGAGCTGCTGGAGGTGCTGAACGAAAACGCCGGCCGCTCGCTGTTTGAGCACGGCAACCCAGCGATGGGGGCAATCCTGAAGCACCATCCGCACCGGGTGCTGCTGACCCGCCTTGGCCGGGTCGAAGTTTATCAAATGATCGGCGGTCCCGACACCGGCGGCAAGTCTCCCGAAGGCCCGCACACCCATGTGCTGCCCAAACTGCTGCGTGCCGAGCGCACTCATTCCGCCAACACGCCCATCCCCGAAGGCTGGGTGCCCTGCTGCGGCGTCCATCCTGAGAACCCGGTGATAGGCCGCCTGGGCGAGGACAAGGTCTTCAACCGCGCCGCCTTTGACGCGTTCCGGAAACTGCTGAGCACTTGGGGCGCCGAAGCATACTGCCAGGGCAAGCAGGCGGTCTGGGAGCTGCTGGAGACGGAAATTCCGGCTGAGGATGCCGTAGAGCCCGACACCCGCGAAGGCCGGGCCGGCTGGCGCAATGGCATCCGGCAATGGCGGGTGCTGCATGGTCCGAACCGGCTGACCGAGGCTTACGCCGAACGCTTTGACCGCGGTGCTGAGCAAACCGACCCGGAAAATCCGGGCCACTGACGGAGGCTGCGATGTCCCTTGCCCCTCTCCTCGAGTTCATGGCCCGCGGCGGCCCCGCCCTGTGGGTGATCGCGGCGCTGTCGGTGCTGACCTTGGCGCTGTTCTTCTGGCAGGTGATCGGGCTTGCACAGGCGGGCGTCTGGCGCAAGCCACGGGCTGAAGTCTGGCTCGATCAATGGAGTGCAGGGGGCACCCCGCCTATCAGCGCGGGCCGCACGCCGCTGGATCGGCTAACGCAGTCCGCGATGCGGGCACGTCTGACACCTGAGTTCAGCTCGGTGACCGCGGAAAAGGAGACCACCCGCATTGCCAAGGCAGAGCTGGCGGGCCTCCGCCGCGGCCTGCGCCCGCTGGAGCTGATTGCCGCCATAGCGCCTCTGGTCGGGCTCCTTGGCACCGTTCTGGGAATGATCGGCGCGTTCCAGGCCCTGCAGGAAAGCGGCAGCGGCGCTGACCCTTCGGTGCTGGCCGGCGGCATCTGGGAGGCGCTGCTGACCACGGCGGCGGGCATGGCGGTGGCAATCCCGGCCTCGGCTCTTGCCTCCTGGATCGAGGGGCTGGCTGAGCGTGAGCAAGCCGCAATGGAGGACGCCGCCACCCGTGTGTTCACTGCGGCAGCCGCCCGTCCGGCACTGCGGCACGCCGCAGAATGACACTTGCCTTTGAAACACCGCGCGCGAAAAGGCGCCTCAGCCTCGCACCGATGATCGACGTGGTGTTTCTTCTGCTGGTGTTCTTCATGCTCGCCTCGCAATTCGGCCGCGACCGGGTGGTGCCATTGGCCATGGGCGGCGCGGGCAGCACCTATCAGGGGCCGCCGCGGCTGGTTCTGGTGACTGCTGAAGGGCTGCGGCTGAACGGGGTTCCAGTGGAGGAAGAAGCCCTGGCGGAGAGGTTGACTGCGCTGACCCACAAGAAATCGGATGCGATCATCCTGCAACCGGACGCCAACGCCTCGCTGCAGCAGCTGATGGATGCGGCTGGTCTGCTGTCCGGAGCCGGCTTCACCGGCCTGGTGGTGATGGAGTGAGCGGCATGAATTTCTCGACCCCCCAAAAGCGGCAAGCAGGCGAGCCAATCCTGCCGATGATCAATGTGGTGTTCCTGCTGCTGATCTTCTTCCTTCTGTCCTCACAAATCGCGCCACGCGCGCCCTTTGCGGTGACCCCGCCGGAGCTGGAAAGCGGTGAACCTCCGATGCGGGAGGCGGTGCTGTTCATGGCCGCAGACGGCCAGCTGCATTTCTCCGGGGCTGAAGGCGGGGACGCCCTGGCCGCTGTTGCGGCGCAGGCAGCAGAACTTGAGGTCCTCACACTGCGCGCCGATGCCGGGGTGCCTGCCCGCGAGGTTGCGGCGCTGATCGCCCGGCTGCGCGACGCAGGCATCAAGGCTGTCAGCCTGACAGGCACAGGCTCTTGACCCGGCGCGCCTTGTTCCCCGCCTGCCTTGCCGCCGCCGCTGTGCTGCACGCCTTGCCATTTCTGACAATGCGCGAGGGTGGCACAAGGGCAGCCGGCTTCGGCAGCAGCGGCAGCGGGCAAGTGACACTGGCGGCCGCCTCTGAGGCGCTGACGCAGCAGGTCTCTGACTGGAACCGTCCGCCGGAGATCCACACGCCAGCGCCTGCCAAGGCTCCGGCCGACCCACCGCAGCAGCCTGTGCAGGCTGCCGCTCCGGCTGCGCCTTATGCCCCGCACGCTCCGGCAGCAGTCAGTTCGCCTGTGCTTGCCGCTGCACCCGCCGCGGACACAGCACCTGCGCGGCAAGTATCACCGCCGCCTCCACCACCTCCGCCCGCTGCAGCGGCACCCGGCCCATCCCCCGCACCCTCAACGGAAAGCATGCGAGAGCACGCTGTCGGCAGCAGCCGCCAGCAGGCCAAGGGCGACGGTGGTGCGGATGCGGCCACCACCGGAGATTCAAGCCGCACTGCCAGTCTCAAGAACCGCTGGGGGGCCGCAATCATTTCGCGGGTCGAGCGGCAGAAACGCCCGCCCCGCGGCGGCGGGGAGGGGACAGTGCGGCTGCACCTGACGGTCTCAACCCAGGGGCGTTTGATGACCGTTTCTATTACCCGAAGTTCCGGCAACGCTAAGCTAGATCAAGCGGCAATAGCCGCGGTAAAAAGAGCCCGTGTGCCGCGTGCTCCCAAAGCCCTGGCGCCCGGCAGCTACAGCTTCACATTCCGGACGACATTTACCGGCTGATTGAACCCAGTGATCTGCATTTGGGACGAAGGTCCACATGAACTTCGTCCCTGTTCCCGGACAGCGGGGTAAATTACCCCTGTCCACGAAAGGAGCATGGAATGGGACAATCGAGACGGACGTTCACAGATGAGTTCAAAGCCGCAGCTGTTGGTCGGCTTTATAAGCCTGGTGCCACACAAGGCGGTGTTGCCAAGGAGCTTGGAGTGACGAGCTCGCAGTTGAAGACGTGGCGCTTGGAGATCGAAGCGGCAGGATCAATGGCGGCGCTGCGCAGGCAGCAGGCGGATGCGGCGGAACTGGATCGTCTGCGGAAGGAAAACAAACGTTTGAAGCTGGAAAATGAAATCCTCGAGAAAGCTTCCGCTTTTTTCGCCTCAAGGGCAGCGAAAACATGACCGCGAAACATGCATTTGTCGTTGCCCATAAGGCCCTTTATCCCATTTCCCTGCTGTGCTGCATTCTGGGGATCGGTCGCAGTTGGTTTTATGGTTCTACTCAGTCGCAACCAGCCCGAAATCAGCGGCAAAAGTTGCGCGACGACCGGGACGCAGACCTGCTGGCCAAGATCAAAGCGGCTTTCTCTCGAAGTAAGAAGCGATATGGCTCAAAGCGCATACACCGCGATCTGATCGCCGATGGGATCCATGTCTCCGAGCGGCGTGTGGCCAGAATAATGCGGGAAAACCGGGTCTCTCCGCGCCTGCACAAGCGTCGAAAGCCGCGCACCACAGACAGCAATCACAGCCTCAAACCCTCACCAAATCTGTTGGAGCAACAGTTCAATTGTACCGTTCCGAACCGGGTTTGGCTCGCTGACATTACTTACGTCGATACGAACGAAGGATGGCTCTACGTTGCCGCCATCAAGGACATGGCCACGCGTGAAATCGTGGGTTGGGCCATGGGCGATCATCTGCGATCCGAACTGTGCTGTGATGCCCTGAACATGGCCCTGGGACGCCGTGGCCCCGTTCCTGGGCTCATTCATCATTCGGATCGCGGCGTGCAAGGCGGATTCAACCGGTCATCATCTACACCTCCAACAACGGGGTGTTGCGACGACCGGTTGAATCCGCCCAATATGCAGGCAGCGAATACCGCGCGCTGCTCGGGTCCGCGAAGATCATCCAATCAATGAGCCGAACCGGCGAATGCCTGGATAACGCACCAATGGAAAGTTTCTTCGCATCACTGAAAAAGGAACTGGTTCATCGGGAGCGCTTCAAAACGCGCGCCCAGGCAAAGGCTGCGATCTTCGAATACATTGAGGTCTTCTACAACCGTCAGAGGCGGCATTCAGCCATCGGCTACCAAACACCCGCGCAAGCGTATGAAAACATGGATTGGAAAAACGCTGCATAGGGTCAATAATCAAACTGTCCGGAAATCGGGACGAACTCCACAAAGCAGACGTCATCCACACAGGACAAACCGGACGTTCGCGGGGCAGTTGGAAAGGACAGCTCCCAGCTCAAAGCCGTCCTGCGGCAGCATGCCCGTTAAAGTGGAAGGAGCCATTTCACGAGCGGCGGTTAGATGGCAGGCTTGCGGAATAGCGCCGTTCTTTCGGGTCCGCAGTTCGAAGTGTCTAGCGTGAGCCAGGAGTTTAAACGTTGGACGGGATGCCTCTGAAGGAAAGGCGTTCCGGCGTTTAATAATTGCCAACCCGGCAAAGTATGTTGTTGGCCAGACCGGGGGGGGGCGCCGACCGGCAACTGCCGCTTCTGAATGCGCCGCACTCAAGTCCGGCAATGCTGAATTGTCCGAACCTAAAACCTGTCCGGGCTGAAGGCGCTGATTTCCTCGCCTGGCCGCCGCCCTGCAATGACGTCCGCAATGATCCGTCCGGTGGTGGCCCCTAACGTCAACCCGAGCTGACCGTGACCGGCAGCAAGTGTCACATTGGCCAGTTTGCCGGTTCTCCCGATGATGGGGCGGGTGTCGGGAGTGAAGGGGCGGCGGCCCATGCGGCGGCTGCGGTGGCTATCCTGCAGCCCTGGCAGTACCCGGTGGGCGCGTTTGACCAACACATCGGCCCGGCGCCATTTGGGGGCGGCAGAGAGGCTGGCAAATTCCACCGTGCCGGCAACCGCCAGCTCGCTCTCGTAAGGTGTGATGCCGAACCCGCCCGCTGGGTAGAAAACCGTGTGCTTCAGATTCACGCCTGGATCCTGCAAACCGGTTGAGTAACCCATGACGCCTTCCAGGCGAAGCGGGATGCCCAGCTGCCTGGAGAGACCCTTGGACTGGGTGCCTGCCGCAATCACTACCTCATCGGCGGGCAGCAGCTGGCCATCAGCTGTTTGGACACCGGAAACCCGGGCGCCGTCGCGCTGAAAGCCTGCACAGGCCAGCGGCAGCACCGTGCCGCCGCGCTGCAGAAAGGTTTGCATCAGCTTTTGCACCAGCCGCTTGGGGCAGGTGACAAAGCTCCAGTCCCGCAGCACCGAGGCATATTTGAAATCGGCGGCGATGGCCGGATCCATCTCATGGGCTTCCTGCCCGGAGATGTCGTCAATGATGCAGCCAAGTTCGCGCGCCAGATCAAAGGCCGCGCCCATAGTAGCCTTGTCGCGCTCATCATCGAACAGCTTGATCACCGGGCGCTCCACCAGCAATTCCGGAGCGCCGATGTCCGCCAGTTGCGCCTTGAAGTCGGCTGTTGCAGCAAAGGTTAGCCGCGACAGGTCGGCAGCGATCGTCCGCATGCGGAAGGGCATTGAATTGGCGGTGAAGCGGGCAAACCACGGCAGCAGCCCCAGTGCAGATGCCGGGCGCAGGGACAGAGGCGCCTCGGGGTCCCGCAGCCAGCCCGGCACTTTCATCAGCATGCCCGGCTGCGACAGCGGCACAATTTCCCCTACGGCAATACAGCCGCAGGAGGCCCAGCTGGCGCCTTCGCCCACCGGTCCCGGCTCCAGCACGGTAACGCTGTGGCCCTCGGCCTGCAGCGCCAGCGCGCAGGAGATGCCGACAACGCCGCCGCCTGCGATCACCACCCGCTTCATCAGGCGCCTGCCAGCTGGTTTAGCTGCGCCAGCAATTCGGTGCTGACTTCAACGCCGTCTGCTTCTGCCGCCGTGCGTTTTTTCAGCCGCCCGTCGCCGGGCACCCGGGCGGCGCCATTGCCTTCGATTTCGGCGCAGATACGGGTGATGTAGTCGCCAAAGGCGGCATTTCCGAAGCGGGACGGATCAATGGCAATCAGGGTGGCGCCGCCCTTGATGTTGAGGGCCCCGAAGGATTCACGCTCCTGATTGTCAACGGACAGGGTCCCGCCTGCCAAAGCCGCGCCCAGCACTTCGATCATAAAAGCAATCGCGGCGCCCTTGTGCTCACCAAAGGGCAACAGGCTGCGGGTTTCCAGGATGGCATTCGGGTCGGTGCTTGCATTGCCCTCGGGATCCAGCCCAGCCGGCCGCGGCAGCTCGTGGCCCTCAGCCGCGGCCATTCGGATATCCATCAGCGCCACCATCGAGGCCGCCTGATCCCAGACCACCGGTTCACCGCCCTCGCGCGGGCAGGCAAAGGACATCGGGTTGGTGCCAAATACCGGCTTAACGCCCCCCTGCGGCACCACCATCGACAGCGAGTTGATTACCGCCAGCGCCACCAGCCCGGCCTCGGCCAGCGGTTCGGTGTCAAAACGCAGCCCCCCCAGGTGGTGGCAATTGGAACAGGTAAAGGCGGCAATGCCGTTTTCCCGCGCCAGGGCAATCAGCTCATCACGCGCGGCCGCCGCAGCGATCTGGTAATACCCGTTGTCCGCATCGCCGCGCAGCACGCCCGGCGCTATCTTTTCAACCGACGGCGCCGCGGCGCCATTGGCATAGCCTGAGGTGAAGCTCTGCGCATAGACCGGCAGCATCCGCAGCCCGTGGCTGCGCGGGCCGTCGCGCTCAGAGCAGGTGACGATATCGGCAATCACATCGCTGCCCGCCGCGTCCATCCCCGCGGCCACAAGGACAGATTTGGCCAAACCCCGCACTTCGGCGAGTGAGAGCGTTTTTGTCGAAGATGCGGTCATGGGCTCAAATCCTGTCCTTGTGTCGGGTCAAAGGGGCGCCTTGGCGCCCGCTCGTGTCAGGCTTGGTACAGCGCGCGCTTTTTGG
The DNA here is from genome assembly GCF_000813925.1 of Leisingera sp. ANG-S5. Classification (NCBI taxonomy): domain Bacteria; kingdom Pseudomonadati; phylum Pseudomonadota; class Alphaproteobacteria; order Rhodobacterales; family Roseobacteraceae; genus Leisingera; species Leisingera sp. ANG-S5. The sequence continues at coordinate 19,578 of NZ_JWLH01000007.1, read as the reverse complement.
CAACAAATTCATCCAGCTTGCTGCGCTGGTCGTCCGGCATCGGCGGCTGCACGTAGCTGTCCAGCATCCGCTGCGCCTCTTCGCGGCCCACCAGTTCCGCGGTTTTGGCGCCTTCTGCCTCCCACTGCTCGAAACTGTCGTTGTTCTGCAGCGGGTTCATATGCATCGGGTTTTCGCGGGTGTGGTCGGTACCCAGGAAATGGCCGCCGGGGCCGATCGCTTCGATATCACCCAGCAGCGCATCCAGGTTTTCCTCCTGCAGGCCGCTGAAGAACCGGTGAAAGTTCTCAAGCTGCAGCGTGTCCTGCACCCATTTCGAGTAACTGACCCCCAGCGCTCCCTCCAGGAAACCGGCCGAATGCACGATGTAGTTCGCACCGCCCAGCAGAACCGGCCACATGGTGTTGGCGGTGTCAAACCCGGCCTGCATGTCCGGCGATTTTGAACCGGTCCACATGGTGCAGGTCCGCCAGGGCACGTCGTAAAACCGCGCCATCTGGCCCACTAGCAGATTCATCAGCCCCGGCTCGGGCGAACCCATCATCGGGGCGCCGGTCTTCATCGAAACGCCCATGATCGCCACCCCCAGCACCATCGGCGCACCGCGGCGGATGATCTGGCTGTAGGCCATACCCGCCAGGCTTTCGGCAATCAGCAGCGCCACACCGCCCTGCAGGCTGGCAGGGGCCGAGGCGCCTGCCAAGACAAAAGGCGACAACAGGCAGGGCTGGTTGGCACCGGCATAGACCCGCAAAGACTGCAGCATGGTCTCATCCCAAACCAGCGGCGTGTTGCAGTTCAAAAGTGCTGCCAGCACCACGTTGCTGTCGACAAATTCCTCGCCAAAGACGATGCGCACCATCTCCACCGTGTCGCGCGCCGCCTGCTCCGACAGCACCGAGCCCTTGATCGGCTTGTCAGTCAGCGTCAGGGCCGCATGCACCAGCTCCAGATGGCGCTCGGGCACCGGCACGTCCTGCGGCTCCACCGGCAGGATGCCCGGAACCATCATCGACTGGCTCATCTGGCTCAGCTTGAAGAAGTTATGCGCATCCTCCAGCACCGAGGGGCGACGCACACCGTCCAAGTCATAGACAAAAGGCGCGCCATAGGCATTGGCAAAGACCGAGTGCCGGTTGCCCACCCGCAGCGAGCGCTCCGGGTTGCGGGCGGCATAGCCCCATTCCGATGGCACCGAGGAAATCAGCTCCTTCAGCATTTCGCGGCCGATGCGCACCCGCTCGCCCTGCACATCGGCGCCGGCGCGTTTCCAGTCGGCCAGCGCCACCGGGTCGCGGAACTCGATGCCGGTGGTTTCCAGGATCGTCATCGCCGCATTGTGGATCTTCTCCACCCCTTCCGGACCCAAAAGATCAATGGGGCCGACCCGGCGGTTCAGCGCGGGCAGATAGACCGGGGCCGGGTTGGTGCGGGCTTTGACGCGCGCAGCCCGTCCGCCCCGGGCGCCGCGCGGCGCCCGTGTGTTCAGTTCCGTCATGTCATGCTCCTGTGGCTAGGCCGGGATCAGGCCCGGGCGCGTGCGCTGGTTGGGTCGACCGCGCAGATGCCGATCACCTCAGCCTCGCGCAGCTCGTTGTGGACCATCACCTGCAGGCGCGTGCCCTCAGCGGTGAGCTCCTGCGGCACCAGCGCCATCGCGATGTCATGGTTGCAGTAATAGGAGAACCCGCCCGAGGTCACGCGGCCGACAAGCGTGCCGTCCTTATAGACGCTCTCATCTGCCATCACCGAAGTGTCGCAGAACGGCAGCTTCAGGGTGACAAGCGTGTTGTAACCGCCCGCCTCCTTCTGCCGGACCAGCGCATCACGGCCGATGAACTCACGCCCTTCCAGCGCCACAAAGCGGTCCAGCCCGGCCTCAAACGGGGTCATGTCCTTGCAGATCTCCCGGTTGATCGCGCGGTAGGACTTCTCCAGCCGCATCGATTCCAGCGCCTCCAGGCCAAAAGGTTTCACACCTGCCTTCAGCAGCTGATCCACCAGATGCCGGTTGTATCCGACCGGGTGATGCAGCTCCCAGCCCAGCTCGCCGGTGTAGCTGACGCGCAGCAGGTGGACGCCCTTGGCATAGCCCACCTCGCCCATCTGGGCGCTGAGCCAGGGGAAGGCTTCGTTCGACAGATCGTTGTCGGTCAGCTGCTGCAGGATCTCGCGCGACTTCGGCCCTGCCAGGGCAATCACGCCCAGCTGTTCCGAAATATCCTCCATCACAACCGAGCCGTCATCCGGCAGCAAGCGCGAGAGATAATCCCAGTTGTAGACCTGCCCGTTCGGGGTCGAGACCAGGTAGAAGTCGTTCTCGCCATAACGGACGATGGTGTATTCGCCCTCCATGCCGCCCTGCAGGTTCAGCGCCACGGCCAGGGTCATGCGGCCAACCTTGGGCAGCTTGTTGGCCATGATCCCGTCCAGCCATTTGGCGGCACCGCGGCCGCGGACGGTGAACTTGGTCATTGGCGACATCTCGATGAACGCAGCCTCCTCCCGGGTCAGCCGCACCTCTTCCTGCACCAGCTCCATGTGGTTGGTGCGGCGGAAGCTGTGCTCTGGGACGGCCTCGGCGGGCGATTTGGCAAACCAGCGCGGGAACTCAAAGCCGTTGAAGGTGGTCCAGACCGCGCCATGCGCCGTCAGCAGATCGTAGGACGGCATCGTCTTCATCGGCCGCGCGTTGGGGAAATCCTCGCCCGGAACATGGGCATCCATATGGGTGCCCCAGGTCTCACGCACCTTGTCCATGGTCCAGCGCTTGGAGGCATAGTCGCCAAAGCGGCGCGGGTCGATCTCCGACATGTCCATACCGGGATGGCCATCGACGATCCAGCGTGCCAGCCGCTCGCCCATGGTGCCGCCCCACAGGATGCCGCCGGGCACGCCCTCGGCCAGCCACAGGTTCTCGTGCCCCGGTGCCGGACCGCACAGCGGCAGCTCGTCCGGAGTCATCTGGAACGGCCCGCGGGTGTTGGCCTTGATGCCCACCTCGCCCAGGGCAGGCACCCGCTCCAGCGCACGTTCCCATTGGGTTTCCACCGCCTCGAAATCCTCGGGCAGCAGGTCGGCACCAAAATCGGCTGGAACCTTGTCTTCGGCAAACAGCTTAAGATCTTTTTCGAACTCATATGGCCCGAACTGGAAGCCGCCGACATCCTCGCGCAGGTAGGCGCCATAATCCTCGTCCCGGAGGATCGGGAACTCCGGCAGCCCTTCGGCGCGGCGCTCCTTCAATAGCGGCACGGTCTCGGTGGTCCAGTACTGATGCACAATCGGGATGCAAGGCAGGTCCAGCCCCACCCGGCGGGCGTTCTCGCGGGCGTAGTTGCCGGTGGCAAAAATCAGATGCTCGCAGGTGATCTCGCCCTTGCTGGTGGTCACTTTCCAATTGCCGTTGTCCAGCTTCTCATAAGCCTGTGCCTCGGTGTTCTGATAGACTGTCGCGCCCTGATCGCGGGCCAGCTTGGCCAGCCCCATGGTGATGTCCGCCGGGTTCACATAGCCGTCCTGGTCATGCAGGATGCCGCCGCGGATGTTCTCGCTCTGCGCTAGCAGCGGGTGGATCTCCTTGATCTCTTCCGGTGTCACCAGGCGGCAGGGCACGCCCGCTGCTTCTGCGATGGAGATATAAGACTGGAACTCGTCCCAGCGCTTTTCGGTGTTGGCCACCCGCAGCTGGCCAACCTGGCGCAGGCCCACGGAGCTGCCCAGTTTCTCCTCCACCTCGCCATAGATGCGGATGGTTTCCATCGTCATCTTGGAAATGTTGTGCGAACGCACGAAGGTCACCAAAAGGCCGGCCGCATGCCAGGTCGACCCCGAAGTCAGCGTGGTGCGCTCTAGCATCACTGCATCGCTGCAGCCATGCTGGGTCAGCCCGTAAAGGATCGAGGCCCCGACACAGCCGCCGCCGACGACCACCACTTTTGCATGCGACTTCATTGTCCAACTCCTGTTTGCGGGTTTCCGGCAGCCTTGGCTGCAGCGGCAGAATTCCTGACTGTCTCGCCCGGCTGGTGTTGATCCTGAGCCGGAGGATGATGCTGCATTCTGGCGTCATTCCCTCATTCGGCAATTGTAAAAATTTTCATCTTGGCTTAGTTTATTTTGCCCAAACGTGAGAAAAGATGCAGCCAGAAAGCAGCATTTTTGTCAGTAGGATAAAACCGCCTTGCCCAACCGCCCCTATGATTTGCCCCGGATGAGCTCCCTGGTCAGCTTCGAAGCCGCCGCCCGGAACACCAGCTTTAAACTGGCCGCGGCAGAGCTGAACGTCACCCCCGCGGCGGTCAGCCATCAGATCAAGACGCTCGAGCGCGAGTTACAGTGCAGCCTGTTCAACCGGTTTCACCGCGGCGTCGAACTGACGGAAAGCGGTGCTTACTTACTGGTCGCTTTGCAAAGGGGGTTTGAGGGGATCAATGATGCATTTGAACAGCTGCGGGCCCAGCACGGTCGAAGCTCGGTAACGATCCGCTCCAGCACCGCTGTCAGTTCACTGTGGCTGACGCCGCGGCTGGCGCATTTCTGGCGCAGCTACGAGCATATCTCGGTGGCCCAGATTGTCAGTGATACGGAAAAGGCGGGTGGCGACTGCGACCTCAGCCTGCATTACGGCGATATGTCCCGCGACAGCGGCCACTGCAGGGCGTTGTTCCGGGACCGGATCATGGCGCTGTGCAGCCCGCGGTTTGCCGATCAGCACCCGATAGGCAGCGTGGCAGGCATCGCGGAGGTTCCGCTGATCCATCTCGATTCGCTGGAAACCGGCGGCACCGACTGGCAGGGGTGGGCCCAGGCCTTGGGCTATTCAGGACCGCTGAAGTCTACCCACCGCGTCAACAATTATGTCATCGCACTGCAAGCCGCGCAGGACGACATGGGGGCCGTGCTCGGCTGGGAGGGCTTGACTGCAGATCTGGTCGCATCCGGCAAGCTGGTCAAGCTGCTGCCTGACACCATTACGGCACCGCTGGAGTTCTATGTCAAACTGCACAATCAGTCATCAGACCGGGCGCGGTTGGTTTTTGACTGGCTGGCTGGAGGCCACCAGGAGATGCGCTAGTTCTGCGGCAATACTCCCACATCGCAGTTGTGTCGCCGAGCGCATTCCGTCAGCCGTTTTTCCTTAGCTGAACTTGCAAGGGCCGCTTAGCGCCGTTCGCGATGCGCTGCACATGCGAGGGAGAGCCTGGCGGCCGGCGGCAGCAATGGGCTCAAAGATGACCAAGTGGGCCACTCCGATCATTATGTGTTCGGCCTAAGACTATTCAAAACCGATTGCGTGACAGCGGCTGTATGTGGCGACCCACCCAGGTCCGGCGGCAGCAAATGGACCACGTGGCCGCGTAACGCCGGACAGCATCATAGCCGCCGTTATAGACGAGGTTGGAGACCGTCGGCTGCGACATGCCAAGCTCTCTTGCCGCTAGGGTGAAGCTGCCATGCCTGGCCACGGCTTCCAGGGCCTGCAGCTGCTTGAAGCTGATCTTTGCTTTCATGACTTCCTCCACCTGCCGCATGGCCTTCCTAGGGACAATGGCAAACGCAATCCAAGTGACACACGACCCGCAGCGACCGGGTTCGTCGGCCAGCTCAGTTCAGCTTTTGGTTTCTCCGCGCCCCTGCAATGCCGCCCAGCCAGGCCAAGGCCTCCGGCCATGCACACCGCAGTTACCCCGTCACCAAATCTTCAGCGGTTGCAAGGGCGCATGTGAAGGTGAACGTGGACCCCTTCCCGAGCACGGACTGGACCTCAATACCGCCCCCCATCAGATGCGCGAGACGGGAAGCGATCGCCAGCCCCAGCCCGGTGCCGCCGAAATCCCGGGAAGCGGTACTGTTAACTTGGGAAAACGCAGTGAAGATCTTCTCGAGACTGTCTTCGGGAAGGCCCACCCCGGTGTCTGTCACGGCGATCCGCAGCTTCGCCATGCCGCCAGCAGCCCGGCCGGTGACTTTGACTGTCACCGATCCCGCCTCGGTGAATTTCAGTGCATTGCCAACAAGGTTCACAATGATCTGCCGGATCCGCCCTTCATCTCCCTGAATATTCTTCGGCGCCTCGGGATCGTATTCCAGCCGCAGCGCCACCCGGCTTTCCGCCGGATTGGGGGCCAGCATACGGAGCACCCCGCTCAGAAGCTCCTCCAGGTCAAACGGCGCAGTCCGCAGCTCCAGCTTCCCGGCTTCGGTCTTCGGTCTTCGAGAAATCGAGTATCCCGTTGATGATGTCCAGCAGCGCTTCGCCGGATTCAGAGATCGTCCTGGCATACAGCGCCTGCTCCTCGTCCAGGCTGGTTTCCTCCAGCAGCGAGGCCATGCCCAGCACCGCGTTCATCGGGGTCCTGATTTCATGGCTCATTGTCGCCAGAAACTCGGACTTCGCCTTGTTGCCCGCTTCCGCCGCTTGTGTCCTTTCTTTTACCTTTTGCTCAAGCGAATTTGCCAGCTCTTTGAGCTCGGCATTGCTATGATCCAAGTGGCTCAGAACGTCAGTGAAAGCATCTGCCAAGCGGCCGACTTCATCGTGGCCGCACTCAGGGATTTTCCGCATGGCACTGCCCAGGCGGATACTGGTGGCAAAGTCCGTCAGCCGCTTGATTGGCCGGGTTATCCAGCTCGCCATGAAAACAGCTGCTATTGAGGCAAGTCCGGCACAGACACCGGCCAATAGCAGGGTCAGCCGGATGTGCTTCATCCATTCGGCATCAAGCTGCGCGGTGGAATATTCCAGCACCACATACCCCAGCCGCCGGTCCGCCGTTGCCTGCACCGGTCCGGCAACCCGGATCACGCCGTCCTGCAGCGAGGTGACCCATTCAGCGCGTTCCCTGGCCTGCCGCAGATAGGGTTCGTTGAACTCCCTTCCCCGCAGCGGGTTTTCATCGGTTCCATCGGTCAGAACACGCGTGCCCGCATCCAGGATCATCACCCGCAAGGCACTCTCGCCGGCCAGGACCGAGCTCACCTGCTGGCGCATCAGTTTGACATTCAGCTCATACAACGGTTCCAGAACCGCCTCGCCCAGTGTCTTTGCCAGCACCTTTGCATGGCGTTCGAACGCAGCAACTGATGCTTGGTGGGCCAAAGTTATCGAAATGGCCGAAACCGCCCCTGCAACCGCAAAGACGATCAAAACCGTGTAGACAACCAGTTTTGTCCTGAGGCCCGACATGCGAAACTCAATTGCCGCCAATCAGGGCTGTCACCGGCGTCTCAAACTCTTCCAGCATGTCCAGCGTTTGATCCGGTATGGCATCGAATTTCGTCGTTCTTTCAAAATTTTCCAGAATCCGGCGGCCTTCATCGCTTTGATCCATGTTGATCAGCACGGCCTGCACCGCCGCGGTGAACTCTGTGGATGCCCCAGGAGACAAACTGACCACATGCCGCGGGATACTTTCCGTCTGGACAAGCACGTCAAGGCTGCCGAAATCATCTCCGGCGCGTTTTTTCAGCCCATTCAGCGACATGGCGCCGGCATCAACCAGCCCGCGCAGCACCCATTCGATGGTGTTTTCGTCATCACCGGAAAACACATAGCCCGTGGCCTCCGCAGGCCGCGCCGCCCGCGGGCCGCTCATCGCGGTGAGCTGAACACCTTGCGTTGCAATCGTGTGCCGGGGCAGGATGTAACCGCTGGAGGAGAAGGCCTCTTCAAAGGCGATGACCCTGCCCTTGAGATCTTCCAGCGACTGGATGCCGCTGTCCCGGCGGACAAAGACAACAGACCGGTATTCGGCGACACCCTTTTTCCATCTTCGCGCCACCAAGCGGCTACCGCATTTTGCCCTGACCGCGAGCGAGACAAGCGGGCTGTCGACAAAGACATCGACCTCGCCGCTGCGCAGCAATTCCGCCATATGCGCAATGTTCCGGGCAATTCTGACTTCTCCTGCTGTGATACTCTCATCCTGCAGTTGCGCTGCAAGATATTCGGCAAAAGGCAGGAAAACCCGGGCTTCCTTGACAGGCTCGTCGCTGATCGTGCCAATGACCAGGTTGCGGGCTGCCGCAACATGACCAAACAGCAGGCTGAGACAAAAGCAGGTTAATGAAACTGCATTCTTGAAGCTCACAGGGCTATTCCTCTCTCTTTCTGCAGACAGCGCGGAGCAAGGAACTGAATACCGCAAACTGCGCAGCCAGGAAGGCAAAAAACTCAATTTGTCTCATGGGGACACCCAAGCACAGAGGTTACACGGCACAGGCAGAGCATTCCTTAATTTTTTCCCACTGGCGGATTTTTCCTGCAACACTAGCCGGAAAACATCGCCTTCCCGTCAGAGCGGGGGGCGTCAGAGGTAGCTGGGAATACTGCGCCCTGACCGCTCCAGCAGCCAGCGAGCCACTCGCTTGGCTAGCCCCCAGCTTCAGCTCCTCGCCTGTCCCCACCTGCACCCCGCGCAGATCGTTGTTGGAACCGAACTCGATATTGCTTTCGGAGAAAAGGTAGACGTTGTTTCCAAGCGGCTGGAGGTCCCGGCAAATTCGATCAGCAAACGGTAGAAGATTAGCTTGGCGTAGCGCCGTGCTGAAAGAAGCCGCGACCGTAGGTCCGCTTCTTTCAAAGCGCAGCAGGTCCGGAACGGTGCCGCCTTCGTTCAAAACACCCATGATCTGTTCCCAGAGCCGGAACTGGCGGTAGACACTTAACCTCTTGCCGAACTCCTTAGTCAAATCGCGCCAAGAGACGCCGGTGCGGGCGATCCAGAAAATTCCATCGAGAACAAGGCGGTGTTTGGTGGGCTTGCGTTCGTACGGGGCTCAGACAGATAGGATTAACCGTTCAAAGAACACCCACTCCTCGTCCGGCATCAAATTTCGTGCCGAGCTGGTCTCCATCGCAGATACCAGCTTGAATTACGCTCAGCGGGTAGTGTGAATCCCTTTTGTCAACATGTCCTACGTAACGTGCGGTCTTCCGCAGCTGAGGGGTCAACTCGTCCAAATCTGACGAAAGCGACCTCAAAACAGAGATTGGTACATTTGTGTAATGGGTAATTCATGCTCATCCAAATCATGTACATATGTGCCATTTGATGGTAACTTTGGTACATACGTAGCAGCAGGGCGCCTATCGAACCCCATGTCTCTCGAACAGGAAAATTGCGATGTCCAAAAAAAGAACCGCCAAGGTCGTCATTGTCGGCGGTGGCGTTTTGGGCTGCGGCCAGGCCAAACATTGGGTCATGAAGGCTGGGGCGAAAAAACGGTGCTGCTGGAACAGGCGGAGCTCACCTCAGGCTCCACGTCGCACGCTTGTGGCTCTTTCCGTCTGGCTTACACAGAAGACGAAATGGACTGGCTGCGACACACCTTGTCTGTTGGCCGCTCGCTTGGCTTCAATATCGAACTGGTCGGTCTGGAATTCATCGCCGAGAAACACCCTTACTATAACCTCGAAGGTGTCATTGGCGCTCTGTACACTCCAGACGACGGCCTCGTTGCCCCCTCCAACGTGACAATGGCGATGGCCACTGGCGCCCGACAGAAGGGAGTGAAACTCTTCCGCCAATTCCGCGCGACGAACATCACCCAGAACGACGCCGGTGAGTGGGTTGTTGAAACCGAGCAAGGCTCCGTCATCTGCGAGCACGTCGTCAACGCCGGCGGCACCTATGCACGCCAGATGGTCAAATGGTCCGATCTGCAACTGCCGATGACGTCGATGACCCACCACTATTTCGTCACCGAGGACGTGCCCGGATTCAAGGATCTAGACACTAAACTGCCGGTGATCCGCGACGACAAGTTGGCCTCGGGCTACATCCGCATGGTGCAAAAGAAGGGGCGGATCGGGATCTACGAGAAAGAGAACTCGAACTCCGTCTGGCACAATGAATGTCCCTGGGAATATGAAAACTGGCTGTTCGAGGCTGATTACGACCGCGTCATGCCCTGGCTAGAAAACTCCTTCGAACGCATGCCGATCTTGCCGACTGTGCAACCGCGTCGGTCGCCTACGGTCACTCCGTCGGCAAGATCCTCGCATTTGCCTTCGTGAAACTACACGTGAATGTGCTGGGTAAGGAGGTTGAGATCATCGCCGCAGGTGAGCCGCGCAAGGGCCGTATCCTGAGTGGGCCGGCCTATGATCCGAAATCGGGGCGCCCACCAACCGACGCCGTTCACCAGCCGGCATGATCCGCAAGAAGGAGCGGCGAAGCTGCCGCTCCTTAACGCCGATAGAAAGACATATCAAAGAAAACCAGGGAGGCCGGGATGATCCCGAAAACGATGAAAGCAGTTGTGTTGACCGGCCACGGCGGGCTCGACAAGCTGGTGTACACAGATGTGCCGACGCCCCAGCCCGGTAAGGGCGAAGTGCTGGTCAAGGTCGGCGCATGTGGGCTGAACAACACCGATATCAACACGCGTACCGCCTGGTATTCCAAATCCGTCGATGCAGAATTGGGCAGCGGCAGCACCGATGGCTTCGAGGAAGCGGATGCCGGTGACGGCACCTGGGGCAGCGGCTCCTTGAACTTTCCGGTCATTCAGGGCGCGGATGTTGCTGGTGAAATCGTTGGCGTCGGGGAAGGCGTAGACGCAACGCGGATCGGTGAGCGGGTCATGATCGACCCTTGGCTGCTTGGCCATGGTGACTGGCTCAACACGGAAAACTCCGGCTACTTCGGATCCGAAGCCGATGGCGGCTTTGCCGAATATACCATAGTGCGTGCGGCCAACGCGGTTCCTGTCAACAGCACACTCAGCGATGCGGAACTGGCCACCTTCCCCTGCGCCTACACCACCGCCGAGAACCTTGTGCAGCGCACCGCGCCGCGCCCTGGCGAGACCGTGGTGATCACTGGCGCATCGGGCGGCGTCGGCTCCGCCGCCATTCAGCTGTGTCGGCTGCGGGGCTGCAAGGTGATCGCGGTGGCCAGCCCAGCCAAGGCGGCACTGCTTCTGGAACTGGGTGCTGCCATCGTAATCGACCGCAACACGCCCGATTTGGAAGCTGCAATCCGCAAGGCTGCCGTTGGGCTGGTGGATATCGCTCTCGATGTGGTGGGTGCGCCAATGTTCATGCCGCTGATCAACGCACTGCGCCAGGGCGGCCGCTATTCGACCTCCGGCTGCATTGCCGGGCAAATGGCGGAATTCGACCTGCGCCAGCTGGTTTACAAGGACCTGCAGCTGACCGGCGCGACGATTTGCCCGCCCGGCACCATGCAGCGCGTCGTCGGCATGATCGAGACCGGCGCCCTGAAGCCGCTTCTGGCTGAAACATATCCGCTGCGCGATCTGGCCGCTGCGCAACAGGCCTTCATGACCAAATCGCACGTCGGAAACATCGTGGTGACACCATGAAAATAACACGCATTCGAGTATTCAAGACCCCGCTGCCCTATGTCGGCGGCTCCTATGGCTGGGGGGCGGGCAACGCCATAACCACCTCGATGTCGTCGGTGGTTGTGGTTGATACTGACGCAGGGCTGCAAGGCTGCGGCGAGTTTGCTCCTTGCGGTGAAAACTACATGGTTGCCCATTCTGAAGGGGTGGAGGCGTTTGCCCGCCTAGCCGCGCCGCGCCTGCTCGGGGAAGACCCGCGCCAGCTGCGCCGGATCGAGCGGCTGATGGATAAATTCGTGCAGGGCCATGGCTATGCCAAGGCTCCTTTTGATGCGGCCTGCTGGGACATTCTTGGGCAATCCACCAACCAGCCGGTGTGGATGCTGATGGGGGGCAAGCTCACCGATGGCGCGCCGATGTACCGGGTTGTGCCGCAAAAACCTGTGCTGGAAGAAACCATTGCCGAGATGGAGCTGCATCGCGCAGCGGGCTACCGGCAGTTTCAGATCAAGGTGGGCGGCGACTGGGTCACCGACATCGACCGCATCCGCGACGGCGTGCCGCTGCTGAAACCGGGTGAGAAGGCAATGGCCGATGCGAACCAGGGCTGGCGTGTCGACAATGCCATCCGTGTGGCACGCGCGACCCGCGATCTGGACTTTATCCTGGAGCAACCCTGTCACAGCTATGACGAATGCCAACAGGTGCGCCGTGTGGCAGAGCAGCCGATGAAGCTGGATGAATGCGTGACCGGCATCGAAATGGCCCGCCGCATCGTGAATGACCGCGGGGCTGAGATCTGCTGTCTGAAGATCTCCAACCTTGGCGGCCTGTCCAAAGCCCGCCGGGTGCGTGATTTCCTGATTGACCATGGCATACCGGTGGTTTCCGAAGATTCTTGGGGAGGTCAGATCACGACCTCGGCGGTGGCGCATTTCGCCGCCTCCACGCCAGAGGAAATGCTGGTCAACTCGACGGATCTGATGAATTACAACACGCGCAGCACCGGGATCGGCGGACCGGCAGCGCGTGATGGCAAGCTCTATGCCTCTGACACCCCGGGGCTGGGCGTGACGCCGGACTTTTACAATCTCGGGGCGCCGGTTTTCGAGCTTGCGGGGCAGGCGGCATGACTGTCAGCAAATCAGAAGCCGCAGAATTCACACCGCCGCTTCCGGCCTGCAGCACAGCGTTAGCAGCCCACCTCTCTGAAATGACACTGAGCAAAGTGCAATCCCATGAGGGGCGGTCGGTAGAAAACGCCGCCGCGGACAATCCTCAAATGCCCGCAGAGGAGACAGCAACATGAAAATCTCGCGCATTACAGTCTACCAGCTCGATTTGCCACTCACCAAGCCCTACTGGCTGTCCGGCGGGCGGCTGAAATTCGAAAAGCTCGATTCCACCTTCGTGCGCGTCGACACCGATGAAGGAATTACCGGCTGGGGCGAAGGCTGCCCGTGGGGCCATACCTATCTGCCGGCGCATGGGCCCGGCATCCGTGCGGGCCTGGAAACGCTGGCCCCGTTTCTGATCGGCGAAGACCCCCGCAGCCTTGGGCACATAAACCGGCTGATGGACGTACAACTGCCCGGCCACCCTTACGTGAAATCCCCGGTCGACATGGCCTGCTGGGACATTCTGGGGCAGGCCAGCGGAATGCCGCTGTGGCAGCTGATGGGCGGAGCCCAAGCCGCGCCGGTTCATGTCAATAGCTCTATCTCCACCGGCACACCCGATGAAATGATCGCTCTTATCCTCGAAGCGCGCGCCGCCGGGTACCGCACCCATTCTGCAAAGCTAGGCGGGTCCGACCCGCAAACCGATATCGAACGGATCGAGGCGATAACTTCGGCTCTGCTGCCTTCTGAATTCGTGACTTATGACATCAACCGGGCCTGGCTGCCGGGCGTGGCATTGCAAGTTCTGAACACCGTGTCGGATGCCCGCAGCTGGATCGAACAGCCCTGCGAAACGCTGGAACAATGCGCCTATGTCGCCCAAAATGTGCGCCAACCTGTTCTGCTGGACGAATGTCTGCACACATTCGACGATCATCTGCGCGCCTGGAAAACAGATGCCTGCGCGGGGCTAAAGGTCAAACCCAACCGGCTTGGCGGGCTGACCAAATCCCTGCAGGTGCGCGATTTCGCCGTATCCGTCGGCTGGAAGATGCATATCGAGGATCTAGGCGGATCCGCCCTGGCTGACACCGCGGCGGTCCACCTGGCCAGCAGCACCCCGCCTGAGCATCACATGGACAGCTGGCTATGCCACTATCATCTGGGGGTCGATCCGGTCCCGGGCCAGGGCGCACGCAACATCGGGGGCAAAGCCACGCCACCCGATACGCCTGGGCTGGGCGTTACTCCCGACACCGGCATCTTCGGAAAGCCCGTCGCCTCATATGAAATCCGCGCCAGATAGGAACTGCGCACAGCACCAGAAGAAGCCACCGATGAAGATCGTACGCATCACTGCCTGGGAAGTCCCGCTGAACGATCAGTTCGGACCAAGGCGGACCTTAACACAAGCTGCTGTGCGGCGTACGCCAGTTTCATCGCAGGTCAAATCCTTTGGGCTGGACCCTGCTACGGAAGTTCTTCATGGAACTTGCCACAGCGGACACGCTGCAGGGTTCCCATCTCCTCCTGGGCATCGTGGGTGTCGAGAGCTTCCAGCCTTAGACCTTCATGTTCATATACCGGGGAGCCTGCGGCAGCCATGCCCCTGAGCCGCGCGGACAAGGCGTGTTTCTTGCGGACCTGATGCGGCTGAAAGGAGTCGAACTGGCGGGGGGTGATGTCTGCGCCGGCGGTCAGGCTCCCTGCTTCGCTCGCGGCACGGAAGAGCTGTTCGCCGGCCGCTGTCCGTGTGATCACCCCGTTGAAGCCTTCGTTATCGCCATCAGGGCTGGCATCCGGCCATATATCCGCGGCTGCCACATCCGCGGCCTCCCCCAAGGCATCGGGACAAATCTTGCAGCGGGTCTGGATGCGCCAGCCGCTTTCGTCTGCCCACATCTCGCCATAGGTTTTCTGAAAGGCCCGGCCATCGCTTGTTTCGATCCGGGTCAGCCCTGGGTTGCCATAACCGCGGTAGCGGAACAGAGCGATGTCATCCTCGGACAGATCGTACTCATCCAGCACGGCCTGCGACTTGCCCAGGTCCGAGGCCCCGCCGCAGACCATAACCAGCACCGCCACAAGGTTGCGGGTAAGCCGCTGATCGGTTTTGGCAAGCTCGCGCAGCGCACCGGCGTCGCAGGGTTTTGCGACCACAGCAAAGGGCGCATCCCAGTCAAGCGCAGCGGCCAGACCTGCCAGCGTGTCGCTCGGCCCATAGCGCGACCCGGCCCGATCCAGCACCTGCCCCGGCGTATCGCTGAGACACCACTTAGAACGCATCGGCGCCTGCGGGTCAGCCTCGCAATGCAGGATAAATTCCACCTCGCCGGTTCGCAGAAGATGCGCAGCCAGCGCAGTCAGGACACCGCCAGATGCCGCCCGGAACCTGGTGTCCGAATCAACCGCCCAGGCTTCCTGCATCCGGTGATAGCCGCCCCAAACCGTGTCCGTCCGCGGTGCGGCCTCGCTGATGGGGCGGGCGATCACCCCTGGACAGGCCTGCAGGATCTCCGCATCAGATCCCGCGCCTATCCTGGACGGGCGCAGGCGGCCCTTCGGCGTAAAGGCCATTTTCCAGCGTTCAGGCGCCAGCGCCTCGCACAGTCCGCAGCCGATGCATAGACCGGCTTCGACGACTTCTTTCACTGAACCGGGCTGCTGCATCCTCTAAATACTCCTGCTTTAATCTGCGGGTTGCAGCACACGTATGCGGTGCTTGTACAGGTGATCATAGTGCGGCTTCATCCGGCGATGCACCCGTTGGACCCGTTCCGGCGTGTCCTCAAGATCGATGTACTTGCGCCTCTGCGGCGTCAGGCCGGTGGATTGGGCCAGGTTTGCATGAAACGACCCGCCGTCCCACCAACTGTGGGCAGAGGGGTCGCCACCCGCTTCCCATGTCAGCGCCTCTTGAATGAAGGGGATGCCAACTGCATCGCAGAAGGCCCGTGTCATCTCCTCCGGGTATTCCAGCAGATCGTCGCTGTCGACGACCGGCGGAGGTGTGCCATTCAGCGCCGTCAGCAGATCGAACAGGGCCCGCTGCTCGGGAAATCCCACTTCCAGCTCATCAAAGTCGGGCCACTTGTGGTGCATCGATGTGATGGTTTTGGCCGGATCGCGGATCAGGAAAGCATGGGTAAATTGCGACAGGAACTTCGCGTCCCACATGTGATTGATGTAGTGCGGAAAGTCCTTAAGGAAGACCGGACCCTTGCGCGCCCGTTCCCGGATATCATCCCACACACTGTCCAGTGTCAGACCGGGCGTTGTTTTTTCCCCCTCCCTGAACCGCGGCCACAGAGGGTCTTCGCCCTGATACCAAGCCTCACCAAAAGGCTCGTGCAGGCAATCCAGATCACCGCGCTGCCGCATCATCCACTCAAACGCGGTGGAGGTAGAACGGGGAATGGCCCAAAGGGCAACAATCTTATGCATGATCAGTCCTTCAAAGATGAAAGCAGGCTGCCGAGCGGGGTTTCCGGCGCAATGCCGAGAGTTTTGAAAATCTGCCAGTAAAGCGCGATGTCATGGCCGATGACCGGCTTGCCCAAACGCTCCTCCAGCGCGGCGGCATAATGGACCGGGCGCTGCGCAATCCCGTCCGATGGGCGGCGGTAATTGCTCATTCCGTTGATCAGGTAAGCATCGGCATCGGGGGCTTGCTCTGCGGTAAACTCAAATGACTTCCAGATCAGTTCTTCGTCGAAACACCAGATGCAGTCGTCGACCTCCTGCTGAGAAGCAAACCAGCCCTGATCAAAGAAGTTCCCGGCCCAAAGCACGTCGAACCCGGCCTCCTTCAGAAAACCCGCGGTGCCCTGATACCAGCTGGCAGGATGGTAGCAGGCATTCAGCGCCACCTTCTCGACATTGCTTGCACGCAGAGCTTCAACCATGGCGTAGCCGGCCATGTGAAACGGGGTCTCGTATTTATCGCTCAGCATTTCGCAGTGCTGGCGGATCCCTTCGACCCCAAGGCCGGAGGCATGCACCCAGTTCGACCCCACCTGGCCGCAAACATCGGCACCATTGTTCGCCATGCATTCCAGAAAATCCTCAAGCATGCCGAAGTTCTTTTTTCGCTGGTCCAGCCGGTGCGCATAATCTGGCACATGCAGCATCCAGCCGTGGGCTCCGACACTGCGCGGCGCCATGCGGAGGAAGTCCGAAGGGGCTGCATCGAAATCATGCGGCGGGCAGGTAAAGCCCACCTGGTGCGGGAAGAGCTTTACCTTGGGATCCGCCCATTTACGTGGTTTTTCGTAGTCGTCCATGCTGCAATCTGCCGGTCGGTTAGGGTGTCTTTCACACAGGAGCTTCCCTGGGATCCCCGCGGATTTCCATTGCTTTTGCGTCTATGGCGACATATCGAAAATGATATGCCGGAACGGAAATACTCTCTCCCCTCCTTCAACGCGCTGACTGCATTCGAAGCGGTGGCCCGCCTTCAGGGGTTTGCCCGCGCGGCGGAGGAGTTGAACACGTCACAGCCCGCCATAAGCCGCCATATCCGCAATCTCGAAATCCGCTTCGGCACACTGCTGTTTGACCGGGGAAGCTCACCCATCCGCCTGACAAGAAAG
Source organism: Leisingera sp. ANG-S5 (assembly GCF_000813925.1). Taxonomy (NCBI): domain Bacteria; kingdom Pseudomonadati; phylum Pseudomonadota; class Alphaproteobacteria; order Rhodobacterales; family Roseobacteraceae; genus Leisingera; species Leisingera sp. ANG-S5. The sequence goes on along the minus strand of NZ_JWLH01000007.1, from coordinate 2,549 downwards.
GGGCAGCAATTCTATGCTGGGACGGCACAGGGCCTCGACATGCTGCAGGATTCGGTCCGCGGCCTGGCGCGGACCGGGAATCTGGTCACCCTGGTCTGTTCGCATTCGGTTTCACATCTTTTGCTGATGCCGCGCCATGGTCAGCTGCGTAAAGCTCTGGGCCCGGAGGTTGAGCTGCGCCTGCTGACCGCAGAATACAACCTCACCCGGTCGGCAATAGATACTGGAGCTGATATCGTATTCGAGTACTCATCACTCCCTCCGACGGAAGAGCACGTCGTGGTTTGCGAGGAGGAAATCAAACCGGTCGGCACGCCTGAACTGATCGAGCAGGCGAAAGCAGCGCTCGAAAGTTCCTGTGCCCCTCCGCCGCTGCTGGAATTGAGCAAGGACAATTTCGGCTGGATGACTTGGCGGGACTGGCAACGGGCACATCCTGACTTTTCTGGCTGGCAGGTCAGAGAGAAGTTCGACAGCTACGTCTATTTGCTGGAGGCCGCTGCGGCCGGCGCCGGCTTGGGACTGGGTTGGCGCAGCTTTGCCGATTCCTATCTTGCCAGGGGTTCCTTGGTTGAAATGCCCGTGGATTGGCACTCAAGATGCACCCGGCTCTATGCAAAGCTTACCCGGTTCGGTCGGGGCAACCCGTCCGCTCAACGCTGCCTCGAGCTGCTTGAATACATGGCCGCTGGAATAGGCCCGAAGAAATGAAGGAAAACATTGCTGCGGGCAGTCCCAGGCCTTTTACACCCCCGGCGGCGTACCGGTTTTCTTCTGATAGCGCCCGTACGAAGTCCGCCAAGGATTAATTGCGCGCTCTGGGCGCCATCTACTTGTTCCGGGATGGTCCGCTGGCGCCGGTCGCACCGGTGGGTGATTCAGTGACTGTCCTGCTGCTTTGTCTGCTGGCGATCGGTTCCTATGTTCGGGATTTTCGCGTTGGGCTGGGCGACTGGCCGGTGCCAGCGCTAGCCCTGAGAGTGTCGCTGCAGCCCGGCAAAGCCTGCGTTCTGCAATCGCCGAGGATTGCGGCGCGCTGCAGGACATGTCGGTCACCAAACTTGGGCGTACTTTCTTGGTGACGGTCTATTACAATCCCGGCCGCCCGGTCTCGGCGGCAGAAATCAACAGTCTGAATTTGCGAATGATCCAGGATGCGCGCAAGGCGCTGACCGGGGCGGATGTGTTGCTGTTGATTACTGAACATCCCAGGCGCTGGCCCGAAGCGCTAAACCCATTTTGAATGGTTCGTTTCCGGTAAATTGGCCTCACAGCTAACCTCGTTACCACGCAACATCTGCGCAATGGCGGCAAAATCCACCGAAAAGACGGCCCACAACTGCCATTCAGCATTAAGCCGCATGTTGCCGCGCGGCCTGTCTTACTGGCCATTCGCTGCAGGCGCGAAATTCTGATAACGCCAAATTCACCCTGTGCGGACATCATGGCACTACAGCGCGGACTGTGGCAGCATCCTGGCATGATCGAATTCCGCACTCTCGCCGATGACCATCCCGACCTCGCGCATTCTCCGCTGCTTCGGGGCGCTCTGCTTACTCTGCAATATGCGCAGAAGCACGGATCAATCGGTTTTACCAAAACCAAGGCCTTCAAGCGCGTCTTCGTCCATTGGGCCGTCAAGCATTTCGACTGGCCGGGGAGTAGTGCAGAAGAGATGTTCCGCTACAACAAGGTGATCAATGAGTATGAGTTTCCCCCGCTGGTCTTCCCCCACTGAAGTGGTCCTCCGCTATGTTTAGTAAAACGGAGGAAACGCATGGCCAACAAGCGACCAAAGCCAGAAGAGATTGTCACGAAGTTGCGGCAGGTTGAAATACTGACCGCGCAAGGAATGCCGCGTCTGGATGCGATCCGGCAGATTGGCGTGACTGAACAGACCTATTACCGCTGGAAGAAGAAGTACGGTGGAATGGGCACTGACCAATTGAGGGAACTGAAGCGGCTTCAGAAAGAGAACGAGCGGCTTCGCAAAGCTGTTTCTGATCTGACGCTGGACAAGCTGATCTTGGCGGAAGCCGCGAAGGGAAACTTCTGAGCCCCGCTCGTCGCCGTGCTTGCATTGATCGCGTTTGTGGTGAGTTGAATGTCTCGGAACGCCGCGCGTGCCGCGTTCTGAGACAACACCGATCCACGCAGCGTAGGGTGCCAGTTGGTCGCCTGGATGAAGAACGATTGGTGGCCGACATGATCGAGCTGACCCGGCAATATGGCCGCTATGGCTATCGTTGGATCGCAGCGCTGCTGAGAGATGCAGGCTGGCATGTGAATGACAAGCGGGTCGAAAGGCTGTGGCGACGAGAGGGGCTGAAAGTGCCCATGAAACAACCAAAGAAGGGGCGGCTCTGGCTGAATGACGGATCGTGCGTTCGGCTACGGCCAGAATACCGTGATCATGTTTGGTCTTACGACTTCGTGCATTGCCGGACTGATGACGGAAGGGCGTTCCGCACGCTCAACATCATCGACGAATACAGCCGAGAATGCTTGGCAATCCGCGTGGATCGCAAGCTGAACTCCGGCAACGTCAT
>NZ_JWLH01000006.1:99215-107771 GCF_000813925.1 Leisingera sp. ANG-S5 | reverse complement strand
CTGCCGGAGGCCTCGATCACTTGCTGCACGGTGGCGCTGAGGTTGCTGACGGTGCTGTTGAAGTTCTGCCGCAGCTGCTCGTATTCCTCCGGGAAAGCGCTGTTGATCGGTTGCGAGAAATCGCCGTCTGCCAGCTGCACCAGGCCGCTGCTCAGTTTCTCCACTACCTGCTGCTGCTGCCGCTGCATCTCGGCGCGCTCCTCCTCGGCGGCGCGGGCCAGCTTCAGGTCGTCCTGCATCGAGACCAGCGTTTTGCCGATCTTGCCGATCTCGTCGCCGCGGCTGGCCGCCGCAACTTCGGTATCAAGATCGCCGGAGGACACCGCCTCCATATCGCTGCAGATCCGGTCGATCGGCTTGGTCACCGACCGGGCAAACAGCCAGCCGAAGAAGGACATGCCGCCAGCGCAGATCAGCGAGGCCAGAAGCAGCATGTTGCGCTTCTCAGCTGCCGGGGCCATCAGCTCCGCCCAGTCCTGCTCGGCGATGATCGCCCAATTTGCAAATTCCAGCGGCAGCGGCTCGGAATAAGCAAGCACAGCATGGCCGTTTAGCCCAGGGACGCCTTTCTGGACGTGCGACTCGCCGTCAAATGCAGTGGTAACCTGAGGGACCGAAGGCAGTTGCGACAGAACTTGATAGCCGTCCTCGAACCGCGATGTGGTCCGCGCAAGCATATCTGAGCCTGCCAGATATATCTGGGTGGTTTGCCCCATGCCCTGGTCGTTGTTGACGATGGCCCCCAGCAGATCCACGGGGATCTGCACCGCCAGCACGCCGACAGTCAGATTGGCATCGTTCACCACGGGAGAGGCTGCAAAAGCGGCAGCTGCGCCGCCGGAGGGCGCATAAGGCTTCATGTCCGCAAAGAAGACCTCGCCGCGGCTGCCTTCAAGGGCGGCACGGTAAACGTCGGCCAGACCTGAGTCCTTGAACGGGCCGGTCATCATGTTGGTACCGTAGTCGTTTTCCTTGAACACCGAGTAGACGATGTCGCCGGCCAGGTTGATCAGGAAGGCATCATAGTAGCCTTTGCTTTCGATCAGCGTCTTATAGGCCGGATGGAAGGTCTCGTGATGCATGTGATAGGGCGACTCGCCCTTGCCGCGCACCAGAAGATGCTTCTGCCCGATCGGATTCGGGTTGTCGTCGATATAGGCCTGGCGCAGGATCTGGCCTGGATTTCCATCCAGATCGTTCCAGGTCATTGTCAGCCATTCGATGGCAGTGGCTGTTGACGGTACCGCCGCCAGCGTCTGCACATCCGCATGAATTCCGTCCAGCAGCGTCTGCACCGAAAATTTCCGGTCCGCCACCATCGAGCGGAACTGGTCTTCCGCAGTTTTTTCGGCGCTTTTTTGGAAGCTGATAGTGCTGATGGTGACGAGAATCGCCGTCACAAGCACACCGAACCCAACAACAAACAATGGCAATTTATGTGCCAGCTTGAGCGATTTGAACGTTTTCATTCCGTCCTCCTAAGAGCAGTGCGGTCTAGGCCACCGCAATAGTGATGCCAGTCAGAATGCGTCCCAGGTGTTAATTTGCCGCTTACGGCGCATGCCGCATGCCGCATTTCGATGCAGAAACATGCCGGATTCTGCTGCGCTCCGGCGTCACTTTCTGAAGGTCTGGTAAAGATGCATCCGCAGGCTGTGCGGAGCCCTGAAAACACGCCTGCTGAACCGCCGCAGGTGATTCTCCGGACCGTCAGAACACAGATAAAAATTGATCGGGTTTCTGACGCGAAATTTTCGCCGGTCTCCTTATGAATCCCCCTCCTGGCGCGGCTGACGGCAATCAAATGTTAAGTCCCGCCACCTAAGAATTGCCCCATCGAACTCGAACTGATCGCCGACAACGGGGGTGCGAATCGCCGAAAATGACTACGGAAACGCAAAAGCACGTTTTGGATCTGCCAAACGCCTTCGCGGAGCTGGATCCGCTGATCGCCTTCCTGCAGGGAGCGCGCGCAAAGGCAGTCGAAATCGACTGCAGCGGCGTTGCCCTGATGCCTTCGCGCTGCCTGCAGCTTCTGCTTGGCGCAGAGCAGCAGTGGCGGTCCGAGGGGGCGGGCTTCGCAGTCACCAACATCACAGAATCCTGCCGCAAGTCCCTGACGCTTCTGGGGCTGGAGCCCAACCGTTTTGAAGACGAGGAAACAGCATGAAAACCAAAGTTCTGGCAATCGACGATTCCCGCACCATCCGGAATCTTCTGGCCGCGACCCTGGAAGAGGCCGGTTTTGAATACCACTGCGCGGTCGATGGCCGCGAGGGAGTGGACATGTACCCTGACGTGGATCCGGACGTGGTGATCACCGACATCAACATGCCCAACCTCGACGGTTTCGGCGTGATCGAGGAGCTGCGCGGCACCGGTATCAATTCCAAGGTTCCGATTCTGGTGCTGACCACTGAAAGCGCACCTGAACTGAAGGCCCGTGCCCGCGGCGCTGGCGCCACCGGCTGGATCACCAAGCCGTTTGATGATGCCTCGCTGATTTTTGCGCTCAAGCGCGTGACTGGAGCCGCGGCCTAAGATGTCGGGTTCGATTCAGGATACCTTCTTTGAGGAGTGCGAAGAGCTCCTTGAAGCAACGGATGAGGGTCTGACCGCCATCGAAGGAGGCGATCACGACTCTGAGGTTGTCAACGCGATCTTCCGCGCCGTGCACTCGATCAAGGGTGGCGCCGGGGCCTTTGGCCTCGATGATCTGGTGGCTTTCGCCCACCGGTTCGAAACCGTGTTTGACGAAGTGCGCTCCAACCGGCTGGAGCTGGACGAGAAGCTGATCCAGCTGCTGCTGCGCTCCAGCGATCAACTGTCAGCACTGGTCGAGGCTGCCCGGGACGGCGGCGAGATAGACGAAGCGCACAATGATACGCTGTTGGCGGCGCTGGATGAATACATTCCGGAAGAAGAGGAAGACCTCACCTTCGAGCCGATGGGGCTCGGCGGCCCGGCGCCCATGATGGATCTTGGCGATCTGGGCGGCGCCCCGGCGGAACCGCAGGAAGAGACCTACCGGATCCGCTTCCAGCCGCTGAAGGAAATGTATGGCACCGGCAACGAGCCGTTCTTCCTGTTCCAGGCGCTCAAGGATCTGGGTGAGCTGACCGTCACCATGGACGAGAATGAGCTGCCCGGCTTTGATGCCATGGACATGAGCGAAGCCTATCTGGCCTGGGATCTGGTGCTGGTCACCAAGGAGACGCGTTCGAAGGTTGAGGCCGTGTTCGAATTCGTCGAGGGCCTGTGCGAGCTGTCGATCAACGGTGATGGCGATGCCGAGGCGGAAGCCAATGCGTTGGCCGCGCTGGATGCGATGTTCGCTGCACCGCCAGCCGCAGATGCCGCAGCTGCCCCTGAGGGGGAGGCGCCTGCAGCCCCTTTTGAGCCGCCGGTCCCCGCACCTGAACCCGAAGCCAAGCCGGCAGCTGCCGAAGAAAAGGCCTCGGCCCCGAAAGCCGAGAGCGGCAAGCAGGAGCAGCGCGGCGGTCCCAAGCCGACGCTCCGCGTCGAACTCGAGCGGGTGGACCGGCTGATCAACGCTGTCGGGGAGCTTATCATCAACCATTCGATGCTGGCCCAGCAGATCGCCAACCTGAACGTCTCGGATACCCGGGATGTGGAGACAGAGCTGGAAGGGTTCAAAAACCTGGCCCGCGACATCCAGGAAGGTGTCATGGCCATTCGCGCGCAGCCGGTGAAGCCGCTGTTCCAGCGCATGGCCCGGATCGTCCGCGAGGCTTCGGCCGCAACCGGCAAGACCTGCAAGCTGGTCACCGAAGGCGAAAACACCGAGGTCGACAAGACGGTCATCGAACGGCTGTCCGACCCGCTGACGCATATCCTGCGCAATGCGGTCGACCACGGTGTGGAGAAGCCAGACGACAGAGAAGCGGCCGGGAAGTCCAAAATCGGTGAAATCCGGCTGTCTGCCTCCCACCGTTCCGGCAGTGTCTGCATCGAGATCAAGGACGACGGGGCCGGTGTGAACCGCCCGCGCGTGAAACAGATTGCGATCGAGAAAGGGCTGATCCCGGAAAATGCGGAACTGACCGACAGCGAGATCGACAACCTTCTGTTTGCGCCGGGTTTCTCGACGGCCAAGGAGATTTCCAATCTCTCCGGCCGCGGCGTTGGCATGGATGTGGTGAAAAATGCGGTGACCGGTCTCGGCGGGCGCATCAACATCTCATCCTCGCCCGGCAAAGGCTCCACCTTCACCATCATCCTGCCGCTGACCCTGGCAGTGATGGACGGCATGGTGGTGTCGGTTGCCGATCAGACCATGGTGGTGCCGATCACCTCGATCGTCGAAACCATGCGCGGCAGCGACGACATGATCAACAGCCTGGGCGCCGACGGCACCCTGTTGTCGATCCGCGGCAACTTCGTGCCGATCTGCGATGTGGCCGGCGGCCTTGGGCTCTACCGCGAAAGCGATCAGCAAGCGGGCGTCTACCTGCTGGTGGAGACCGAAACCGGCCAGCGCTGCGCCCTGGCGGTGGATGACATCCACGATCAGCGCCAGGTGGTGATCAAGAGCCTGGACGGCGTCTGCGGGGAGATCCCGGGCGTCGCTGCGGCAACCATCCTTGGCGACGGCAAGATCGCCATGATCCTGGACCCTGAAAGCATCATCGCGGCCTCGCCCACTGCGGCCGCCTTTGACACCGAGCGGAGAATGAGCAATGCAAGCTGAAGTGAAGCAAACCGATCAGGAAGTGAAACACGCTGAACACAGCGAGTTTGTGAGCTTCACCGTGGCCGGTCAGGCGTTCTGCCTGAAGATAACCCAGATCCGGGAAATCCGGCGCTGGTCGCCGGTGACCATCCTGCCGCATGCACCCGCCGACGTGCTAGGGGTGATGAACCTGCGCGGTGCGGTGATCCCGATTTATGACCTCTCCGCCCGTTTCGGCCTGCAGCAGACCGAAGCCAGCGAGCGCAATGTGGTCATCGTCGTCTCCGTGCACGGGAAACCGGTCGGCCTGCTGGCAGAATCGGTCTCCGAGATCATCTCGATTAACCCGGACGACATCCAGGACACCCCGCCGGTGGATAGCCGCAACACGATGGAGTACATCCAGGGCATCATCTCGCATGATGACACCATGGTGCGCATCATCAATCTGGATGCGGTGATCTCGGCTCCGGAGCAGGTGATGCCGTGAGCGCAGAAGGTACTATCACTCCCAACGCGGACAGCTTTTCGCTGTCAGACCAGGAATTCGAAGCCATTGCGCAATTCGCGCACAAGAACTTCGGACTGGCGATGGCGAAAAGCAAGAAGCCGCTGGTGTCGTCGCGCCTGGCCCGCAAGCTGCGGCAACGCAACATCACCAACTTCAAGGATTACCTTGCCAGCCTGGACGGCCCCAATGCCGACGAGGAACGCAGCGGGCTGTTGTCGCTGCTGACCACAAATGTGACCCATTTCTTCCGGGAGCCGCATCACTTCGAAACCCTGCGCAACGACGTGCTGCCGCCGCTGGTGGAACAGGCACGGCGTGGCGGCCGGGTGCGGCTGTGGTCGGCGGGCTGCTCCAACGGGCAGGAACCCTACTCGATTGCGATGACACTGCTGGACGTCTGTCCGGAAGCCGCAAATCTGGACATCAAGATCCTGGGCACCGACATCGACCCGGTGGTGGTGCGCCATGCCCAGGCGGCCAAGTACCCCGAGGACGAGCTGGCCCAGATCGACGCCAAATACAGCAAGCTGGTGCCCAAGCGCGACCCGGACGGGCGGCTGCCGGACAGCCTGCGCAAGCTGATCACCTTTGGGGTGCTGAACCTGATTGAACCCTTCCCTTTCAAGGGGAAGTTCGATGCGATTTTCTGCCGGAACGTTGCGATTTATTTCGACAACCCGACCCAGCAGAAGGTCTGGAGCGCCTTCCAGAATGCCCTGAACCCGGGCGGCACCCTCTTCATCGGTCACTCCGAGCGCATGTCAGGCCCGGCGGCGCAGCACCTGAAGACGGCCGGGATCACCACTTATGTCAACTCACCCGCTGGCAGGTAACCCTGTCCACGGCTGCAAGCAGAGCAGAAGGAAAGAAAAATGAGCTTGAAAGACTCTCTCCGCGTCATGGTTGTTGACGATATGTCGACGAGCCGGGGGATCATCACACAGAGCCTGGATGAGATCGGCATCAAGAACTACATGGTCGAGAACTCCGGTCAGGGCGCTTATCAGAAGCTGACCCAGACCCCGGTTCATCTGGTGCTGTCCGATTACAACATGCCAGGCATGGACGGGCTCGGATTGCTGAAGGCGCTGCGCAGCCATCAGGTGACCCAGCGTGTCGGCTTCATCCTGGTCACCGGCAAGCCGACACCGGAAATCATCCAGGTTGGCAAGCAGATCGGCCTGAACAATATTGTTCGCAAGCCGTTCACGGTGGCAACCATGAAGCAGGCCATCGAACAGGTCGTCGGGCGGCTCTGATCATGGAGCGTCCCGACAAAGCCCTCGGCGAGCTCTGCGCCGCATCCGCGTGGGAAATGGAGCAGCTCCGCAGTCAGATGCAAGCGCTGGAGGACGTCGTCCTCGACGTTCTGGAGCGGGGAACCGCGCCGACCAGTCAGGAGCTGCGCTCGCTGCAGGACTTCGACCTGGTTATCCAGACACTGTCGGGGCTCTCCGGGTTCTACCGGCGCGTGCAGGCCCAGGTTGATGAGGCCGGCCCCGCGGACCTGCCTGCGGCAGCGGCCGGTGTCACCCTGGAAAAGCTGCGCGACCGGTTGCGGTCGGCTGGCAGCATGGCCAGCACCTGATACAGTTAGACCCTGTCCGGGTTCGGGCAGGGTCTGTCCGCCGCTATTGCCAGCGGCGGATTTTCTTTTTCTTTTCTGCCGCTAAGGACTACATTGGGCCATAGCTGAATTCGCTAACCCAGGTATCCGCATGTCGTTTCTCTTCAAACCCCTGATTTTCACCGCTTGCCTGCTGCTCGCCGCCGGCGCGCAGGCTGCGACTGACCGCATAGCCCTGGTCATCGGGGTTGCGGACTACCAGTACCTGCCGCCTCTGGAAAATACCCGCAATGACGCCGTTGCCATGGCGGATACACTGGAAGGCATCGGATTCGACGTCAGCCTGGCGCTGGATCCGGGCACGTCTGAGATGGAACAACTGCTGGATGACTTTGCCTTCCGGTCCGAAGTCGCCGATCTGGCGCTGGTCTATTTTGCCGGCCACGGGATTGAGGTGCAGGGCGAGAACTTTCTGATCCCGGCAGATGCCAAAGTCGCAAGCAACCGTGATGTGCAGCGGCAGTCGCTGTCCTTGAAACAGCTGCTCGGCGCGGTCGACCGGGCCCGCAAGATGCGGATCGTGATCCTGGACAGCTGCCGCGACAATCCGCTGGGCGACTCCATCGCACTGGAACAGAGCAGCGAACAAACAACTCAAACCACGGAAACTACCCGCGGCGGCGGCGGCATGGCCCCGGCAGACCCGGACCGCGGTACCTTGGTGGCCTTTGCCGCCAAGGACGGCCAGGTGGCTTTGGATGGCAGCGGCAGCAATTCACCCTACGCCACAGCCCTGATGCAAAAAATGGTGCAGCCCGGCCTGGAAATCAGCCTGATGTTCCGCCAGGTGCGCGACCAGGTGCTGCAGAGCACCGCCAACCTTCAGGAGCCGCATACCTACGGCTCGCTGACCGGCGTGCCCTTCTATCTCGCTGGTCCCGGAGAAAATGACGCCCCTGTTTCTGTGGCCGATGCCTCTGCCGCTTGGGCGGCACTGAAACCCGACCAGGAGGAACAGCTTCTGGCGCTGGCTGAGCTCGGCGACACCCGCTCTATGCTGGGTCTGGCTTATATCCGGCTGAACCCGAATGAGGGCCGGTTTAACCCCAAGGCGGCGGTGGAATTCCTGCAGCGCGCCGCGGATGCCGGCTCACCGGAGGCCCAGTTTGAACTGGCCAAACTTTATGAGCGCGGTACCGGAGTGGAGGCCGATCAAACCAAGGCTCTGGAACTGTACCAAGCGGCCGCAGAACAAGATTTTGCCGACGCGATCAATGATCTTGGCTTCCTGCACTATCAGGGCGGACTGGGTCTGCCTGCCAACCCGAAAAAGGCGCTCACCTTCTTCGAGCGAGCTGCTGACCTGCGCCATCCGCAGGCCCAATTCAATTTTGCCGCGCTCATTGATGACGGCTTGATTCCCTCGAAAGGTCCCGAAGATTCAGCGCATTACCTTTATGCCGCCCTGCGCAGCGGAAGCTCTGACGTGCTGGGCCTCCTAAGCGAACGGCCCAATATGTTCACGGCAGAAACCCGACGGGCACTGCAGTCGAAGCTGAAGGAAAACAACTTCTATGCCGGCGCGATAGACGGAGACTTCGGCCCGGGAACCCAGCGCGGAATCCGTCAGGCCTATGGACTGGAGGGCTAACCGCCCTACTTCAAGCCGATGTTACATCGTGCTTTGTTCCTCGTTCTCCTCACTTTCTTCCTGAACAACCCCTCGGATGGCCAGGCCGGCGGCGGCTATGGCGGCGGTTACGGTGGCGGCGACGGTGGTGACGG